>NZ_QLMG01000128.1 GCF_003259905.1 Salipiger aestuarii | reverse complement strand
TCATGAGAGGCCCGCCAGTTCTTGTTCTTGTAGCTTGGGGGTGTCGGACTGCTCATGGCCCCCCAGCTATCACCCTGGATTCAAGAGGTGACTCCCTCACGGGCTTTGTGCAACAGAGCCGGTACTCGACCTTCGCCCCCACCTTCGCGACGAACTCTGATCTTGTTCATTCGTCGGCGAGCGGATCCAGTTCGCCGACCTTGGCTACCGACCTTCCTTTACAATTCCCACGAGGTGTGGGGTATTCTCCTGCAAGAATAGAGTTTTCTACCCGAGGGTCTGATGATGGATCGAGCACCGGAAAAACTTGTCAGGGCTCTGGTAAACGGGATTGCGATCCTGCGTTATCTACAGAGAGCCTGTGGCGGCGTCGGCGTGACGCAGGCGGCCCGCGATCTGGGTATCAATCCGTCGACCTGTTTCAACCTGTTACGCACCCTGGTCCATGAAGGGTTGGTCAGTTTCGATCCCTTCACTAAAACCTATGCGCTTTCAATGGGTGTGGTGTCGCTTGCCCAGGGAGCGCTAGCCGGCGATAACCACATACGTGCGCTGCACCCCGAGTTGCAGCGCCTGTCTTTGAAATTCGGTGTCGCCATGAACCTGTGGCGGGTCGTGTCGGAAGACCGCGTGGTGCTGGTGGACCGGACCGAACCCACGGCAACGGTGCAGATCTCGATGCGGATCGGACAAAGGCTGCCACTGTTCACGGGGGCTTTCGGGCGCTGCTTTGCCGCGCAAAGCCCCCTGCCCAGGGCGGCAATTGAACGCCGGTTCAAAAAGATACGCCTGGCCAGACCGCCGGATTTTGACCAGTGGTTTGCTGGTCTGGACCATGTCCGGGAAGTGGGCCTTGCGGTGGATCGGGGCAATTTTGCCATCGGCATCACCACCGTCGCCATCACCCTGCCCGGTCCCAGGGACCAACCCTTTCTGGCGGTCAGCGCCATCGGCATTTCCGAACAGATCGACGATGCCAAGCTGGAATCTCTCAGCCGCGACATGTTGAGACTGGGTGTTTGATCCCACGGTTTGATGGTGCGATCCTTTCTCATGAATGGAAGGA
>NZ_QLMG01000127.1 GCF_003259905.1 Salipiger aestuarii | reverse complement strand
GCGCCCGGCGCGCGTGCGCCAGACGGGGAAGCCGAATACCCAGATCCAACCTGCAGATTCTCGTCATGAATGAGGGACCGGCAGGGGGCAGGTCAGCCAGCACATCGCCGAGGCTCAAGCCATCCTCTTCGAAGACGTGGTTGAAGGTCAAACCCTTGGATGTGCAGAAGGCATGCCAATGTTCGATGCGGCCGAGGTTGATGGCGCTGTCGGCGGCCCGCAGGCGTTCGGGCAGCGCCTCGGATTGCAGCGCGGCGCGGAAGGCGCTGGCGGGGTTCGACGTCGCCCGTTCCATCCAGGTGCCGGTCGCGGCGTCGTAATCGGGGATGATCCGGCTGCACAGCGCGCTCAGCCGGTCGATCTGCCCGCTGAACTGGGCGGTGGCGCGGGCGCGCATGCCCAGCTTGGTGACGGTGCCGCCCCAGGCGACGGGCGCCTCGGGGCGCAGGGTCTGCAGCAACTCCCAGCGACAGGTCTTCATCTCGCGATCGTCGGCCGGATTGTCGGTGCGCATGACCTCGATCTGCCAGCGGCCGCGGGCCGGGACGGTCCAGGCCAGTTCGCGGAAGAACTGGTAATCCTTCTTCTCGCTGTATTCGAGCAGCGCGACCTCTTCCCACTCGACGTCAAGGCTCGGGCGCTGGCGGACGCGGATCGCCGTGTAGAGCGTCTTCAGCTCGCCATCGCGGTTGTTCTGGAAGAGCCCGCCCGACCAGTTGAGGACGATGCGCACGCCCGCCGCATCGTCGCCGGTGAAGCGACGGATCGGCGTGTCGACGGCGGGGCCGTCGGTACGGTTGCCGGCATCGTCGAGCGGCCAGTCGCGCACCAGTTCGGCGCCCACGCCCTCCTCGAAGATCTGCATGGGCGACAGGTCCAGAACGTCCGATGCGGGGCGCGCGGTCTGCAGCTCGGTCTCGATCTCGTCGTATTCGGTGATCGGCGTATCACCGATCCGGACCCCCTCGATCTGCACCGTGCCGCCCGAAATTCGGACACTGTTGTCGTCATCCGCCCGGGCTGCGGTCATCACCTTTGCATGTGCAAGGTTGCGGAACATGGTCTCATTGAGAAGCTCGGTCTTCTCGGTCTCG
>NZ_QLMG01000126.1 GCF_003259905.1 Salipiger aestuarii | reverse complement strand
TCGCCCTTGATGTCCAGGACGACGACCGGCCCCTGGTGGTCGAGGATCGCCGGGATCACGGCGCTGACGCCCTTGCCGCCGCGTGTGCCGGAGACAACGAGGTGATGCCCGCCGCGCCATCCCTTCGCATCGTTCTTGACGTAGCGCAGGAGCTTGCCCTTGTGCAGGGCGAGGGGCAGGCCGGTCTTGTTGCGCTTCAGCTGGGCAATGTCGCGCGGGTCCATCCAACCCGCTTGCCACGGGCCGGTGCGGGATTTGCGGTTGCGGCCAATGCGCGGATTGAAGATCGCCATCAGCGGGGTGCTGACAGCGATAGCCACGCCACAGGCCCCGAGCGCGAAGGAGATCGCCATGGCCTGTTTCTGGGGGTCAGAATACCGCGCCAGCCCCTTGAGGCCCTCCCAAATGGAACGGGGCAGGGGCCACCCCTGACCTGTCCACGCCTGGATAGTCGCCGACATGTCGCTGAGCGGGCTTCTGAGGGGCCACAGGGCGGTCAGGGCGGCTGCGCACAGGAAGACCCATGCGAGGAGCTTTAGGGGCCACCTCAGGCGCTCTGCGGCTGTCCCAAGGGTGTCGAGGATGGCGGCCACGGCGATGATCGGGACCGCATAGGTGGTCACCGGGTAGATCGCGACCGCTTGCGGAGCGAGGATCATTGCGGCAGTGGCCAGGATCACAGCGCCGATCATGATCACCCAGTGGCGGGCTTCCAGAACAAACCTCATGACCGGCCCTCTCGTTCTTCAGGAAACAGAATCTGCCACAATCCCCGGTCGCGGTCCCGCTGGCTGAGGCGGTCTGGCAGGTCGCGCCGAACCAGCTCCTGCAGTGCCGGTTCGGCGCTCAAACGGTCGAAGACCAAGGTGCCCAGGAGCCATTTGAGGCGGTCTTCGTCTTTCTTCTGAGACAGACGCCGCCGGGCATCAAGCGCTGCGATCTGAGCATCGAGCTGAACTTTCTTCTCGGCCAGCTCTTTGATCCGGGCGTCGGTGGGGCGGCTTTTGGACATGGGGCAACCTCGGGGCTAATGGGGCGAAGGTAGCGAGAGATGGATAGGTTGAAAAGAAACAAATGCGCGCTTATACATTGTCTTCGACAACGTGCGCGTCCTCATGGGGGTAAACCCCCGCGCCGGACGGCTT
>NZ_QLMG01000125.1 GCF_003259905.1 Salipiger aestuarii | reverse complement strand
CGCTTCAGGTTCGTGTCGCCGTCATGAACGGCTTCACTGCGCTCGGCATACCCGTCACAGAGACCGCGGGACAAGCGTGTCCGGGAAAAGGGGGAGCGTGGCCGTCAGCCGTTTTGTGCAACAGAGCCGCTTACGGGTAAACGTGATCCCATCCATTCGTGGCATCCGTATGTCAGTGATGATGACGTCGGGGCACAACTCAGCGGCTTTTTCCAACTCGTCGACGCCATCGACAGCTGAAAAGAACGTGTATCCCGCTGCTTCAAGTCTAAAGGCGACAACAGCTCGAATAATGCCTGAATCGTCGACACCCAGGACCGAGGGCATCATTGCAGCTGACTCCGGCGAATGGCCTCAACGCGCCGACCGACGACAAGCCGGTTCCGATGTCTGACACAGGCCACGCCATTCTGCTCCCATATCAGCTCTCCCTGAACCAGGCTGTATTCTCCAATGCGGATGCAAACGATTTCAGGGGCATGCGTCGCATAAGAAGACGTATCCGTTGTCATTGTGGGGCCAACCATCGGTTCAATCCTTTATTAGTTGCCCTAGAAAAGGCCCGAAAAAGGTAGGCGCGTCTTCTTCGCTTCGGGATAAGCAGGATATACGGACAGGTAGCCCGCAGCCCTTCTGGCACAGCGAAGCAGTTCCAGCAGGCTGAGAGCCGATTGGTGCCGTGGCCGACTTTTGCTCCGCCGTTCTCAATTGCGCGTGTGCCGCGTTAATTAGATCAAGGTTCAGGAGCAGAAGGCCATCTGAAGACATCGAACGGAAAGCGGCTCAAACGAGCATCTGGAGCGGCATAAAACCACGACAGGTCCGAAAGGGCGTTGTTGCAGAACCCGACCTTCGCAGGATTCACATCGTGAATCCATGTGGTTAGATGGGCTGCATGACTAAGCCCTCACCCGCCCGCTACCGCACGACGAACTGGCCCAGCTACAACACCGCGCTGAGGCAGCGTGGCTCCCTGCTGATCCATTGCCCGGCAGCACATGCCCGCATGTGCAAGAGGGCGGCAGGACAAGGAGATGACCTGGCTTGCGCCGCATGAGGGCCGGCCCGGTCCCCGCCTGTCTGAGCTAAGCCCGGCTGCATCGTCAGTGACAACGGCACCGAGTTTACCAGTCGGGCGATCCTGAAATGGGCCGACGAGAACACCGTGCCGTGGCACTACA
>NZ_QLMG01000124.1 GCF_003259905.1 Salipiger aestuarii | reverse complement strand
CTCACGCCCTACGAATACATCTGCAAGATCTCGACTTCCGAGCCTGATCGATTCATCCTGAATCCGATCCACCAGATGCCGGGACTAAACACCTAAAGTTGGAGCGAAAATCTCTCCGTTAAAGTTAGCCGCGCAATATCAATAATTTTGCGCGGCTGAATTCTTGATATCGGGGTGGGCAATAATGTGATTTTTTGCAGCATTCATCGGTCATTTTCGTCAGCGCCCGTTACGGCGACGTATTGATAGGCGTTGTTGCGGAACCCGCACCTGATGCGTAACTGCCCCGGTCCCCTTTTCTGTCAGGCGACGCGAATGATCTCGGCAGTACCGAGGGCGTTGGATCGGTTCATGGGTGCGATGCGGATTTGGATTTCAGCGGTCTGGCGGTCGGGGTCTCGTGCCGCGATGCGTTCGCCGAAGGATTTCAGGCAGCGCATCTTCGCTTCGATCCGCCTGCGGGCGTGGTATCCGGTCCAGCGTTTCCAGAACGCCCTGCCGTAATGTCGGGTGGCGCGTAGAGTGTCGTTCCGGGCGCGCGCAGCCGGACAGTCCTCTTTCCAAGGCCGCCCGTTCTTGCGGATTGGAATGATCGGGATGGCGTCACGGGCGATGATGATGCCGTGGCAACGGCGCGTGTCATAGGCGCCATCGGCGGTCACAGTGCCCATCTGCTCTGCCTCTGGGATCTGGCCGAGCAAGTCCGGGAGGATCGGGCTATCGCCGTCGCAGCTGGGGGTGAATTCCACGGCGCGGATGTCTGATGTCGCCGGATCCATCGCCAGATGCACCTTGCGCCATTGGCCTTGACCCTGAACGCCGTGCTCGCGCGCCTGCCATTCGCCGTCGCCCAGGAACTTGATCCCGGTGCCGTCCACTGCCCGGCAGTGCATTGCGCAGCAATGTCACGAGAGGAGATCAGCAGGTTCAGCGGGCCATGCGCACGGCGATAGGGGATCTGCACCTTCAGGGTCTTCTGCCTCCGGCTCAAGGTCGAATAGTCCGGAACGGGCCAGTCCAGTTCCGCGAGCCGCAGCAGACTGGCGACCATCCCGGCGGTCTGTCTGAGCGGCAGCTTGAACAGCACTTTGATCGACAGGCAGTGACCTGCCCCCTGCTGGTCCCTCATTCATGACGAGAGTCTGCAGGTTGGATCTGGGTATTCGGCTTCTCCGTCTGGCGCACGCGCGCCGGGCG
>NZ_QLMG01000123.1 GCF_003259905.1 Salipiger aestuarii | reverse complement strand
CGCCATTCGAGTTCATCTGCAAAATCTGGACAAGAGAGCCAGAAAGATTCACTGTCGATCCAACCCATCACTCGCTGGGACTAAACACCTAGCCAGAAGAGGGAAGCAGGTATTATGTTCTTCACAGAGCTTGTCGATCTTTGCGCCCCTGATGGAGCCGTGGCGTCTGCACCCCCACCGGCTGTTTGCATCTATCGGCGCGACGCTCCAAGCGCCCTCGAAGCATATGCATATGAACCCGTTCTCTGTATGGTGCTTCAGGGCGCAAAGACGATGCGATCCGGCGACCAATCCGTCGAGATCGGTGCCGGAGATGCGCTGATTGTCAGTCAGCATCTGCCTGTCATCTCCCGGATTACGCAGGCCTCTCTGCAGCGGCCTTATCTGGCTATCGTGCTCTCGCTGAATCTGGTGACATTGCGCGAACTATATGCGCAGTTGGATGGCCTTCGGGACAGCGAGAGGCAGGAAGGTGCGATCAGTTGCTCGCAGTCCGACCCAAGCTGGGTCGAACCCTTGCACCGCTATCTGGATATGAGCGGCGACCTGGCAGCAATGTCAGTGCTTGGCCCACAGGTGCTGCGGGAAATCCATTTCCGCCTTCTGACGTCCTCAACAGGGGCTTCGCTTCGGAACCTCATGGCGACAGACGGTTCGGCCAGTCGCATTTCGCGATCCATTGCCGTGATGCGCGAACAGCTGGCCGCTCCCTTGAAGGTACCGGATATCGCGGAACAGATCGGGATGAGCAATTCAGCCTTTCACTCACACTTCAAAAAAGTGACTGGCACAACTCCGTTGCAGTTTCAGAAAGATCTTCGGTTGATCACCGCTATGGAACTGCTTGAGCACAGTCGCCGCTCCGTTGCATCTGTGGCCTACAAAGTCGGCTACGAGAGCCCTACGCATTTCAGCCGCGACTATAAACGGAAGTTCGGTTACAACCCGAGCGCATCAAGGAGCCTGGGTGACACATACCCGATGTCGATGTCAGCGTTAAAGACGGATACCATAGCCTGAACCACCTGAGTGTGCTTGCGTACGGTACCGTTCGAAAAGACACTATTATCCGACCTTCAGCATCACCCTGAACTGCGCCGGGTTTGCCGGAGGCTAATTACGTTTAGTTACGCGGCCATGCCTTCAGTTTCCAGAGCTGCGTAGAAGTTGGTCTCTGCCTCGGCTGGCGGGATGGTCCCGATGG
>NZ_QLMG01000122.1 GCF_003259905.1 Salipiger aestuarii | reverse complement strand
TCGGCACCGCCGAGATCATTCGCCTGGCCTGACGCCAGCGGGGAAAGGGGCTCTCTCGCCCTCAGGCCGCAGTGCTGCAACAATGCCATCCCGATGCCAGAAGATATGGCAGTGGCTTTGATATGCGAACCCGGCTCACCTGCGCTGATGGAACGGCGGCGCTACTGGTCAAACGAGGGTATCTTGTTCGAGGTAAGTCTGTCATTTTACCTCGGCGACCGGTTCCCTCAAACAATCCTGGTGGAACGGGAAATATGAAAAGGCACCACATGACCCAGTTTGAAACCCTGTCTTTCGAGCAAGTAGATAAAAGCATAGCGCTGATTACCTTGAATCGGCCCGCTTCTGCAAATGCCATGAATACTCAGATGGGCAAGGATCTGCTTGAACAGTTTCGAAGCATATTGATGGATCCAGCAGATTTGCGCTGTGTGGTTCTAACCGGAGCTGGAACCAAAGCGTTCTGTGCCGGCGGGGACCTTCGGGAACGCAACAGCATGTCTGATGCAGAATGGCAGCGCCAGCATGTGATCTTTGAACAAGCTTTCTATACACTTATGGACTGCCCGGTTCCCGTGATTGCGGCAGTGAACGGGGCAGCCTATGGCGGTGGTACGGAAATTGCTTTGGCTTGTGATTTCATCCATGCTGCCGAAACGGCTCGCTTTGCTTTGACCGAGCCTAAACTGGGTATCATCCCGGGCGGTGGCGGCACACAAAACCTGCCACGCGCGGTTGGTTCGCGCAGGGCCAAAGAACTGATTTACTCGGCACAATCCTTCAGTGCTGGTCAAGCTGCTGAATGGGGTATGGTAAACCATGTTTGGCCACAACAAGATCTGATTCCCGGTGTGCTGGCTTTAGCACAGCAGATTGCCGCGAACGGGCCTATCGCGGTGCGACAGGCCAAACGTGCAATGACTGTGGGGGTTGATACAGACCTTAAGACAGGGCTCGCCATCGAGATCGAAGCGTACAACCGCACGGTCCCCACATCAGATCGACGCGAAGGCGTACTGGCATTTAACGAGAAACGCCCTCCACAATTCACGGGGCAGTGAGGCAAATGGACCTGTCGCGGTTTGATGCTGCTCCTTTGATAGCATTTACTGCACCAAAGGAGACGGACTATGGGACTGAAATGGACGGACGACTTCCGCCAAGACGCGGTGCGAATTGCGCTGACAAGTGGGCTGACCACTGCCCG
>NZ_QLMG01000121.1 GCF_003259905.1 Salipiger aestuarii | reverse complement strand
GATCTCCCTGGCGGTTGGCGCCGCCGGTTGGGTGGGTTTCAGGTCACCCGGAGATTACGCCGCCTTCGAATTTCCACCACTTCCGCGACACGACCGGCACGCCAATCAATGGACTTTTTCAACAGTATCCGATAGAAGAAGACATTCGTGGAAAATGCAGCATCCGGTAAAGTTGGGCTCTGAACTGCCGTTCTCTGCGTCACGCGCGAAGGTCCGCTCTCGCCGAATGCTTACTGGTCGGAAACCGGCCGCAACATGTCGTCGGTATCCAACATTAAAGTGCTGCGCCAGAGCGGCGTCTTGAAGACGTGGTGCACATGTTTCGCCCCGCGTTCTTCATGGGTCTGCATAAGCAACCCGGCCCATTCAAGTGGGCGCAAGACGCAGGAGGAGAACGCGGCCATTTCGCGCCATCCGTCATTGTCCCAATCATGTTCCTCGCCATAAAATACCGCAAACAGCGCCCGCTCGGTGGTGCCGTGATCGGCCTCGACGTTGATGACATTCATCCAGACATCCCACTTGCCGAATGGGCGGTCTTCAAAGCGGGCGTATGACGCGTGATCGATCTCGAGAACGAAGAAAGGGACAAGTTCAGCAAACAGCTTTCCCGGAGCCTGCGCCAATTCTGCACCGCGCTTTGTCAGCTTGAAGTCACCTTTGAAGTGCCGCCCGAGGCGCAGGGTGATCAAAAGGTAGTGCAGCACCTCAAGCGGTGGAAACTCATACTCATTGATGACCTTGTTGTAGCGGAACATTTCCTCTGCGCTGGAACCGGGCCAGGCAAATTGTTTGACTGCCCAATGGACGAAGACACGTTTGAATGCCTTCGCCGTGGTCAAACCGATGGTCCCGTGTTCCTGGGCGTACTGCAGTGTCAGCAGTGCCGCACGCAACAGCGGTGACTGCGCGAGGTCGGGATGGTCATCGGATAGAGGGCGGAAGTCGATCATGGCGCGATTCTGTCACGGGTTTTTCTGCGGAGCCAGACTCAAACCGATAAGGGGTGCGGTTCCATATCCATTTTTTCGATCAGCAAGCGTCGCGTTTGATGCACGCCGTTGCGGGGCGCTGCCCGCTTATGCGTGCTGGTGCGGTTTTTCTGGTCCGGTGTTGATGTGGCGTTGATGTAAACTGCACAAGCGAAAGCCCGACTGATTAGGTCGGGCTTTAAGCATTTGATTTAGCGTTGTTTTTTGGTTGCGGGAGTAGGATTTGAACCTACGACCTTCAGGTTATGAGCCTGACGAGCTACCGGGCTGCTCCATCCCGCGACGCTATTAGCTACAT
>NZ_QLMG01000120.1 GCF_003259905.1 Salipiger aestuarii | reverse complement strand
GGTCGTGTCGCGGAAGTGGTGGAAATTCGAAGGCGGCGTAATCTCCGGGTGACCTGAAACCCACCCAACCGGCGGCGCCAACCGCCAGGGAGATCACGCCATGACCCAGATTACCGACACCGCGAGCTTTGCGCTACTGGCCGGGGAGGCCGGGTTCGACCCGATCGAGGATCGCCTTCGGGCGAACGTCCGCCTCACCATCGAGGCGATGTTCGAGGAGGAGCTGGCCGCCTTTCTCGGCCGCCTGCGCTATGGCCGGTCGGGCAGCCCGGCGAAGGGGTATCGCCACGGACACCGCGAGCGGCAGCTCACCGGCACCTTCGGGACCCAGACCGTGCGGGTGCCGCGCGCCCGGGTCGAGGACGAGGACGGCAAGGTGACGGAATGGCGATCGAAGGCGCTGCCCCGTTACCAGCGGCTGACGAAGAAGGCCGAGGCCCTGATCGCCGCGGTCTATCTCGCCGGCACCAACACGCGTCGGGTCAAGCGGGCGCTTTTCGGGCTGTTCGAGGGCGCCGTCAGCAAGGACGTGGTCAGCCGGGCCTGGCGGAAGGTCAAGGTGGACTGGGACGCCTGGTGTGCCCGCGGCCTGGCCGATGAGGACATCGTCCGCTTGATCCTCGACGCCACCGTCATCCGGACCCGGCTGGACCGCAAAGCTACGAACATTTCTGTGCTGGCATCCATTGGCGTGCGCCGTGACGGGCAGAAAATACTGTTGTCCATCAGGAGTATGGGCGGCGAGAGCACGGCAGCCTGGCGTCAGTTCCTCGACGATCTGGACGCACGCGGCCTGAAACGACCAGAGTTCGTGATCGTCGACGGTGCCCCGGGGCTGGAAGCCGCGCTCGTGGCGCTTTGGGGCGACGACCTGCCGATCCAGCGCTGCACGGTTCACAAACACCGCAACCTTCTGGCCCACGCCCCCAAGCACATGCAGGATGAGCTGACCGAGGACTATCGGGACATGATCTACGCCGACACCGCCGCCGAGATCGAGAAGCGGCGCAAGGCGTTCCTCCGCAAGTGGCGGCTCAAGTGTCGGGCGGTGGCCGACAGCCTTGAAGAAGCCGGGGCGCGCCTCTTCACCTTCACTCGGCTTGACCCGTCGCAATGGAAATCGGCCCGGACCACCAACGCCATCGAACGCCTGAACGGGGAGTTCCGCCGTCGCATCAAGACCCAAACCGTGCTGCCCTGCGCCGAAACCGTGCCGATGCTGCTCTGGGCGCTGCTCGCCTCAGGCCAGATCCAGATGCGAAAGGTCGATGGCTGGGAAACCCTCTCTCAGCCCATCGAACCGATGCCTCTTGACCTCGCCGCCTGAAAAAACGAGCCTTCAAATGCCCGGAGCACGCCGACAGGGAATTTCCACAGCATTTGCGACACGACC
>NZ_QLMG01000119.1 GCF_003259905.1 Salipiger aestuarii | reverse complement strand
CTCAGCGGCCTCACGCCCTACGAATACATCTGCAAGATCTCGACTTCCGAGCCTGATCGATTCATCCTGAATCCGATCCACCAGATGCCGGGACTGAACACCTAGCCAATTTGGTTCATGCGCCACGCAGGTTGGGCGAGGGGGGCTTTGCGCAACCTGCTCGATCACCGATCCCGCGTATACCGCCGCCGTGAAGTTGAAGAGATCGGCACCGAAGCCTTCCAGTCCGAGGTTCTCGCCCAGTTCCGCCATCATGAAGGACACTGCGCCTGCACATAGCGCTGCGCCGAATTCGTGACTGATATTCCCGAGTTGACGCACAGATATGCTGAAGAATTCTCCAAGATTCATCTGGCTACCGTCAAATCCGTGGTAGCCGGTATCTGTGATGACTTCTGCCAGATTTTCCGTCAGCAGGCCGAGAGCCGTTCCGGCAAGAAACTCTTCGAACTGGCTGCCGTCCTTCACGAGAGCCTGCCCCAACGGTGTGCCGATGGTATGCCACCTCCTTCATCGGTACGGTGCACCGGGTGGGTGGCCACCGAAGCCGCTGTCGATAGCCGCAGATGGTGAGGGGCTTGAAGAGCGTGTAAAGCCCCGGCCTGGACAACGGCGTTACTGCGTCCGTCAGGAAAATTTCCGCGCCAAAGCTGGCGCGCCGCTATACATGACACTGGCGTGGTCCGTTAAGCCACGCGGTACGGGCCCCTGCCGGGGATGCTTTCCGGGCGATGTGGGCGGGTGCCTTTTTGGGGCTTGACCCGGCCGCGCCGCTCCCTTACACGGCGCCTCACGGTTTGGCGGAGTAGCTCAGTTGGTTAGAGCAGCGGAATCATAATCCGCGTGTCGGGGGTTCAAGTCCCTCCTCCGCTACCATCATTTATCAATGACTTCCCCCCTTTTCGAGTTAGTAGCGTTGGGAAGTTGGAAGTTTTCTGTTCCAGATACGTGTCGTTCCAACTGTCGCGCGGCGGCGGCTTCCGGACATTCATGGATCAGCTTGCGGACGGAAATTTCCTGACGGATGCAGCGACGCGATCTTCTGGACGGGGCGCTTGAACGCCCCGTTCAAGGTGGTCTTCACCAGCGCGCGCCATTGGCGGTTGTCCCGGTTGTCAGCCATGTCGCGACGTCGAAGTCGTCGGGCAGCTGGTGTCCTCCGACGCGGTGGACGGTTCCGGTGAAGGAGCTGGCGTAGCCTCCGATCTCGCCCACGACCAGGTCGACGAAGGCGGAGGCATCGTTGACGGGATAGCTGCCCGGGAAGCTCGCGATCTGATCGGTGCCTTCGTAGCAATCCACGTTGAAGCTGCCGTCGCCCTCGTTCCGGATGTGCATCGCGAAGAGCACCCTCGACATCCGGCAAGCGAGAGATGCCGTGCCGCTGAAGGCCAGATGGAGCGTCGACCGTGTCAGATGCGGAATCGATGGCTGAAGGGCAT
>NZ_QLMG01000118.1 GCF_003259905.1 Salipiger aestuarii | reverse complement strand
TAGCGGGCGGGTTTGGGCTTGCTCATGCCATCCGTCTAACCACATGGATTCGTGATGTGAATCCTCCACCGCGAGAGTTCTGCAACAATGCCCCGCGCAGCGGGAAAATCAGCCATTCGTGCAGAGTGCAGCAAGGATCAAAGGTCGAATTCACAGATTGCGGATGAACCGGACGTTGATTGGATCTAACTTAATGGCCGTTTCCGGAAATCGACATATGCCCAAAATGGTCGATTGCGCCGGTGACACAAACGTTGGGTTTTGCCAATTCCCTCACAGTAGGAACGCTTCTGGAAGTGCTCGAAACAGCAAAGGCGCGGGATAGGCGAGGTCGCCTACCCCGCTACACGGGTCTCAGGCTCGAAGCCGGTTCACGAACAGATCGTTGCTTTCTATCTCTGTCTGGGCTGATGAAAGCTCATCTACGTCCCAGTTCGCAGACAGATAGCGGCCCTTGGCCCAATCGGCTTTACCGCTGGTGAGCCACACGATGAAACAGGCCGCCAGATCGGGTGTATCGACCAGGTACTCGTGCATGTCTTCGGGCATGTTGTGACCAAGTTCTGTCGCAACGCCACCGGGATGGACCGCAAAGCATTTGATCCCGTCTTCACCGTGGTCGGATTGTACGAATTCGCAAAGGCGGTTGATGGCGTGTTTGGAGGTCTGGTAATCCGACGCCCCTGGCGTCAACATCTGCGCCCCTATCGACGACATCAAGATCAGATGGCCGCCGCTTTGACCCCGGTCTGCATGTCCCTTCGCGCTCTCGATAAGGTGTGGCAGCGTATGGCGGGCGACGTGATACGCACCCTGAACATTCACTTCCCAGGTTTTCCACCATGTGGCCGGGTCCGACTCGGCGATTTTCACCCAAGGGCCCAGAAACCCGGCATTGGCATCGGCAATATCAATGCCGCCAAACTGCGTCACACAATCCGCAACAGCGGCAGCAACCGCGTCCGCATCGGTGACATCGCAAACCGAATAGGCAGTTCTGGTGTCGGGATTGGCCTTTGCAATGAGATCGCAGGTCTCCTCAAGGTCGGCCTCGGAGCGCGCGGTCACATAGACCGCTGAAGCACCCGCTTCTGCAAAGGCCACGGCCGTTGCCTGACCAATACCGCGAGACGCACCCGAGATGAAGACGATCTTCCCGTCGGCGCTTCCGCTCAATGCGTCCCTGGGATCGATAGAGGGGTATCTGTCATTGTGAGCAGTAAAATCGCGAAACTGATCTTCGATGGACATTTTTGTCTCCTTAATACGGGTGTTTTGCACTCATGACAGAATAGGCGGTCAGAATTGTCTGTGTATGCCTGTTCCTCCCAAAAAACTGTCAAATCCTCCAGGTCATAGGAAATATGGTAGCTTTTCGGTCGTCTTTGATCAAAAATTACTAGCTGTTTAGTCCCGGCGTGTGATGGTCTACTTATCTGTGACCATGGGAAGGACGCACTGTGGGACAAATTCGTCACGGGAGCGCCACGCACTGTTACCCGGCAGGCGAT
>NZ_QLMG01000117.1 GCF_003259905.1 Salipiger aestuarii | reverse complement strand
CAAGCCCACCGCCACGGCCTCTTGCGCGGGCGTCAATGCGGTCTGAAGCCGGCGCGGCGTGTGACCGCGATCCTTAACGCTATCGCGGTGCCGCCAGTTGCAACCGGTCTGTTCCGTCGTCCCGTATCGCTCTGCCAGGATGGCGGCGGGTTTGTCGCTGGCCTGGCTGGCCGCCCGAACCGTGGTTGCCTGGCTGTGAAGATGGACCAGCATGGTCGCACCCCGTCCCGAACGTCCCTTGGAACCGCTGTTGCCATGAACAGGAGCTGATCGCCGGGGGGAAACAGGATCGTCCGGGATCGAACATTTAGGCTATCGAGATTTTGCACTCAGTTCGTCGACATATTTCTGAATTACGGGTTCATCTAGATATACCTTGCGTCGCTTGAGTAACTCTTCGAATTCCTTCTTGAGATTATGTTTCTTTACAAAATCGACAATAATATTGGCGGCTTTTTCATCTATTTTTTTGGGAAACCGCGGGTACCTTGGCTCCGTGTCATCAAATATTCCGAAGCTCTGAGTGGCCATCCAGGACGTGGTAGCCTCTGACTTCGTCGTTCGGAACGTCCGCGCTCCACCACGAAAATATTTTTGAAAGCTCAAAAGATTCTCTTCGGAAACCCCGTTGCGATCCGAAATCGCTGTGATCAAGCCAGGTCCGGAAAATAGAAAAACATTATGTAAGTGAACCTTTTCTCGGATATAATTTTTGATCACTGAAAGGGCATCGAGCGCAAGCGAATGCTCTTTCGGCAAAAACATAGCCATGTTCGTGACCCTACCGTAAGACTGTTCTGGGCCATCGTCATCTCGCCGGAAAAGCAGCGGGCGTTCGGTGCCAAGGTAATCGACAGCCTTGTTGGGATAAATGTCACAATCTAAGTACCAACCGCCATACTTTAAAAGTAGTACCAGCCGCACAAGATCCGATCTACAGGCTGGAATACGGATCATTTGATACGCCTCAAGCAATAATGGATCATAATCACCAATTATCTCTTGTGCCATTTCATCGTTGATAACGTGGACCTTCCAATTGTAATGTATACACCTCGAAGCGAGGATATTTTCTTGAAAAATATTTGGCATGGTTTCTGGATGATCCCAGAAATAGAATATATTGCGACCTGCTTCGTCTACGTCGGTGAATTTCATTTCACGAAACTTCTCTCTATTTCTGGGAACCACTGGCTTGAATGGCTTCAGGGCCAAGCCTAATGCGCTGTGCCTTCCCTAGCGCAAATTTGCTTCACTAACTACAATTTTTTGACGATTGTTTACCATCACCTCTCAACTCCAAGGGTCCAGTCTCATTGAGTTTCACAGCCAGAACAGAACGGTTGCGGCGAGCATGATCGCTGAGAAGAACGTCTCCGGGCATCGATCGTAACGGGTCGCGCCGCGCCGCCAGTCCTTGATGCGCCCGAACATGATCTCGATGCGGTTACGTCGCTTGTCGTATTTGACTGCCCTGTTGCGAGACCTTCCGGCCGGGGATGCGGACCTTTATCCCCTTGTCTTTCAACACTTCTCTGAACCAATCGGCGTCATAGCCCCGATCGGCGAGCAGCCACCCCGCCGTCGGCAAGCTGCCCA
>NZ_QLMG01000116.1 GCF_003259905.1 Salipiger aestuarii | reverse complement strand
ACTTGCGTGCCCGACACGACGGACTGATCCGGCCCGGCCACCGCAAGGGGGGCCGCGTTGGCCGGCGCCGTGACGGTGATCGTCACGCTGTCGGTCGCGGTGGCGAAGCCGTCATCCACGGTCAGAACGAAGGTCAGCGTCACATCGGCATCACCGATGGCCAGCGTCGGCGCGGTGAAGCTGGGCGTCGCGCTTTCATCATCGTCCAGCGCGACGGCGGGACCCGCGGTCTGGGCCCAGGCATAGGTCAGCGTCTGGTCCGCATCATTGGCAACGGAGCCCGCGCCGATCAGCATGACGTCATCCTCGCTGGCAACGACAGTATTGCCCCCGGCATCGGCCTGGGGCAAGTTATTGCCGGTCCCGCGAATTGAGAACGTATATGGGTCTTCATCGTCATCATCTGACCGAATGGTGACTGTCGCTGTCTTCGTCCCGCCCGTGGCCGGATTGAAACGGATAGAGAACGCGTTCACGCCCGAGCTTGCCACGGTTCCGGAGTTGGTCAGGTCGGCGGTGATCTGAAAGTCCGTTGTATTGGATATCGCCAGCGCGTCCGCACCGAAGGTCAGAGCCGACGTGCCGTTGTTTTCCGCCCGGAAACTGTTGGTGGCGTTCGAGCCGACAGTAACAGTGCCGAAATCCGTACCAAGCGCCGTAGTGATCGTTGTACTTCCGTCACCGATATCGGCATTGTCCGCGCTGTTGCGGACGTCCAGCTCGGGCGCCGCACCGCCACTCATGCCTCCTGTAGTGCCGCTGAACGTATAGGTGAAGGGGACAAACGACGCGCCCGCGACCGGGGATACCGTACATCCGGCATTACAATCCAAAGTAACAACCCAGGTGCTGCCGCCAACTGTTCCAGACCCGGACGCCGAGGATACATGGTAGAACAGATCGCCCGTATTCGAGACAAATCGAAAGTTCGCATCGCCGGTATCATAGACCGGCTGAATAAAGAGAAACTCGTCACTTATCTGATCTTCGTAGGGAACATCGTGATTTATCATGCAAGTATCTTGAATCAGGTTCAGAGCATACTCATTAGGCGATACCATATTCGTACAATCGGTGATTGCCGCATGCGCCGCCTGAGGCGATCCCAACATCAGCATGAGGCTCAGGATTGTGGAAAACAGCGCGTTCAAGGTGAATGACACCCGAACGCCTGAAACATGCCGACACCAGTTCGCAGCGGCTTGCAGAATGGCCAAACGGTCAAAATTCATTATGATCTCCTCAGTCATGATCAAAGACCATGAGGCACAAAACTGCCAGGAAACTTACAGAACAATCAGCGAGTTTCCAGGCAATCTTTAATTTGGCGACTTATAATAGTAAATTGTTCCATGCAATTTGAAGAGGCCCAAATACCCAAAATTGCCAAGGACGGCGACCAACCTGTTGCGAAATTGCTAGGGTCTGGACTTCGGTAACGGGGACTTTTCAGTCAAGGGCTTTTTGATATGCTTGTCCGGCCGCCTGTTTGCGGTTTGTTGCGGGTTCTTTCTGAGAGGTGGCTGCGAAAATCTGAACAGCCGGAATAAGTGGATTTTCTGCGCAACAGCGGCATGATGCTGCGAGCAAGGAGAAGACCATGGCAAGAC
>NZ_QLMG01000115.1 GCF_003259905.1 Salipiger aestuarii | reverse complement strand
TGTTGTCGTCATCCGCCCGGGCTGCGGTCATCACCTTTGCATGTGCAAGGTTGCGGAACATGGTCTCATTGAGAAGCTCGGTCTTCTCGGTCTCGGGGAGCAAATGCACCAGGTTGTCGACCGAGCGGTTTTTCGGGAACAGCATGCGAACAGTTATTGTCTTTGGGGGCTCGCATGGCTCAGCGTTTTCTTCTTTCGGCGGCGGCGCGGACCTTGTCTCTCAAGGCGATCTTCTCCGACGGCGAAGATGCGGCCTACGGAGGGTTTGCCGGCTTGGCGGACCGATCTGCCCGGGCTGCGGCGGCGTCGATGCCTGCGATCTGTCGTCCAGGCGACCCAGGCGACCAGGCGACCAGGCGACCAGATGATCCGGCGACCAGACGACGTTTCAACGGCGCCGCGTGCCACCGGCGGTTCAGCGTGACCTCTGGAACGATCTTCGCGTCGAGGAAACGGTCTTTCGTCGATCTCCGGGGGGCGATCTGCTGATCGCAAATGCGGCAAAGGGGCTCTGCGCTGTTCAACTCCCACGCGATCTGGACGTTCGGCACAACACCGCCTTCATGCTTGTGCCCAGGCTGCTGGAGGCGATGACCGCCGCGACCCGCGGCCTCGGGCCGGAGGGAGGGGTCGATGTGGATGGCGCGGCCTTCGGAGGCCATGTCCGGCCCGCCAATCTGCGCGAACAGCGCGTCGATCGCCGCCCTCTGGCCAACCGCGGCGGAACACGTCGCGCTGGTGTCGTGCTGCGCCAGAGGGGCGGTCGGACGCTGGCAAGAACCTTCCTACGGAAGGCCCAGGGCGCCGGTTTCTCCCGTGACCGGATCGCGTCCGACACCATGGTTTCGACCGATGAGATCGCGCATCGGGACCTTCTCGAGCCTGAGTCTGACATGCGCAAAATCGGCCGTTCTGAGACCTGCAGCCGTGCCGGCGCCCATACCATACCAGCCGCGCCGAGAGCTTCTTTTTCCGGCGCAGGCGGATGATCGGCGGACAGCAGCTGAAGGTCGGCTGGCGGTATTTAGACACCTTCTCCGCACATGTGGCCTGGCTCGACGATCATCGGGGGGAGAGCAACGGTCGACGGGCGGATCGCCTGATCGGCGGTGCGCTGGCCTCACCGGTCAGCCGGTCATGGAAGGGGATATTGGCAACGGCGCGCAACGGAACCGCATCATCCGCGGGCCATGCCCATGCGCTTTTCGATCATCCGGACAAGCTTGCGGCGCCTGGCGTAACACAGGGCCTGGACGGCTTTGAAGCCCCCTGATTTCCTCGGCACCGTGTCGGATATATCCGGATCCCGCTGCGCCAGATCCCGCTGCGCCATGACCCGCCCTGCGCGCTCGCGGGTGGTCGGTTCGACGTCCACACGCAGGTGACGGACGCAAATGTCGGCGATCTCGCTCTTTCTGACGAAGCCGTGGCTCAGGATGTAACGGGCGCGCTGACTCTGCGGGACCGCGAACAGCCCGATGGTGGCGCTCACATGGGCCAGATCGCGTTTGACACTGGCGATCTGCGCTTCGCACGCCTTGATCTGGCCCAAGATCCCGGCCCGTTTCTCGGGCGGGGTGTGGATGATCAGTGGCGCCGTCATAGGCCCATTCCCCCCGGAGAACCCGGCGCCCAGCCAGATGGTACCCTGGTATTTGTTCTCTGGGACCGCGG
>NZ_QLMG01000114.1 GCF_003259905.1 Salipiger aestuarii | reverse complement strand
TCCTAATAAGACACGTCGTTAAGGACGTCGTTATGCACGTGTCTTAGCTCGGAACCCCGCCGTCAGGCAGGCGGCCTCAATCGGGCGGTTACGTTCTGCCTATCGATCCAAGTCCTGTTCAAGCCGCCGTTGCGCCAGATGGTAGCCAGCCTGCTCAGGTTCGCGCGGCTGGACTGGCCTGCACCGGACTTCTCCACCTTGTGCCCCAGGCAGAAAACCTTGGCGGTTCGGATCCCCTGTCGCCGCGCGGATGGCCCGCCGCACCTGAGTACCGGGAACAAGTTTCCCGGCGATGGCGAATGGCAAGCCCGTAAGCATGGTATTCAGGGCCGACGCCACCCGATTTACGCAACAGGGTCCATTTTTGTGCACCGACCTTTCTAGGTCGATTGAGCTAAAGCGTGCTGTGTCTCTCTACCCGAACGGTCGTGAACCATGTCCGATCGGAGAAAAGAAATTGAGTTACTTGCTTTGTGCAGCGGACGTGTCACGCGCAGCCCAAACGCTCTCACGCATGGTGACATAAACCTTTTGGGTCAGACAGACATTCATGACCTCGGGGGCGAATTTCACCATGTCATGAAGCAAGATGCTGAATGCGTTGATGTGTCTTATCTGATCAGCACTGAAATAGTCTGCCGCTTCCAACGGCTGTTCTGCGGGAACGGTCTTTTCAGCAGCTCGGACCAACGCGTCACTCATGATAGAAGACGAAAAGAACGCCTTATCCAGCGCGTCGGCATCAGCGCTGCGCTCCTGCCGGATACGTTCGTAAAGCTCACGCGACAGCATCGGCCGCTTGTCCCTCCGCCGGGGCATGGCAGACAAGATATAGGACAGGTATTCGCCCATCCTCATGCGCGCGCCCCGCGTGTTTTTCTGGGGCATCCGGCGGGGATGTTTGTGAAGATGGCGCAGCAACACGAGGTCCGACAAGGACAGGCTTTCGTTCAACTCCAAGTCACGCTCAGCCTCAACCGATTGCGAGCCAAACACGATCTCGAGGAAATCCTGCACGACGTCGCCACCCGCCAACTCGGCCCGGATCATTGGTCGAAGGACGAAGCGATCTCCGATCAAATCTCGCCATGCGCCAAAGCGGTCCGCGTAAGCCAGCTTGCCAGGCGCCAGCTTGCCATAGAAGTCAGCTTGAGTTTTGAACGAGAGACCCAGCTTGGTGACTTGCACCCAACTAGACAGGACGCGCTCGGCATGCGGGCGGACATAGGCAATCACCTTAAGTCCCTCGGCAAACTCTCCCAAATGATCGCGCATGACCCGCATAACCTCCACCGCTGGCACCTCTTCCAACAGCTCGGTCGAGATGACAGCAACGTCGGCACCCGACTTCTTGATGCGCGCATAGATCGCCGACATCTGTTGCGCGACTGCGGCCTTGTCACCGCGATGAATGGCGCTCCCTAGTGGGTGGTGATACGGATGCCCTTCGGTCACGGGATAGCACAGCGTTTGATCAACACCGGACCAAGACCCGCGCATCAATGCCCGTTGAATCGAGGTTGTACCAGTTTTCATATCACCAATGTGGAGAAATACTTGTGTCATCGCATGCCTAACTTCAGTTTTTCTATGAAATGCTATCTTACGCGTTTCGGGCAATGTTGCACAAATCAGAATTTGGCGTGATTGCGCCCCTTCCCACCTGAGTCCAGGCGATTTCTACGATCTCGGCCCTTCCGAGGGCCGAGAAGAGAAGTGGCTCGGGTTGTCTGAACAGGCTCCGGGCGTTTGCAAGTGGATTTCCGCCTCGGTTGTGCCGCCGCGCTTCGGGCATCGGCGGGCTGAAGTAGGCCTGATCGGG
>NZ_QLMG01000113.1 GCF_003259905.1 Salipiger aestuarii | reverse complement strand
GGCAGACATCGCAGCGCCAACTCGCTACATGACCGCGGCCTACGCCGGATGCTTACGCCCATGAGCCGTGCCCATACTGACCCGCGACACCGCGTGCCAGGGATTGTGCGATGTAGCCTTCCTCGCCCTGTGCGGTTCAGGCGGCTTCGCTGATAAACGCCAAACCCCGTTCGATCGTTTCCAGCCCCGCGCCATCGCGCGACGCCTCTTCGGACAGCAGCCGCCGCCAGCTTCGTGCCCCTGGCCGCCCCGCGAAAAGCCCCAGCATATGGCGCGTGACCTGATTCAGGCGCCCGCCTTGCGTCAGATGATTTTCGATGTATGGCAGCATCCGGCGAACCGCTGTTTCCGGCGATATGGGCGCACGTTCCAAACCGAAAATCCGCCTGTCCGCATCCGCAAGAATATCCCAGGGCTGATGGTAGGCCGACCGCCCGATCATCACCCCATCAAGCCCCTGCGCCAGCAACGCCTGCGCCGCATCCAGGCTGGCGATCCCGCCATTAATTGAAATATGCAGGTCGGGAAAATCGCGCTTCATCTCGGTCACAAGCGCATAGTCGAGCGGCGGGACATCGCGGTTTTCCTTTGGACTCAACCCCTTGAGCCATGCCTTGCGCGCATGGATCACAACCCGGCCGCATCCGGCGTTGCTGATCGCCTCAAGAAACGCCGGAAGCGCCTCGCGCGGCTCTTGCTCGTCAACGCCAATCCGGCATTTGACGGTGACCTCGACATTGACAGCCTCGCGCATCGCCGCGACACAGTCGGCAACCAGCCCGGGCGATTGCATCAATACGGCCCCGAAAGCGCCCGATTGCACCCGATCCGACGGGCAGCCGCAATTGAGATCAATCTGGTCATACCCCGCTTGCTCTCCGAGTCGCGCGGCTTGCGCAAGCTCGTCGACATCCGACCCGCCGAGTTGCAGCGCGACCGGATGCTCTTGCGCCGAGAAGGCAAGCAAATGTACCGCGCCGCCACGAACCAGCGCGGGCGCCGTGACCATTTCGCTATAAAGCAGCGTCTGGGACGACAACTGCCGATGAAGGTACCTGCAATGCCGGTCGGTCCAGTCCATCATCGGGGCGACAGAGAGGCGTGCGGCGCGGGCTACATCCGATTTCCCTTGTTTTCTTGGATTCGGCCGCTCTGCCATCTGTTCCATTTTCCTCTATTTCCGGGCCTTTTGCCCCCATTTTTGGGGGTAGTGCAACAAAATGTTGCACCAAAACCAAATTGTTGCACCGCTCTTCGACCCCGACGACATCCCGCCTGTTTTCGGTGAAGGCGGCACCGCTACCCGCGCCTGCATATCGAGATAGAGAACCCTGGGCAAAGACCCGTTCGCCCCCAGCGCGATGGATCGACCTCCTCAACATCAGCAATGAAGAAACGAAAGGAGACCCGAATGGGTACCATCATGAAGCGCGAGAAAAAAGACGGCGCGAAGAGTTACACTGCGATTATCCGCAAGAAGAAAGGCGGCAAGGTCATTCTTTCCCTGACGGAGACCTTCAAGAGCGAGCAAGCTGCTGAGCGGTGGGTTCGACAAACTGAGCGTGACCTGAAGGGCAAGGGTGCTCTCGATCAGGCCGTTGCCGCACGGCATCGCAAAACTTGGGCGGACGTGATCCGCGAGTACGTTGCTGCATCGCCCGACACGTTCGGTAAGACTAAGACAGCAAACCTCTCATACCTCCGGCGCCTCGACTTCGGCAATCTGGCGGTTCAGGAGACTGACGATCATGACTTCTTCTGTTTGAGCTACCCCCCGAAATTCGGACAGTGACGTAAGCTACGATTTGCAGTCTGCTGATCTTCGACGAGAAGGAGATCAGAGATGTCGAAACGCAAA
>NZ_QLMG01000111.1 GCF_003259905.1 Salipiger aestuarii | reverse complement strand
GGGCGCCGCGACGGATCCAAGCCCCTTACCAGATGTGTGGAAAAAATACTTCGGTTGGCCACATCGTGGCCAATCCTTTCCTTAGAAACTTAGCTTGACGGAACTCTGAAATGGAGGTGTCAGGTTCAGGTGAAGTCTGTCCCGCAAAAATCTGCGACAGCCGGAAAGAGACGGCTTCCACTCCCGTTTTTCGGGGTGGATGTGAACTTTTGCCGGAACCCACAATGCGCCCATTTCGGCGTTCGTCCCGATCCCCGGGATGGTCGGGGACTGAAAGCTGGGCTCCGCGAATGCCAACTTCCCGCGGGGAAGAGTCGGCGGATCAGCCGACAACAAATACTTCGAGTGCGGCTCTTGCGGGAAAGAATCCAGCGTTAAGAATACACACGCCTTCGGCGGTTGTAACGCTTCCATGGAAAGGCGTGCAGCAATGGGGGATGCCCTTCTCACGGGAAGACGTTGGAGACATGGCCGGAGCTCTACTGGAAGAGCGGTCGGACGAAAGCCGGCCATCAAGGATATGCCTGCAAAAGGTGCCGATCGACCGTCACGATCGGGCATCCAGCGCGCAACCATCGCCGGCAATCGAAGAACGGGCAGATCCTGAAACTGCTTGTTCACGGGACCTCCCTGCCGAAGATCACGGAGATCGCCGATGTCGCGCTGCGTGATGTCTATCGGAAGATCGACTTCATCTACGATCGGGTTCGAGGGTTCACCGATAGGCGGGAAGGTGATCTCCGCGATGTCGACTGGGAGAGGTATGGCCGCCGCTTTGCGACGGACAGCCAGACGCTGACGCTCAACTGGCGCAACCGCAAGAAGCGTGCCTCCGTGTCCGTGCAGCACCTCTGCACCGCGCACGCGAACTCCGGCTTCATCGTCCTCGGGCATCTCCAATTCGACCCTGCGGGCGACATGGCGCAGATCGAGGTCGACATGTCAGCCAATGAAGTCCTGGCGAAGGACCGCTGTTGGCGGCCGCCATGGACGTCTCTGGACGGCTTCCGAGTTCAAGAAATATCTCGGCGACATCACCGCCGGCGTCGAGATCCTCGCGGACGTCGATCTCGGCCTTCAACTGCCCCATGAAGGCGGCCTCGTGCGCCAGGGGATATCCAGCAATATGCCCACATGCCCACGCACTGATGCTCCGCCGGATGGTGTCGAAATCCGACAGCCGCTTCTTCTTCGTCCAGGACGGCGACGCCGGTCTCAGCAAAACCTTCCTCGCCGCCTTCGCGCCAGAGGACGCCGCGGGCCTGGTGGATGTGGCCACAGTGTCCTTCGGAAAATACGGGGTCAACGACACCCGCGAGGGTCTCTATGCCAAGGGGCGGAAAGACCTGCGCAACGACCTCAACCTGACGGCACAGCAACTCGACAGCCTGCCGGAGTTCGTATTGAACGAGGAGATCGGCAGGGAAATCGTAAAGCGGCTTGCTGGCCGGGCTCTCGGCTCTCCCTTGGAGTGGCCCTACCACACGAAGTCGGAACCCTCCCGTGTCATTGATCTCGAAACGGACCGACCAGAGCTCTCAACGGAACGATGCGCACGGTTGATGCGTCTCGCCACGCTGCGGAGCGTGGATAGCTATTTCCACAAGATTCGCAGCAATGTGCGGCTGGCCTCACGGCCGGTCTCCACGCCAAGCGCGAATGGACGCGCCTGGGATCGGCACTTCCTCTACAAGCCCGAGATGCCGGTCAAGATCATCGAGATCTGCCGATTCCATCACAACTGGATGGGATCGCGCGACACGAAGCGAACGCCCGCGATGAAACTCGGCCTCGCCAAAGGTAAGGTCTACGAGCGGGATCTCTTCGGAGAATGAACGAAAAAGCGCGCTGCCAATGGCAGCGCGCAATCTTCCACACATCTGGTAAGGGGCTTGGGGGCGGTCAGCG
>NZ_QLMG01000110.1 GCF_003259905.1 Salipiger aestuarii | reverse complement strand
TTTGCCTTGCAAATCGCCTGCCGGGTAACAGTGCGTGGCGCTCCCGTGACGAACTTGTCCCATAAGGCTTCCTTCCATTCATGAGAAAGGATCGCGCCATCAAACCGTGGGATCAAACACCTAGAGCGCGCCTTTGGTCGACGGGATCGCGTCGCTGGTGCGTGGATCGGGTTCGACCGCCTCGCGCAGGGCGCGGGCCACCGCCTTGAACGCGGCTTCCGCAATGTGATGCGCATTCACCCCGTGCAACATGTCGATGTGCAGCGTGATTCCGCCGTGCGTCGACAGCGCCTGAAAGAATTCGCGCACCAGCTCCGTATCGAAGCTTCCGATCTTTTCCACCGGAAGATCTACGTTCCATACCAGAAACGGGCGCGCCGACAGGTCCAGCGCGCAACGCAGCAGCGCGTCGTCCATCGCCAGCAGGCACGAGCCATAACGCCGGATGCCGCGCTTGTCGCCCAACGCCTTGACCAGCGCCTGCCCCAGCGCGATGCCGGTGTCCTCGACCGTGTGGTGATCGTCGATGTGGGTGTCGCCCCTGGCGCGCACCGTCATGTCGATCAGCGAATGACGCGACAACTGGTCCAGCATGTGGTCGAAAAACCCGACCCCGGTCTGCATGTCGTAAACCCCCGATCCGTCCAGATCGACGCTGACGTTGATTTCGGTCTCGGCGGTGCTGCGGGCGATGGCGGCCGTGCGCATGGGCTGTCTCCTTGACGGTCACGCCCGGTCAGGCGTGTTTGCGCCCGCTTATAAGGGGCGGCCCGCGCCGCGCCAAGCGGTCACGCGCGCGTCTTGCGGGGCCGTGGCGTCTGTGCCAGCTTGCCCTCAAAGGAGACCGCCATGACCACCTGCGTTTTCGTCCAGATCCGCTGCACCCCCGGAACCACCTATACGGTCGCCGAAGACATCGCGCTGAAGGAAATCCATTCCGAGCTGTATTCGACGTCGGGCGAATGGGACCTTCTGGTCAAGCTGTACATCCCCGAAGGTCAGGACATCGGTCATTTCATCAACGAACAGCTTGCGGGCATCAAAAGCATCGAACGCACCCTCACCACGCTGACCTTCAAGGCCTTCTAGTCCTTTTTCAGCGCCTCGCGCGACGCCTCCAGCCCGTTCTGAAAGCCATCCGCATCGCCGTAGTCCAGGAATTGCGCATAGCGCGCGTGGGGCGCCTTGACGCGGGCGGCGTGCTTGATCGGGCACCAGAATGCTTCGGTGCGCGACGCGATTTCGCTGACATAGGACAACAACCCGTTGCAATAGCCGCAGTACACGCAATTGAGCTTTTGCATGCCGTTGAGATACCCCAGATGGTGCCGGTCGATGCGGATGTGATCGCCCCGGCGGACCCTGGGAATGCCGTAGGCGCGAAAACACACCGCCTGATAGACGCTGACGAACAGATCCAGCAGCGCGAAGGGCACGATCAGCGCATAGATGAACGGCGCGGTCGCGATGTGCCAGGGGTTGGCACGGGCCAGAAAGGCGGCCAGCCCGATTTTCGCCCGCGCGTTGCGCGCCCGCGCATCGGCCTCGAATTTTACGCGGCCCTGTTCCAGCCGATAGCGAAAGGTTTCGCGGCGGCGGGCGATCTCGATTTCAAGTTCATCGTGCAGCGCGTCGATGCGCGCAAGGATCTGGTCGATTCTGGATGTCACGGCGGCCTCCGTCCTGCGCGCAGACTAGCCGCGAAGCCGCGCTCGCTCAATGCGTCGTCGGCGTTTGGCCGCGGTGCAAAAGCGGTGGTGCCCGCCGCCGGTTCCCCGGCGGCGGGCACCACCGCTCCGCCTAACTGTTTAGTCCCAGCATGTGATGGTCTACTTATCTGTGACCATGGGAAGGACGCACTATGGGACAAATTCTTCACGGCAGCGCCACGCACTGTTACCCGGCAGGCGATTTG
>NZ_QLMG01000109.1 GCF_003259905.1 Salipiger aestuarii | reverse complement strand
CTCCTGTTCGAGACGTTCGGTCAGCATCAGCCGCTGAACCGACAGGCCGAGCGCGATGCAAAGGAAGGTATCGACCTCAGCCTCTCGACGCTGGCCGACCGGGTCGGGGCCTGCGCTGCCGCGCTGGCACCAATCCACGCCCTGATCCGGACCCATGTTCTGGCGGCCGAGCGCCTGCACGGCCCCTCTCGGCAGCATGCTTTGCATGCGCCTGCCGGGCAATGGGCGACACAACGGTCCCCCTCCTCGCGAAGGGAGGGACGATGCGCCCCCTTGAGAGAGTGGACTTCCTCCCCTGTCTCTTGCAGAATATCAAGAGAGTCCGTATATTCTTATTAAGTCAGAAAATCTATGGGGAGCCAGGATGAAACAGTTCGCAGCAGGGGATTTGACCCGCAATACGGGCGATCTTTTCGAGGCGGCGACAGTCGCTCCGGTCGCCATCACGAAGCACCGTAAGCCGCGCTTCGTGGTCATGTCGATGGAGCGGTTCCAGGCTCTGACGGCCGGCCACGGGTCGCAGGTTGCTTTCGAAGTGACCGACATGCCTGAAGATCTGGGCAACCTTCTCGATCAGGGCATCGAAAAGCATTTCCGTGACCGCTGACTTCCCCGCCGCGGGGCAGGTCTTCGACTACCATTATCTCTGGAAGTGGCAGGCGGATCGAGGAGAGACAGAAGGTCGGAAGAAGCGGCCAAGCTGCGTGGTGATCGTCGTTACCAATCAGGCGGGTCAGCATGTCATGTTCATCGCGCCGATCACCAGCAAGGCTCCGGGTCCGGGGCGGACGGCGCTGGAGATCCCCGAGACCGAGGCGCGGCGCGCCAAGCTCGACAGCGATGTGCCGCTCTGGGTCGTCCTGGATGAGTTGAACGCAGATGTTCTTGAGATCTCTTACACGCTGGAAGAGCGGTCACCGCGCGGATCATTAAGTCCCGCCTTCACTGACGCGATCCTGCGCGAGGTTCAGCGCCTTCGCGCCATCGGGGGACTGAAGTTGTCGAACCGGACGTGACCCCCAAATACCGGCAAAAAGAACGCGTCGGTCTCACCGCGTTCGCGGGAAACCGGGTTCCCTTGCCTCTTTGACCGGCCCTGCTTCCGAACCTTCAGCCGCCTCCGCGCTTCCGAATGTGCAGAGGCGGCTTTCTGTCCCGTCAGACCCGTAACCTGACTGGAAGAGAAGAGACGCCATGACCGGTCGAAGCCCGAACAACGATTCGAATATGCCATCACATGGACGGCTTATGGAGGCGCTGAGCCGACGCCATAGGACTTTGGCAGTGACCATCCCCTGTCGCGGCTCAAAAGCCCGTTGAACCTGCTGGCCGACAGCACCGGCATCAAGGCAGAGCGCGAATGGCACGCCCGCAAGCATGGTGGCGCGAAACGGTGTCTATGGCGGAAGATCCACATTGACGTCGATGAACAGACGCTGGAGATCCGGGCCATCGGGGTCACCGCTCGCAACGTCGGGGAGCGCCATGCCGTACAGGACTTTCAACGTCAGGCACGTCTGAATTGGGGCATCGCTATACTGCGGCTGTCGGCCTCGCTTGCCTGTCGTCGGCGGCATCCACACCATGCCTGTATCGAACCAAACCGTAAGGGCGCCCCGGCGCTTCAGCGCCTTGTTGTAGGATCGGCAGTTTCTGGTCTTGTCGTTCGGCGGGATGGGCCTGCTCATGTCACACAGCTACCATTCTGGATTCACACGATGAAATTCACCTCGGCTTTGCGCAACAAAGCCCTGGCCACCCTTGCCAAGCCGCCGCCTTTCTCAGTCTGCTCGGTCCTCTGAGGAGTGCAGCAGAAGATGGTGCTATTGGCCTGCTGCCGGTTTCGTGGACATCCGAACCGGCATCTTGCGGGGTGGCAGGGCGTTCTCCAGGCCCCCTCTCATGGTT
>NZ_QLMG01000108.1 GCF_003259905.1 Salipiger aestuarii | reverse complement strand
GCATCTGCGGTGGGGGCGGTGTTGCCGGGGGCTGATGGCCCGACCGAAGTGCCGGAAACCGTTGCGCTGATCGGTGACCCGCCGTAGGTGCCCGAAATGTCACAACCGGATGGGCAAGAGACTCTGGGTGAAAATGAACCCTCGGTGAGGGTGTTACCTGCGAATACGATGGTCCCGAAAGATTGGCCATTGGGCGGGGATGCTGAAAAGTAGGCCGCAACGTATGTGCTGTCCGAAGCTCTGAATTCGACCGTGATCACGGCCGAAGAAGCCGGGGGCTCAGGGTTGGTGCATTGATTAAGTGTCAGGTCCAACCAGACAACGCCGCCGCCCGCTCCGCCAGTGAGGGGAGGACAATTGTTATATTGCGCCTGGGCAGGGACCGCCGCCGCGAACCACAGAATCAGGCCCAAAAGCGCCGGGAGGCAGGACCGCGTCAGCCGGGGCATCAGAGCTGCGCGTTGACAAGGCTGCCCACTGCGGGATGCAAGGCTAGGAATTACGGCAATAAAATATGCGAATAAAAATTTCATGACTGTCAGACCCATTCCAAAAAGCTTCGGGCAAGCGAGATTTTTTAACTTGCGCAAGAAAACATCGTAGATCTCTGGCCCTACGGTCACCAATTCAACAACTTAGAGTAGTTAGCTATAGCCTCCCTGCAAACGCAACATTCCTGAACGGCTCATGGTAATTTTCTCCTAGCTGGGGCATTCTTAACACCATACATTTTCGACTCTCTCAAATTGAACGCGCCTCGGGTTTCGTGGTTAGCGATGGCTTTGTTGCACAAATCGGGGTGTGACCGCACTGCCCCTTTCGCCGGACGGACTTTATCCTACGGGCGCTGTGACGGGTATGCCAAGAGCGGTGAATCGGTTTAAGGCGGCGACGCGGACCTGGATTTCCGCGACCTGCCGGTCAAAGTCTCTGGACATGAGGGATTGGCCAAGCAGCTTGATGCAATTCATCTTGCTCTCGACACGGCTTCTTCGGTGGTATCCGCTCCATCGCCGCCACAGTGCCCCTCCCGGATATCGCGAGGCATTAACGGCCTCGTTCCGGGCGATAGCCCCGGCGCTGGCGGGTTTCCACGGCTTGGCGTTCTTGCGCGGCGGAATCACGGCATGAGCGCCGCGCGCGGCATTTGCGGGTGTCACAGGCCCCATCGGCAGTGACCGATCCGATGTCTTGGTCGCGTGGGATTTGGTCAAGCAACTCCGGTCGCATGGGCCCGTCACCGATATGGTTGCTGGTGATTTCAACGGCCCGGACTTCCAGTGTTTGTTCGTCGATCCCCCTCTCGGCGAATGTACCATTCGTCTGCCGGGCAATGGATGTGGATCTTGCGCCGGACCCGCCGTTTGGGACCACCATGCTTGCGTGCGTTCCACGCGCCTTCGTCCTCGCCCTTGATCCCGGTGCTGTCCGCTGCCCGGCAGGGCATTTCGCAGAAATGTCCCGAGAGGGGATCAGAAGGTGCAGCGGGCCGTTAGAGCCACGATACGGGATGTTCAAAGCCAGGGTCTTCTGGCGGCGCGAAAGTGTGCTGAAGTTAGGCGCCGTCCAGTTCAGACCGATTAGATGCAACAGGCTTTCGACGAACCCCGTCGTCTGGCGCAGCGCCATGCCGAACAGGACCTTCATCGTCAGACATGTCTGGATGGCGGTATCGCCGTAGGCCTGCGGGCGGCCAGGCCTGCCTGATGGCACGGCCTCGCAGATCATCTCGGGGGCCAAACCAGATCGTCAACGAGCCGCGGCGCTTGAGCGCTTCGTTACAGGCTGGCCAGTTTCCGGACTTGTAGGTCGGGGTGTCGCTCTGCTCATGCATCACAGCTACCACGCTGGATTTACAAGATGAATCCATCCTGGGTTTTGTGCAACAGAGCCTAGCGCCGCGCTACGCAACGAACGCCAACCTGATCTTCAAATGGTTGCGCGATCCGCGCTATGTGCCGGAGCCCCCGGCAGAGCCGGATGCGGCCCGTTTTGTGCCCGCCGAGATCGTCGATCGGCCCATGCAGGATGATGACAGAGCCGCCACCGGTCCG
>NZ_QLMG01000107.1 GCF_003259905.1 Salipiger aestuarii | reverse complement strand
GGCAGCAATACGCCCTTGCAGGCCATGAAGGACGGGAACAAACTCAAGCCGGAGTTGTTCAAGAAGCAGCCATACTACCTGCCGGGATGTGACAGTTATCTTAATCAGTGGTGTAATTGCTATGCTTCACAAAATCGGAAATTCTTCTCAAGAATAGCTTCGAATACTCAACATTACCATGATGAGTATCGGAGGGATCAGCAGTTACAAAATCATCTTTCAAGAATCCATCCATAGTGACATCCCCCGGCGGGGAAACAACCGGGACTCCAGTCGCTTGTAAACGAGAACTCATCACTCCTCGAAAAGCAGAGTCAAGAAAAACAATTTCATCGGTGGTCCATTGCTTCTCCGTTAGCCTGTCTATAAACCTTTTAGTTGGTGGAGGACTAGACAAAATGCAAAAATTGTACCCAAGTGTTTTCGCCTTGCTCAAGAATGTCAGTAGGTGCCTGTGTAGGTCTTCTACCATCGCCGAAAACTCACTTTCAGTTAAGGGTTGTTTCATGGACGAAGACATAACCTTCCAATGCCGATGTGTGTCCCACCTTTTGCTATTCAAAAACACCAAGGTATGAAAACCCGCAGAAAGGAAAATTAGCGATCCATCGGGCTTGTAAAGTTCACCCTGAGGGTTACACAAAAACCCGTTCAATCTCTCCACCATTTTTGGCTTGGTAAGTCGGATTCTATTATCTTCAACAGAAAAAAAACTTTCGTAAAAGTCGTTTGCTGATCCAATTGGCTGAATGGTGCCCAAAGAAAAATCAATGTCTTTCAGCTGTGAGGCAGCTGCTCTCAATGAGTGAACATGGCTGTCACCGATGATATGACATTTCAGGGTTGAAAATTCTAAGCTCATGCTTGTCCCTTCAGGAAAAGTTCATCGCAGACAGGGTCGCGTTCTTCGGTTTCGCCCCCCATAGCTGGCTGGCTTTGCTTCACTGGGGGATGCTCTCGAAAGAAATGCTCCATGACCAGATCCACGCCCTTTGTATGGACCGTCCTCATGTCTGGCTCAAAAAACATGCTTCGTGACGGCACTCCAGAAATTATCTCATAAGATGGAAAATAATCAATCAGCGGATCAGTCTGTTCGAGTTCACCAGCGACAGTTCTTAGAACAGACTTCGAGTAGACCGTTGAGACCAGCACATGACGATCCTCAGCTGTTGCGACCAGTGGTACTGGTGAAACAGTGAATAGAAATCTGACATCAGGATTAACATTCCGAACTAGCGCTATGAACTGCTTCATATCAGACAAAATCTCTGATGCCGTAAAGTTTTTAAATTCATATTTTTCTGGGTTATACTCACCTGCCGCCGTTCCGGGGCAAATGGGAAAAACAGTCCCATCACGCTTGTCCACCCAAGCTTCTGTGAGGCCAAATGTAAATACAAACAAGCTGCAACGCGTGAACATGTGCCGCACAGCTCGGAAATGATATCCAAGAATTTCATTGTACTCTTCGTGACATGCAAATCCACCACTCTGAATCGTGGGGCGCAGGAGATCAAAAATGCGACCGTTATCTTCTACAATGCATTCAATCGGTTGGAAATCGCCGAATGCTCTTTGCGCCAATTGCAATAGCTGACGCGCTGTATAGACGTTTCCAAAGCGAGCTGAGTACAAACCATATCCGAACTTTTCCAGAGAATCAGTTGGAAAGTTAAATGGTGGACGCTCTGCATCCATATATCTGTAACCACTCCGTTGCAGTCTTTTTGCGATATGTTGCGCAAAGCAGCTACCTGCGGTCGCAATAGGTTGCGAGGGATCGATAAAGAACTTTTTCTTATAGAGATCGGCAAGGTCAAAAACAGCCCTCTGGGCTATCGCTTGCTTCCAATATCTGTTTTCCGGAAGGTGCCTGTAGGGGTGATCAATCAAGCTTTTTCCAATCGTTTCGCATATCTTTACACTGTCTCAGGACGCGGAGGCATCGTCGCATGTCCTATCTTCGAGCGCAATCATAAGGATCGGTGGCTTTGCGCCAAAATCATCGTCGCAGCGCTTGGCCCTTCGAGCCCGCAGCGCCTGTCGCCGCAGTCGCTGTTTGATGTTGTCACGTAGGGCCGCCGCGAAACCCTCTAGTTGTTTGATCCCACGGTTTGATGGTGCGATCCTTTCTCATGAATGGAAGGA
>NZ_QLMG01000106.1 GCF_003259905.1 Salipiger aestuarii | reverse complement strand
TGTTACCCGGCAGTGGTTTGCCTGCAAACCATGAGAGGGCCCCGTCGCCGAGGAACTTGATCCCGGTGCTGTCCACTGCCCGGCAGTGCATTGCGCAGCAATGTCCCGAGAGGGCACCAGCAGGTTGAGCGGACCATCGGCACGCCGACAGGCGATCTGAACAGCAAGGGTCTTCTGCCTGCGGCACAGGGTGGAATAGTCCGGTACAGGCCAGTCCAGCCCGGCCATCTGCAGCCGGCTGGCCACCATGCCCGTGGTCTGCCTCAACGGCAGCTTGAACAGAACCTTGTTGGCAGTCAAATCCCTGCGGCCGAAGCAGTCGCCGTTGACAAATCGTTGCCAAACACCTGGGGCTTTTTCGGCGATATTGGTGAACATATGTAATATGATGCATGTGACATGAGCAGCGGAAAAAGTGCGATTTTCGCCTTGTTTCTCGCGTCATGCCCCTCTAAACGGGTCAGTGGAGACGTGGCCGAGTGGTCGAAGGCGCTCCCCTGCTAAGGGAGTAGGCCCGGAAGGGTCTCGTGGGTTCGAATCCCATCGTCTCCGCCAGCTACCATTTTCATTGAATGGCCTTGGGGCGCTTGATAGCGTATAAGTCTATGGACTTATGCGCTTATTCTCGTTCGTTGGTTGCGTTCGTTTCACTTCGATTGCGCTCGGTTCTATTCGTTCCGTGGTATGAAAGGTGGTACGTCTGATGGCCTACACCTCCGGCAAACTAACCAAGAATCTTGTCCGCACCCTCGGCCCGGGGCGGCACGGCGACGGCAACGGCCTCTACCTCGTGGTTGACCCATCCGGTGCCCGCCGGTGGATCGTGCGGGTCACAGTGAAGGGGCAGCGCAACCGCCAAGGAAAGCCCAACCGAACGGACTTCGGCGCTGACATCATAACCCTGACAGTCGCCCGAGAGCGAGCGCTTGAATACCGGCGCCTCGCCAAGCAGGGGCTGAACCCGAAGTACCATCGCGACAAGGAGGTACCATGCTTCGAGGAGGTCGCGCGTCAGGTCCATATCGAGCGTCTGCCGACCTGGAAGAACCCGAAGCACGGTCAGCAGTGGATCAACACGCTCGCAGATTACGCCTTCCCCAAGATCGGCCGCTTGCCTGTGTCTGAGATTGATCAGCCAGAGGTCTTGCAGGTCCTCTCCCCTATCTGGACCGAGAAGCATGAGACCGCTCGTCGTGTCGCACAACGCATGAAGGCGGTTCTGGACGTCGCCCGCTCACGCGGCTTCCGCGAAGGAGAGAATCCCGTGACGGTCGTCATGGACGCTCGTGTCCTGCCGCGAGTGAAGGCGAAGGTGAAGCACCACAACGCGATGCGCTGGCAGGACGTCCCGGCGTTCTACGCGCAGCTTTCTCGGCAAGGTGGTATGGCGGCTAAGGCATTGATGTTCACCTGCCTGACAGGATGCCGGACCAGTGAGGTCCTCCAAGCAGTCTGGGAAGAATTTGACTTCGATGAGCAAACTTGGACGATACCCGAAGCGCGAACCAAAACTGGTTCCCAACATCGCGTTCCGCTAACGGCCCAAATGCTGGAGATCATCGATCCACTCAAGGCGCTCCGTGCCAACTGCGTTTTTGAGGGACAACGCCGCCACAAACCCCTCTCCAATATGTCCATGTTGATGCTTTTGCGGCGAATGAAGATTGAGGATGTGACCGTCCATGGGTTCCGCTCGGCGTTTCGGGATTGGGCAGCCGAGGTTGGCAACCATCCGCGCGAGGTCGCTGAGCTAAGTTTGGGCCACAAAGTTGGGTCTGAAGTTGAGAGAGCCTATGCTCGATCGGACCTTCTTCAGCGCCGTCGAACCCTAATGACAGATTGGTGTGAGCATGTTCATGGAGGAACCGGCGATGGATGACGAGGCAGCACGGCTTTACCGGATTTCACGTGAGAAGCGCACCCGCATAGCGCGCCGACATTGGAGCAACTATAAAGCCCATTTCTCTACTCCCGATGTGAATCTTTACCGGCAAGCTCACGCTGAAAAAGTGAAGCTTATAGACGATATCCTCGAAGAGTACCTTCGCATTCCACTTCTCTGCGCCGAGTCATATTTCGCTGCGAGTCTGATCTATAACGATGACGAGGGACCTATTTGGTATCTCGACAAGTCTCAGCATGGCAAAGACGTAACAAAAAAGGCCATTGAAGCTCTCAAACGCGCCGAGCAGGTCTTGGATGGAGAGGAGGCGTGGCTGGGTGGCGACAATTCCTCGGCGGATGTCTCTGCGTTTCGTCAGAACCTGGCCGCCATATTGACGAGCATACCGGCCGGCCCCCGGAAACCTTATGTTCGATGTAGATGTTCCATCCCGGATGATCACATAGCCCCTCGTCGGTCAGCGCTTTTCATGGCACGCTGGGTTTTGACCGAGGCGCGGGACGGGAGAGCGACATG
>NZ_QLMG01000105.1 GCF_003259905.1 Salipiger aestuarii | reverse complement strand
GCGCGGCCGAGGTGGTGCTGACCTTCGCGCTGATCGTCAACGACGGCATCGATCCCTCGCCCGCCGACAGCGTCTCCGTCACCGTCGCCGCCCCCTTGGACACGGAACCTCCGGTCATATCTGATGTTGCGGATATCGCTGTAGACACGGATGCGGGGGCCAACACAGCTTCGGTTACCCTTGCGGCAGAAGTCACCGACAATTCCGGGGAGACTGTTTTATCGATATTTTCAATCGACGGGACTGTTATCACCAGCCCCTATGACTTTGCTGTCGGCGCCACGACCGTGTTCGTGGATGCCCAGGACAGCGCAGGGAACGAAGCAGTGCAACAGACCTTTGTGGTAACCGTGACGGACACGACACCTCCGGATGCGCCGGTCGTTTTAACACTGATTGCCACTCCGGACAGCCGTGTCGATCTTGTCGGCACTGCAGAACCGGGCATTACCGTGACGATAACATTCCCCGATGGCAGCACCCAAAGCGTGACGGCGGATGCCGAGACAGGGGCGTTCACCGTGACCTCCGATACGCCGCAGCAATCGGGTACGGTCACACTTGTTGCAGCGGACGCTGCGGGAAACAATTCCGCACTCGCGAATGCCGGCTTTGTTGGCGATGATACACCACCGACGATCTCTTTCGGCGCGTTGAGCGGAACTACCAATGGGACTTATACCGCTGCAATCACCCTATCCGAGGACAGCACTGACTTCGGTGTCGCCGACCTTACCTTAGGGAATGCGACTGCAACCCTCACCGGCTCAGGAACCAGCTATATCGCGACACTGACCCCGGACGCTGATGGCACGATCACCCTTTCCGTTGCCGCAGGCACGTTCACCGACACCGCAGGTAACGGCAACGTAGCATCGAACACGGTCAAAGCTGTTTTTGACGGAACTGCCCCAACTGTCAGTATTTCCGGAGCGCCCGAGAGCCTTGCCGGTAACAAGTCTTTCTCTGTCACCGTCACGTTCTCCGAGCCTGTCACGGGATTTGCCGCCGCCGATATAAATGCCACGAATGCTGCGGTAACAGGTTTGAGCGGCAGTGGCGCATCTTATGTGGCGACATTGAGAGCGACGGGGGCCGGGGACGTGCGGATATCGATCCCTGCCAATGTCACGGCTGATGCAGCCGGAAACGGCAATCTGGCATCTAACGCGCTCGATATCACCGATCTCACTGTGGAGCGGACACAGGAACTCATCGCATCCTACATGCAGACCCGCGCCAATGAGTTGATCCGCAATCAGCCCAGCCTGATACCGTTCCTGTCGCGTACCGGACAGAATACGTTCGATTTCGCTGCGACGCGCGGTTCGGGGAACTTTGATTTCGCGACCGGCAGCGACTATCCGGTCTGGATTCAGGCGAACGGATCATGGACAACCGACGGCAACAGCAGAAGTGAATACGTTTTCGGGGCACTTGGCGGTCACCGGGCCATCACAGAGAATCTGCTGGTCGGGGCAATGCTGCAATTCGACCATCTAAGCGAGGACACCGGTGTGGCGTCGGTCAGCGGGACAGGCTGGATGGTCGGCCCCTATTTCGTTGCCAGAAGTGCGAGCCAGCCGCTATATTTTGAGGGTCGTTTGCTCTACGGCGAAACCAGCAACAACATTTCGCCCTTCGGAACCTACGAGGATAGCTTTGATACCACACGCATGCTGGCTCAACTTAGGGTTGCCGGAGAGCTCAACTTCAGCACGACAACACTGAACCCTTTCCTGGATGCCTCCTATACCACCGATGACCAGAACGACTATGTGGACAGTCTGGGCAATACCATTCCCGATCAGGGCATAGCACTTGGGCAGATTGAGATCGGCGCGGATTTCAGCACGATGCTGCCGGTCAGCCGCGGTGAGCTGGAACTTTTGGGCGGTGTCTCGGGAATCTGGTCCCATACCAGCGGCAACGGGTTCGCCTCGACTGTGACACCCGATTACGAGGGTGGCCGGGCGCGGATCGAACTGGGCGTCAACCGCACGATGTCCGCGGGCCAACGCTTCACTGCAGCAACCTACTATGACGGTATCGGTGCAGACGGCTTCGAAAGTTATGGGTTGAGCCTCGGGTTCGAGACGCAGTTCTGATGCGGTTTATGACTTGCTGGCAATCGGCGGGACAGGTCAGAAGGAGATATCAATACGGCGTTGTTGCACAAGTCTGTCGAAGGAGGATTCACTTCGGCGAATCCATGGCGTTAGATGCGGTGCATGAGCAAACCATCTCCCGCCCGCTATCGCACGACGAACTGGTCCAGCTACAACGCGTCGCTGCGCAAGCGAGGGTCCCTGCTGATCTGGGTCGACAAGGACATGACCTGGCACGCGCCTCGTGACGGTCGGCTTGGACGCCCGCCGGTCTTTTCGGACGCGGCCATCCAATTCTGCTGACCTGCCCCCCGCGAAATCCCTCATCGTGATGTAGAGTCTGCGCCAACTCTGAAGGAGCAGACACATGCGCAAGAGCCGTTTCACCGAGGCGC
>NZ_QLMG01000104.1 GCF_003259905.1 Salipiger aestuarii | reverse complement strand
GTAACCGGCCGGTAAGGACCGCAGATCAGGCGACGGCCTTGGCCTCCTGAGCGATCGGCGCCCAGTTCCACGGCAACAGCTCGTCGAGGCGGTTGATCTTGTGATCGCCGATGCGGGCCAGGATGTCGGCCAGGTAGCCTTCAGGATCGAGACCGCTGAGCTTAGCGCTCTCGATGATCGTCATGGCCTCCGCGAGGGTCTCTCCCCCGGCATCAGCCCCGGCGAAGAGCCAATTCTTCCGACCAATCACCACCGGCTTGATCGCGCGCTCGGCCGGGTTGTTGTCGATGGCCACGCGGCCGTCCTCCAGGAAGAGCGTGAAGGACGGCCAGCGGCGGAGCGCGTAGCGGAAGGCCTTGGCCAGCGCGCTCTTGCCGGAGACCCGGCCGAGCTGTGTCTCCGACCACGCCTTGAAGTTCTCCGCCAGCGGGCGCGTGCGGGTCTGCCTGACGCGTCGCCGCTCTTCGGCGGAGCAGCCGGTGATCTCGCGTTCGATGTCGTAGAGCGCGCCGATACGATCCAGCGCCTCCCGGGCGATCGCCGACTTGGTGCCGGTCCAGACATCGTGGAAGTCCCGGCGCAGGTGTGCCCAGCAGGCGGCCTCGCGGATGCGCACCGCGCCGGTAGTATCGGGCTCATAGAGCGCCTTGAAGCCCGTATAGGCGTCCGCCTGAAGAATGCCGCTGAACTCGGCCAAATGGCGGTGCGGATGCGCACTCTTCCGGTCCGGTGAGAAGCAGTAGGCGACACCGGGCGGCGCTGTCCCGCCCCATGGCCGGTCATCCCGGAGGTAGGTCCAGATCCGGCCCTCCTTCACGCCCTTTCCCAGTCCCTCGAGCCGCTTGGAGCGGTCGAGCACTCGCACCGGGGTGTCGTCGGCATGGAGGCGGTCGGCGGTCATCACGTCAGCCCTGATCCGCGCCACGAGCGGAGAGAGCACCCGCACACCCTGGCCGCACCAGTCGACGAGCGTCGAGGCCGGGATATCCGCGCCCATGCGGGCGAAGATCTCGTTCTGTCGATACAAGGGAAGATGATCGTCGAACTTGGAGACAAGGATGTGTGCCAGAAGGCCCGGTCCCGCCATGCTACGCGGGATCGGGCGTGCAGGCGCCGGGGTCTGGGTGATCTTCTCGCATCTCCGGCAGGACTTCTTCGGGCGCGCCGTCTCGATCACCTTCAGCCGTGCGCTGATCAGTTCGAGGATCTCGCTCATGTCTTCACCGACGAGCCGCAGCTCGCCCCCGCAAGCGGGACAGGCATCGCCGGGATCGAGCACAATGCGCTCGCGGGGCGTTGCCTCCGAGACCTTCGGTTTGCGCCGCATGGGAGCAGGTTCCGCGACAGCGGGCTCTGCTTCCGGCTCCTCCTCGGCCTCCCGGGCGGCGGAAGCCGCGACCTCCAGCGCCTCGAGGGCCAGTTCCAGTTGTTCGATCTCGCGCTCGATCTTCTCCGAGCTCGCGCCGAACTTCTGACGCTGGAGCTTGGCGATCCGGATCTGGAGCGCCTGAACGAGGGCTTCGTGTGCCTTCAAGACGGCCGTGAGCCTTGTCGTCTCCGCCCGCATGGCCGCGTTCTCGGCCTCGAGTGCGGCGATCATCGCGCGCAACTTGGCAGGATCGTCAGGCGGAAGGGAGGAGGCTTCGGACATGCGGAACCTTACCATCCCGTGCGGTACATAACCAGTAAAACAAGGGGTTTGAGAGAATTATCAGCTCACCCGAGCGGGAGGCGCACCCCAGTCCGGGCGGCGCCAGTCGATGCCTTCCCAGAGCATCGCCAGCTGCGCCGAGGTCAGCCTTGCGGCGCCGTCGCCGGCGACGGGCCACGGGAAGCGCCCCCGTTCCAGGACCTTGTAGTAGAGGCAGAAGCCCTGGCCGTCCCAGTAGAGAAGCTTCAGCCGATCTCCGCGCCGCCCCCGGAAAGCGAAGACCGCACCGCCTGCCGGGTTCTGGCGCAGGACGTCCTGGGCGAGCGCGGCCAGACCCGCGATCCCCTTGCGCATGTCGGTGGGGCCGCAGGCCAGGTAGACCCGAACGCCCGTTCCCGGTCCGATCATGCCGCCTCCACCGCCCGGATCAACCGGGTCAGCGCCTCTCCATCCATGCTGCTGTCGAACCTCAGGCAGCGCCCGTTGCTCATCCGCAGCTCGACCATGACGGGTCGAGCTGGCGCGGGGGCGCTTGCCGGCGTCCGCGCCTCACCAAAATCGACCGGAAGGAAAACGGTCCCGCGATCCGGCGACCACAAGCCCTTCTTCTTCAGATCACGCCGCCAGCCGTAGATCTGGGAGCGCGTGATCTCGTGCCGCTGCGCCACCTGCGTCACCGACGCGCCGCCGACACCGACCTCCGACAGGATCTCGAGCTTCTCGTCTTCGCTCCACCGCCGGCGCCGCTCAACGCCCAGAACCTCGCCCAGCATGGCCCCTCCTAATAAGACACGTCGTTAAGGACGTCGTTATGCACGTGTCTTAGCTCGGAACCCCGCCGTCAGGCAGGCGGCCTCAATCGGGCGGTTAC
>NZ_QLMG01000103.1 GCF_003259905.1 Salipiger aestuarii | reverse complement strand
CATATCTTTGAGCTGGTGGTGAGTGATGATGACGGCGCGGCCTCGGTGGCCGACAGCGTGACCATCACCATCACCCCGCCCGCCGATACAGAGCCCCCTGTCATTGCGGATATTGCGGACATTGCAGTGGATACGGATGCGGGCGCAAATACGGCTTCGGTTGTGCTGACCGCAACGATCACCGACAATTCCGGTGAGGCTATTCTTCCGGTTTTTTCAATCGACGGGACCGTTATCACCAGCCCCTATGACTTTGCTGTCGGCACCACGACAGTATTTGTCGACGCTCAGGACAGCGCGGGGAACAAAGCAACGCAACAGTCCTTTGTGGTAACCGTGACGGATATGACACCTCCGAATGCGCCGGTCGTGGCAACATTGACCGCCACTCCGGACGGTCGCGTCGATCTTGCGGGCACTGCGGAACCGGGCAGCACCGTGACCATAACGTTCCCCGATGGCAGCACCGGGAGTGTCACAGCGGATGCCAGCACCGGAACGTTCGCCATTACCTCCGACATGCCGCAGCAATCGGGGATGATCACCCTTGTCGCCGCAGATTTTGCGGGCAATGATTCCGCACTCACGCATGCCGACTTTGTTGGCGACGATACCCCACCGACGATCTCTATCGGCGCGCTCAGCGGACCAATCAACGGCACTTATACCGCGGCGATCAGCATATCCGAGGACAGCACCGACTTCGGCGTCGCCTATCTGACCCTGGAGAATGCAACAGCAACCCTCACCGGCTCGGGACGCAACTATACCGCGATATTGACCCCGGACGCTGATGGCACAATCACACTTTCCGTTGCGGCGGGCACATTTACCGACGCCGCGGGCAACGCCAACGAAGCCTCGAACACGGTCAGTGCCGTTTTTGACGGAACCGCCCCAACTGTCAGCATTTCCGGAGCACCCGAGATCCTTGCGGGTGACAGCGCGTTCTCCGTAACGATCACATTCTCGGAAAGGGTTACAGGCTTCGTGGCGGAGGACATCAGGACCACCAACGCCACGGTAATCGGTCTGAGTGGTGGCGGCGCATCTTATGCGGCCAGATTGCGCGCGTCAGGTGCCGGGGATGCCCAGGTTTCTGTCCCTGCCAATGTGGCTGTCGACGCAGTTGGAAACGGCAACCTAGCTTCAAACCAAGTCGGAATAACCGATGTCACAGTAGAACGGACACAAGAACGCATTGCGTCCTACATGCAGACCCGCGCCAATCAGTTGATCAGTAACCAGCCCGGTCTGATACCGTTTCTGTCAGGCACATCTCAGAGAGGTTTCAGCTTTGCAGCAACGCGGGGGGCCGGCATTTTTGACTTTGCAACCGGCACGAACTATCCGGTCTGGGCCCAGCTGAACGGGTCGTGGGCAAAGTCTGGAGACAGTCGAAGTGAGTATGTATTCGGCGCTCTGGGGGGGCATCGGGCCATAAATGAAAACCTGCTGGTTGGCGTCATGCTTCAATTCGATCACCTGAATGAAGATACCGGGATTTCATCGGTCCGTGGGACCGGCTGGATGGTCGGACCCTACTTCGTAGCCCAGAGCGCGACCCAACCGCTATATTTTGAGGGTCGTTTGCTGTATGGTGAGACCAGAAACAAGATTTCTCCTTTCGGAACCTATGAAGACAGTTTCGACACAAAGCGAATGCTGGCTCAGTTGAAAGTCGCTGGAGAGCTTTCCTATGGCACAACGATCCTGTCCCCATTTCTGAACGCATCCTACACCACCGATGACCAGCAAAGTTATATAGACAGTCTGGGCAATGCCATTCCCGAACAGGGTATCGCACTCGGCCAGATCGAGATCGGGATGGATTTCAGCACGATGATGCCGGTCAGCACAGGCGAACTGGAACTTTTGAGCGGTTTCTCGGGAATCTGGTCACATACAAATGGCAGCGGCTTTGCCTCGACCGTAACACCCGACTACGAGGGTGGCCGCGCGCGGGTCGAGTTGGGCATCAACTACCAGATTTACGCACGCCAGAGCTTTACTGCGACGACCTATTACGACGGCATCGGCGCAAGCAGTTTCGAAAGCTACGGGCTGAGCCTAGATTACGAAATGCAATTCTGACATCGAATCGCCTTCGGCGGACGACACGAACTCGGTCTCAGTGCCAAAAGCGCCAGTCAGTTGCCGGTCGTGGTGCCCATGACCGAAGCTCCTCCAAATTAACGTAGAATCCTTTCGTAAACGTCCGGCGTCACCGCTCTGCCATGCATAGAGAGTGTTCGATAGTGTCCGCTTTGGATAGCGGACACTTTTGCTGCGGTTGATGGCGCGTCGAACGAAGCGGTTATGGACAGACGAAGAGAAGCGTTCGATCAGTTTTCATACGACAGCACTGGGTGTTTCCGTGGCGCAGGTGGCTCGGCGCTATGCGATGAATGCCAACATGGTTTTCAAGTGGCTGCGTGACCCTCGATACACTGTGCGTCGGCAAACGTTTTGGGATGTTGCTACGTGCCCGCCAGCTTACGAATGGCCGCAATTAGCTGCGCGACATGTGCCCGGTCGGCGGCCTCGGGAGGCATTGTTGCAGAAAGGCGGCTTGAGGCGTGACTTCCCCTTTCCCCTTCTGGTTCAGGTCACGCGGACGATCTCGGCGGTGCCGAGGGCATTGA
>NZ_QLMG01000102.1 GCF_003259905.1 Salipiger aestuarii | reverse complement strand
GATCTCGATCCGGGGTGTGACCGTAAGGTCGACCATAACGTCGGACTTATCATCGCCTCCAACGCCCCGTCAGACGGCCCCCGCCGGAGGGATACCATGATCGTGGCGTATCGCCGCGACCGCTCGGTGGTGTTGGCGCGCGGCATCAAGGCGGATGGTGCGATGACGGTGCTGCTGCGCGACGCGATGCAGCCCAACCTGGTGCAGACGCTGGAACACACGCCCGCCTTTGTCCACGGCGGGCCGTTCGCCAACATCGCCCATGGCTGCAATTCCGTGATCGCCACCCGCACCGCGCTGAAGCTGGCGGACTATGTGGTGACCGAAGCGGGCTTCGGTGCCGATCTCGGGGTCGAGAAGTTTTTCGACATCAAGTGCCGCAAGGCCGGGCTGCATCCCGATTGCGTGATGCTGGTGGCCACGGTGCGCGCGCTCAAGATGAACGGCGGTATCGGCAAGGACGCGCTTGGCCGCGAAAACGTGGGGGCGGTGGAACAGGGTTGCGCCAACCTTGGGCGGCATATCCAGAAGCTCAAGGGGTTCGGCGTGCCAGTGGTGGTGGCGATCAACCATTTCACCGGGGATTCGCAGGCCGAAATCGACGCGGTGCACGCCTATGTCACCGGGCAGGGCGCCGAATCGCATCTGTGTTCCCATTGGGAAAACGGGGGCGCGGGCGCCGAGCAGCTGGCGCGGCGCGTGGCGCAGATCGCCGATGCCGGAGGGGCGCAGTTCTCCCCCTCTATCCCGACGAGATACCCCTCTGGGGCAAGATCCAATGCATTGCCGAACGCATTTATCACGCCCGTGACGTGACCGCCGATACACGCATTCTGGATCAGCTCGACGAGTGGCAGGCGCAGGGCTATGGCGATCTGCCGGTCTGCATGGCCAAGACGCAATACAGTTTCAGCACCGATCCGCTATGGCGCGGCGCGCCCGAGGGCCATGTGGTGCCGGTGCGCGAGGTGCGGCTTGCGGCGGGGGCGGGCTTCATCGTCGCGATTTGCGGCGATGTCCTGACCATGCCGGGCCTGCCACGCCACCCCGCCGCCGAACGCATCTGTCTGAACGCCGATGGCGAGGTCGAGGGGCTGTTCTGAGCCGCGCCGCCGCCTTTCGGAAACTTCGGTGACGCAAGCTTTGTGCATTTCGTCGCGTCGATACGTTGAATATTCCGCCGGGCTGCGGCATCAGGGACCAGGTCACCAAGGAGCCCCGGATGCGCGACCCCGCAACCCTTTCGGACATGGCCGAGCTGCGCGCCGAAATCGACAGGATCGACCGTGAGCTCAGCGCGGTGCTGGCGCATCGCGCGCGGGTCATCAGCCGTGCCGCCGAATTGAAGGCGGACAATGGCTGGCCGGCGCGGATCGACACGCGGGTCGACGAGGTCGTCGCGAACGCCCGCGCAAACGCCGCGCGCGATGGCTGGGACCCCGATCTGGCGCAATACATCTGGACGGAACTTGTGGAATGGTCGATCCGGCGCGAGCAAACCGCGCTTGGGCGCGAATAAGGGGATCAGGCATGGCGGCTGACATCATCGACGGGAAGGCCTTTGCGGCCACGATGCGGGAAAAGGTCGCGGACCATGTGTCGCGGCTGAAGGCGGATCACGGCATCACGCCGGGGCTGGCGGTGGTGTTGGTGGGCGAGGACCCCGCCAGCCAGGTCTATGTGCGAAACAAGCGCAAGCAGACCGTCGAATGCGGGATGCAGAGCTTTGAGCACAGGCTGTCGCCCGAGACGCCCGAGGCCGATCTTCTGGCGCTGGTGAAGCGGCTGAACGCCGATCCGGCGGTGCATGGCATTCTTGTGCAGCTGCCGCTGCCGCCGCATATGAATGCCGATGCGGTGATAAATGCCATTGACCCGGCCAAGGATGTGGACGGATTTCACATCTCGAACGTGGGGCTTTTGGGGACGGGGCAGAAAAGCATGGTGCCCTGCACGCCGCTGGGATGCCTGATGATGCTGCGCGACCGGCTGGGGTCGCTTTCTGGGCTGGATGCGGTGGTGATCGGTCGCAGCAATATCGTCGGCAAGCCGATGGCACAGCTGTTGCTGGGCGAAAGCTGTACGGTGACCATCGCGCATTCGCGAACAAGGGACCTGGCCGAAGTGGTGCGCCGCGCGGATATCGTGGTCGCTGCGGTGGGCCGCCCGCGCATGGTGCCGGGCAGCTGGATCAAGCCGGGCGCCACGGTGATCGACGTGGGCATCAACCGCATCGCCGTGCCCGAAACCGGCAAGACCCGGCTTGTGGGCGATGTCGATTTCGACAGCTGCGCGCAGGTAGCGGGGGCGATCACCCCGGTGCCGGGCGGGGTCGGCCCGATGACCATCGCCTGTTTGCTGGCCAATACCGTCACCGCCTGCTGCCGGGCGAACGGGTTGCCGGAACCCGACGGGCTGATCGTCTGAGGCTTCGGTCGGATCAGGCGGGCACCGTCCCCATCGTCCCGGTCAGCAGGGCAACGTGGCGTTGTTCCAGCGCCTCCAGCGCAAACACGTCGGCGGCGACAATCACCAGCCGGCGCCCGACCTTGACGACCCGGTCCCGTGCGATCAGGCGGTCGCCGCGCGCCGCGCGCCGGCGCAAGCTGGTGGACCTTGATCTCAGAGATGGCGACCCCGGTCTCCTCGGGCATTATCGTCAGCGCGCCGTAGCGTGCCGCGCTGTCGCGGATCGCAGGCCGGCGGGGCGTGGCCAAAACCGTGCTGCTGTGTCAGCTCGGCGCGCCCGGGCCTCTATCTCGACCTCTCCGGGGCGATGCGCAGCGCTTGCGCTCCCGGCGTGGTCATCATGCCCTGCCGGACAAAGCTGTGTAAGCATCCGGCGTAGGCCGCGGTCATGCAGCGAGTTGGCGCTGCGATGTCTGCCAATTCCATGGCAGAAGGTCCGGCACCCGTGAAGCCGTT
>NZ_QLMG01000101.1 GCF_003259905.1 Salipiger aestuarii | reverse complement strand
GGAGGAAAGGAAATCAATTGATACTCCCCTAGTAGCGGCGAGCGAACGGGGACCAGCCGAGCCTTGAGAGTGAATAGAATGGTCTGGAATGGCCAACCATAGTGGGTGACAGTCCCGTATATGAAGCTCGATGGGACGTATTAAGTAGGGCGGGACACGTGAAATCCTGTCTGAAGATCGGGGGACCACCCTCGAAGGCTAAGTACTCCTTGCTGACCGATAGTGAACCAGTACCGTGAGGGAAAGGTGAAAAGCACCCCGACGAGGGGAGTGAAACAGTACCTGAAACCGAACGCCTACAATCAGTCGGAGCTTCCTTGCGAAGTGACGGCGTACCTTTTGTATAATGGGTCATCGACTTGGTCTATCTAGCAAGCTTAAGCCGTTAGGTGTAGGCGCAGCGAAAGCGAGTCTTAATAGGGCGTTGAGTTAGATGGATCAGACCCGAAACCGAGTGATCTAGGCATGACCAGGATGAAGGTAAGGTAACACTTACTGGAGGTCCGAACCCACACCTGTTGAAAAAGGTCGGGATGAGTTGTGCCTAGGGGTGAAAGGCCAATCAAACTCGGAGATAGCTGGTTCTCCGCGAAATCTATTTAGGTAGAGCGTCATCCGAATACCCCCGGGGGTAGAGCACTGGATGGGTAATGGGGCCCCACAGGCTTACTGATCCTAACCAAACTCCGAATACCGGGGAGTACTAGATGGCAGACACACGGCGGATGCTAACGTCCGTCGTGGAGAGGGAAACAACCCTGACCTACAGCTAAGGCCCCCAATTCATGGCTAAGTGGGAAAGCAGGTGGGACGACCAAAACAACCAGGAGGTTGGCTTAGAAGCAGCCATCCTTTAAAGATAGCGTAACAGCTCACTGGTCTAATCAAGTTGTCCTGCGGCGAAGATGTAACGGGGCTCAAGCCATGAGCCGAAGCTTAGGATGCACATAGTGCATGGTAGCGGAGCGTAGTGTGACATAGAACTCTGTCTCTTCTATCGCGTCGTTATGGACAGCGCAGCAATGCGCTCAAGTAGCGAAGCGGTAGCGCAGACATGAGTTCTTTCTGTGAAGCCGGCGCGTGAGCGATCCGGTGGAGAGATCACTAGTGAGAATGATGACATGAGTAGCGACAAAGAGTGTGAGAGACACTCTCGCCGAAAGTCCAAGGGTTCCTGCTTAAAGCTAATCTGAGCAGGGTAAGCCGGCCCCTAAGGCGAGGCCGAAAGGCGTAGTCGATGGGAACCAGGTTAATATTCCTGGGCCATGTGGTGGTGACGGATTGCGACGGTTGTTCATCCTTATCGGATTGGATGGGCCGCTTAGCAGTTCCTGGAAATAGCCCCACTTTAGGACCGTACCCTAAACCGACACAGGTGGACTGGTAGAGCATACCAAGGCGCTTGAGAGAACGATGTTGAAGGAACTCGGCAAAATACCTCCGTAAGTTCGCGAGAAGGAGGCCCGGTTCCTAGGCAACTAGGAGCTGGGGGCACAAACCAGGGGGTGGCGACTGTTTACTAAAAACACAGGGCTCTGCGAAGTCGCAAGACGACGTATAGGGTCTGACGCCTGCCCGGTGCCTGAAGGTTAAAAGGAGGGGTGAGAGCTCTGAATTGAAGCCCAGGTAAACGGCGGCCGTAACTATAACGGTCCTAAGGTAGCGAAATTCCTTGTCGGGTAAGTTCCGACCTGCACGAATGGCGTAACGACTTCCCCGCTGTCTCCAACATCGACTCAGCGAAATTGAATTGCCTGTCAAGATGCAGGCTTCCCGCGGTTAGACGGAAAGACCCCGTGCACCTTTACTACAGCTTCGCACTGGCATCAGGATTGTGATGTGCAGGATAGGTGGTAGGCTTTGAAGCAGGAACGCCAGTTTCTGTGGAGCCAACAGATGAGATACCACCCTTCGCACTCTTGATGTCTAACCGCGGTCCGTTATCCGGATCCGGGACCCTGCGTGGCGGGTAGTTTGACTGGGGCGGTCGCCTCCTAAAGCGTAACGGAGGCGCGCGAAGGTTGGCTCAGAGCGGTCGGAAATCGCTCGTTGAGTGCAATGGCAAAAGCCAGCCTGACTGCAAGACTGACAAGTCGAGCAGAGACGAAAGTCGGCCATAGTGATCCGGTGGTCCCAAGTGGGAGGGCCATCGCTCAACGGATAAAAGGTACGCCGGGGATAACAGGCTGATACTGCCCAAGAGTCCATATCGACGGCAGTGTTTGGCACCTCGATGTCGGCTCATCTCATCCTGGGGCTGGAGCAGGTCCCAAGGGTATGGCTGTTCGCCATTTAAAGAGGTACGTGAGCTGGGTTTAGAACGTCGTGAGACAGTTCGGTCCCTATCTGCCGTGGGTGTAGGATACTTGAGAGGAGTTGCCCCTAGTACGAGAGGACCGGGGTGAACGATCCACTGGTGGACCAGTTGTCATGCCAATGGCAGTGCTGGGTAGCTATGATCGGACAGGATAACCGCTGAAGGCATCTAAGCGGGAAGCCCCCCTCAAAACAAGGTATCCCTGAGGGCCGTGGTAGACCACCACGTCGATAGGCCGGAGATGTAAGCGCAGCAATGCGTTCAGTTGACCGGTACTAATGGCCCGACAGGCTTGATCCGATCCAGTAAAAGACAGGTTCCCTGTCAATACGGATCCGGAAGCATACACACCAATAGTTGTACAAACCTGGACATGTTGATTTGACTGCTGCGCCTGGAAATTCCACGGTGTGGGGCCCGCGTTGTCGCCTTCGGCGAAACGCTACTCCCCACTCAAACCGAGGAAAAACCAACCGCAGCGGTGGTTCTTCCTCGGTTTGGTGGTCACAGCGCGAGCAAAACACCCGGCTCCATTCCGAACCCGGCCGTTAAGTGCCGTTGCGCCGATGGTACTGCGTCTCAAGACGTGGGAGAGTAGGTCACCGCCAAACCTAGCAAGAACCACAAACCGTCTCTCTAAACGATCACAGCGA
>NZ_QLMG01000100.1 GCF_003259905.1 Salipiger aestuarii | reverse complement strand
ACTTCAAGCAGCCGATGCCCGGGGCGGTGGCGGCGTAACCAAGGCGGAAAACCACTTAGAAAACGCCCGGAGCCTGTTCAGACAACCCGAGCCACTTCTCAGTTCTCCAAGGCGAGCACAACAGCGACCGTTTCGAAGTCTTGCCGTGAAGTTGATGTGCAATGTCGGCATGCCTTGCGCTAACGAGCGCGAGGCATGCAAAAAAGGGCGGCTTTCGCCGCCCTTGTCCGAGGTGTGCAAGTATTTGTTATTGTGATCGCCAGAGCTTCAGCGCGTCTTCGATGCGTGCATAGGCCTGGATGACCTCGTGCCTTGAGTGATGGCCGTCGCAGAACTGGTGACCGTAGGTGTCTGCGCGGGTGTCTTCGATCGTGTAGCCGAGCGCGAGAAACGCTTCGTGCGCCGCCTCGGTCAGCCGCGCGGGGTGTCTCGGCGAAGTCATGACGGTGACGCCGGCGATCTCCCGTCCGATCTGCGTGTAGTGCCGATCCACCCACATGTGGACACGAGACAGGCCGTGCTTCTCGATGAGCCAAAGCGTCACGTCACAGATATCCTGCTCCAACCCGAACTCATCCGGGTATACGCTCAGGCGGCGCTGTCGCGCCACCTGAAGGACACAGCGTGCCCCGGTCTCAGTCGGCATGACGGAACCGCGCGAGAAGGTCGCTGAGGGCAAACCGGAAATCGTCTGCCCGTCCCGTGAGACGGTGCGGCAGGCGATCCGGAAGCTCAATCCCTTCGATATCACCCTGACCCGGAAGGGCCGCGAGGCAGCAAACCGGCAGTTCGCTCCGGTCGGCATGGGGCTGGACATTGCGCGCCCGATGCAGCGTGTCGAATTCGACCAGTGGGAGGACGACGCCATCACCCTGATGGCCGAAGGCGGACTGTTCCATCACCTGACGGACGAGGAAAAGAAGGCCCTCGGGCTGGACAAGAAGAAGGCGCGGTGGTGGATCACGGTGGCCATCTGCTGTGCAACGCGCTGCATCGTCGGGCTGGTCGTCTCCAGGCAGCCCAACTCGCAGAGTGCGCTCCGGGTCATCGAGATGATGATGCGCGACAAGGGCGTGTGGGGGGATGCCTGTGGCGCGCTCACGCCGTGGAACCAGTTCGGCTGGCCGTCGGTCATCGTGACCGACTGCGCGAGCTACAACATCTCGAGCGTTGTCCAGGCACGCGTATCCGATCTCGGCATCACGCTGCAGTATTGCGCCGCTGCCAATCCGGAATCCAAAGGCAGAATCGAGCGCGTGTTCGGTACTTTCGCGACCCAGCTCATGCCCCGGCTGAGCGGTCGGAACCGATCCTCGGCGGACGTATTGTCCCCATGGGCCGCGTGCCGAATGAAACGACCGCCCCGCGGCGAACACGCTGGTCGGGGCATGGCAGGCCAACGCGGTGTGCGTCGTCCCGTCCGTGCCCGAAAGCAAGGGAACGGTCTCGGGCGGGATTCGCGGCTGCGGACGTGTCGGATCGCCTTGACCGTGAGGGCATCCCCATGACGGCCGCCCCCTGCGCGGTGACGAACTGACGGCCCATGTCCAGATCGGGGTTGCCGCCGATCTGTACGCGGCGCGGAATGCCATGGGTGCGACGATCCTGCGCGACATCGAGGAGACGCAGATCCACCCTTGCGGATCGCCGCAAGTCGCGTTCCGCCGCGACGGACAGGAGCGGGCGCATGTCGTCCGCCCCCGCCGCGCGGCTGATTACCCGACCATCCATCGAAAAGCATTGCCCCGCTGCGCAGTACCGGGCGCGCGCGGCGGCGCTGGGGCAAGCTGTTTGGCGCTGCGTCTTCGGCGTTGACCTGCCCCTGGTCCCCTCAGGTGCGCGACCGGACCGGTTCGAAGGCCAGCATGCGGGCCATCCACCGGTTGGCGCCTCGCCGGGCGGCCATGTCGTCATCTGCAAAACATGTCGTCACCCGCAAAAACGTGCGCCAGCCGGGGTGTTCGAATAGAGAGTCGCTTACCGCAGTGACCGTGGACCGGCGCAGGATAGGGACCGTTTGCCCTTGGTGAACGAGCTTTCGACGCGAAACAGGTCATTTGACCGGGGTTTTCCCGCGGATTTTCCGGAGTCAGCCAGGGGTCATTCTTCGGGATAGGTGGCCCGGCATTGCGCCGCGTCGGTATTCGCGGCCGCGCGCAGCGCGGGCAAGGCCTGTTGCAGTTCGGCAAGCCGGGTTGTCAGGGCCGCGCGGTCCACCGGCACGCGGCGGGTCACGGGTTCGGTTTGTGTATCCCAGCAAGAGTAGCGGTGCCCCTCGCTGGTGCGGCATGTGCCATAGACCCGGCGCCGCTCGAATTTGGTTTCAAACGTGTAGCCGCGGGCCAGATCCTTTGCGATGCGCTCACTCTCGCGCATGGCCGAGCGCCACGGCGCGGCGGCGTCGGTCAGGCAGGCCTCGCGCGGGGTGGCGCAGGCGGCCAGCATCAGCAGCGCAAGAACGGGAATCGCAAGGGCGTGTCGCATGGCCTGAACTGTGCCCCCGGATGACCGCGCTGTCGATCCCCGCCGATGCCGCAGGGCACACCCTTTCGCGATGGGCGCCCCTGCGGCATCTCGCGGTACGCGCTGTCGCGGGGTGGGGCCGGCCTGGGCGTGCCCGGCGCCGTCCCACCGGATTTCAACCCCGCCGCCCCCGCGAATGGCGGTCGTGAATGGCGGTGATGTCGGGAAACAGCGATCAATTCTGCCGCGGGTTCGGCGGATATGCAGCCCCCGTACACGGGCACCGACGATCCGGGTCGCACCCAGTTCATACGGTCCCGCCGATCCGTTGATCCTGCCGTTTAGACCGCCTCGTCGGGTGCCGGTGCGCGGCAAGGCGGCGAAAGCCAGATCGGATGGAACCATCCGGTGTCTTCAAGGTTGTGCGAACGGTCGCGGCGCCGCCATGGCGCCAAGAAAAAGATATCAAGGAGACTCATTATGAAAACCGGAGCTGCCGTAGGACTCGCCGTCGTTGCCGTCGCCGCCATTGCATTTGGCGCATACATGATCGATTTCGATGTGACCGACGAGGGCGCGCTGCCTGATGTGGACGTTTCGGTCGATGGCGGTGAAATGCCGGAAGTGGACGCCGAGGTCGGTTCGATCACCACCGGCACCAGCACCGAAACCGTCGAAGTTCCGGATGTCGACATCGAGGTCGACACCGAAGAAGCCGAGGTGAAGGTCCCGACGATCGACGTGAACCCGCCCTCGGACTGACGCATCGCCCGGATTTCAGGATTGGCAAAAATGCCCCCCTTCGCGCTTGTGGAGGGGGGCCTTTTTTTGTTGATGATCGGCTAGAAGGGATGCCGGTGGCGCTATCAGGGGGGCAAAGAATTTGTTGAGGGTGCAGACCCATTGATTTCGGGCGTCTGGCGTGATTCAGGTTCCGCAAGGAGACCTGATCGATGAGTAACTTTACTGGCTGACGGACGCACA
>NZ_QLMG01000099.1 GCF_003259905.1 Salipiger aestuarii | reverse complement strand
CGCCTCTTCGGCGCGGCCACCGGCGCGCACGAGTTCGACAAACTTTGCGCCGCTCTCGATATTGATCATCGCCTGACGCCGCCGAAGCCGCCTCAGACCGACGGTATGATCGAGTCCTTCAACGACCGCATCGAAGACGTGTTGAAAAGCCACCATTTCCGATCCGGCGAAGAATTGGAGACGACGCTCCACCGCTATGTCTGGGCTTACAACCAGCAGCTTCCGCAATCAGCCTTGAGTAGCAACACCCCCTTGCAGGAGATGACGGACCGGTCCAGCGACAACGCGGCGCTGCGCAAGCGTGGCTCTCTGCTGATCCACTGCCCGGCAGCACATGCTTGCATGTGTGAGAGGGGCTGGACAACGACATGACCTGGCACGCGCTACCTGACGGGCGGCCCGGACGCCCGTCGGTATTTTCCCGACGCGGCTATTCAGTTCTGCCTATCGATCAAAGTCCTGTTCAAGCTGCCGTTGCGCCAGACTGCGGGGATGGTAGCCGGCCTGCTCCGGTTCGCGCGGCTGAACTGGCCTGCACCGGACTTCTCCACCTTGTGCCGCAGGCAGAAAACCTTGGCGGTTCAGATCCCCAGTCGCCGCGCGAATGGCCCGCTGAACCTGCTGGTGCCCTCTCGGGATATTGCTTCGCAATACCCTGCCCGGTGACAGACAGCACCGGGATCAAGCTCCTCGGCGACGGCGAATGGTAGGCCCGCAAGCACGGGGTGCAAGGCCGACGCCAATGGCGCAAGGTCCATCTGGCCATGGACCCGGCCACATCTGATATCCGCGCCATGCCCCTTCCCCCAGCCGCGAAGGAGACAACCCTGTGCTGCCCGACCTGCTCGGCCAGTTTCCCGAGGACGAGCAGATCGGCACGGTCACCGCCGACGATGCTAATGACACACGCCGCTGCCACAAAGCCATCATCGAGCGCGACGCCGTTCCGATCATCCCCATCCGAAAGAACGGACGCGCGTAGAAAGAAGACTGCCCTGCGGTACGCGCCAGAAACGACACCCTGCGCGCCACCCGGCACTACGGTAGGGCCTTCTGGAAGCGTTGGACCGGATACCACGCCCGCAGCCGGATCGAGGCGAACCCTCTCATGGTTTGCAAGCAAACCAATGCCGGGCAGCGGGTGCGCTGCCTCAAGGCATTCGGTGAACGCATCATGGCGAGAGACCCGGCCCCCCAGACCGCCGAAATCCACATTCGCATCGCTCTCATGAACCGCTTCACCGCCCTCGGCACCGCCGAGATCATCCGCGTGGCATAACCAGCAGGGTAAGGGACAGTCACGCCTCAGGCGGGAATTGCGCAACAACGCCCCGTTGCAGACATAAATCCGAGATGTAGCCCGTTCTCATTGCCCCATGCGACCTGATTGGCCAGAGTTTCCTGCGCTGCATTTTCAACGCAGTATCATGCGGCGTACCAACCCATGCAGATGCCAAAACGGTGAGTACGAGAGCAGTGGATTGATATAAATCAATATTACACACTCAAATCCCGACTATAAATAAAATATCTGTTTGGAAAAAGATGTCCGCAGATCGGATGAGGGGGGATTTCCATGCGAAACCAGTTGAATGAACGTGTCGCGATTTCAGGGGTTGGCTGCACACGGTTCGGGGATCTTCTGGAGACGCCCGAAATCAAGGGCATGAACCTTCAGGAGTTGACCGCTGCCGCTGTGAAAGAGGCGTTGGACGATGCCGGGCTATCGGGTCAGGATGTCGACGCGGTGTTTGCCGGGAATGCTATGGTCCATAGCTCGCAACTGCCCGCGACCTATTCGCAAATCTCGAAATGGATCGGAACCCAGCTCAAGCCCGGTGTGCATTTCGAGGCGCAGTGTTCGACGACCAATGTGGGCGTGGCGATGGCGGCTATGGCCATTGCGGCGGGCGTCTATGATACTGTTCTGGTGTTTGGCGTTGAGACCACCCGTACAAAGGTCAAGGATTACAGCCCTTACGAGCGCGAGCCTATTTCGCATCAACAAAGCTGGCTGTGGACAGATATGGCGGTGAACCAGGCCTATGCCGTGCCGCAGGGATACGACATTTTTTCCAGTTATAATGGTCTTGTGGCGCTTGGCTATTGCCGCAAACACGGCATTTCGATCGAGGATTTCGATCGTGGCATGTTTGAGGTCTGCCGCACACGGCGGCTGCACGGGTCGATGAACCCCAAAGCCAACGTGCAGGAAACGCTTGAGGATGCGGCTACGCGCAAAGGGATCGGTGATGCCTTTGAGTATTGGCAGTCCGAGAACAACCCCTTCATGGCCTGGCCGTCCCGCCTGCTGAGCCTCGTGACGAGCGCCGACGGCGCATCTGCGATCGTGGTAACGCGCGCTGATCTGGCCAAGAGCGGCAAATCGCAACCCGTCGAGATGAAAGGCTTTGGCATGAGCGCAACCGATCTGCCGTGGTATGGTGAGGACCCGACGACCTGGGAATGCGACCAGCGCGCGGTGCAGGCTGCGGTGGACATGTCGGGGATCAGTGCGGCTGATATAGATTATCTGCACACGCATGACTGTTCGCATATCTCAAGTTTGTGTACGGCCGAGACGATTGGCTATCTGGAGCCGGGCAAGGCATTGGATGCGGCGCGCGAAGGCCGGCTGCGCTTTGATGGTGACAAGCCCATATCCACCCACGGCGGACGCCATGCCTTTGGCCACGCCTGGGCCGCGAGCGCGGGCAGCGACACCTATGAGGCGGTGCAACAGATGCGCGGGGCGGCCGGTAAGCGCCAGATCCCCAAACCGCCCGAGATTTCCGTCATTCATACCCACGGCTACGCCATGATTGGCACCGTGATCGTTCTGGGAGGGATGTGAGATGCAAGCGATGTCCGAACAACCAAACAATATCCGCTGGTATTACGAAGGGCTTTCCAAAGGCGTTTTCCGCGCTTCGAAATGCAAGGATTGCAGCAAATTCACATTTCCGCCGACTGGCTGTTGTGAGCATTGCGGCAGTTGGGATGTGGAAGGCGCGGAACTGAGTGGCAAAGGAACATTGCTGTTCGCAACCCATACCGGTCCGGCCGCGTCGCACCCACGGTTCGAAAAGGGCGGTCCATTTGTTTATGGCCATATCCGGCTGGACGAAGGTCCGATTGCACAAGCAATCATCCAGGATGCTGGATCGTCTCCAGAGGACTTGAGGGCGCTCTTTGAAAAGGGGCCGGTGCCGGTGCAGGCTGCGACCCTTCAGATGGATGATCTGCCGGTCATTGCCTTCAAGCTGAAAGGCTGATCAGGGTCACCCGCCTTAGGCTCAGGATTCATAACCAATAGATGACGGTTTCTGCGAGGGCGCTGGCTGAGAGGAAGACCTTCGGACATCTGTCGTATCGGGCTGCCACGCGCCTCCAGTCCTTGAGCCTGCCAAACATGATCTCGATACGGTTGCGCCGCTTGTACGTAAGCATCCGGCGTAGGCTGCGGTCATGTAGCGAGTTGGCGCTGCGATGTCTGCC
>NZ_QLMG01000098.1 GCF_003259905.1 Salipiger aestuarii | reverse complement strand
GGAGGCGCGGGGCGACCCGATAGGACAGATGTCCGAAGGTCTTCCTCTCAGCCAGCGCCCTCGCAGCAACCGTCATCTATTGGTTAGGAATCCTGCGCCTAAAGGCGTTCATCGCGTCCGGCGCAAGCTGGCGAACGGCAAAAGCCGATTTCACTTCTACGCTTGGCGCGGGCGCGGGGTGTCGTTTTTCATAAATAGGTTCAGCACTGTCCGTTGTTTTTATTGACACGCGCTTGTCACAAAAGACTTCAATACTGCTCACCAGGCAGTTCAGTGTGTTGCAAGGCCGTCAGAGAACGGTTCAGCGCGTTGCAGGAGGCAGGATCGGTCATGGACCTGGAATCCGTTCCGAAAGACGTATGGCAGAAGGCCGAGGAACGGGCGGCCTTGCTTCGGCCACTTGCCGCGCTCCATGAAGCACCAGCGCACCTTGTCCGCGTTGCAGCGATTGATCTGAAAATTTCCGAACGTTGGGCTTACAGGCTAATCCGCCGGCTCCGTGAAGAAAACGGCGCAGTCACCGCGCTCTTGCCGCGCGATGGCCGCGGTGCTCCGCGCAAGACGCGGATCGCGGGGGATCGGGAAGAGATCATCGGTCATGTCATCGAAGGCCGCTATCTCAAACGGCAGAAGGCGCGCCCCTCGGAAATCTCGAGGGCGGTTCAGGTCGAGTGCTGCAAGGCGGGGATTTCGCCTCCGAGCGAAGCCACGATCAGGCGACGGGTTAACCTGATCGATAAGGGTATCGCGCCACGGCTCCGCGAAGATGATCCGGACACGAAGCCGATCCTCGGCGCGACCCCGATCCCGAAATACCCGCTCGACGTCGTGCAGATCGATCACATGCCGGTCGATGTCATTCTGGTCGATCCGTTCGAGCGTCTGCCAATCGGGCGGCCATATCTGACGGTTGCGATTGACGCGATGAGCCGGATGATTGCGGGCTTCCATGTTAGCCTTGATCCCCCTTCCGCCGCGAGCGTCGGCCTGTGCCTCGCCCACGTCGCCGACGATAAGAAAACCTGGATGACAGCGCGCGGCGTCGCGGATGTGGAGTGGTCGATTGCGGGAAAGCCAAAGAAGATCGGCGTGGACAATGCAGGCGAGTTCCACTCGCAGGCTTTCGAGCGCGGGTGCGCGCAACATGGTATCGAGATCGACTGGCGACCGCCGGGGCAACCTCAGTTCGGTGGCATTGTAGAGCGTGTGATCGGCACCCTCATGCGGCGCATTCACAAGTTGCCGGGCACGACATTTTCCAACACGGCGCAGCGCGGCGCATACGACAGCGAAAGACAGGCCTGCCTGACCCTTGAAGAACTGGAACGCTGGCTGACGGTTGCGATTTGCAAGGACTATCACCTGTCCGGGCATCGTGGCCTGGACGGCACCGCGCCGGTTGCGCGGCTGGACAAAGGTCTCGTGGCCTTGAGCCGATCCGGTGGCAGCATCGCCATCCCGCGTGACATGCGCAGCTATCTGATCGACTTCCTCCCGGTTCTGCGTAGAACGTTGCAACGCGACGGATTCACCGTAGATCGTATCCGCTATTTCTCGAACGCCCTGAAACCGTGGATCGTCTCGCGCGACGTCCGGACGGAGGGACATCTGACCCTGCGTCGCGACCCACGAGACCTTTCCCGTGTATATGTTCTCGACCCGTTCGACGGTTCCTGGCTCGAAGTGCAGTATCGCACACTCTCCCGACCGTCGATCACGCTCTGGGAACATCGGGCAGCGCGGCGACGTGCCCAGGAACGCAATGCGGCGACCGTGGACGAGGACGCCATTTTCTCCGCATTCGAGGAAATGCAGGAGATCGAGCACAACGCGGCCCGGCTTTCTAAGAGCGCCCGCCGCCGTCGGTCGCGGCCGGTGCTGGATCGACAACCTCCATTGGTGAAGCAACAGGAGGCTCTCGACTTGGGCGAACTTTCGCAAGACGAACCGGGCGCTCCACCGCACCCATTCACCGACATTGAAGAGTGGTAGGGCAGATGGACCATCTTCGACCCGAAGCCCGACGCATCGCGGAAAAGCCTGCTATCGAACGGCTCGATTGTTTCGCAACCGACCGCTGGATCGGCTATTCCCGCGCGCAGGATGCCCTGAAACGTATGGACATGCTGTTGGCGACGCAACCCGGCCGTGTTCGACCGCAGAACATGCCGGTCGTCGGGCTGAGCAACAACGGCAAATCGACCATCGCCGAGAAATTCCAGCGCCAGCACCCCCGGCGAAGTTCGGAAGAAAGGGACCGACATATTTTTCCGGTCCTGTCGGTCCAGATGATGCCGGACGTGACCGCGCCCCGTTTCTACGCACAGTTGCTCGACGCATTGGGATCACCTCTCGGGAACATCCGAAAGACCGACCGGCGCAATGCACTGACACTGAATCTCATGCGGGCATGCGGGGTGCGGCTGCTCGTCATTGACGAGTTGCACAACCTGCTTTGCGGCCCATCATCGCGGCAGCGCGAAATTTTGGGGCTTATCCGTTATCTGGGCAATGAGTTGCGTATCCCGATTGTCGCACTCGGGACCAAGGATGCGTGGCTGGCCCTGCGGTTGGACGACCAGCTCGAAAACCGCTTCCAGCCCTTTTTGCTATCGAAGTGGGGGGACGATGCCGAGACCGGGCGGCCGCTGGCCAGCTTCGAGACAGTGATCCCCCTGCGCGGGCCGTCCGGTCTCGGTCTGCCTGCGTTGCGCAGGGTAATCGTGGAGCGCTCGGAGGGCCTGATCGGGGAAATGCACCAGCTTCTTTCAAGCGCAGCAGCACATGCCCTGACGGAAGGACGGGAGCGCATCGAGAGAGAAGACCTGTTGCGCTGCCCTTTCCAGGCACCCTCCTACCGGCGGCAGATGATGGAACGGGAACTTCGGGCATAAAGTTGGAACCCGCATGGCCGCTGCGCCCGCCTCCCAAGGAGATCGAGACTTTGCGGCAATATGTGCAAAGCCTAGCCCGTCTCTATAGCGTCCCCTTCGAAAGCTTTTGCTACTATGCTCTCAAAATTGCACATACGGATGAAGAGGCCCGTTCCTTTACTCACCCCACAGAGGATGTGTTGGAGCACCTCTCCGTCGGCCTCGGCATTCCAATTGATGAGTTGCGTGGTTTCGAGGCGCGCCGTCGCCGCAATGTCGCACGCCTATACGCGGAACTTGAAGCATGGATAGCCACGCCCGAGGGACGACAGAGATATGAATGGGCTTTCCCGCCGAAATCGTAACATTTGGGCACACCCGTGGGTGACGTTCGGATGTGACAGTTGAAAATGTCACAAATGAGTAGCGTGGCGAGTATTGTGACAGTATCAGTATTATAGCCACCCTAAAGTGACATTTCTCCATGCCCAAGATCGGTTACGCCCGCGTCAGCTCAACAAGTCAGGACCTCGAAATCCAGAAAGCCAAGCTGAAGGCAGCAGGCTGTGAGATTGTCCGCGCCGAAACCGGTTCCGGGGCGTCCCGTGACGGTCGCACCGAACTGGCAACCGTCCTGGAGTTTTTGCGTGCAGGTGACGAGCTGGTCGTGCATCGCCTCGACCGCCTTGGGCGGTCGACCCGAGACGTTCTGAATCTGGTGCATGAGTTGGATGGTAACCGGCCGGTAAGGACCGCAGATCAGGCGACGGCCTTGGCCTCCTGAGCGATCGGCGCCCAGTTCCACGGCAACAGCTCGTCGAGGCGGT
>NZ_QLMG01000097.1 GCF_003259905.1 Salipiger aestuarii | reverse complement strand
CAGCCGATGCCCGGGGCGGTGGCGGCGTAACCAAGGCGGAAAACCACTTAGAAAACGCCCGGAACCTGTTCAGATCAACCGAACCACCTCTTAACTCGCGGACGCTAAAGTCGGGGGATGCTGATTTGCTCTTTTCCATGCATCATAGATAGCAAATCGCCTTACTTGCGTCAAGGGGATACACCCCATTTGTTAAGGGTCAGGAAGCCGCAGAGGCCGAACTGAGCGCCCGACTGGTGACCAGGCTGGCCGTCGAGAACCCCACCATGTGGGAATATGAAACCCTGCGCCTTGAATCCCTTGTCACGGCCAATGACGATCAGGACAGGCGATCCGTCGTCCGGAACGCCAACGGAGACGAGATATTCGCCTCGGGCAGCGCCCGCGTCGCCGCGCCGCAGGTCAGCACCAGCGCCGCGATCTACGATTCCGGCGGTGTCGTCGGCGAGGTGACGATCACAAGAAGCCTGCGCGAAACGCTGCAACTGACGGTGGCGATCTTCGGACTGTCCGCAAGCCTGGCGATCGCGGCGTTCATGGTGCTCACGACGCTGCCGCTGCGCCTGCTCAGGGCCGCAACCGATCGCGCCGCATTTCTGGCCAGTCACGACCCGCTGACGGGGATGCCGAACCGGTCGCTGTTCAACGAATGGCTGTCGCTTTCCGTCAGCGACGCAGAGCGCTGCGGCGCGACCATGGCGGTTCTTTGCCTCGATCTCGATCATTTCAAGGAGGTAAACGACATCCTTGGCCATGCGGCGGGCAATGAATTGCTCCGCCAGGTGACCGCGCGTGCGACCGCCGCCCTGCGCAAGAACGATATACTCGCCCGGCTTGGCGGTGATGAATTCGCGATCATCCAGAAACATTGCGACCAGCCCGCCGGCGCGACGAAATTGTCGGAACGGCTGATCGCTGACCTGTCGCTGCCGTTCGATCTGGATGGCAACGAGGTGCTGATCGGCGCCAGCATCGGGATCGCCCTGCGTGACGGCGGCGGCCCCCAGGGGCACGACGCGCAAGCCCTGCTGCGACGCGCCGATCTGGCGCTGTACAAGGCCAAGATGGACGGGCGCGGCGCATTCCGGTTCTTCGAAGAGCGGATGAACGACAAGCTGGTCTCGCGCAAGAGGATGGAGTCTGATCTGCGCCAGGCGATATTGCGCGACGAGCTGAAACTGCACTACCAGCCTCAGGTCGATCTGAACACCAACGAAATCAAGGGCGTCGAAGCCTTGATCCGCTGGTATCACCAAGATCGGGGCCTGATCGGGCCGGATGAATTCATCGGCCTTGCCGAAGAAACCGGCCTGATCGTTTCGATTGGCGAATGGGTGATCCGCGAAGCCTGCCGACAGGCGACAGAGTGGCCCGATCTCTCCTTCGCCGTAAATGTCTCTCCTGTGCAGTTCCGCAATGGCAATCTGGTCGAAATCGTTCGCAGCGCGCTGCAAGAAGAAGGCGCGAACCCCGCCCGGCTGGAACTGGAAATCACCGAAGGCGTCCTGCTGGCCCAAACCGATCAGTCCATCGACACGCTTCTGGCGCTTCAGGCCATGGGCGTGCGGATCGCGATGGACGATTTCGGCACAGGGTATTCCAGCCTCAGCTATCTGCGCCGGTTCCCCTTCGACAAGATCAAGATCGACAAATCCTTCATCACCGGCCTGGGCACATGTTCGGATGCGGACAGCATCATCGAAGCGATCATCGGGCTGGGCGCCTCCATGGGCATGACCTCGAACGCCGAAGGGGTCGAGACCGCGGATCAGGTCGACCTTTTGCGAAAACACGGCTGCAACGAGGTGCAGGGGCTTTTCTTCAGCCTTCCGTTGCCGTCGGAATCGATCACCGAACTGATGTCGGATTGGGAATGGAACAAAAAGGCCGAACCGCAAGGCAACATTGAGAAAAGGGCAGTTTGACCTTCCGATTGCGCCGGTATGGGGGGTCGTCGGCGGCATCGGGACAGACATGCCACTGTCACCGTCCCCCCGAAAACGCGCAACAAGATTGCTGCTGTCCCTTTGCGCCGGCCATTCGCTGCGGGCCCGCCACCGAAGGTCCGCGTGGCGATCCGCCAGTTCGCACAAGGGGCCGCGCACTCAATCCGCGAACACCTCATAGAACGCGCGCCTCAGCGCCACGTCCACATCGGTCAAGGTTACCGGCAGCCCGAGATCGACCAGGCTGGTCACGCCGTAATCGCTGATGCCACAGGGCACGATACCGCTGAAATGATCCAGGTCCGGCTCGACGTTGACAGAGATGCCGTGAAAGCTGACCCATCTGCGCAAACGGATCCCGATGGCAGCGATCTTGTCTTCGGCCATGCGTCCATCGGGCAAGGGTGCGCGGTCGGGTCGTTCGACCCAGACCCCGACGCGACCGTCGCGGATGTGCCCGGTCACGTTGAACTCCGCCAGCGCCGCGATGACCCAGGCCTCAAGCTGCTGAACAAAGGCGCGAATGTCGCGCCCGCGCTTGTTGAGGTCGAGCATGACGTAAACCACCCGCTGTCCCGGCCCGTGATAGGTATACTGCCCCCCGCGCTTCGAGACGAAGACCGGAAAGCGGTCCGGGTCCCGCAAATCCTCGATGCTGGCCGAGGTCCCTGCGGTGTAAAGCGGCGGATGTTCGATCAGCCAGATGGCCTCGTCGGCCGTGCCGGCGGCAATCGCCTCGGCGCGGGCCTCCATGAAGGCCACGGCATCGCTGTAAGGGACGAGACCGTCGGAAGTGATCCACTCTACCATGCCTTCGGGCTAGGCCCCCACGCACCGCGCGTCAAGACATCAGGCGCCCCGCCCCGCAGCCCTTTCCCCCGGACTGCGAGACCGCGACCCCACGCTTTGCAGGCCGCCGAAGCCTGATCGAAAAAAGGCACCTCGCGGGGAATTTTCCCCTTTTCATCCCGCCCGGCCTTTTCTATAGAGCGTCTCACCAAGCCTAAGACAGTGCGGTCGTGGCGGAATTGGTAGACGCGCAGCGTTGAGGTCGCTGTGGGGTAACTCCCGTGGAAGTTCGAGTCTTCTCGACCGCACCATTTTACATTCGCTTGATTGGACCCCCTCCAAAACCTTGAATGACAAGGCCTTTTTGACGTTCGAAGTCCGCTTTTGCGGGAGTATGCAACTCCCTCCGCAAAACCCAGTCTAAGGACGATTCTCTTGAGGGGATAGCCCCCAGAATCTCATATTTTCCAAAGACTTGCGAGAGACGACATCGATAGTTCGAACAACTCTTCGAAGGTATGCTTCGACTTGCCCGATTTTGCGATGGTTTCTTCCAATCTGATCTTCTCGCGCTCCAGCTTCGCAATGCGCGATTCATAGGCTTTCGTCACTCGGTCGTTCTGGGATTCAACGATCCTATCGACCAGACTGTCGATCTGCTTGGCCAGCTTTTTCACTTCAGCTTGTGCCGCTTGTGAGCGTGCCTTGGCCTGACCAAGCCTCTGGTCCCAGGCATCCTTGAACCTGCTGCGCACGAGGTCAAACGTAAGCGTCCGGCGTCGCTGCACTGCCTCGGGTAGAGGGTGATCGACAGTGTCGATCATGGGATAGCGGACACTGTGGGTGCGTGATGGCGCGTCGGACGAAGCGGCGTTGGACGGATGAGGAGAAGCGGTCGATCTGTTTGCAGACGACCGCACCGGGGGTGTCGGTGGCGCGGGTGGCGCCGCGCTACGCAACGAACGCCAACCTGATCTTCAAATGGTTGCGCGATCCGCGCTATGTGTCGGAGCCCCCGGCAGAGCCGGATGCGGCCCGTTTTGTGCCCG
>NZ_QLMG01000096.1 GCF_003259905.1 Salipiger aestuarii | reverse complement strand
GAAGCCGGGGCGCGCCTCTTCACCTTCACTCGGCTTGACCCGTCGCAATGGAAATCGGCCCGGACCACCAACGCCATCGAACGCCTGAACGGGGAGTTCCGCCGTCGCATCAAGACCCAAACCGTGCTGCCCTGCGCCGAAACCGTGCCGATGCTGCTCTGGGCGCTGCTCGCCTCAGGCCAGATCCAGATGCGAAAGGTCGATGGCTGGGAAACCCTCTCTCAGCCCATCGAACCGATGCCTCTTGACCTCGCCGCCTGAAAAAACGAGCCTTCAAATGCCCGGAGCACGCCGACAGGGAATTTCCACAGCATTTGCGACACGACCCCGCGTCGCCAACGAAACTTTCAGGATCACCCAGTCGTCAGGTGAATACTCCATGTGCCGTTTCTCCATAGTGCATTTTCGGTAGTGCGATATCTGGGGGCGTGACACCGCTGGCCAGGGTTGAAGCCCGATGCAAGGAGTGCATCGAGGTTTGCGCTCGGCGTGCCGTGAAACACGGATGGCCGGAGGCTCTTGGGGGTCCAGTCTTAGATCGACTGAAGTGCTGGCCAAGTGGCCTGGCCTGTCTCGCAAGTGGTGTGCCTCGCGTTGCGTAGCCGCTCGTGACCTACTTGTCGTCGAACGGAGCCAGGATCGTTCTCAAGAATTCATATGTCTCTTCCGCTACGTCCTCCGCAGCTGAAGCAGGCAGGTCGTGATACCAGAACGACATTGGCAGGGTTGGCTGAATCCAAGCGGGCTCCGCGTAGGTGTTGTCGAGACGAGCGACAAATTCCGCAAACTCGGCCTTATGAGCTTTGATAGCTTGGCTCCGGGGGCCGGTAAGTTTTTCGCATTGAACGAAGACAGTACATTTTTCGCCCAGAACCAGCGCGTAGATGCATGGGATCTGATGAGCTTCGCAGTAGTTGGCATGATCCGTCACATCATTGCGGTCATATGTCGTGATGAGGTATTTCATTCCCCGTCGTTCTCCTTGTTTTGATGGCTTCTTGGTTTCGTGGTGGCAAGGTCAGCTGCGGTAGCGGCATCGCGCTCGAAAACTGCACCGTAGTCCTGCCCGTCCGGGCTGAAGGGCTCGATCCCCGCAGCGGCCAGCTTGGGCCGGAGCGCTTGCCAGGGCATGCCAAGCTCGACGGCCAGGTCGCGCAGGGTCACGAACCGCTCATTGAAAGCGGCGAGGTCGCCTGGCGCCAGGAAGCGCTGCCTTGCCTTGGTCTTGGGGTGTCGGCCTTCCGTGGATGGGACATGCCCTTCGCGCACCAGCCGCATGGCGGCGGAGCGTGTCAGACCGCACTGGCGGGCGAAGACATCGATACTGAGACCAGGCGCCTCGGGGCGCTCCAGAAGGCGTTCGATCTCGCCTTTCGTGACCACGATGCTGGCATAGCCATCACGGTTGGTGTGCCGACCGATCCGCTGAACCCTGCCGCCCTCGAGCAGCTTCAGGACCGTGCCGGGGGAGACCTTGAGGCTCTGAGCGATCGTCGGGATGTCATCCCAGCCGTGCATGGTCACGTAGACCGGCTCGGCACCGGTCAGCAGGCTTTCCAGATGCAGGTGCGCGGCACGGATGTCCCAGAGTGGCTTGTGATCTCCACCGTCGATCGCGGGCGGGAAATGGCCCTCTTTTCGCAAAAGTTCGAACTGCGAGCGGGACATGTTCAATGCTTCCTGGAAGTCCTTTGTGGACACCAGGGTGTTGATCCGGTCGAGATCCGGCTGCGCCGCCTTGGCATCGAACAGCTCCCACTGGTCATCGCGGCCGGTCTCGGCGGGCCGGACGAGATCGACATCGACCAGCAGCTTCCGCAGGCGCCGGGGATCCATGCCAAGCTCGCGCGCGGCGGTCCGGACCGAGTGGACCTTTCGCTCCAGCACAGGCTCTCCCATGAGATCGTCGCCCGGACCTAGTGGCCAGGTGCTTGCGATGTGGTCGCGGAGAAGCTCCCGGAAGGGAGCGTAGGCCTCGCCCAGGAGGTCGAACGCGAGCCTGTCGTACAGCGCGCCGTACTTCTTCTTGGGGCCGTCGGTCGGCTCGCCAATGGTCTCCTGCAGCTGCATCAGGGTATCGCGGACCGTCGCTTCCCCTGTCGTCGCGAAGCGGAAGCCCATCTCGAAGGACATCCAGGCACGTTCCGGGCCGAACTTCTTCCACTTCGGGAACCTGACCGCCCAGATGGCGCGGCCGAGCAACTCGCAGAAATGCGCGGCGGCGTAGAGGTCGAACTGATCCAGCCAACTCTCCGTGGGGGTGCCCTTAAGGCGGGCCTCGATCCATTCATCGAACGGGTTGGGGGCGCGAAGCTCCTTGTCCAGTTTTCCGGCCCATACGCCGGGTGCGATTTCGGCCAAGCGAGCGGCCGTGTCGTAGCGCCGGCCGACATTGGCCTCGGTCCAGAGCGGAACGAGAGGATGGTGATGCTTCAGGCAGAGTGTCACAGGCCGGAAGAGCCAGTGGCCCCTGATGTACATGTCGCCTTCAAAACTGTCTGGGGCGGCTTCCGCATCCTCCCGCAGACAGGCAGGGCAGCCCCGGACGGTGCTTTCCTTGATGGCCTTGGCATGAAGGCGATTGCCGCGGAACTCATGCTCCCGGTTCCCCAGGTAGCGCGGCGACCAACGCCGCAGCTCCTCGACATCAGTCGCGCTGAGATCTGCCAGACGGGCCAAGGCTTCGGGCTTGCCGTCGATCACCTGGCTGAAGGACAGTCCCATGTCGGTGCAGAAGCCCGCAGTATCGACGCCGTTCATCGCGGCGAGGCGCGATACGAAGGAGAAGGCAGTTTCCCGATCCAGGAGGTCGGGCGCGAGGGGGAGTGGTGTGGTCAACGCGGCGCCTCGTGGTCTTTTGAGTCTTCCTCAGCAGGCTCGGCCTCTTGCGCGCGAGAGGGCCTCGCTTCGGGGCATTGGTCCTGATGAGCGTAAAGCAGGTGGCCCGGGATCGGCGGCGCGCTTTCGACAAAGCGCTTCACACGCTCCGGATCAGGTTCAGCCGAGCGCGACGTCCGCCGGTAGGCGATGACGACATGAACAAGGCCAGCAAGGCAGGCCAGCATCCCCGAGATCGAAATGATCGCATCAAACGGCATCATTCAGAACCTGGCCGTGTCCGGCCGAGCGCGACGATGACATCGGTTGCGTAGTACGCGTCTCCTTCCGGCACGACAGGGCAGGCGCAACCCCTCAACGCGCGGCGCAGAAAGGTGCGCGTTGAGGGGGAGAGCTTGTCCACCAGAACAGGAACGCCGGTTTCGCTGCTCCGAAGCGCGTACTCGAAGTCCTGCTCGAGTGCCTGTCGGTCGTCCGGCAGTTCCCTAACCTCATTCGAGGACTGCGTGTTCAGCGCCGCCGCAATGAAGCAGACATCCGCCAGGTCATCCTCGTCGTCGCCGTGATCCTCGTCCGGGTAGCCGATTGAAACATTCTGGATACGTGTCCCTGCGACTGTGCAGGACAGCCGCCGGTGCGAATGTCCGAAGAACCAGGTGTCGATGTCGCTCCACTCGAGGACTTCGGTCAGGTCTGAATGATAGGCTGGCGTGAGGCCCTCGATTGGCCCTGCGGCGAACGGGTGCGGACCGTGGTGCGTGACGACAAAGGTCCTGCCACTACCGGCGAAAAGTGGGGTCGCCAGTCGTTCTTCCAGCCAAGCGCGGTGTTCCCGATGCACGGCGATTATATCCTCAGGTGTAACCGGGACTATGCGGCGCGGCAGCACCTGGTCCGGGTCAAGCCACACATGACCGGGCGCTTCGATGAAAATCATGTCGAAGTCGCGCATGAATCGGCGGGCGAAGTTCTTGGCAGCCTCCTGATCCCCCAGTAGGTCAAAGTCCGTCCACAACGTGGCGCAGAGATACCGGTCGCTGCGATGGCGGAGTTCGGTCTTCTGCGCGAACCAACTCCCGTTGGCGTGAATCAGGTCACGGAGCCGGTTCTCGTCGTCAAGCCGCCCAGAATAGTAGTCGTGATTTCCGGGGACGATGTAGATGCGATCGGCGGGCACATAGCGGGTCAGGTAGGCGAGCGCGTCCTGCAGAGACGGGCCGAAGGCGTCGGACAGGTCACCCGCGACGATCAAGGCATCGATGTTTTCCCCGAGCAGCCGATCTTCGAGGCCATGAAACTCGAGCGGGTTACTTCCATGCCAAAAATGGGACTTGAGGTGGAGGTCGGCCACTACTGCGACCGCCCCGCCATTGTCCGGGATTTCGATAATGCTGGGGTTCGGCAACTTGGGCTCCTGGACGACCGACATTCCCCCCGCAAGAGAGAGTGGGCATTGACGCCTGACGGGCTGTCTAAGAGTCCGTCCGAGATCATATCCTTTCTTGGCAAAGCCTTCGCAGCATTGATCGAATGGACGCCCATCGCAGGAACGCCAATGCGTTCTGGTTCAGGCACTCCCAGTCCTTGGCCAGGCGGCGGCAGCGATTGAGCCATCCGATGGTCCGCTCGACCACCCATCGCCTGGGCAGGACGACGAATTTGCCGGCATCCGTCCGCTTGACGATCTCGACATTGATCTTGCGGCAAACCTTCTTCAATTCCTCCTGAAACTTCGGCCCCTGATAGCCGCTGTCGGCATAGAGTTTCAGCAAGGAAGGGTACCGGCCGAAGAG
>NZ_QLMG01000095.1 GCF_003259905.1 Salipiger aestuarii | reverse complement strand
GAGAAGGTTGAGCGGGCCGGTTCCGCCGCGATATGGCAGGCTGACATTCAGTGTTTTCTGGCGGCGGCACAGCGCGCTGAAACCGGGCACAGCCCAATCGAGGCCAACCAACTCCAGCAAGCTTTCCACGACCCCAGTCGTCTGCCGCAGCGGCAGCCCGAACAGCACTTTCAGAGTGAGGCAAGCCTGGATCGCAGTGTCACCGAAGCACCGCGCCCGGCGCGTTTGCCGCTCGGCGGCGGCACCCAGATCATCTCCGGATCGAACCAGATCGCCAATGGTCCTCGCTGCCTCAGTGCGGCGTTATAGCTCGACCAGTTTGTGGCCTTGTGTGACGTAGGGGCCAAACTGCTCATACACTCCCGCTATCATTATGGGTTCGCAAGAGAAATCCCCTCAGATGATTTGTGCAACAAATCCGCAAAGCAACAAAGACTTCTTCAACAAAATAGGCAGATAGCGAAAAAAAAAGGCCGCATTTCCGCGGCGGGCTTTTCAGCGAACAGCGCAACCCCGTCGCGTCTGATCGCGCGGCCCACGATCCCTTGCCGTGTCATGCTGAAAGCGGCGCCATAGACATAAAACCGCCCCGCGCATCACACGAGCGGGTCGCATTCTTTCGTACGGAAAGAATGGCGCTCAGTCGCTGTCGCCGCGATAGGGTTTGACGTATTGCAGCGCCATGTCCCAGGGGAAAAAGATCCATGTGTCCTGGCTGACTTCGGTGATATAGCTGTCGACCAGAGGCTTGCCCTTGGGCTTGGCGTACACGGTCGCGACATGCGCCTTGGGTAGATGCTGGCGCACCACTTCCAGCGTGCGCCCGGTGTCGACGAGATCGTCGACGATCAGCACGCCGGTCCCGTCGCCCATCACGTCCATGTCGGGAAACTTGATGACCCTGGGCGCGCTTTGCGCCTGATGGTTGTAGCTTTTCACCGAGATCGTATCGACCATGCGGATATCCAGCTCGCGCGCGACGATCATCGCCGGTGCCATGCCGCCCCGCGTGATGGCCACGACCGCGCGCCAGGCGCCGTTTTCGGGGCCATGGCCCTGAATCCGCCAGGCCAGCGCCCGCGCGTCGCGGTGCAACTGATCCCAGCTGACGTGAAAGCCCTTTTCATGCGGCAGGCGATCCTGGTCCATGGCGTGGTTCCTCAGACTTTGGTGATGTCCGGCGCGTCGACCGCCTTCATTCCGACAACGTGGTAGCCCGCGTCGACGTGGTGGGTTTCACCGGTGACGCCGCTGCCGAGGTCGGACAGCAGATACAGCGCCGAGCCGCCGACATCGTCGATGGTCACGTTGCGCCGCAGGGGCGAGTTGTAGGCGTTCCAGTTCAGGATATACCGGAAATCCCCGATGCCGCTGGCCGCCAGCGTCTTGATCGGACCGGCGGAAATGGCGTTGACCCGGATACCGTCCTTGCCCAGATCCTCGGCCAGGTAACGCACCGACGCCTCCAGTGCCGCCTTGGCCACGCCCATCACGTTGTAATGGGGCATGATGCGTTCGGCGCCGTAATAGGTCAGCGTGATGGCCGATCCGCCACGGGTCATCATCTTTTCGGCGCGCTGCATGACGGACGTGAAACTGTAGACCGAAATATCCATCGTACGCGTGAAATTGTCGCGGCTGGTATCGACATAGCGGCCGCGCAATTCGTTCTTGTCGGAAAAACCGATGGCGTGGACGATAAAGTCCAGGGTGCCCCAGCGATCCTTCAGCCCGTCGAACAGCGCATCGACCGACGCCTCGTCGCCGACATCGCAGGGCAGCACGATGTCCGATCCCAGCTGTTGTGCCAGCGGGCCGACGCGCTTTTTCAACGCATCCCCCTGGTAGGAAAAGGCAAGCTCCGCGCCAGCGCCATGCAGCGCCCTGGCGATGCCCCATGCGATCGACTTGTCGTTCGCGAGTCCCATGATCAGGCCGCGCTTGCCCGCCATCAGAGTGTTTGACATTCTCATTCCCCAACCGGCATTGCTTTTGTGACGAACCCTTTAGGCCAAGCCACTCAGGGCTTCAAGGGTTCGAAACGTCAGCGTTCACGGCAAAGGAGGCGCCTCATGTCAGACCGCAGCGGGATCTTCGCGGGAAACGACCCTTTCGTCATCGCAAGGGCGTGGCTGGCCGAAGCCCAGGCCACCGAACTCAACGATCCCAATGCCATCGCCTTGTCCACCGTGGACGGCGACGGCATGCCCAATGCCCGGATGGTCCTGCTCAAGGACATCGAGGATGCGGGTTTTGTGTTTTATACCAATTACAAAAGTGCCAAGGCGCGGGAAATCGAAAGCTCTGGCAAGGCCGCTTTTGTGATGCACTGGAAATCGTTGCGTCGCCAGATCCGGGTGCGCGGAATCGTCAGCCGCGAAGCGGGGCCGCTGGCCGATACCTACTACGCCTCGCGCTCTCTGAAGTCCCGGCTTGGCGCCTGGGCGTCGCGGCAAAGCCAGCCGCTGGCGTCGCGCGCAGCCCTGATGGCCGAAGTTGCAAAAGTCACCGCGACGCATGGTCCCCAGCCGAAACGCCCGCCGTTCTGGGGCGGATTCCGGATTGCCCCGGTGGAAATCGAATTTTGGGCCGATGGTGCCTTTCGCTTGCATGACCGGTTCCGCTGGCACCGGCGGACCCCAGCCGATGAGTGGACGGTCGACCGGCTCAATCCTTAGCTACCCGACGCACTGACGCTAGGGCCGTCACAAAAAGGCGCGCCCGGAACACTTGCATTTCCCGAGTTTCTTGTCGCAAGAGGGAACGGGGATACGCGACAAGAACAATGGAAACGCAGTTGAGACAGGAAGATGACGAGGCGCAGCGCGTTCTCGGAAAGGTGAAATGGTTCGATCCAGTCAAGGGATTCGGCTTCGTGATCGCCGATGAAGGCGGGCCAGACATCCTTTTGCATGCGAACGTTCTGCGGAACTTCGGGCAGAGCTCGGTGGCCGACGGCGCCGGTATCGAAATTGTCATCCAGCGCACGGACCGGGGGGTTCAGGCGACCGAGGTGCTGACGATCGCGCCGCCGGAGGCGCCGGAGGGTGTGCCGCTTGCGGATTTCGAGGGAATCGACCCCGAGGTCATGCGCGCCGCTCCGCTGGAACCCGCGCGGGTGAAATGGTTCGACAAGGCCAAGGGATTCGGGTTTGCCAACACGTTCGGGTCTTCGGATGACATTTTCATCCACATCGAGGTACTGCGCCGGTCGGGGCTGGCCGATTTGCAGCCGGGCGAGGCGCTTGCCATTCGCAAGATCCCCGGCAAACGTGGTCTGATGGCAACCGAGGTCTGGGCATGGGAAGCCGCACTTTCGCTCTCCTGACGGTCGTCGCGGCGGTGACGGCAGCCCCGCTCCGGGCTGCCGAATGCCGCGACGATACGCTTTGGCTGCGCGGCGACTGGGGCTCGGCGCGGTTTCGCGTCAGCGTCGCCGACGATGCGCAGGAACGCGCAGAGGGGCTGATGAACGTCCGGCAGATGCCCGGCGCGACGGGCATGCTGTTTGCCTACGAGCGCGAGCAGCCGGTGGCGTTCTGGATGAAGAACACCTTCCTGCCGCTCGACATGATCTTTGCCGATTCCTCGGGCCGGGTGCTGAAAGTGCATCGCGACGCCGTGCCGCATGACCAGACACCGATCCCAAGCGGTCAGCCGGTTCAATATGTGCTGGAAATCAATGCAGGCCTTTCGCGACAGCTTGGCATAGCGCCGGGCAGCGTGATGCAGCATCCGGCCATCGAAACCCCCGCCTGGCCCTGCGAATAGCGGCGGGGCGAGGCGATTTGCCTCTTTTCAAACTTTGGCCTGACCTGTAGAGGAGGCTTGCCGGGGCGTAGCGCAGCCTGGTAGCGCGTCTGATTTGTAATGTATTACCCCCAAACGATGTGCTATGTATTTTGTTTCAGGGCCTTACGAGTGTGTAGTATAACACTCGAACATCATAGTCGGGGCGTGGGAAAGCCTGGTTAATCCGTCTGCTTTGGGAGCAGAAGACCCTCAGTTCGAATCTGAGCGCCCCGACCACTACTCGTTTCTGAAGTGTGAAAGCCGACCAATTATCGGTGATCTAAAGTTTCGGCTGGAACCCTTGCTTAGGTTGATCCGCAAACTCGAAAAACCTGCTGGGTAAACATGTGGCGCGTTCAGCAGGAGGGCACCGTGGAGTCCGTCATAGCATGGAGGCGGCGAACGCGATCCACGTCGCGTTCCGCATTGCGCGCCACCGCCGCGACCGCGCAGTGTTCGTTGGTATACGGGCGTCGTGAGGCGTGAAATGACGCGGGGAGCCTCTCGTCATCCCCCAGGATCTTATGATCTTGTGGCGTCGCCACTGCGACTACGTTCAGGAGATCGGAAGCCGGCACGTCTAATAGGCGTGAAATAACTACAAGTTCCACAGCATCAATCCTTCGAGATCCTTTTTCCATCTTCGCAATGAACGACTGCCTGAGGCCGGTTTCGCGAGCCAAGTCGCGCTGCGACCGGCCCTTTTTTGGCGCGATAGGCGACCACCGCGTTCCCGAGAGCCAGTAGGCCCGCACTTCTTATAGATTTTGTCATCTTGCCAGCCTGAGGTTGCTTGACCACGGAGTAGCGGCAAGTTGAAGCGAGCCTAAATTGGGTTCAGGCGCTTGGTGCGAGCATGAGGAAACTCAATACTATCGAGATGCTGCTTAGGGCCGATCGGTCCGCTTACGAGGCAAAGCAGGCAGTGTTGCGAGAGTTCATCGCGGACAACGTTGGGCGATGCTTGATCCAAAGATTGTTGGATAATCCATCGATCCGTCCACTGTTGGAGCTCAAGTGACCTGCCCCCTGCCGGTCCCTCATTCATGACGAGAGTCTGCAGGTTGGATCTGGGTATTCGGCTTCTCCGTCTGGCGCACGCGCGCCGGGCGCGGAGCCCTCAGATTGCTCAAGCACTCGGCGCGCTTGCAGCGGTGTCTGGTTCTCCAGCGAGGAATGCGGCCTGACCGTATTGTCGTCGTAGCGCCAGAGGGCCAGCTTACGCCGCGCGTCATCGAGGCTGTCGAAGATCTCCTCGTTCAGAAGTTCGTCCCTGAGGCTGCCGTTGAAGCTCTCGATGAAGGCGTTTTGCTGCGGTTTTCCGGGATCGATGTAGTGCCACGGCACGGTGTTCTCGTCGGCCCAT
>NZ_QLMG01000094.1 GCF_003259905.1 Salipiger aestuarii | reverse complement strand
CGTCGATCGGCCCATGCAGGATGATGACAGAGCCGCCACCGGTCCGGTGCCCGCGACAGGCACGATCGAGATCGATACAGCGGGTGGTCATCGTTTGCGGATCAGCGGAGCCCGCGATCCCGAGGCGCTGGCCCGGCTGATCCGGGGGCTATCCGGATGATCCCCGTCCCGGCGAACACCCGCGTGTGGCTGGCGGCAGGCGTGACCGACATGCGGCGCGGGTTCACCACGCTGGCGGCCCAGGCGGAGACAGTGCTGAAGCAGAACCCGTTCGCCGGGCACATGTTCGTCTTCCGCGGTCGGCGCGGTGATCTGATCAAGATCATCTGGTGGGACGGCCAGAGCGCATGCCTGTTCAGCAAGCGTCTGGAGAAGGGCCGGTTCGTGTGGCCGTCGGCGACGGAGGGCAAGATCGCGCTGACGCCGGCGCAGCTGGCGATGCTTCTGGAAGGGATCGACTGGCGCCTGCCGCGGCGTAGCTGGACGCCGCTCAAGGCGGGACAAACCGGGCGCGACAGCACGTTCGGGATTCCTGACGCGCCCTTGTCTTGCTATGTTTGGCCATGCTCGACGTGGCCAAATCCCTGCCGGAAGACCCCGAAGAACTTCGGCGGTTCACGGCGCTTCTGCTGGCCGAGGTGAAGTCGCAGGCGATGCTGATCGAGAAGCTGCGCCACCAACTTGCCGGTCACCGAAGCCATCGGTTCGGCTCGTCTTCCGAGATGATCGAGCAGCTTCAGCTGGCACTGGAAGCCAGCGAGATCTCTGTCGCCAGGATGACAGCGAAGCTGCGGCTGCCGGACGAAGAGGAGAAGGACAAGCCGAAGCGCCGCCCCATCCCCGATCTATCCCGCGTCAGGAGATCGCGCTGACGCCCGGAGACGAGAACTGCGGCCATTGCGGCGGAACCCTTCGCCGCCTGGGCGCGGATGTGACCGAAGAACTGGAGTATGCGCCGGATCGTCCGCCCGCGCCTGGCCTGTTCCGGCTGCGAGGCCTTCACCCAGGCCGCCTTGCCATCCCGCCCGATCGAGCGTGGTCGTCCCGGTCCCGGCCTGCTGGCGCATGTGCTGGTCTCCAAATACGCCGATCATCTGCCGTTGTATCGCCAAAGCCGGATCTTCGAGCGCGAGGGGCTCGACCTCGACCGCTCGACGCTGGCCGACTGGGTCGGCAAGACTACCGCGCTGCTGGAACCGCTTGCCGAAGCCATCGGGCGGCATGTGCTGGCCGGACAGGCGATCTTTGCGGATGACACGCCGGTCAAGATGCTGGCACCGGGCACCGGCAAGACAGCAACGGCGCGGCTCTGGACCTGCGGACGGGACGAGCGATCCTGGGGCGGCGATGCGCCGCCCGCCAGCTGGTATCGCTTCTCGCCCGACCGGAAGGGCCAGCCCCCAAGGATCATCTCGCAGGTTACCGAGGCTGGATGCACGCCGATGGTTACGCCGTCGGACGCAAGAACTGCCTGTTCGTCGGGTCACAGACCGGCGGCCGCGCCGCCGCCATCGGCTGCACCCTGATCGAGACGGCCAAGCTGAATGGCGTCGACCCGCAGCGATGGCTCGCAGACACGCTGGCATGCATCCCCGACTACAAGATCACCCGCATCGTTGATCTCATGCCGTGGAACTGGTCAAACCACCCGGCCTGACCGGACGCTTACGGTAAACGCGAGGCGGTTCATCACCCAAATTCCTGAGCCTGGGCTACCAGATGAATTTCTAGGCCTCTCGGCGGGGACGCCATTCGCGACCCTGGACCAAGAGCCAGCCTGGGGCTGCAAGCACATCCTATTGTACTCTGAGGGATCCAGGCGTGGTAGCGGGCGGTCCCGACTGGCGGGCAAAATGTCTTGAACTCAAGGCGTTATGCCGATGGACCAAAGGCCGAAAATGATCTAACAACAACCCTGAATCGAAGCGCAGATTGGGGGTCCTTCAGACGAGGGACAAAAGACGCCGACTTGCTTCGAACTTTGAAAAGAGGATTTCCATGCCAGACCCGACGAACTTGACTGCAGAGGATTTTGGCCCGCTCGAAGGGGACACAGTCACGGTGGAGGCGGATGGGATCGAGATCGAGGCGACACTTTTGGAAATCAAGACGGGTGGCAGCGCCTTGCGGGAAGGTGGCGGTTTTGCGCTGCTGTTTCAGGGGCCCGCCGAGCCTGGCTTGGCGCAGGCAACCTATCAGGTGTCGCATGCCGCCATTGGAACGCAGCACCTTTTTCTGGTGCCCGTCGCCAAGACCGAGGAAGGGTATCAATATGAGGCGATCTTTACCTGATTGATTCAGGCGCCTACGAGCCAGGCGACCATCGCAGCAGATCGTAGACACCCTTGTCCTCAATGGTCACAAAACCCAAGCGATGGTAAAGCGCCATCGCGGGGTTGGCCTTTTCCACGTGGATGCCGACGGCTTTTTGCGCGGCTGACGCTTCGTCCATCAGATCGCGCAGAATGGCGCCGCCGATGCCGGTCCCGCGATCTTCGGGCCGCAGGGCTATATCGATGATACGGTGCTCGCTTTGCCAACGCTCAAGATAGAGGCGCCCGATTGCCTCGCCCGAGCGCGTAATGATCAGCCAAAGCGCATCCGGGTAATGGGTCTGATAGTGCTGGTGCTGCGCGAGAAACTGCATCGAGATGAAGGCGTGCTTTTGGTCCTCATCCCACCCGGCGCGTGCCATTTCCTCTTCGCGGGTCGATCGGTAGACTTCCGCCAGAAACGGCATGTGGTCCGCGGTCATCTCTTGGAATGTTATGCCGAAAGATGCCGCGTGGTTTAAAACCGGCACCTGTGCCGCCGATTTGAAGGTCATGGGGTGCTCCCGGCTGAATAGCCTGGCCACCGGATGCCGCAGCATTCGGTCCAAGATTAGCCGCGCGACGGATAAAGGCCCTGAAGCGCGATAATGAAGTTTAGGGCGAGATAGGGCTGCATGTTGTCATGCGCCTGGTTTCCGCCTGTGGATTCAACAGTTTCGCCTGCAAGCCCGACCAGAGCGGAAGTCGTCGCAGTGGAATAAAGATTGTCGCCGCGCCCGCCAGCGGCAGAGATCGATGTCGCATTGGACGGCGCAGCGACGCCACCGGGAGACTGATTTGCACGCACATAGTGAGTATGAGACGGCATCTGGCTCTCGCTCAGCGTCACGGTTGAAGCCCCAAGCCTTTCACCCAGCCGTCGTGGTGTCAAACCGGGACCGCGCCCCGGTTCCATCGGCGCTCGGCCTTGCATGTTGGGAAGGGCGGTCGTTGTTCTGCCATCGCCGCCATAGGTTGTACCGATCAGCGAAAACAACGCGGTGTTGTTCGAAATTGGCAACAGCTGCCCGTCGCAAAACGCCCAACTTCTGGGAGCGAAATTACCCGCAAAAATGCGGATTTCCGCAATAAATGGTTCTGACATGCCTTAGATCTCCTAATTACGGCTGGGGTAAATACCGAACAGTGCGATGATGAAGCTGACGCAGAGCGATGGCATGATGTTGTCGTGCCATTGCGAACCGCCGGAACTCATCATCGCGTTAGAAGCGAGCGACGCGTTTGGCGTTGTATCGCTATAGAACGTCGTACCCACGCCTTGGGCTACTACCCTGCCTTGCGGCGATGGATCGGTTGCAGCCGCAGTGTTGGCCATGAATTCATGGTTGTGGCTTGCCAACTGATTTGCGGTCAGTGTGACGTGCTCTTCGCCGCCTCTGTTTCCCAGACGACGCTCGCTCAGACCCGGACCGTGCCCCTTGTGAATGGGGATCCTTCCGCGCATATCGGGCAACCCGAACGTTGTGCGACCGTCTCCGCCGTAAATCGTTCCCAACAGGGAAAAGAGCGCGTCATTCTGGGCAACCGCAAGCAATTGCCCGTCGCAAAAAGCCCAGCCGTTCGGGGCAAAATTTCCCCCGAACATGCGAATCTCGCCGACAAATGGTTCGGACATGGAATGATCTCCGGTATCTTAGGTGCGCGACGGGAACAAACCCTGCATCGCAATGCAAAAGTTCAGCGTCAGATAGGGCTGCATGTTGTCGTGGGCCTGACCGCCGCCGGCATTGGTTACCGTTTCAGCCCTCAGCGCCGTCATGTTGGCGGCTTCAGCGACGCGATAGGCAGCGTCTGGCGTCACTTCCGCCGCCAACACATGATCAATCGGCAAGTTCGAGTCAGCCGGGGTCGCCGAGGCCATCGCCGCATGGGTGTGGTTAGGAATCTCCGACGCAGACAGCGTTACGGTTTCCTCGCCGCTTTTGGCCCCCAATCGGTAGCCGTTGTCTTCATGAATCGGCGTGCGGCCTCTGAGATCGGGCAGAGCAAAGGTCGTCCGACCATCCCCGCCGTAGGTCGTGCCGAGCAGTGAATACAGGGACTGGTTCTGGTTGATCGGCAGGATTTGTCCATCCAGAAACGCCCAGCCCCGTGGTGCGAAGTCAAAGCCGAACATTCGCACTTCGGCAAGAAAGGGTTCGGACACGAAATTCTCCTTCAATAGATTTAGTGCGCATTCAACTAAGGGTGGTAAAACATCACTCAACGCCGACTACGTTGCGTTGTCGGAAAAATAAAGCAAGTAAAAATCCGCATAATCCGCAGGCCGTCGCAAGAGATCGCAGAACTCGATTGCATCCATGACTGGCATCTGGATATCGAGAAGGATGCACTGAACGACTGCCGGCAGGGCCGGCAGGATCAGCGATGTGATTTTCCAGGTACTGAAGTACGATGTCTTCCGTGATGGCGCCGCTGGTGGTTGAAAAATACCCCCGCCCCAAAACCGACAGCCCCGGTAGCGCTTGCAGATCGCAGGAAACTCGCGCTGCGCCCGGTAAGACGAACGGCCCTTCATCTTGCGCACCAGGTCCGAGATCGCGAGCTTCGGCGGCACCGACACGAACATGTGGACGTGATCGCTCGACAGCACCCCGCGCAAGATGTCGACCTCGTTCTCGCGGCAGACCTGACGGCAGATGTCGCGCAGGCGCAACGCCCCGGTCAACACCTTGTAACGGTGCTTGGTCGACCAGGCGATGTGGTAGCGGTGATAGTAAACGCAGTGTTTGCCGGTGTCATATTGCACGATTGTACCCTCGGAAAAATGAACTTCCGACCCAGCTGCGGCTCATTTTTCCGAGGGTACAATCACAGCATGATTCTTGTGTCCGTCGCATGGCTTTGTTGCACAAATGGGTCAGGGAGTCATCTTGCGAATCCAGCATGATAGGCGGGAGGCATGAGCAGAGGGGCCCCCACGAAGCACAAGTGTTTGATCCCACGGTTTGATGGTGCGATCCTTTCTCATGAATGGAAGGACGCACTATGGGACAAATTCTTCACGGCAGCGCCACGCACTGTTACCCGGCAGGCGATTTGCAAGGCAAATCTGCCGAGAGGGCACGCACGCCGTCAGAGCAGCGATACAGCGATCCATTGGCTGGCAGTCGTTTGCGCAGCACAACGATGAGAAGCGCAAGCTTCGCTCGCGCAGCTGAGCAAGGAGTTGGGCATCACTCCCAAAACCGTCGCGAAGTGGCGCAAGCGTGCGACGGTCGAGGACTTGAAGACCGGTCCAAAG
>NZ_QLMG01000093.1 GCF_003259905.1 Salipiger aestuarii | reverse complement strand
AGCAGCCTCGCAACCGAAACACAGCATATTCGCGGCAGATGCGCTTCGACATGATCTGCAAGGCGAATGGGATCGAGCACCGGCTGACCAAGCCAAACCATCCATGGACCAATGGCCAGGTCGAGCGGATGAACCGAACGATCAAGGAGGCGACGGTGAAATGATACCGCTACGACAGCCATGATCAGCTGCGCACGCCCCTCTCGGACTGCATGGCGGCCTGCAACTTCGCACGCAGGCTGAAGACGCTCAGCGGCCTCACGCCCTACGAATACATCTGCAAGATCTCGACTTCCGAGCCTGATCGATTCATCCTGAATCCGATTCACCAGATGCCGGGACTGAACACCTAAGTTCCACTTTCACATTTTCGTTTTTGGTTGTGCCTCGATCGCGATCATCCGATGCGGCCCCCGTGGATGTGCTTTCTCCGTATTGTCTTCGGATGACTTTCGAAATCAAATCCCCTGCAAACAGGATATGTTCCCGCATACGGTTCGATACGCGCATGGACTGACCAGCCTGAAGGCTCAAAAGGATCTGTTCGTGATCTCTTTGAGATCCCTCCAATAGAGCCATGTTTGGAGACGCGCCGATAGTCGCGATCACCTTGAATGACATCATCGGCATGAGCGCCACATGCGCCAACGAGTTGCCAAGGGTTTCATTCCCCGCGGCGTCGACTATTGCCTGGTGAAAACGGTTGTTCATGTTGCGCCATTCTTCATGCTGAAATCGCTCTGCGCCGCTCCCGAGAAGGTCCCGCCCTTCTGCGACGCAAGCTTCGAGCGTAGCCGAAGTTTCTGCCGGCAGCCCTGTTTCGGCGACTATTTGGGAAGCGAGAGCTTCCAGCGCGGCACGCACCATATAAGCGTCGGAGATGGTTTCATGGTTGACGCTGCGAACGCGGTATCCGCGTTGCGCTTCGTAGTCCAACAACCCTTCGTTCGACAGTGTTTGGAGGGCAGCACGTACGGGGGTGCGGGAAATGCCCAGATATTCACTGACCTGCCGCTCGGTGATGGACGGGCCGGTGGAAAATTCACCCTTCAATATGGCGACTCGCAGCTTTTCAACGGCTTTTTCAGCAAGGGTCATTGCATCTCTCTGGTATACATTTATGCCACCTATGCACGAAAATCTTGACTCAATCCAGCGAAATGTATACCACCGGTGGGATCGCAGTATCCTCTGGGGAGAATCTAATGACTGTCAACGGATTGCATCATGTCGCGTACCGATGTCGCGACGCCAAGGAGACAACCGAGTTCTATAAGAAGTATGTGGACCTCGATTTGACCATCGCGGTCGCAGAGAACAAAGTGCCTTCGACCGGCGAATGGTCCCCGCATGTTCACATCTTTCTGGAAATGGGAGACGGTTCGTTCTTGGCGTTTTTCGAACTTCCCGAATCCCCGGATATGCAAATGGACACGAATACACCCGACTGGGTGCAACATCTTGCACTCAAGGTGGCCGATATGGAGACGCTGGAACAATATAAGAAACGATTGGTGGATGGTGGGATTGAAGTTGTTGGGCCGGCCGACCACAAGATATGCCAGTCTATCTACTTTTTTGATCCGAACGGACACCGGATAGAGTTGGCTGTAGACACAACAACGCCGGAGATGGCCCGCGAGTTGGGCCGAAGGGCAAAGCCAATGCTGGACGAATGGAGCAAGACCAAGCGCGCACCTGACGTGGATGAACTCATGCACAGCAATGCGAGAGGTTAACGATATGGCTGGCAGCAACGCACCGATAGTACCATACGATATTGTGAGGTTGCCAGTTATCGTTCAATTCCGAGAGGAAGCCGCTTTTACCGAGACCTATGGGTTCACTGGAAGCCAAGGCTCGGTGTTTCTGGAAGGACAGCGAATAATCCCGCAGGATTTGCCTTCGGACACTGTTCTTGTTTTCATGCATCCTGCGTCGACTCTGCACCTTATGCCCTTGCCCGTTGCGCTGGCAAAAGCTGGTTTTCATGTGCTGTCCTGCGCATCACGTTATGCCAAGAACGATACGGCCTTGATTATGGAAAAAGTATGCGCGGATCTGGGCGCATATATGCGGTATGCCCGTGAAGAATTGGGATATCTCAATGTTGTATTGTGCGGCTGGAGCGGTGGCGGATCACTTGCGGTGTTCTATCAAAGTCAAGCCGAGCACCCCTCGATTTCGCAAACCCCAAGTGGGGACGCGTACGATCTGACTCGCGCGGATCTGCCGCCGGCAGATGCGGTCATGTTCATTGCCGCACATACGGGACGAGCGCGGATTTTGTCAGAATGGATCGATCCTTCTGTCATGGACGAGAGCGACCCCGACGTTCGGAACACGGATTTTGATCTCTATGCCGCAAATGGCCCGAAACCGCCTTATGATGCGGCCTTTGTCGTCGAATTTCGCGAACGCCAACGAGCGCGCATGCGGAGAATTACCGACACGGTTTTGAAGCAACTTGCACATTTGGAACGCTTAGGCGGAGCGGAAATCGAGCGTCCCTTTATCGTACACCGGACGATGGCAGATCCGCGCTTTCTGGATCCGACGCAAGAGCCAAATGAACGCAGACCCGGCTGGAGCTATCTTGGAAACCCCGAGACCGTAAATACCGGACCAGTAGGACTCGCCCGATTTAGTACCCTGCGCGCCTGGCTTTCGCAATGGTCACCAGATCATTCGCGTGCCGACGCAAAAGAATGCGTCGGTCAAATTGCTTGTCCGTTTTTGCTGATCGAAAATGGCGCCGATGATGCGGTGCCACCCAGCCATCCAGCTTGCGTATTTGAAGCGGCAAAAATGGCGGACAAGACGTACCTTCGGATTGAGGGTGCAACGCATTATTACCGCGAACAGCCTGAAAAGCAGGCAGAAGTTATCAGCGAGATGCGCGCGTGGCTCCAAGAAAGGGCGCTGCTGAACTAGCTCGTGTTGGCAAAATAAATTCACACGGCGGTTCCCGGGGCGGCGATCTTGCACTGCCTGCTCCAAGGCGTCGATGACGAAACCCGCATGCGCGGGCGTGCTGACACGCCAGCCGACGATCTTGCGGGCAAAGGCGTCGATGACGAAGGGCGACATAGACGAACCCCTTCCAGGTGGCGACGCAGGTGAAATCGCTGACCCAGAGCACGTTGGGCGCGGGCACCCGAAACTGCCGGTTCACCTTGTCCAGCGGACACGGAGCCTTCTTGTCCGGAATCGTCGTTCGGTGCGGCTTGCCGCGGATGATGCCTTGAATACCCATCTCCTTCATCAGCCGAGCCACGGTGCAACGAGCGACTTCGAAACCTTCCCGGACGAGTTGCCGCCAGATCTTGCGGACGCCGTAGACTCGCCAGTTCTCTTCGAAAACACGCAGGATCTCGGGTCGCAAAGCCTCGTCACGACGAGCGCGGTCTGAAAGACGCGCCGGGTCGGCCCGCTTCGCCAGGTGATCGTAGGAGGTGGAAGGGGCGATCGGCAGCACCGCGCAGATCGGCTCGACCCCATGCGCATCACGATGCGCCTCGATGAAACCCACCATCACTTCGACCGGCGGTCGAGCTCCACCATCGCAAAATACGCCGACGCCTTCCTGAGGATCTCGTTCGCCTAGCGCAGCTCCCGCTCGAGCGCTTTCATCTTCTCCGCCATCTCAGTTGGGATGCCTGCGCGTCGACCGCTGTCGACCTCTGCCTTCTTCACCCATCCAAACGCCTGGGCAGGAAGATCTGGCGGATGTGGAGCGGCTACCATCGCCGAAGTCGCGCCGAGACCAAGATGCACTGCATGAAGCTGCTGGGCCAACGCCTTATGGTATGGCGCGGGGGCCCGACCGCCAAGTCGCCGCGCTTCAGGTTCGTGTCGCCGTCATGAACGGCTTCACTGCGCTCGGCATACCCGTCACAGAGACCGCGGGACAAGCGTGTCCGGGAAAAGGGGGACCTTGGCCGTCAGCCGTTTTGTGCAACAGAGCCCCATGCCGCTGTCTTCAGCCAGGCCTTTTTCGCTGCCGCAGACTCTCGTTATGAACGAGGGAGCCTCGGGGGCAGGTCAACGACCAACGCGTTGCCCCGACAGGGAGGTGTCCACGACCGTTGCCAGGCATTCCCGGCTGAAGTCGTCGATGACGCAAAGCACACGGAAGCGACGACCGTCCGAGAGGCTGTCCGAGACGAAGGCCAAGGACCATCGCTGGTTCGGCCCTTGCGGTATCGCCATCGGCGCCCGTGTTCCGATCACAGGCTTTCGACCGCCACGTTTGCGCACTGTCAGCCCCTCTTCGCGGTAAATCCGGTAGAGTTTCTTCCACTTCACGTGCCAGCCCTCACGCCCGAGCAACAGATGCAGCCGGCGATACCCAAAGCGCCGCCGTTCGCCGGACAGCTCCTTCAACCTTTCCCGCAGCCCGGCCTCCGCCGACCTGGCTGAGCGTCGCGGACAGACGCGCAAATCAATCCCGGCGAGGGCACAGGCGCGCCGCTGGCGGTCGTTCTTTTCTGTCATGGCCCAGTCCACGGCTCGTCGCCTTGCACCGGGCTTCAGAAGTTTTTTCCCAGCATCTCCTTGAGCGCGGTCACATCCAGCATGTGCTCCGCGAGCATCTTCTTGAGCTTCGCGTTCTCAACCTCCAGTGCCTTCAGCCGCTGGGTCTCCGACACTTCCATGACGCCATACTTCGAGCGCCATTTGCAGAAGGTGCCATCGCTGAGGCCATGCTTCCCTTCCGGCACAGCTCCCTGGAACCAGTGCCGGCCTGGTGTTCCCTCAGGATGCCAATGATCTCCTCATCGCGAAACCGGCTCTGCCGCATCGTCTGTCTCCTCGTTTGGAGAACAGGCTAACTTCAAACCCCGGACTTTGCAGAGAGGTGGTCCTAGATTTTAGCCCAATTTGGAGCCTGGTTAAGATGGATCAGGGGTTCATTTAGGCTGCTATTCTCATTGGTTTGTTTTTTCTGGCATATGCCTCGTCGGGGGGTCAACAAGCCGTGCGTTGAGTGGGGGGCGTTCGGAGTTATAGTAAGTCAGCCACTTGCCGATCCCTGCGCGCATTTCTGATCCCGCCTCAAAGGCGTTCAGATACACGCATTCATATTTCAGGGACCGCCACAGCCGTTCGATCATACGGTTGTCCCGCCATGCGCCTTTCCCGTCCATGCTGATTTTGATCTTTGCGTCGGTCAGCACGTCAATCCACGCGCCGCTGGTGAACTGGCTGCCCTGATCGCTGTTGAAGATGTCCGGCTTGCCATGTTTAGCGAGCGCTTCTTTCAAAGCCTCGACGCAAAAATCCGCGTCCATACTGTTTGACAGCCGCCAGGCCAGCACCTTGCGACTGCGCCAATCCATGATCGCCACGAGGTACAAGAACCCGCGCCGCATTGGGATGTAGGTAATGTCTGCGCACCAAACCTGGTTGGGGCGGTCAATCACCATATTGCGCAACAGGTCTGGCCAGATCTTATGCTGTGGATGCTTCTTGCTTGTGTTGGGTTCCTGATAGATCGGCACCAGCCTCATGAGACGCATCAGACGGCGCACACGATGGCGACCACATTGGTGCTTGTTGCGCTCGGGCCATTTGGCGCGAACCATACCACTGCGTTTCCAAAAACTGCTTGTCTATGATCTCCATGAAGCGCAGGGTCTCAGCGCTTTCGCCGACCGGCTGATAGTAAAGACGCGATCGCGAAAGCTGTAACAGTTCGCACTGTTTACGAAGGCTTGACTTGTGATCCCGGCTCACCATTTTTTTGCCTCGCGTCCCGAGCAGTTGATGCGAGGCTTCGGCGAAGAAATCCCGTTCCACCACCAACTGGCCGATCTTCGAGTGCAGCTTGTCGACATCGGCGGCGCTCACCTGTTCTGGGGCCGCGCCACGGCGCGTAAATGCCGTCGCCATGTTTTCTATCGCTGCGCGTTTCCAAGTCCCGATCTGCGTGGGATGCACTCCGTACTTCTTGGACAGTTCCGCCAGCGTCATCTCCTCGCGGATCGCTTCAAGCGCGACCTTGGCCTTAAACTCTGGCGA
>NZ_QLMG01000092.1 GCF_003259905.1 Salipiger aestuarii | reverse complement strand
GGGGTAGATTCCTGCTGAGTGCAGAATAGTACGTTAAGGCTGGTCATCGCCGATTTTTCCATCTGTACTCGCCCGTGAGCAGGATATGCGCCCATCCGAGTGGTGAGATGTGCGACAGAAGTCCCGGTGAACAGTTGAGACCGGCGCGTTTTCGGGCTGTGACGGCTTGGCCGAGGTGCTTGGTGTTCCAGTAGATAATAATTGCCGCCAGGAGGTTCAGCCCCGCCATTCGATAGTGTTGGCCTTCGCTGGTGCGATCCCGTATTTCGCCTTGGCGGCCAATTCGCAGGGCGTTTTTCAGGGCATGATGTGCCTCGCCCTTATTCAAACCAATCTGCGCCCGACGCTGCATGTCGGCGTCGAGCAACCATTCGATAATGAAGAGTGTACGTTCGATGCGGCCAATCTCGCGCAGGGCAAGGGCCAACTCGTGCTGACGCGGGTAGGATGCGAATTTTTTTAGCAACTGGCTGGGTGGCATGATGCCAGCCGTAATGGTGGCCACGGCACGCAAGATGTCTGGCCAGTTTTGAACAATCAGACCTTCCCTGATTTTGCCGCCAACCAAACCGCGCAGTTCTTTCGGGGCAGCAGCCGGATCGAACAGGTAGAGCCGTGTGGATGGCAGATCGCGGATACGTGGAATGAAGCGATAGGACAACAGTGAAGTGGCCGCAAAAACGAGGTCGGTGAATCCGCCGGTATCAGCATATTGCTCTTTGATCTTGCGGCCTGTGTCGTTCATCAACAAGCCGTCCAGGATATAGGGTGCCTCGTTCACCGTCGACGGAATGTTCTGGGTCGCGAACGGGCCGAATTGATCGGAGACGTGGGTATAGGCTTTCAGGCCTGGATCGGAACCGTATTTTGCGTTGATGAGATTCATTGCCTCGCCGTGGCGTGCTGCCGGGAAGAACTGACCATCGCTTGAAGCGGTGACGTTGCCACCCCAATGTGCGGCCATCGGCAAGCCTGATTGCGCGCTGATAACCATGGCCAGGGCGCGATTGATAGCGTCGCTTTCTATGTGCCAACTGGAAAGACGCGAGAGCTGGAAGAAGTTATGTGTGTGGGTTGCCTCAGCCATCTTGCTCAGACCGAGGTTCACCCCTTCGGCCAGCAATACATTCAACAGTCCGACACGATCCTTGCAGGGCGAACCGGTGCGCAAATGCGTAAAGGCGTCGGGGAAGCCGATGTCATTATCAACTTCCAGCAAGAGATCGGTAATGCGGACGACTGGGAGTCGATGATAGAGATCGAGCACCAATTCGTCCGCTTCCTTTGGTACAGCGGAACTTAACCGATCAATTTTGAGCACGCCGTTTTCGATGGAACCGCCAGGGATTGACCCGTTTCTGGCGGCTTTGGCCAAGCGTGCAAGCCCGTCTGCGAGCCGTGCTTTGCGATCCGCAATCCAAGCGCCCGGTTCGAACGGAAGGGTCAGTCTGGGTGTTGCCTTTGCGGCTTCAATTGGAACAAGGGCTTGCTTCAGATCGGCATAGCGCCGGGAATGAGCGAGCCAGATATCGCCTGATCGGAAAGCATCTCGCAGGTGGAACATGACAGCCACCTCCCACAGACGATGCTTGTCCTCGTCACAGGTATTGAGATGACGGTGCCATTTTGATCCGCGACGTAGAAAAACAACGGGCTGAAGCTCAGAGTTTTGGTCATTTTCGATGATAGTTGCTGCCGCCAACAATGGCTCGGCCACGGGTGCTGCGTGTACCTCAAGCGCGCGCAACATGCGCGGCGCATAACGCCGGAACCGATGAAAGCCCTGAGCAACATGGCTCAGAGGGTCAGCGGCCATTGTGTCAGTCAGCTTGGCCGCAGTCGCAACAAGCCCTTCGAGCTGGTGCCACCCACAGGCGGTTTCGGTGGCTATATCAAGTGATGCCCCATCCCCCTTGGCTTCCAGAAGGGCAGCGCCCAGTGATTTGAATGAGTGCAATGTATCATGAACGGCCGACTTTGCATCCGCGACCCGCGCGTCACAGATTTTCTTGGCATCACGCCAGGTCTTCCCAACAATCCGATCGTGGGTTTCAACCACCGCATCAGCAATGGCCGCGTGCCATTCCACTGCACAGACGGCAAGAATAGCAAGCCGCCGGTCGCTGGTGACATCGCGCAGACCATCGGCAAAATACCGTTCCCCCTGATGGCGCAGCCGAGTGACCCGGTGTGGGGGGATGTCGTCCAGGATATAGGGTGACAATCCCAGTGCCAGCAAGCATTCCAGCCTGTCCAGAAGCCGGGATGCACCCGCCGAGTTATTGCCCACCTCAAACTGACGTAGCCAAACGAACCGGCTGACAGTGCCATCGACCATTTCTGTCAGCAAGCCGTCCAGCAGTTTCCTCACCTCATTGCTGAGCCGATCTACGATACGGCTTTCAATTCGACGTTCGGCAGCAACAAGCGCATCAGCACACAGTCGCTCGATGACAGACACACCCGGCAGGATCGTCTGGTTGCGGCGACATTCCTCGACAAACTTTCGGGCCAAATCTTTGTTCGAGTGGGTCGTCTCAGCTTGCTGTTCAAGCCATGCCTTCAGATCGCGTGCGCCACGGCCAGAGAACATCCGATAGCCGTAAATTGATCGAAGATCGATAAGATGCTCGCGTCTCGTTTCCGCCCGATGTGCATAATCGATCAGGTCACCGGGGTTCAGACCAAGCTGGGCCGCCAGGAATTTCGTTACCGACTCCGGGATCGTTTCTCCCGGTGTCAACAACCGCCCCGGAAACCTAAGGGCACACAACTGAAGCGCAAAGCCAAATTGATTGCGGGCGCGGCGGCGCGAGCGAATGATTTCCATATCGTCGTCCGCCAGAATGTAATGCTGAAGAAGCGATGCTTCGTCGGCAGGCAGGTCGAAAAGTGCCGAACGCTGGCGCTCGGTTAGGATGGTGCGATGCGCCATGTTTCTTTTGCTTTCTATGGAGGGTTTGTTTATTGATGATTGTGATATGAATTAAGGAATATAATGGGCGGAAGAAAGCTCGGAGATCCTCGACACATCACAAACGTTCGTTTGTGAAACAGGGAAAACAACACATGACCGCAAAAGCCGTGAATCTCGCCGACAAGCTCAGCACATTTGCTGAGTATTGGTCACCAAAAATCGTTTCCCAGTTCAACGGACACGATGTGATGGTAGTAAAAGTTCAAGGGGAATTCGTTTGGCATACCCATGACGACACCGATGACTTTTTTCTTGTCCTGGATGGCATCGTGACGATTGAAATGGAACAGGGGAATGTCACCCTAAAGCCGGGCGAGCTGTACGTCGTGCCGAAGGGTGTTCAGCATCGGCCAGTTGCTCAGGAAGAAGCCCATATTTTGCTGATTGAACCCAAAGGGACGCCGAACACAGGCGATACTGACACAGCAGCGGAGAAAGTCGAAATCTGATGTTGATTGGATATGCCCGCGTCTCCAAGGCGGACGGTAGCCAGTCGCTTGATCTGCAAAGGGATGCACTTGCCGCTGCCGGTGTCGCCAATGATCAAATCTATTCCGATCAAGCGTCAGGCAAGAAAGATAATCGCCCCGGTCTCGAAGCCTGTCTGAAGGCCTTGCGTTCAGGCGACGTTCTGGTGATCTGGAAACTGGATCGGATGGGTCGCAGCCTGAACCATTTGGTGAAAACGACAACCATGCTATCAGAGCGCGGCGTTGGCCTGAAAGTCATCACTGGTCAGGGAGCGCAAATCGACACGACGACCGCAGCGGGCCGCCTGTCGTTTGGCATCTTTGCCGCGTTGGCTGAATTCGAAAGCGAACTGATCCGGGAACGCACCATGGCCGGTCTTCAGGCAGCGCGCGCTAGAGGTCGAAAAGGTGGCCGAAAATTCGCACTGACAAAAGCACAGGTCCGCATGGCCCAGGCAGCAATGGCAAGCCGAGACACATCGGTTTCTGAGCTATGTACAGAACTTGGCGTAAAACCCGTCACCCTCTACCGATACGTCGACCCCAACGGTAATCTACGAGACTACGGCAGACATGTCTTGGGGGCTTAACGTACTATCCTGCACTCAGCAGGAATCTACCCCACTTGCGGGTAGCGCGCACCAACGAACACACGAGAATCGCGTAAGTCGGATTATGTTAAATACTCAGGGCCTCCCGGGCACTGTCGATCTCGGCGGTGCCGCGGGCGTCGAAGCGGTTCCAGAGTGCGGCGCTATCTTCGTCAATTCGACCCGGCCACCACGCACCACAAGAACAGGTCAAGTGATCTGGAAATCGCCGTCTTGGAAAAGTTGTCGATGAAACTGCGAACGAGCACGGAATCATGTCCCCGGTGGATTTCCATCGACAGTTGGCGCAGGAAAGAAAGCGCCAGCCTGTCGCCGGGATCAGATTCGTCCGAGACATGCACGAAGATCGCGTATCGTTCTTCGGAATATACCTCTGCGTCGGGCTGTGCCTGACAGCCCGACGCAGCGTCTTGTAGGTCGTCAGGGAAAGAGAGATTATCTCCAGATCGCCGACCGAATAGTAGATTTCGCCGCTGCACAAGGCTTTGGCCAGGCTTTCGTGATCGGGATAGCTTCGCACCACCACGGCGCTGGCAGGGTCGGTCTGGTCCAGTTCGGCCGCCGTGTAGGGCGCAAGCTTGCCGACATCGCCCGGATGGCTTGCCACGGCGCCCGAGCAGCAGGTCAGGCTTTGCCGCTCTTCGTCGGTCAGCACCACCTTGTCCTGGTCCGGATGCGCCTGCACGACGGGCGAAAACGTTTCGCCGAACCCGAATTTCTCGGCCATGTTCCGGATTGAAAACCGCGCGGTCGTGCCCTTGACGATGCCCACCAGCGGGCCGATGCAGGGCCAGTGACCGGCCCATTGATCACGGGTGGCCACTGCGCGCCCGACCCCCGAAAGGTAAACCGGCGGCGACACGATCACCCCTGCGTGGGACAGGCGTTCCGGGGTGATCGTCGCCGGATCGCAAAGGATATCGATCCTGCCGGTCTTCAGCTCGTCGAACCGGCCCTGCGCCGAAACCTCGCGCCACTCGACAGAGAATTGCCGGTCTTTCGACATCTTGGCCAGCACCGAGGCGCAGATGTTCGCCATGTAGCCGGTATAGACCTCGCCGCTGCCGGTCGGCGGGGAAGCCTCGGTCACGGCGCCGGTATCAAGCACGGCAGGGGGCGCAACGCTGAAAAGGCTCTGGGCCAGGGTCGCGACCATCCAGAGAAACGCGGAAACCACCAGCGCCACGGCCAGCGTCGCGGACCAGTGCATCCGGTCGTGATGATCGGACACGAACAACAGCCCGAAGGCCGTCACATAGGACAGGAACAGGATGCGGAGCAGCTGCTGAATTTCCCTCTTCAGGAATTCCAGCGCCGTCGTGATCATCGCCCCGCCGTTGGCATCGAAGGCGTGCCGCATGACGCCGTCCGCGCCAAGGCAGGTCACGGTGCCATAAAGCACGGTCGCGAAGACGGCTGGCCAGAAGGCAAGCTTGGCGTAATTCCAGAACGGGATTTGCACGCCCAGATAGCTTGACCAGCTTCCCTGGTCGATTTTCAGGTGACGCAGAAGGATGGTGAGAAAGGCCAGCAGGATCAGCGACGGGATCAGGGGAACAAGCAGGGTCGCGGCAACATCGCGCACGCTTTCCTTATCGTAACTGCTGACGACCAGAGCGTATTTTCCAACCAGAAGATAGCTGAACACGGCGCCGAACAGGCTGGCCAGCGTGATGTCGTTCAGGGGCTGCGCGGTTCCCTCGCTTGTGACCTTTTCGATGATCCGGGCCGTGGGCGTGCCCTGCAGCGCGTGGGGGATCCGGCGTGAGCGGATCGCGTAAAGGGCAAACAGGCACTGCATGGACTCTGCAAGTTTCAGGGTTTCCTCCTGCAGGGCCTGAAGCGGTTCCGCCTCGACCCGCAAGTCCCTGATCTTGCCCAAAAGCCGGTTGTACCTCGCCCGAAGATCGTCGATCCGCGCCAGGGGGATCTCGTCCTGAAACAATTGACGGAAGCACCGTCGCCGCGCCGGTGTCGTCGCTGGCCTGCCCCGGCCGACAGGTAGAACCCGATCGGCCGCCCTTTGGCGTCGGCGACGGCGTGCAGCTTGGTGTTCGTGCCGCCTTTTGTCCGCCCGGTCTGGCGTCCGCGCCCCCTTTTTTCACCGTTCAGTCCCGGCATCTGGTGGAACGGATTCAGGATGAATCGATCAGGCTCGGAAGTCGAGATCTTGCAGATGTATTCGTAGGGCGTGAGGCCGC
>NZ_QLMG01000091.1 GCF_003259905.1 Salipiger aestuarii | reverse complement strand
GTGTCGCTCAGCCAGAAGAGATCAGACATGTCACCGCTCGCTTTTTCGAGTGATGAATCATCTACTCAGGCTGAAATCAATGGATCCTGAGCCTAGTCCTGCAAAACCGGGCCCTTGGGGTACCGATCTGGACAAGCCCGCTGCGGCATGCCAGATCGGCCGAACGTCAATTCCAAAGGGGAACCGGCATGGCACATACCCTGAGCGACACATTGGCACACAGCTTGACGGGGCTGCGCGCGGCGACGTTTTCCGGCCCGCTGACCGAGGATGCCCCTTGGCCGGATGTTTATCCCAGCTGGGACAGCGCCAATGGCAAGATCGAGGGCGAGATCGCATCGACCGCTGGCATGTTGCTACAGATCGATGCGGCGGTCAGCGGCACGCCAAGCTGGTGGGTGCTGAATCTGGTGTTGGGCGCGGGTACCCTTAAACCGGGCAGCGTGCTGGGCCTGGTGGCCGATATCGAAAGCGCTGAGGCGCGCGAAATCGCCGCGTTCGTCCGGTCGGGGCGCGAGGATGAGGTATTGGACACGGAGCTTTCCGAACCGCTGGCGCTGCGCGCGGGACGCCGCGTGATCAGCCTGCTGCACGATGTGGATGCGGGCCAACCGATGGCCGGAGCCGAGGCGTGGCACACATTGGTACTGCGGCTTCCACGTCCGCGCACCAGTCTGGTGCTGCATGACCTGCGCTTGATGGTGATCCCGCCAGAAGCCGGGATGCGCGCGGGGCGTCGTAGCCTGAAGGGCTACGCCACTTAGCAAGTAGCCTGAAGGGCTACGCCACTTAGCAAGTCGCCTGAACGGCTACGCAACCTGCCGCAAACCAAGGCATAGTTGCTTGAAAACAGCAACCAGAGGTGGCTGGGGACATATTCCCTGACGCTCAAGGATCTTGGGTTTCGTTGATTTCGCCCGGCTCGATCTCATAGGCGCCGACCGGCCCGTTATCGTCAATGCTCTCAACCGGGCGCAGGTCGCGGCCCAGCTCGGGGTCGGCCCCCGGTGCCGATGGCAGCATGCCAATGGGGCGCACCGGCGAGGCATAGACCTGATGCAGCTCTGCCAGATGGTTTTCCATCGAATAGGGCGCAAGCGCGCCCGACCAGTATTGCGACAGGTCGATTTCACCGTCCAGCATGGCCTGCACGCGGGCGTGGAAATCGTCGATGTCTCCGGATGTGAACCGCATGTCGGCGCTGCCCCCCAGTTCCTGGGCGCCGCCCAGATCCGAGGTCAGCAGCGGAATGTGGCGGGCGTGCATTTCGATCGCGACCTGGGGCAGGTTGTCTTCCCACAGCACCGGAATCACCCCCACGCCGACCCCGTCGAGCAGCGCATCAAGCTGGTCATGGGCGTAGCCGTCGGCATATTGCACCGACGCGAACCGTTCGCTCAGCGCCACGACCCGTTCCATCGTCTCGGCATCGGCCCGGCGCGAGGCGATGACCAGACGGATGCGCGCGGCCAGCGCGTCGGGCATGCCCTCAAGCGCTTCGAGCATGAAGAAAAAGCCCTTGTCGCGCCGCATGTAGCCCAGATAGCCCATGGTCAGCAGCCCGTCATCGCCCAGCAGCGTGACGGCGGGGCGGGTCTGGGCGAATTTATCCGCGTGGCGGGTGCCGATATAGCTGGTTTCCAGCAGATCGGGCGCGATGCCATAGCGCGCGGCGACCTCGCCCACGCGATGGGACACGCACAGCACGCTGTCGCAATGGGTGTTGATCAGGGTCGCCATGTCGCGGCGGCGCTTGGCGAATTTCGCATTGCGCGCTTCAAGCCGCTCCAGCACCTGACCGGGGGCGCGCTGCGGTGCGGTCGCCGGCGTCAGCGAGGCGGGCCGCGACCGCCGGATGCGCCGCGCCCAGAACCGCACCAGCCGGTTGGCCACCCGCATCGCCGGACCGAAGCCGCGATCGAACAGGCGCGACCCCGGTCGGATGCCCGCCTTCTTGAGGTTGAAGGCCACGCCATTGGCCAGCCGGATCACCCGCTGGTCATGCTGGTAGGGCAGGCAGGTCACGCATTTGCGCCCGTTCTCGTAATCGAGACAGTTTTCCTCTTCCTGGTACCACAGGTTCACCTGCGGGCAGACCGGGAAATAATTGTGCAGCGACAGGATCACCCGCGTGTCGGGGAAATGCTCCTTGAGCTTCAGCACGCCTGCCGGGATGCCTTCGAGATTGTTGAAATGCACCACGTCGAACGGGCCCTTGGCGCGCAGGAAATCGAAAAACGCCGCTTCGGTGGCGGGGTCCTCGACCTGGCGGGGATCGCCAAAGGAATGGTGGCCGGGGGCCAGCGCGCCCGAATTGACGATTTCAAAGCGCAGGGCGCGGTCTTCGGTGGGGCCATGCCTGACCTGTTCCCAGCGCGGACGGTCGTTCAGCAGATCATACGAGATGCCCGAGGACAGGAACAGGCATTCGGTCGCCTCTTCGGCGTTCAGAGCGTGGATCACGTTCTTCTGGTAGATCGACACCCCCCCGCCACGGCGTTCGTCGTCGAGGTAGTCGACCCAGTTGTAGAACAGGATCCTCATGACTCTTCCTTCTGCTGAAGCCGGGCTTCCAGCGCGTCGATGCGCCGGGCAAGCTCGGGGATGGCAAAGTTCTGCACCCGCTGGCGCAACTGGATGAATTCGGCAAAGACAAAGCCGATCAGCACGTTGCGGTCGATTTCCGCGCGCGGGCGGCCTTCGGGAAGGCGGTCGGCGAAGGCGTCGATCGGCAGGCTGCCGTCTGCCTGCTGCGCCAGCCAGTCCAGGCCGTCGCGCGCTTGGGCGCGGATGTCGTCCAGCGGGCGAACGATCTCGGCCTTCAGCGCGTCCTGCGTGGCGAGATAGGACAGCGCCCGATTGCGCACCGCATTGATGCTGGCGCGCGGAAAACCAAGGTTCTGCATCAGGCGCAACAATTCGGCGACGCGGTCGTCAAGCCGCGGGTTGGGGTCGGGCTGGCTGCGTTGCAGCGCCTTTGGCAGCGTGACGTTCAGCGCGGCAAAGAAATCGCGGTGCAGCGCGTTGGGATCGCCGGGGTCGTTGCGATACGGGCGCAGCAGCACGTTGTCCTTGCCGGCGATGTCGATCCAGGGTTCCAGTGCGCGGCGGTAGTCAAAATGGATGTCCTCGATCTCGCCCCCCAGGGCGGTTTCCAGATCCGATACCGGGATGTTCATCTTTATCAGTTGGTTATACCAGGACAGCATATGCGACTGCGGGTCGCGCAGATAGGCGACGATTTTGATGTCGATGCCGTCGGGGCGCCTGCCGAGCACCTCGCGCAGGATCTGCACCGCCTCCGGAAACTGCCCGATGCGCATCAGTTCCTCGGAGCTGATGAGCACCGTGTCGGCGGGGCTGTGGCGGACGTGGTCCATCAGCATGCCCCACATCTGCCGGGGCGAGGTTTCGTCGGCGTAATCGAACATCAGCGGCCCGCTGATGCCCGCGGCCTTCAGGATCGAGAACGCGAAATCCGAATGCTTGGCATTGTGCATCCACAGATCGGGATATTCGATCCCCTGATTCCGGAGAAACCGCGTGTTTTGGGAAAAAAAGACCTGCAACGCGGTCGTTCCGGTCTTGTAGTGGCCGATGTGCAGAATAAGCGTCTTTGCCATGTCTTCCGGTTCTTGTTGACCCTTGTCGTACGCGGGCTGCCTGACCTGGCCCCTTGTGCGAAATTGTTTGACCGTCTGTGCCGCAGAATGCAGGCAGGGGTCAAGCCGTGCGGACCAATGCAGGCCAGATGGTGAACAATGTGAGCGGATGGCGGCGAACGGGCCCTTGCGCGCGGCATCTTTGGTCCCGGATGCGCCGGGGTGGCGGGATCGGGCGCGGACCGCCCCTTGCGGTCGGGAACGGACAGCCGGGGTGGCTTGACCCTGCGCACAGAAGGCGGTTTGTCTGCGCGCAACAGTTTTCGGCGGCCCCTGTCCGGGCGCTTTACCCCCTGGGAAAGGACATTACCCCATGCCGGAACGACCCATGCCGGAACGACCCTGGCTTATCCTGACGCTGCGTCGCACCGGGGGGACGTCGCTGACCGCGTTTCTGGCCGAAATCTCGCCCTTTCCCAGCATCGAACACGAACCGTTCAACATCGACCGAACGTTTGGCCATGTCACCCGCGCCTTTCGCGACAGCGGCGATGCCGAGGCGCTGCGCGCGGGCATCGACGCGGCGCTGGGGGACGATCCGGCGCAACGCCCCAACATCAAGCATTGCTTTGACGTGGTGCCGCCCGCGCTGACCGCCGAGCTGATCCGCGCCTGCGCCGCGCGCGGCTATGCGGTTCTGCTGTATACCCGCGGCGACGAGGCGCGCCGGCTGCGCTCGTTGTTTCTGGCGTTGTCGACAGGGGCCTGGGGCGGGGTGGAGGCGCGGCGGATCTACCCCGAGATCCGCGCCGGGCGCCTACAGCCCAAACCCATCGACCCCGTCAATGTCCGCCGCCGGGTGACCGAGGATCGCTACCGCCTCGCGCGGGTGATCCGCCAGCTTGACCAGGACGGCATCGCCCACAGCCGTCGCCGGTTCGAAGACATCTACGGGCCGGGCAAATCCGCCCCCGACGAGGCGCGCCGCCTTGCCGCCGAGCTTGGCACCAGGGTCGCGCCCGATGCGCGCGCCCTGCGCTGGTTCGATGCCAGCCAGAAACAGGGGTCCGAAGACATCGCCGGTCATGTGCCCGGCTATCCGCAGGCCGTGGCCCTTCTGGACAAGCTGTGTCACTCTGGGGCCAAACAAGATCTGTAATCCCGGAATACCCCTCATGCCCAGCGATTTTGCGCACCCCCCCGGCGGATATGTCTTCGTCATCACCTATGGGCGATCCGGGTCGACCCTGCTGCAAAATATCCTGAACGCGATCCCCGGCTATCAGGTGCGGGGCGAAAACAACAACGCGATCCTGCCGCTGGCGCAAAGCTGGCAGGCGGTGAACGGGTCCGAACCGATGCGCGGGGCGCGCAGGGCGGGGCGCGAAACGTCCCCCGAAGACCCGTTTTACGGTGCGGAAAAGGTCGACCCCACCGAATACGGCCAGGCGCTGGCCGCGACCTTTGCCCGGATGGTGTTGCGGCCCGATCCGGGCACGCGGGTGTCGGGGTTCAAGGAAATCCGCTTTCACCTGCACCCGCGCCTGTTTGGCCCGACGCTGGATTTCATCCGGCAGTTTTTCCCCCGCACCCGCTTCGTGTTCAACACCCGCGATCTGGCGGCGGTCAGCCGTTCGGGCTGGTGGGCGAACATGGACCCCAAGGCGGTGCAGGCCGAACTGTCGGCGGCGGAAACGCTGTTTTCAAACTACGTGGCGCGCCACCCGAGGATCTGCCATCAAGTGCAGTACGACACCTATGTGCAGGCCCCCGAAACGCTGCAAACGCTGTTCGATTTCCTTGGCGAAGAGATGAATGCAAATATGATCGAGCGGGTGCTGAACACACCGCTCGATCATGCCCGAACGCCGGGCGGGCGCTGACGGCGGAACAGACCCGCCGCGCGAATTGCGTTTTCAGCCTAGAACCAGCGGCCCATCGCGATGACCTCGACCTCCGCAGAGGCCTGTCCGCCCCCCGCGTTAAAGGCATAAAGATCGGTGCCCGTTTCGCTGGCCGCGCTGCTGGTCGCGATGATCGCCGCCGACCCCTTGCCCGACACCGTCACCCGCGGCCCCGCCACGAAATGCGCCGCCCAGGCGCAGACAGTCGCCCCGGACCCCGAGGTGGTCACCGTGGCGCTACAGATCTGCGTGCCGTCCGCATAACGCACATAGGCGCCGCTTGCGTTGGAGCCACTTTCGATGACCGCCCCGGTCGGAATGCCGCCCGCTTGCGTCACCGTTCCCACAAGATTGCCCGGGCCATAGGCATGATCCGCCCGCGCCAGCCGTCCCGGAGTGGTGTCTGTAGCCGAGTCCTGCACCGCCGCGCCACTGACATGTCCGGTGGCGGCATCGACCACCAGCGCCTCGGTCCAGGCGCTGCCATCCGCTGACACTTTCAGATGAAAATCCGTGTCTCCGGCCAGGCCCATCTCGGCGTGCCCGGTCCAGCCCGACTGATAAAGCAGGCTGGCGGTATCTTCGCCGGCGGCCTTGTTCAGCACCAGCCGGTGATCGCTGCCGGCATTGTTCAGCAACGTGGCATCGGCGCTGACGGTCAGACGGTTGGTGGTGTCGGCACTGGCGTTGATGCCCAGCATCGCCACGCTGTCGCCGGAAATCCCCCCCGCAAGCGCCGTCCAGGCACTGCCGGTCCAGCTGCGCAACTCGCCCTCGGCCAGGCCCCAGGCACACCAGCCGTCGAGCGGAACAAGAAAGGTCCAGGCGCCGCCGTCCCATGTGGCAAGCTGGCCATCATGCCCGGCCCAGGCATCGGTCGCGCCTGTTCCCAGCGCATGGGTTTCGCCCGCATCAGGGGCCGTGGGCGGCGTCACGGCCCCAAAGCTTTCGACGCGCATCTGCACCAGCGTATCAAGCTGGGTCAGGGCTTCGTTATGGGTGACATGTTTCTGGGCCTGCGAGGGCTGAATGCAGGGCAGGCCCAGCCGCGGGGTTATCTCGCTCATCGTTCCTCCGAAGGTCAGGACATCTTGTCATTGCCCGAGCGACAATCCTTCCAAAGCCTTAACAAAGATCTCGGGCACCGCGCGTTGCTGTGAGCTGTGAGCGCGCTTTGAAGCGCGGCTCATTCTGCGATGGAGACCGGCGCCGCACGAGACCTGATGTCGCACGGGGAATGGGCGTTCCTTGAACGGTTCACCTTGGCCGTCCGCGCCCCGAAAGGGCGCAAACCGACCAACCATCACCTTGTTCCTGTTCGGATTTTCCGGATTGCACGCAGGGGTGCCCCATGGCGGGACCTGCCCGAAGAGTTCGGAAAATGGTCGAGTGTTTACCGGCAGTTCCGACGATGGACGCTGGCGGGGCTCTTGGAAGAGATCATGGAGGCCCTGAACCAAAGCGAGGGCGTGCCTGACGCCCTGCAAATGCTCGACAGCACTGTCATCCGCGCCCATCATCAGGCAGCAGGCCCACAAGGGGGATCCCGCGTCAGGGTTTGGGTCGTTCTCGTGGAGGCTTCACGACCGAGATCCACCTCCGCGTAAATGCAGCGGGCCTGCCCATGAGGACGGAGATCACGCCGGGCCAGATATCGGACTATCCGGGGTTCGCTCTGGTCACGGCCGACAACTTTCCCAGGCCGAGTGTTCTGTTGGCAGGGGTCCAGTGCATTAACTTGATGAATTAGTAGCTTATTCTCTTTTTCGATGATGAAGAAGCCGATGAGGCAGCGTAAGACTCCGTTCAAACGGCACCGGTTTCCTCGTGAGATCATCCTGATGGCAGTGCGCTGGTATTGTCGCTACCCGCTATCATGCAGGGATGTGCGCGACATGCTGGCCGAGCGCGGGGTGACGGTCGATGCCTCTACGATCCATCGCCGGGTTCGCAAGTTCGGCCCCGGGATCCGCAAACGGGCTTATGGCGCGCACCGCTCGTGGCGCGGGC
>NZ_QLMG01000090.1 GCF_003259905.1 Salipiger aestuarii | reverse complement strand
GGGCGGGAGGAGGCTTGCTCATCAGGCCCGTCTAACCGCATGGATTTCCGTTGTGAATCCTTCGAAGGTCGAGGTCTGCAACAACGCCACTGGGATGGAAAAGCCCCGTCGATTTCGAACGGAAGGTGGCTTAAACGATAACCGGGAGCGGCACGAAACCGCGACAGGTCCACACCTTGTATCGCGCCTGGTATGGCAGAGACGAAGTCTCTGAAGGGTTCGAGCCGCCATTGTCAACAATAAATAACGACAAATCAGAGAGTTATTCATTCTGACTTCGTACAGAAAATGGCGGAGCAAATGAGTAACGCAGCCCGCTCGCGTCCCTGCAGGTTTCCCGCGCGCGGGATCGCTTGGAAATCCCGCATGTCGTTGAGGGACAACAGCTTTCACTCCGCTCGTGCCTGTGGCGCGCCTTGGGTTGACAGGCGTCGGAAACTTAATTTACTTAGTGTATGAAATAACTGGCTGGGAGTATGGAACTTGCGGAATGGAACCGGCGAAATCCTGACGAGGCTGCGCGACGGGGGGCCGCTGTCGCGTGCCGAGCTAGCGCGGCAGACCGGCATCTCGTCGGCGGGCGTCACCAAGATCACCGCGCAACTGCACGGCGAGGGGCTGGTGATCGAGCGCGAGGGACAGGGCCGCCCGGTGGGCCGTCCGCCGGTGGCACTGTCGCTGGCCGCCGGGTCGAGGCAGGTTCTCGCAATCCACCTCGGAGCGGGGCGGGCGCAGGTGGCGCTGAGCGACCTCGCGCTTGGGATGGGGCCGGTGCGGGCTCTGGATTTCGACCTGGAAGATCCGGTCGATGAGATCATCGCCGCAACCTCGTCGCTGGCAGCCGACGTGCTGGCGGACGCCGACCCCGCCCGTGGCAGGGTGCTCGGTGTCGGCTTGGGCGTGCCGGGCAGCGTCGATGCGACGGGCCGGGTAAACACCCACTCGATCCTCGCGGGATGGCGCAACGTGGCTTTCGCCGATGCCTTCGAGGCGGCGCTCGGCCTGCCGACGGTCCTGGAACACAACGCCACGGCCATCGCCATGGCCGAAGCCCGCTACGGCGCGGGGCGCGACGCGGCCAGCATCCTGCATCTGTTCCTCGGCAAGGGCGTCGGCGCGGGTTTCGCGCAGACCGGGCCCGAGGAACGCTGCGCGCCTGTCGAGATCGGCCATGTGGTGGTGCGTCCGGGCGGGCCCGTCTGCCGTTGCGGCGGGCAGGGCTGCCTCGAACGGTATTTTTCCGAAGACGCGCTGCGCACGATCACGGGAGCCGCGGACGGGCCCGGTGCCGACCTGATCGGCGCGGCGATGCACAGCCCCGCCTGGCCGGAGATCTACGAGCTGTTCCTGCAGGCCGTCTCCACGGCGGTCGCGCTGCTCGGTCCCGAGCGCGTGGTGCTGGGCGGTCATCTGGGCAGCGCGCCGGCGGCGTTCCTCGCCGAACTGCGGCGTGACCTGCCGCCCCGCGTGATGCCCCAGCAGCGCGAACGGCTGGCGATCGAACTCCCCAGCCTGCCCGAGCCGGTGGGCGTGAACGGCGCGGCCTGCATTGCGCTGGAGAGGTTCTTTTATACCGCCGGACCCGTCTCGGCACCGCTGTCCATGCGCCGCACGGTCGGCGCCTGAAACGCGCGGGGAACAGAGCATGAGCGTGATCGACGACATCGACATCGAGCGACCGAAGACGCGCCGTTGGTCGCCCGGCAATCTCGGCTGGGGTGTGCTGTCCTTTGCAGGCGGCATCGGGCTGTGGTGGCTGGCAACGCTGGCCGGGCTGTCGGAGCTTCCCTCGCCCGCAGCCGTGCTGCGCCGCGCAGTCGAGCTGGCACTCGACGGCCAGCTTTGGGGCGACATGTACGCGTCGTTGCGCCGGGTGCTGATCGGTTTCGCCCTCGGATCGGTTCTGGCGGTGCCGGTTGGTTTCCTGATGGGTTGGTATCGCATCGCACGGGCCGTCATCGACCCCTGGATCCAGTTCTTCCGGGTGATCCCGCCGCTGGCGATCATCCCGCTGGCCATCGTGACCATGGGGATCGATGAGACGCCAAAGATCTTCGTGATTTTCCTGGCGGCGTTCCTGTCGGCTGTCGTTTCGACCTATCAGGGGGTCGTCAGCGTGGACCGGACCTATATCAACGCGGCGCGCGTGCTGGGGGCAAACGACGGCACGATCTTCGCCCGCGTGGTCATTCCCGCCTCGACACCGTTCATCCTTGTCGGCTTTCGCATCGGTCTGGGCTCGGCCTGGGCGACGGTGGTCGCCGCCGAACTGATCGCGGCGCAGTCCGGCCTGGGGTTCCGCATGCAGCAGGCGCAGCTTTACTACGACCTGCCCACCATTTTCGTCAGCCTCGTCGCCATCGGCGTTCTGGGCCTGATCATGGACCGGATCGTCGTGCGTATCGAAGAGCGGCTGACACATTGGCAGGAAAGGGTTTGACCATGGCGGAGCCAAAGATTTCCTTTCGCAACGTCTCGAAAAGGTTCGGAGCGGGTGACGATGCGTTCACCGCGATCCAGAACCTGACGCTCGACATCGAAGACGGCGAGATCGTCACCGTTGTCGGCCCGTCCGGCTGCGGCAAGTCGACGGCGATGAACATGGTCGCCGGCCTGATCTCGCAATCGTCGGGCGAGGTTCTGGTCGATGGCAAACCGGTGTCCGGGCCGGGGCCGGACCGCGGCGTAATCTTTCAGCAATACGCGTTGTTTCCTTGGATGACGGTGCGCGAGAACGTGGAATTTGGCCTGAAACTTCAAAAGCTCGACAAGGCCGAGCGCCGCGAACGCGCGCTGCATTACCTGGGGCTGGTCGGGTTGGCCGATTTCGCGGATTTCTATCCCAAGACGCTTTCGGGTGGCATGAAGCAGCGCTGCGCCATCGCACGGGCCTATGCGGTGAACCCCACGGTCCTTTTGATGGACGAACCCTTCGGCGCGCTGGACGCGCTGACGCGGGTCAAGCTTCAGAACCAGCTTCTGGACACATGGTCCAAGGACAAGCGCACCGTGATGTTCATCACCCATGACGTGGACGAGGCGGTCTATATCGCACACCGCGTCATCGTCCTGGCCGCCAATCCCGGACGCCTTCAGGAAATCATCGACGTCGATCTACCCTTTCCGCGCGACGACGAGATCCGTCTCTCGCCCGAGTTCGCGGCAATCCGCAACCGCGTGTGGCGCGCTGTCTATCACCACGACGCCCAGGCGGCCTGACGCAGCGACACCATCAAGGAGGAGACCAACATGTTTAGCAGACGAACAACCCTCGCGGCCATCGCGTCGATGGCCCTTGCCGGATCACTGTCCGCGCAGGATCTGGACGAGATCCGCATGGGTTATATCGCCGACTATTTCGGCACCTCGATCGCGGCCATCGCGACCGATCAGGGCCTTTGGGAAAAGCACAGCCTCGACGCCGATCTCAAGGTCTTTACCAACGGCCCGATCCAGGTTCAGGCGCTGAATGCGGGATCGCTCGACTTTGCCTATATCGGGCCGGGCGCGCTCTGGCTGCCGGCTTCGGGACAGGCCAAGGTGATCGCGCCCAACGCGCTTGGCTATACCGATCGGGTGATCGCCCAGCCCGGCATCGACAGTATCCAAGACCTGAAGGGCAAGAAGGTCGGCGTGCCCGAAGGTACGTCGGGCGATATGCTCTTGCGGCTGGCATTGGCCGACGCGGGCATGAGCCTGGACGATATCGACGTGGTGACGATGGACCCGTCAACCGTCGTCACCGCTTTCTCGTCGGGTCAGATCGATGCCGCGGGCATTTGGTATCCGTTCGTCGATGTTGTCCGGCAGCGTGTTCCCGATCTGAACGAGCTGTCCTCGAACGAGGAGTTCTTTCCCGAGATCGCCTTTCCGTCCTCGTTCATCGTCAGCGACGATATGGCAGGCAACGAAGACGTGATCCGCAAGGTCATTGCCGTCATCAAGGAAGCCAACGACTTCCGCGTCGAAAACCGCGAGCAATCGGTGTCCATCACCGCGGAATTCCTGAACGTCTCCGAAGAGCCGCTTCTGGCAGAGAGCCAGCTGGCCCGCCTGCCGACCAGTGCCGAATACGAAGAGTTGAGTCGTGGTGGTCAGGTCGCGAACTGGTTCGGAACGCTGGCGGATCTTTATGCCCAGTTCGGCAAGATCGAGAATCCGCTTCCGGCTTCGGAATTCTATCTTGGCGCGCTTTACGCGGAATGACAAAAAACGTCCGGACCCGTCCCGCGCGGTGGGTCCGGCCACCCCAGGACGAGACGAGGCACCCCATGACGCGGCCCAATATTCTGTTCATCATGTGCGACGACCACGCCGCCAACGCGATCTCGGCCTATGGTTCGGGGTTGAACAGCACCCCGAATATCGATCGTCTGGCCAGTGAGGGGATGCGCCTGGATCATTGCTACGTCACCAATTCGATCTGCACGCCATCGCGGGCGGCGATTCTGACCGGCACGCATAACCATGTGAACCTCGTGACCACGCTGGACACGCATCTCGACAACCGCCTGCCCAATGTCGCCAAGCATTTGCGGTCGTCCGGCTATCAGACCGCGATGTTCGGCAAGTGGCACCTGGGCGAGGGACCGGCGCATGAGCCCACCGGCTTCGACGAATGGTCGGTTCTGCCCGGACAGGGCGATTACTTCGACCCCGAGATGATCGGACCGGACGGCCCGAAAACCGAACCGGGTTATGCCACCGACATCATCACCGACAAATGCCTGAATTTCCTGGAACACCGCGACCCTGACCGCCCGTTCTTCATGATGTGCCACCACAAGGCACCGCACCGTCCCTTCGTGCCGCATCCGCGCTATGACTGCCTTTATACCGGCGATCTGCCCGTCCCCGAAACCTATGATGACGATTACGCGAACCGCGCCGCAGCCGCTGCAGCCGCGAAGATGCGCGTGCGCCAGGACATGACCTACGAGGATCTGGGCCTGGCCCTGCCCGAAGGCGGTGCCGAGGTGGGCGACAGGGAAAAGCCCGGCAGCGACATGCGCAAGGTGCCCGATGACCATGCCGGGCTGGTGCTGATCGACCGCAAGTCCGGCGAGCGCTTCAGTTTCGACAGCAAGCGCCAGCTCGACCTGTTCAAATACCAGCGCTACATCAAGCGCTATCTGCGTACCATCGCCGGCATAGACGACAATCTGGGCCGGATGCTTGACTGGCTGGACACCAACGGCCTGACCCACGACACGATCGTCATATACACGTCGGACCAGGGCTTTTTTCTTGGCGAACACGGTTGGTTCGACAAGCGATTCATGTACGAGGAATCGCTGCAAATGCCGCTTCTCGTGCGTTATCCTGCGGGAATCGCGGCGGGCTCGGTCGCGCGCGACATCGCCACCAACGTCGATTTCCCACCGACCTTCCTCGACTACGCTGGCATCCCGGTTCCCAGCTACATGCAGGGAACAAGCCTGCGCCCGGTCTTCGAAGCCCGGACCGGAGACGACTGGCAGGACGTCGCCTTCCACCGTTACTGGATGAACATGGACGACATCCATAACGCCTACGCCCATTACGGTGTGCGGTCGGATCGCTACAAGCTGATCTACTGGTACAACGAGGGACTGGGTCAGCCGGGCGCCAATGATGGCGACGCCCCCCCCGAATGGGAGCTCTTCGACTGTCACACCGACCCCGGCGAGCTGTGCAACCTCGCGCGCGACCCGGCCCATGCCCCGGTCTTTTCCGACATGCTCAGGCGGCTCGATGAAAAGATGGCCGAAATCGGCGATCTGCCCCGTCACGACAGCGCCGCAGTCCTCGCCGGGCTGGCGGCGTGACTCGGATTTTCCGGCGTCTGCGCCATCTGCTGCTTCGACGCCCCCGGTATCGCCCCGAGCGCCACTACATGCGCGGGCAAGGGTCGAAGAACCGATTGTGCGAAAGGGAGTCGCGATGACCGGATGCTGCATGGCAGCGCAGAAAGGGTCGTCCGGCGACCCGGCATATCTCGCCGCGGCGCTGGCCGTGCCCGGCGCGGCGCCCGATATGCGCGCTGCGCTGCGGGACCGTCTGATCGCGCTCGATGGCGGCTTCTTCGACATGGGCACGCGCAAGTCGCGCTTTCCCGAGGATTTCGACGCGCCGCGCCGCAAGGTCAGGCTGAGCCCGTTCCGCATCTCGGCCACCGCCTGCACCAATGCCGAGTTCGCGCGTTTCGCAAGAGAGACCGGATACCGCACCGTGGCCGAGGTCGAGGGGTGGTCCTACGTCTTCCATCTGCTGCTCGACGACCCCGCCCGCTTTCCGACCTCGCCAGCCGGCCTTCGCTGGTGGCGCAAGGTCGACGGGGCGTGCTGGCATGCCCCCGAAGGGCAGGGCAGCGACATCACCGGGCGCGCCGCCCATCCGGTCGTGCATGTGGCGTGGTTCGATGCGCTGGCCTATTGCCACTGGGCCGGCCTCGCGCTGCCCTCCGAGGCACAGTGGGAGTTCGCCGCACGGGGTGGACTGGCGCGAAGAAAGTTTCCGTGGGGCAACGAGATGACGCCCGGCGGCGCCTTTGCCATGAACACCTGGCAGGGCAGCTTTCCCGACCGCAACACCGCCGAGGACGGTTTTACGGGCACCGCGCCGGTGGAGGCCTTCGCGCCCAACGGGTTCGGGCTTTACAATACCTGCGGTAACGTCTGGGAATGGGTGCGCGACCTCTACGCTCCGCGCCGCCCCGAAGGTCCATTCCCGCTGCGCGACCCGCAGGGCCCCGAAAACGGCACGGGACGCGTTCAGCGGGGCGGTTCGTACCTCTGCCACGAAAGCTACTGCGACCGCTATCACGTCCATTCGCGCACCCGGAACGATCCGGACAGTTCAACCGGAAATACAGGCTTTCGGGTCGCGGCCGAGGACGTGAGCTAGGCGGATCGGATCGTGCCCGGAACCGGCTTGGCGACCCGCATCGCCCGACCGCGTTACCGCGCAGGCGCGTCTAGGAGAACGTTCGCCATCGGCCCCGCCCTCTTCGCCATTTAGCGGGATGGATGTCTCTCCCTCCAACGGGAAACCGGATCGGGCGGTGCGTCAACAAGCGCCGCGTCGCCAGGCTGGTGTCCGCCACGAGACACAGGCATTCGCGCGTGCAATCATCGATCACGGCGAGAATTCGGACCTTCCGCGAGGCGCCGAAGCTGTCGGACACGAAATCCAATGGTAATCCTCCCATTTTTAATGGGGTCCAGCCGTAGAATTCATGCGGCTATTTTAAGTTTCATGGCGGGTGTTATGCCGCCAATGCCCATGTTGGGTCGCTCGTTGTTGTAAGTCCAGAGCCATTCGGTTGCCTGATCTTGTGCCTCCTCAATGGTTTCAAAGATGTATTGGCTCAGCCATTCACCGCGAACCGTGCGGTTGTATCGCTCAATATAGGCGTTCTGCTGGGGCTTGCCCGGCTGGATATGTTCAAGCCGAACACCTTGCTTCTCAGCCCATTCCATCAGCTTTCCACTGATGTATTCTGGGCCGTTGTCGATACGAATGGCCTGCGGTTTGCCCCGCCATTCG
>NZ_QLMG01000089.1 GCF_003259905.1 Salipiger aestuarii | reverse complement strand
CGCTCTTCGGCCGGTACCCTTCCTTGCTGAAACTCTATGCCGACAGCGGCTATCAGGGGCCGAAGTTTCAGGAGGAATTGAAGAAGGTTTGCCGCAAGATCAATGTCGAGATCGTCAAGCGGACGGATGCCGGCAAATTCGTCGTCCTGCCCAGGCGATGGGTGGTCGAGCGGACCATCGGATGGCTCAATCGCTGCCGCCGCCTGGCCAAGGACTGGGAGTGCCTGAACCAGAACGCATTGGCGTTCCTGCGATGGGCGTCCATTCGATCAATGCTGCGAAGGCTTTGCCAAGAAAGGATATGATCTCGGACGGACTCTAAGAGAATCCCCCCGTGTCGCTTCGCGCGACAACGCCAACTGATCTGACCAACGGCTACGGGTTGGTCAGATCATCGCCTTGCGAGATCGTTTCGAATTGAAACACCCGTAGGTTGACGCACATCAAAGTCGCGGATCACCAAGCTGGTTTAGCAATCAGGAAGCGTCAACGCGGCCGCCGCAAGGTGGTGGCCCGAGCAGAGAGGATGTGATTGTGGCTTTATCACCGAATACGAGAAAAAGGGTTCTTGTTGGCGGAGTTTCGCTGGCGGCTCTTGGCGTTGTGGGATTTCTTGCCCTCACGTCCCCTCTCGTATGGTCGCTAACGCATCCGGACAGGGATGTTGCCGATAATACGGAACCGGATCTCGACAATGGCAGGGCAATGTTCGTCATCGGCGATTGTGCGACCTGCCATGTCTCCCCCGGTGCGGAGAATGTCTTGCTTCTGGCCAACGGACGGGCGGTCACACCCAACCAGGACGACCAGCTGCTTCTGGGAGGTGGGCGCGTGCTGGAAACCGAATTCGGCGCATTCCACATGCCCAACATCTCGCCCCATCCAGAGGATGGTATCGGCGCGTGGTCGCTCGCTGAATTCACCAGGGCGATGCGCGAAGGTGTCGGCCCGGACGGCCTGCTGCCCGACGGTCGCAACCTCTATCCGGCATTTCCCTACACATCGTATCAACGCATGACGGCGAACGATGTTCGCGACATGTTTGCCTATATTCAGACGCTTGAACCTGTAGCGAGCGACATTCCGGATCACGATCTGAAGTTTCCCTACAACATTCGCCGCGGCGTTGGCGTCTGGCGCCTCGCCTTCCTGGACGGACAACCGATCGAGTACAGTCCTTCGACCGAAGCCGCCGCCGCGCTGTCTGTTGAGCCCGACGTTCTCGAGCGCGGTCACTACCTTGTCGAAGGTCCGGGCCATTGCGCCGAATGTCACTCGCCGCGGACGTTCATGGGCACGATTCCACAGGACATGCGCTATGCCGGAGGGGCAAATCCGGAGGGCACGGGCTATTTCCCCAACATCACGCCTGACGAGACCGGTATCGGCTTCTGGTCGGCCAACTCGATCGCCAATTACCTGAGAACGGGCATAAGTCCGATCAACAAGGTTGCGGGCGGCGATATGGCCGACGTTGTGCACAATACGGCGCAAATCTCGGATGCAGACCGGTTCGCGATGGGCGCCTATATGAAAACCGTTCCGGCGATCGACAAGCCCGCTCCGGGCATGCCCGAGCCGAACCTTACACCCGAGATTGTGATGTTGCCTCCTTCTGCAACGCAGGTGCCGGAGCTGCCGACGTCGGGGGCTGGCGAGATCGAGGCGGCGGAGACGGTCTATGTCGCACATACCAAAACCTTCTTCATCGACAAGGCCGCCGTGGGAACGGCCGACGGGGATGGCAAGCTGTTGGGCGCGACCGAGCTTGCGGTGGTTGACCGAGAGGACGGCAGACTCAAGGTACGGCTGGACGGCTGGCAGATGCCGGAGGCAGAGCGTGTTTTCTATGCCGAACAGGGCCATCGGATCCTGCAGGCCATCCTTGGCGACGCCTCCATCGAACAGGTGAGCAGGCAGGAGTCGATGGTCGATCCAGATACCCAGCAGGAATGGGCCAGGAGCAGTCTGGAAGTCTGGATCGACGACAAGGACATGTCGACCGAGCTATCGGCATTGTGGGACTATAGCGCCGATTTGTATAATGCCAGCTGCGGCACTTGCCATGCCCTGCCGGTGAAGGACCACTACCTAGCCAACCAATGGATCGGAAACCTGAATTCGATGCGGCGGTTCACGTCGCTGGGCGACGATCAGTATCGGCTGCTTCTCGCATATCTTCAGAACCATTCGAAGGATGTCACCTCGCGTGATCCGGGTGCAGTGGAATGAACGTAGCAACATTGAATGACGCGCAACTGAAACCGTATGCCCGGCTGGCGGAGTGGATCGGCGAGATCTTCCTCGCGCCGCCGAGCGCTGAAACCGTCGAGCGGATGGTCGCGGGAAGCGGACGTACATTGCTCGGAGATGTGGGGGAAATCCTCAATTGCCGAGACGCGGCCCGTCAGATGGAGGCGACGCTTCTTGCCGCTGTCGGACAGGATCTTTCGGCCCGGTACGTCAGGCTCTTTGACGGCGTTTCCGGGCGGCGCACCGTATCGCTTTATGAAAGCTTCTACTGTGGAAATGGCTCCCGCCTGTTTCAGACACCCGTCGAGGAGATGCGAAAGATTCTGCGCCGACTGGACATGTCAGTCCGGGCGGGATGCCATGAACCGCCGGACCATTTATCGATCGAGCTCGCAGCCCTCGCCGCCGCCCTGGACAAGGGCGACGACGATACTGCCCTTGCATTGCAGAACCGCATGGAGGCGTGGATTCCGCAAATGCGCGCAAGGCTCGACGCACAAGATCAGGACGGTTTCTACAGCAGCGCAGCCGTCGTCGTTACATGCCTTTTGAATGAAATCGGCGCCGCCCGGTCAGCAAGCTCGCTGTGACGTCATCCACCACCAGACTGAGAGAGAACAGCATGTCGCACTCGAAAAAATCCGGTCCTGTCCGCGTTTCCCGGCGCACCTTCCTGTCTGGCACGGCGCTGAGCGCGCTTGGCGCAGCCGGTCTGCCACTGCTGACCAAGGGCGCGCTGGCGCAAACCCCCGCCGACGAGATCCTGTCCGGGTGCCACTGGGGCGTGTTTCGCGCGCGCACGGAGGATGGGCGCGCCGTTGAGTTTACTCCGTGGGAAGAAGACCCATGGCCGTCGCCGCAGCTGCCGGGCGTTCTGGATTCGATCTATTCGCCGTCGCGCATCAAGTATCCGATGGTGCGGCGGGCGTGGCTGGAGAACGGTCCAGGCGCCGATGTGGCCGGGCGCGGAACCGGCGACTTCGTCCGTGTCACCTGGAATGAGGCTCTGGAGCTTGTGGCGCGCGAACTGGTGCGCGTGCGCGAGGAAACCGGCCCCACCAGCATCTACGGCGGCTCTTACGGCTGGAAAAGCCCGGGCCGCTTTCACAACTGCCAGACATTGCTGCGCCGCCTGCTCAAGCTCAACGGCGGGTTCACCTCGTCTTCTGGCGATTATTCGACGGGTGCGGCCCAGGTCATCCTGCCCTATGTTGTCGGTTCGATCGAAGTTTACGAGCAATGCACGACTTGGCCCAACGTCGCCGAGAACACCGAGTTGATGGTGTTCTGGGGCGCAAATCCGGTCAACAACTCGCAGATCAGCTGGCAGGTGGCCGACCACGGGTTCGCCAAGATGGAAGCCTTCCGGGACGCGGGGGGCGAGGTGATCTGCATCGACCCGGTCAGGACTGAAACCTGCGATTATTTCGACGGCGAGTGGCTGGCCCCGCGCCCGCAGACCGACGTGGCGATGATGCTGGGGATCGCGCATACCCTCTATACCGAGGGTCTGCACGACCAGGAATTTCTCGACCGCTATACCGCCGGGTTCGACAGGTTCCTGCCCTATCTGACGGGCGAGAGCGATGGCGTGCCCAAGACCGCCGAATGGGCCTCTGCCATCTGTGGAGTGCCAACGGAGACCATCGAGGATCTTGCCCGCCGCTTTGCAAGCAAGCGCACCATGCTGGCCCTCGGTTATTCCACCCAGCGTCAGCACCACGGCGAGCAGATCCACTGGATGCTCATCACTCTGGCCTCGATGCTCGGCCAGATCGGCCTGCCCGGCGGCGGATACGGGCTGAGCTATCACTATTCCAGCGGCGGCGCGCCGACGCACAATTCGCCGACCCTGCCGGCCATCACCGATACCCCCGGCCAGCCGCCGGCGGGCGGCGCCGCCTGGCTTTCGGCGGAGGGCAACGCGACGATCCCGGTTTCGCGCTTTGTCGAAACGCTGCTCAACCCCGGTAAAGTGATAGATTTCAACGGCACGAAGATCACGCTGCCGGAGATCAAGCTTGCATACTGGGTCGGCGGCAACCCGTTTTCCCACCACCAGAACCGCAACGAAATGGTGCGCGCCTGGCAGAAACTCGACACGTTCATCGTCCACGATTTCCAGTGGACGGCGACCGCGCGCCATGCCGACATCGTGCTGCCCGCGACCACGTCTTACGAGCGCAACGACATCGAACAGGTCGGTGATTACGCCCTGAGCCATATCGTGCCGATGAAAAAGATAATCGATCCCGTGTTCGAGGCGCGCAGCGATTTCGATATCTTCACCGGCATCGCCGAACAGCTTGGCCTGGGCTATGAATACACCGAAGGCCGCACGGAAATGGATTGGATCCGCGGCTTTTACGAGGCGGCAAAGCTTGAATCCCGCGCCAAGGGAATGGAGATGCCGATCTTCGATGTGTTCTGGGACAGCAACAAACCCCTGGCGTTTCCGGTCACAGATGAGGAACAGAATTTCGTCCGCCATGCGTCTTTCCGCGACGACCCGCTGCTTAACGCACTTGGAACGGCCTCTGGCAAGATCGAGATCTATTCCACCAACATCGAGAAGTTCGGGTATGATGATTGCCCGCCGCACCCGACCTGGATGGAGCCGATCGAGCGTCTTGGCGGGCCGACCACCACCTACCCACTGCATATCGCGTCGAACCACCCGATTGCGCGGCTGCATTCGCAACTGTGCGGCACGGAGCTTCGCGAATCCTATGCGATCGCCGGGCGCGAGCCGTGCTGGATGAACCCGCAGGATGCCGCGGCGCGGGGGCTTGTCGATGGCGATCTGGTGCGCGCGTTCAACGACCGGGGGCAGATCCTGGCCGGTGTGATGATCACGGATGTGATCCGGCCCGGAGTCATCCGGATCAACGAGGGCGGATGGTATGATCCGGCCGACCCGCGCGAAGCGGGCAGCCTGTGCCGCTATGGCGATGTCAACACCCTGACCGTGGGCATCTCGACCTCTAAACTGGCCCAGGGCAATTGCGGCCAGACGGCCATGGTCGAGGTGGAAAAATTCGTCGGGACGCCGCCGGAGGTGGACGTCTTCAGCGCATTGGACGGGTAGGAGCAGATGATCGAGCTATCGCCGCCGGGATGACTTGGGGTCGCCGATGTATTCCGCAAGGACTGTCGGGTCGGGCATCAACTCCCGAAACGTGAAACGGCGGCGCAACGCGGTATTGAAACAGCGGTCGAGCGATCCGCCGTGTTCATCGTGCCCACGATGTGCAGGTTGAGCGGTACCCCAAACCGCTTCTTGGAATATGGAAGGGTGACCTGCTCCGCCGCTGGTCCCCCATTCATAACGAGCGCCTGCAGGTTGGACTTTGGCATTCGAGTTCTGAGTCTGGCGCAAACGCGCCGGGCGCGGAGCCCCCAGATTGCGCAAGCGCTCGTCCATTGCCGGCAATGGTTTGCGTTGCGAGGCGCTGTGGGACGCGATACAGCACATTCTTCGTCGCACTGTTGTAACCCATGTCCGCGATGCTGACTGCGGTGTGCCGCAGGTCCCTGCGCACGGCGCCAATGCATGGCTTCACGGCACCGACCATGGGGACCGGAAAGAGCCTGCTGACCGACGCAGTGGCTTTGCTGGCGATGGGCCGCGCCGCAACCGTGCTGAACCAGTCGGGCGACGGGGACGGGGAGGAGGAGCGCAAGCGCCTCATGTCGGTCTTGATGCAGAGCGATCCCGTGGTGGTGATCGACAACGTGGACCGCCCGATGGGAGGCGCGCGCATGTGTTCGATCCTGACGCAGGAGACGTGGCAGGATCGGATGCTGGGCGGCAACGACCAGGGCCACGTAGATCGAGAGCGCCAGTTCCTCGAAGACCACATAGGCGGTGCCGCGATAGGCGGGCGTGCTGGCGGCCCCCATCCTCGCCGCGATGAATGGATCGGCGGTCTGCGTCTCGTCGCCGGGGTACCAGCGCCATGTGACGCCGGAGAGGTCCATCGGCTTGCCGTCGGCCCAGATGCGGCCGATGCCGGTGATCGGGCCTTCGCAAAGCGCCACCGCGAAGGAGGCATAGTAGAGATACTCGGTGGTCTTGACCTTGCCGCCCCCGCCGCCGTCTTGCGTGGTAGTCTTCGTCTCCTCACGGAAATCCGTCGCCCAGACGATGTTGCCCCCGATCCGCATGCGGCCATGGAGCCGCGGGATCACCGCGCCTTCGGTGGCCGAGGTGATGCGCAGCGTGTCGAGCCGCGCGCCCTCGATGCGCTGCGTCGGCGCGAGCGACGAGATGATCCAGCTGTCGACCACTGAGCCGATGGTGGAGCCGATGGTGGCTACACTGACGCCGAGGATCGCGCCACCAATGCTGCCGCCAATGGCAGCGCCAGCGGCACCAAGGACAAGAGTGGCCATTTTCGACCTCCATCGAATTGGGGAGCGGTGACGTCTGCGCAGCAAGGTTGATTGGTGAGAGGGCCGGATGTAGCCTTCCGGGATGGGCCACACATTCGACCCTCAGCAGCTTCTTTCCATGCCGCTCATGGCGAACCTCGCGACGATGTGCGCGGAAGGGCCGCGCAATGCTCCGGTCTGGTTCATCTGGGAAGACGACGCCATCTGGATGCTGAGTGACCGGGACGGCAGTTCCGTAAGGCGTCTGGAGGAAGATCCGCGCTGCGCTGTCGAAATCGTTCGTTTCGATCGCGGGAAGGGTATCCTTCTTCATCTTGGAATGCGGGGGACTGCAACTGTCGAGCCCATGCGTCCGGAGCTGTTCGGGAGGCTTCTCGAGAAGTACCTCGGCGCCGATCGTTCGAAATGGAATTCTTGGTTCATCGGGAACATCGCCCGGATCGATGACCCGTCGGGACGTCTTATCCGGCTGGAACCGCAGTCGTTCTATACCAACAATGTTTCCTATTTTTGGACCGGCCCTGATCTCGCTTGGTCACCCGGCATGCCGCTGTCCTGAACGCCGGTAGTTGGTGCATGGTCCGGGAACAGGAAAGCAAAGGTGACGCGCCGCCGTCAGGGTGGGGTGAGCGATTCCTCGATCACGCCGAGCCGCTCATAGGCGTGGAGGAAGCTGTCAGGCCCGGTGAGGATACCGACATGCTTGGCAATGGCGCGCGGCGTCATGCGGAACAGGACCAGCGCGCCGGGACCAGCGTCGGAGGGTGAGATCTCGGGCATCATGCGCCGAGCGCCCTCGGCCAGCACCTCGCGCGGTCCGGTCTCGCCCCAGTCCCGGCTGTAGGTTGGGAGCGGGAACGGCTCTGGCCCGACGACCTCGCGCCAGATGCCCCGCGCGCGCCCGAGGCAATCGCAACCGACGCCCCGAAGGCTGGCTTGGTCGTGATAGGGTATGCCGAGCCAGGACCGCGCGATGGCGATGACATGGGTGGGGTCAGCCGATGAGAGAGATTGCGTCACAGCACGCCTCCCTCATGTCCGCCATCCTTCGTGGCGTAGCGTAGGACCGCGTCCTGGCCGGGGATGTGCGGGAAACCCCGGAAATTGGCGGTGTTCGCGAACTTCGCCCCGCAGGTCTCGATACGCTTGTCACAGCCTGCGCAAATGGTGAAAGCATCACCGCCCGCGATTGCGCGTACTGGCGGTTCAAGCAGCGTCAGCACTGCGACACCGTCCGTTACGTCATGGCCCAGCACCTCGGTGCCGGGCAGTCCTCTTTCCAGAGGCGGCCATTCTTGCGGATCGGGATGATCGCGGTGGCCTGACGGCCGATGATGGCGATGTGGCAGCGGCGAGTGTCGTAGGCCCAGTCGGCGGTGACCGTGCCGATCCGCTCGTTTTCAGGAACTTGGCCGAGCAGGTCCGGCAGCACGGGGCTGTCGCCCTCGCGGCTTGAGGTGAATTCCACGGCGCGGATGTCCGAAGTGGCCGTGTCCATGGCCAGATGAACCTTGCGCCACTGGCGGCGCCCCTTCACTCCGTGCTTGCGGGCCTGCCATTTGTTACCCGGCAGTGGTTTGCCTGCAAACCATGAGAGGGCCCCGTCGCCGAGGAACTTGATCCCGGTGCTGTCCACTGCCCGGCAGTGCATTGCGGCCTCGGAGAAGACAGGCGGGGACCGG
>NZ_QLMG01000088.1 GCF_003259905.1 Salipiger aestuarii | reverse complement strand
GGTCAGCTTCAGCGTGACCGGCAGGCCGTGGGCATCCCTCACGGCGTGGATTTTTGTGGTCAGGCCGCCCCGCGAGCGCCCCATGCAGACGGCTCGAAGGTCAGCCAGACCGGCGGCACCGGCGCTCTCCTCGCCCCCCTTTTTGCGTTGGCCCCGTGCTGGTGAACCCGGATGGACGAGCTGTCCACGGATTGCTCGGACCCTTCGTAAGCCGCTGAGACGGCGTCGAATATCCCGTCCCAGACCCTCAGCCGTGCCCACCGGACGAAACGATTGTAGCAGGTCGTATAGGGACCGTAGCGGTCGGGATTATCGGCCCACGGCGACCCGGTCCTGAGCCGCCAGTAGATGCCGTTCAGCACCTTGCGGTCATCAACACGCGGCACCCCGCGCGGCTTGTTGGGAAGAAGCGGTTCGATGATCGACCACTCGAAATCGGTCAGTTCATAACGACGTTGGGCCATGCTGCTCTCCTTTTGGAGGGCAGTGAATCAAACAGAGTCCAAACGCGCTAGGGATTTATGAGTGCGTGACCTGAGGCGCCCCTTCATCTTGCCCCTAAACTCCGGGGGGTGCGGGGGGCTGGCCCCCCGCGGTCGGGGCGCTGTCAGGTATGAACCTCGGTATAGGTGCCTTCGCCGTTCAGAATGCCCCGGAACCCGCCCGGCTCGTCCAGCGAAAACACGATGATCGGCAGCTTGTTGTCCCGCGCCAGCGCGATCGCGGACGCATCCATCACCTTGAGGTTCTTGATCAGCACGTCGTCATAGCTGATCCGGTCGTACCGCACGGCGTCGTCGTGTCTGGCCGGATCCTTGTCATAGACGCCGTCCACCTTGGTGCCCTTGAAGATCGCCTCGCAGGCCATTTCATTGGCCCGCAACGTCGCCGCAGTATCGGTGGTGAAATAGGGGTTTCCCGTGCCGGCGGCGAAAATGCACACCCGCTTCTTTTCCAGGTGGCGCACGGCACGGCGGCGGATGTAGGGTTCGGCCACCTCATCCATCCGGATCGCAGAAATCACCCGCGTATAGACGCCCAGCTCTTCCAGCGCCGATTGCATCGCCAGCGCGTTCATCACCGTGGCGAGCATGCCCATGTAATCGGCCGTCGTGCGCTCCATTCCCTGCGCCGACCCGGCGAGGCCGCGGAAAATGTTGCCGCCGCCGATCACCATGCAGATCTCGACACCCATTTCCTGCACCGCCTTGACCTCGCGCGCGATACGCTCGACCGTCGGGGGATGCAGCCCATAGCCCTGGTCCCCCATGAGCGCCTCGCCCGAGATTTTCAGCAGAACGCGTTTGTAGATGGAATTGGGGCCTTGGGTCATGTTGCGCTCCGTCACTGGCAGGGTCTAGGATCGCGGCCATATGTGGCTCAAAAGACTGGCCGCTGCAACGGCAGACACCACAAGAGGACCGCCCGTGGCCGACATGCTGACCATCGCCGCAAGACGGGCGGCGCCGGACCCGTCGCGCCACGTCCTGATCGCGGGTCCCACAGCGTCGGGAAAATCCGCGCTGGCGCTCGAGATCGCCGCGCGGGACGGCGGCATCGTGGTCAATGCCGATGCGATACAGGTGTTCGCGGACTGGCGCATTCTGACGGCGCGGCCTTGCGCCGAAGACGAGGCGCGCGCGCCGCACGCGCTGTACGGCCATGTCCCCGGCAGCACGCCATATTCGGTCGGTGCCTGGCTGCGCGACCTTGACCCGCTGCTGGCGGGCGGCGCGCGGCTGATCGTCACCGGCGGCACGGGGCTGTATTTCAGCGCGCTGACCAACGGCCTTGCCGATATTCCCGCAACCCCGCCAGACATTCGCGCCGAAGCCATGGCGCGGCTGGATGCCGGCGATCATGCCCCGATGGTGGCCGAGCTTGATGCCCAGACCCGCGGCCGTATCGACACCGCCAACCCGATGCGCGTGCAGCGCGCGTGGGAAGTGCTGCGCGCCACCGGGCGCGGCATTGCCGCATGGCAGGACGACACGCCGCCGCCGCGCCTGCCGCTGGCCGATGTTCAGCCGATCCTGTTCGACGCGCCCAGGGATTGGCTCACGCCGCGAATCGAACGCCGCTTCGATGCGATGCTGGCGGCGGGCGCGCTGGATGAGGCGCGCGCCAATCTGGACGGCTGGTCGCCCGATCTGCCGTCGGCCAAGGCCATCGGCGCGGCCGAACTGATCGCCCATCTGCGCGGCGAGATGTCGCTCGAAACCGCCGCGCGCCGCGCCACGATCCTGACCCGCCAGTTTGCCAAGCGTCAACGCAGCTGGTTTCGCGCCCGGATGAAGGACTGGCCGCGCCTGTCCCCGGCGGATCTGGCATGACCGCGCGGGTCAGCTCGCTGGGGCGGCTGCCCGAATGGGATTACCGGCTGCTGCACGACCGGCGCGACCACACGCTGATCTGGCTGACACGGGGTCAGGGGCGCGCCATCGTCGATGGGTTGCGCAGCGGGCTTGGTGCCCATAACGCGCTGTTCATCCCGGCGGGACGGCTGTTCTCGCTGGACATTGGCGCGCAGGCCCTGGGGCTGGCGCTGCATGCGCCGGCGGACACGCCCTTTCCCGACCGCCCGCTGCACCTGCGCATCCGCGACGGGTTCGCCCAGGCAGAACTGACCGCGCATCTGGATGCGATGCAGCGCGAACAGACCCAGGCGCGCGCCATGGTCGACGACGCCCTTGAAGCCCACGCCCGACTGGTTGCGGTTTGGCTGTACCGCCAGCACGCAGCGGCGGCGGCGGACGGCGGCAGGGAAACCGCCGCGCTGCACCTCATGCGGCTGTTTTGCGACGCGCTTGGCGCGGGGTTTCGCAGCGACCGGGGCGTTGCCGCCTATGCCGCGGCGCTTGGCGTCAGCGCGACCCATCTGACACGCAGCGCCCGCGCCAGCTGTGGCATGACCGCCGCCGCAATGATCGCCGAGCGCAAGCTGCACGAGGCCCGCCGCCAGCTTGCCGCCCCGGAACTGTCGGTCAAACGCATCGCCGAAGGGCTCGGCTTTCACAGCGCGCCCTATTTCACCCGCTTCATCCGCAGCCACACCGGCCTGTCGCCGACCGAGCTGCGCCGGGGCAACCGGCCCCCTGTCCGTCCGGGTGTACGCGGCTGACGCCCATGCCGGGCGAATATCCTTGCGCCGCGCCGCAGCGTTTGTTTTTCATTGCCTCGCATGAGGCGCCGCCTCGCAGGAAAGGACCCCATTGATGACGCCGCGTCCCTTGCGCCTCCACCCCGCTGCGGCCCTTCATGCGCGCGAGCTGGCCGCGGGGCAGCTGACGCGCCGTGAATTCCTGACCCGTGTGACCGCTCTGGGCGTCGCGGCCCCGGCCGCCTATGCGTTGGGCGGGCTCGCCGGCCCAGCCCGCGCCGATGAAGCCACCGAAAGCGAGGGCCGCGCCCTGCGCATCCAGATGGAGGTGCGCCCGCTCAAGGATCCGCGTACCGCCGACTGGTCGGAAATCGCCAATTTCTACCGGGGATGGCTGGAATATCTGGTCGAATACGACCGCGACGGCACCGTGCGCGGCATGCTTCTGGACGCCTGGCAGGTCAGCGACGACGCCACTGTCTACACGCTGCACGTCCGCCCCGGCGTGACCTGGAACAACGGCGATGCCTTCACCGCCGATGACGTCGCGCGCATGTTCGCCTATTGGTGCGACCGCCGCGTCGAGGGTAATTCCATGGCCGGGCGTCTTGCGTCGCTGGTCGATCACGATACCGACCGGCTGCGCGACGGCGCGGTGACGGTACAGGACGATCTGACCGTGACCCTGACGCTGCAAAGCCCCGACGTGGCGCTGATGGTCGGGCTGTCCGACTATCCGGCGGCTGTGGTCCACGCCGATCACGACCCGCTGTCCATGCTCGATTCGCCGCTGGGCACCGGTCCCTATCTTCCGGCGCTGCTCGAACCGGGCAGCCGGGCGCTGTTGCGGCGCAACCGCAATCACGACTGGTGGGGCACGCATGCGGTCGGGTACGGCGGCGCGACGCTCGATGCCATCGAATTCATCGACTACGGCACCGATCCGGCAAGCTGGCTTGCCGCCGCTAAAGCGGGCGAAATCGACATGCTCTACGAGAACATCGGCGATTTCATCGCGCTTGCCGATGACATGGGCTGGCAGCGATCCGAAGTGGTCACCGGCTCGACCGTGGTCCTGCGCGGCAACCAGACCGCCCGGATCGACGGGCGCGCGCTCTACGGCGATCTGCGCGCGCGCAAGGCGTTGCAACTGGCGGTGGACAACGCCATCGCGCTGGAACTTGGCTATGACGGCCACGGGGTTCTGGCCGAAAACCATCACGTCGCCCCCGTACATCCCGATTACGCGCCGATCGGAACCACCGAATATGCCCCCGCGGCGGCATTGCCGCTGATGCGCGAGGCGGGCATGGCCGATGTCGAACACGACCTTGTCACGCTTGACGACGGGCTGACCATGCGCACGGGCGACGCCTGCGCCGCCATGCTGCGCGACGCCGGGCTGAAGGTGAAGCGCACGGTGCTGCCGGGGTCGCGCTTCTGGTCGGAATGGAAAAGCTACCCGCTGTCGATCACCGAATGGAACCACCGCCCGCTTGGCATTCAGATGCTGGCGCTGGCCTATCGTTCGGGCGAGGCCTGGAACGAAAGCGGCTATGCCAACCCGGCCTTCGATGCGCTGGTGTCCGAGGCCCTGGGCATCGCCGAGGCCGGCGCGCGCCGGGTTGTCATGGCAAAGCTGGAAAGGATGTTGCAGGATGACGCGGTGATCGTGCAGCCCTACTGGCGCTCGCTTTACCGTCATCTGCGCCCCGGCGTCACCGGCGGCGACATGCACCCCGCATTCGAAATCCACCTTTACAAGCTTGGGCTGGCCGACGGCTAGTCCAGCAGATCCTCGTAGCGTTCATCCGTGAGAGTCCCGAGGAAGGCAACCAGAGCATCTATGCGCTGGTCGTCCAGCGCGGGGCCGTCTGTCAGCTTGTCGATTTCTATGTTCTCGGGCACTTCGGGGGGGCCGAAAGGGGCGCCCGTCTCGGGGTTGATTTTGCGCGTCTCGTTACGGGTGTTGTAGGTGTTGTAGAACAGGATGACCGTGCGCAGGTCTTCGAACACACCGTTGTGCATATAGGGCGCGGTGACGGCAACATTGCGCAACGTGGGCGTGCGATAACGTCCGCGGCTTGCCGCCGCCGCCGAAACGCCCGGGTTCCGGGCCAGCCCTTCGTCCAGCACGGTCACCCCGTTGCGCCCGCGCAGGTCATGATTTTCGGGCACCCCAAGGTTGTAATAGCGGTAATCCGAAAACGTCTCCTGCGGGTCGATGGCGCTTTGGCGCAGCTGGTGGCACTGGTTGCAATTGGTGAATTGCCGGGAAAAGAACAACAGGCGACCGAGCTCTTCCTGCCTGGTGAATTCGGCCTCGCCACGCAGCATCCGGTCGTATTTCGACGAAAACGGCGCAAAATCCGGGCGGCGTTCAAAGGCGGCGATGGCGCGCGTCATGGCATCATAGGCGGTGTCGGGATCCTTCAGCACCGGGGCGCCGAAAATGGCCGGAAATGCCGCCGCATAGCCTGGATCGCTGCGCAGCCGTTCGGCGACGGCGGCCTTGTCGGGCATGCCCATTTCCACCGGGTTCAGAGGAGGGCCACCGGCCTGCGCTTCAAGCGTGCCGGCGCGCCCGTCGTGGAACAGCCCGCCGATCCACAGCCCGTCCGCGTCGGTCTCGAACGCGGGCACAAAGCTGGCATAGGTGGCTGTCGGTGCGTTGCGATCCCCCACCGACAGCCCGTCATCGCCGATGGATGCCGCTCCGCGCGGATCGGCAAAGGCGCGGTCGGGGTCGTGGCAGGTTGCGCAGCTTTGGGTCCGGTTGCGCGACAGGTTCACATCGAAGAACAACCGCTCGCCCAGCTCTGCCATATCGGCGGGCGCGGCTTCCGGCCCCGACGTCAGGGCCGAGGCCCAAAGACCCGCGCCCAGGGCAAAGACCACCGCCAGACTAAGCGCGGGCGCAAGAGGAAAGGAGGCTTTGGTCATGTCCCGCCTGTCGATCCGAAATGACGATATGCAGGGCCTACCGCACCGGACCGGCCGGGTCAATTTTCCCGATGAAATCTGTCAGGATCAGCCCCGTGACATAGCGCCGCGCGCATTGGGGGGCGGGGCCGGGGCCGGCAGGGTCAACTGCCCCAGATCGTCTTCACATAGTTGCGGGTCTCGCGGTAGGGCGGCACGCCGCCATGCTTTTCCACCGCGCCCGGCCCGGCGTTATATGCGGCCAGCGCCAGCCGCCAGGAGCCGAACTTGATGTATTGCGCCTTGAGATAACGCGCGCCGCCGTCAAGGTTCTGGGCCGGGTCGTGCGGGTCGACCCCCAGCGCCCTGGCGGTGAATGGCATCAACTGCGCCAGCCCGATCGCGCCCTTGTGGGATTTCGCCGACGGGTTCCAGTTGGATTCCTGCTTGACCAGACGCAGGAACAGATCCTCGGGGATGCCGTTGCGCCGGGCGGCCATGCGCGCCACATCCGCGAACGGCCCCTTGTATGCACCGCGGTAGACCGGAAGGCTGCCTTCGTCGCCCCCCATCGGGCCCCATTTGGTCGGCGTCACGACAGACGGCGGCTGCAACCGCACGGAGTTGCGGTATTGTTCGGATGCGCGCGTATCCAGAACGCTTGTCTGCTGGCGAAACAGCATCACCCTGTTCTTGGTGGAAATCGTGTCGGCGCCCGCCCCCGTCGCAGACATCGTCGCGATCGGCGCCGAAACCGCGCAAAGAACCAGCGCGCGCAGCGCGTTGCGTGCCAGGTTGTGCATGGAAAACCCCTGCCCCGTTCCTAAAACCCTGTTCAGAGGCCGGTGCCTCCCCTAATCCCTGCGCGCGATCATAGCCAACCGGGCGGGTTTTCGCCACCCCGCCGCGGCCAGCCGGGCGAAAACACGCCAATCCCGCGATGACACGGTTTCCCGTAACATCCGGTGGCGCCACGCCGCCACGCGGTGTAACCCTGCCTGAACCCTGTCTAAGGGACAGAATCGGAGCAATCGGAGAGAACGACATGGCCGGATCGGTGAACAAGGTGATCCTTGTGGGCAATCTTGGGGCGGACCCCGAGGTGCGCAGTTTCCAGAACGGCGGCAAGGTGTGCAACCTGCGCATCGCCACCTCGGAAAGCTGGAAAGATCGCAACACCGGCGAGCGCCGCGAGCGTACCGAGTGGCACTCCGTCGCCATCTTCTCGGAACCGCTGGCGCGTATCGCCGAGCAGTATCTGCGCAAGGGGTCCAAGGTATATATCGAAGGCCAGCTCGAAACGCGCAAATGGCAAGACCAGAGCGGCGCGGACCGTTACAGCACCGAAGTGGTGCTGCGCCCCTATCGCAGCGAACTGACGTTGCTCGACAGCCGTCAGGGCAGCGGTGGCGGTGGCGGTGGCGGCGGTGACTACGGCGGCGGTTACAGCGGCGGTGGCGGTGGCTACGGTGGTGGCGGCGACGACTTCGGCGGTGGCAGTGGCAATGGTGGTGGAAGCGGTGGCGGCGGTCGCGGACCGTCCCGCGATCTTGACGATGAGATCCCGTTCTGACGGACGCCACGCCAGTACCTGCAGGACCCGATGGGGAAACACTTTTGTTTCCCCATCTTTTTCGCGCGACCACCCGCGCAGGATGCGCCCCGCGCACGGGCGGGCATGCCACGCGCGGGTTGCGCGGGCGTCCATGGTTCAGGGGGCCATTCGAAACATGGTGGTGGTCCCGGCGCGATTCGAACGCGCGACCCTTCGCTTCGGAGGCGATATTGGTGCCCTTCCAAAGCGCACGATAGGGCGCGACGGAGTGCGACAAGTCGCTGATTGGAATTGTCTTTTCAAACCGGCACACCGAAGATTCCATCCAGAAACAGGTCGCAGTTTTCGCCCGGGTGATTACATGATGCTGAGATGAGGCGCCCGCGCGGAGGTCGGTCGGAAAGGTCTGCCTTCATATGGCAAAGCTCACAAAACGCATGGTCGACACCGTCGAAAGCCGCGACAAGGACTACCCGATCTGGGACGACGAATTGCGTTTGCCGGTTTGCGCGTGTTCACGTCCGGCAAACGCAGCTACGTTATCCAGTACCGAGCCGCTGGACTGGTTCACCCGCCGCGTCCTGGCATGGCGGGTCGATCACGCTGGAAGCGGGTTTTTGCATTGAAGCAGTGGCGGAGGCGTTGGCGCGTCCCGGTGCACCCGAGATCTTCGACACGGATCAGGGCAGCCAGTTCACATCGACCGACGTCATCAAGGTCCTGGCGAGCCGGAAGATCAGGATCAGCATGGATGCCAAAGGGGCGCGGCGCGCCAACGTCTTCGTTGAGCGCCTCTGGAGAACCATCAAATACGAAGATGTTCGCCTGCAGGCCTGCGCCAGCGTCTCGCACGCTCGCGCCGG
>NZ_QLMG01000087.1 GCF_003259905.1 Salipiger aestuarii | reverse complement strand
CGAAGGACGCGGCGGGCATTGGCCGCCGTCCTGGCTTTGAAAACGCAAATGAACACCCAACGCGTTGCCCGGTCGACGGCCCCGACAAGGTAGCGACGTGCGCTCTCATCGGCCATCCACTGCCCGACAGGGTATGGCGCAGCAATGTCCCGAGAGGGGCGGCAGGTATTTCACATCCCTATCGGCAGCATCCTGCGGATGCGCCTGTCGGGCAACGGATGTGGATGTAGCCGGGCTCATACGCCTTGAAGCCGCTGTGCTTCGGCTTTCCTGCCTTGGCCCTTCATGTCGCGCAGGTTTCCCACGCCATGCCGACGCAGGCAGCGGTCGCGGCCGGAGCGCGAGGCATCCGGGTTCAGGAGCTCGCGCACCCCAGCCGGCAGGTCATCGAGCGATACCAGCAGCGTCGTGCGCAAGCCCACCGCCACGGCCTCTTGCGCGGGCGTCAATGAGGTCTGAAGCCGGCGCGGCGTGTGACCGCGATCCTTAACGCTATCGCGGTGCCGCCGGTTGCAGACGGTCTGTTCGGTGGTCCCGTATCGCTCTGCCAGAATGGAATGGCGGCGGGTTCGTCACTGGCGTGGATGGCCGTCCGAACCGTGGTTGCCTGGCTGTGAAGATGGACCAGCATGGTCGCACCCCGTCCCGAACGTCCCTTGGAACCGCTGTTGCCATGAACAGGAGCTCTGCTGCATAAACTTGGTGAGAGATTCCTGTCGTGAATCCAGCGTGGTAGCTGGACGACATGAGCAGACCCACGCCCCCAACCTACAAGACCGGGAACTGGCCGGCCTGTAACGAAGCGCTCAAGCGCCGTGGCTCGCTGACGATCTGGTTTGACCCAGAGAGGATATGGGATGCTGCGCCGACCGGCAAACGCGGCCGACAGCAAACCCGCAGCGATACCGCCATCCGTTCACTCGATACTTTCATAGCGCGGGCCTCGTATTGTTCCGAATACCTTATGCTATCGTATCAACCTCTAATTTTGCCCACTCCCGTCAAAACCACTTGGCGAGGCGCCCGTGATGATAGTGTCCATAATATGGATATGTTGCGTCTGAAAATGTGCAAACTTATGCGGCACTTTTCATGTTTTGCGTCATCATCTTGTATCTTCGTTTGATTCTTTGCGCTGTAAGCACCTAGCTTGGCAGCAAGAAACCACGCGCAACCAAAAATGCCATCCAAAGTGTTCATTATGTGGATAGCGCGCACGGTATCCACAAATTGGATAGGGCTCGTACATGGAAACCAAACTAGGGACAAGAAAATGAAAATCCGTTCAATGTTACTTCAAGGCGCCGCAGTGGCTGGGGTCGTTGGTTTCAGCTTCACGCTTGGTGCTACGGCAGCGAATGCGCAATCCTCCGTGCCGATCCCCGATGGCGCCAGCGTGTCGATCCCATCGGACGCCACATGCGACATGGACGCCGATGCGGCGGGTGTGTCTGACGATCTGATCAAACTGGGCGCCTTTACGCCCTTGACTGGTCCGGTCGCAGGGCCCGGCCTCGGCGCGTTCGAAGGGCAGGAATATGTTTTCGACAAAGTGAACGCCGCCGGTGGCCTGAATGGCCGCAAGATCAAATTTGAGGCGCTGGACGACCAGTACAGCGCGGCCTACGCACAGCAGCAGGTCCGGCGTCTTGTCGAACGGGAGAAAATCTTCGCGATCTCTGGCGGGATCGGCACGCCAAATTTTGTCGCGGTACTGCCCTACATTGATAAAAACCAGATCCCGTCGATCGGAATGTATGCGCCGGCAGCCGGCAAGGTCGGCACTATGAAGAACCCGCACGTCTACATGATCTGGCCGAGCTTCGTCTCCGAATTCAACGTGGTCGCGGATTATGTGGCCCGCACGGATCCCGATGCCAGCATTGCGCTGCTCATGCAGTCCGGCGACATTGGCAACGATGCTTTGCAGGGCATGGAAGCGGCGCTCGAACGGCACGGGAGGAAGATCGACAAGGTCCTGCGCACCGAAGCCACCACAACCGACTACCTGCCCATCGCTCAAGAGCTGAAAGGGATCGGCGCGGATTGGGTCTTTATGGTCATACAGCCCACCGGTATCGGACAGGCAATCGGCTCTACGATGAAGATCGGGTATAACCCAAAGATCGCCACCCAGTCCGATATGACAGACGAAAGCTTTATCAGTGCGTTCCCCGAGGAAGCAGAGGGGATAACGACTCCCACCAAGGTCGCAGCCCTGACAAGCGATGACCCCAAGGTGCGCGCCTTCGTCGAGGACTTCACGGCGGTGAACGGCAAGGCACCTTCCATGTGGAATGCTGTAGGCTTTGCGCAGGCCATGGTGACAATCGAGGCACTGCAAGGCGCCCCGGCGCTCACGCGTGACTGTCTGGAGTTGGCGCTGCAGCATATGCAAGGCTTCGAAACCGGAGTTCTTCCGCCGGTAACCTTCAGTCCGGACAGCCGGCAGGGCACCAATGCCGTCGGGATTGCGCGGATCGAGGACGGCGTGGTTGGCCAGGTTTCACCCCCCGTACCTGTTCAGTGACTGACGTCAACTCGGGCTTGGAATGGGATAGAATATGACCTTGGATACAGCGCTTCAATTGACCATAGGGGGACTTGTCAGCGGATCTCTTTATGGTCTCGTGTTGATCGGCATCCTTCTGATCTATCGGGTGTCTCGTGTGGTTAACTTTGCCCACGGGCAGATCGGCATGGTGGCGGCCATGTGCGCCTTCTTTCTGGTGCCCTACTTCGGTTTGCCGATTGCAGTGGCGTTAGGACTGGGCCTGGCCGTCGCCGCGTTGGTCAGCTATCTCGTCGACATCCTCGTCATCAGCCGAGTGGCCAAGATCGGGTCGGGCTTTGACCTTATCGCCACTCTGGGCGTGATGATGTTCCTGACCGCGATCGTCGAGCTGGTTGCGAGCCCGAAGAGTTTCAAATTCTTCAGCCTGGGTGCCCAGATCGAGTTCACGTTCCTTGGCGTCTACTTCAACGCCAACGACCTCACTGTCATCGTGACGCTGGCTGTCGTTCTGGGCCTGCTTGCCCTTGTCCTGAACAAGACTGGACTGGGACTGAGTATCCGTGCCGTCGCCATCAGCCCCGAAATCGCCCGCACGACAGGAGTCAACGTTCAGGCCGTGCGTGCGATGGTGTGGGCGGCGGGTGGTGCCATTGCTGGTGTCGCGGCAATCCTCATCGCCAGCAAGGTCACTCTCAATGCCTTTTACATGGCACCGTTTCTGGTGAAGGCATTCGTTGCCGGAATAGTCGGCGGACTGGACCGCTTCGTGCGGCCAATGGCGATCGCTGTGGGGCTCGGCCTCTTGGAAAGTTGGGTCGTTTACTGGCTTGGGGCGGACGCGCGCATTCCGGCGGTATTCCTTCTCATCATCGCCGTGCTTGGCGTCTTGCCGAGCAAATACCTACAAGACTTGGAGCAGAGACCCTAACATGGTTGATATGCAATCGATTGTCCGCTCGGACGTCAGAGGCGGACCAGAAAAGCTACGGCGCATGGCATGGGTAACTGTCGGTTGCCTTTTGGTGCTCGCCCTGCCGTTCATCCTGGAGAGTTACTGGCTCTACCTCGTCGGCGTTACCGCTGTTTACGCCATCGCCGGTCTGGGACTTGTCATTCTCTTTGGCTTCACCGGACAATTGTCGCTGGCGCATGCTTCGTTCTTCGGCATTGGGGCCTATGTCTCGGCGATCGGCGGCGTCCATTACGGCTTGCCGGGTATTGTGACCCTGCCGATCGCATTTGCCATCTGCCTCGCAGCCGGCGCATTTGTCGGCATTTTCGCACTGCGCATTTCGGGGCTTCGCTTCGCCTTGATCACCCTTTCGTTCGGAGAACTGTTCTACTGGGCCAGCGTGCGGTGGTCCGATCTTACTGGTGGCGAACAGGGGCTTTACGCCGAACCCCTGTCGGTAATGGGCATTGATTTTGGCGACCCCATCAACGCCTATTTTCTGTTTGCCGCGCTTGGCCTCCTCGCCACGACGCTTTGCTTCAGGCTACGCGATTCCAGCTTTGGGCGCGCCATGGCGGCGACGCGCGATTCAGAGCTGGCAGCAAGATCCAGCGGTGTCTCGGTGGCGCGCACAAGATACATCGCCTTCATCATCGGCGCCCTGTTCAGCGGAGTGGCGGGTTGGCTGTTTTCCGGACATGTTGGTGCAATCTCTCCCAATTTCTTTGATATGTTCGCCTCGTTGAACATGCTGGTCGCGGTGATCATCGGTGGCGTGAAAACGCCGCTGGGGGCTTGGGTGGGGGCCGCCTACCTGGTCTTCGTTCCCGAACTATTTGGCATGGCTGGCGTCTCGAACCTTTATCCCATTTTGAGCGGTGCGCTGTTGGTGCTGATCGTTCTGCTTTTGCCTGCCGGCATTGTTCCAACATTACGACAGGCCCTGCGACGCCTCGGGACATCACGAGGGGACAAGCAATGAAGACGATCGAGATGCCTCTCGACGGCGATGTGACACTGAACCTCGACAACCTGTCGGTTTCTTTCGGCGGCCTCATGGCGCTCAACGACGTCACGATGTCCTTGAAGCCAAATGTCTGGAACGGGCTGATCGGACCAAACGGTGCCGGCAAGACAACCCTGCTGAATGTCCTCTCCGGCTTCCTTGTACCGACTGGAGGAAGCATCCATCTGGGCGACGAAAATATGACAGGCCAGTCCACTCAAGATTGGGTGCGCCGCGGCATCTTGCGCGGCTTTCAAATGCCTCGTCTGCTTGAAGGCGAAACAGTTTTCGTCAACATCATGCTGGGCCGCCACCGTTTCCTGTCCTCGGGCCTGGGAGCGCAAATCCTGAGACTGCCGCAGTATATGGCGGCTGAAAAAAGGGACCGCGACGTCTGCATGGAGATCGCCGAGCGGTTGTTGCTGGGTGATGTTGTCGGGGAACTCGTCTCCAACTTGACGTTCGGGACCCGCCGGCTGGTGGAGATCGCCCGCCTGCTTGCTGCGGAGCCGAAGATCGCGCTCTTCGATGAGCCGGCGGCAGGCATGGACCCGGACCTGCGCCACGAACTGGTGTCAATTCTGGCTGAAATCCAATCCGCGGGCAAGATCACGGCCGTGCTGGTGGAGCATGACGTGGATCTTGTCAGGCGGCTCTGCCCGGTCAGCCACGTTCTGGATGCGGGCCGTCTGATTGCCCACGGAGCAACCGATGAGGTTCTCGGCCTGCAGCAGGTTCAGCAAGCCTATTTCGGAGTCGATCATGATTGAACTTGAAGATGTAAAGGCTTGGTACGGCGCCTCTCAAGCGTTGTTTGGCGTCACCTTCAGGGTGAAGCCGGGCGAGTTGGTGGCGCTGGTCGGTGTGAATGGCGCCGGAAAGACGACCATCGTGCGGGTGATCAGCGGCCTGGTTCGATCCAGCGGCCAAATTCGTCTCGATGGGCGCGACATCACTGCGACGCCGGCCCATCAGCGTTTTCGTCAAGGCGACATCGCGGTGGTTTTGGAGGGACGAGGTATGTTGCCCGAACTGACGGTCATCGAGAACATCGTCATTGGCCTTGACGGTCGCCACAAGGATCGGCTCGATGAAGTGCTGGAGCTCTTCCCGGTCTTGCGCGCGCGCCACAGCGAGCGCGTGTCGAACCTCTCTGGAGGGGAACAGCAAATGGTCGCGCTGGCGCGTGCCATCGTGCGCCGGCCGCGACTGTTGATTCTCGACGAGCCCTCCCTCGGATTGGCGCCTCTGGTGGTAAACGAGGTTTACGCGACGCTGGAGAAATTGCGCGCGCAATTCGACATGACCATCCTGCTGATCGAGCAGAACATCGCCATGTCACGAAAGGTAGCCGACAGGCTTTATCTGGTACGCTCAGGCCGGATCGCACGGGAACTCGACGCGACGGACGTCAATGCGCTGGAATCATTATCACAGAGTGCTCTGGGAATTGATGGCAATCGCTAGACTCAAACCACATGCACAACGCCCACGGCCCGCCGGGCAAAAGAGGGCGTACGGGCTTGCTCACTTATTCCGGTAATGGGGATCGCGTTATTACGATCTCACAGAAAAATTGCGGCGAAACAAAAACCAAATGCCTCAAAAAGAGTCACAAAAAGGCGGTCTCAAAACATGAGCACGTTGGTTTTGGATCAAAACGATTTGGCATCCGAATGGCGCCCTATAACGCGGAAAGGCGCGGCAGCTTTCTGTATCGGGATGATGCATCCTAAAAAGAACCTGCACGCGCGATGACGATCGAAACTCTAATAAAACCGAGAAGGGAAACGAAATGAAGCATGAAGAATTGGGCTTTTCCGGTCTTGTCGAAGTTGGCGAGAGTATGGCGAGTGGCGCGCTTTCGCCGGTCGAACTGACGGAAGCGATGCTTGAGCGGATTGAACAACTCGACCCGAAAATCAAGAGCTACGCGCGGGTCATGACCGATCAGGCGAGGGAGGATGCCAAACGCGCCGAGACCGAACTGAAGGCTGGCAAGCGCCGCGGGCCCCTGCACGGCGTTCCGGTCGCCGTCAAGGATCTTTGCGATACCAAAGGCGTCGTCACGGCTTTCGGCGTTGCGGGATTTCAGGATCGCATCCCCGAGCGCGATTCCACCGTGGTCAGCAAGCTGCGCGATGCGGGCGCGGTGATACTGGGCAAATTGGAAATGACCGAAGCTGCGCTGATCACCTATGACCCCGGTATCGAGGCGCCAATCGATCCCTGGAAAGAGGACACATGGTGCGGCTGCTCGTCCAGCGGTTCGGGCGTTGCGACCGCCGCCGGCCTGTGTTTTGGCTCTTTGGGAAGCGATACCGGTGGCTCGATCCGGTTCCCCGCTTATTGCAACGGCGTTGTCGGGCTCAAACCGACTTGGGGACGCGTCAGTCGCTACGGCGTTGTCCCGCTCGCTGACACGTTGGATCATGTCGGACCCCTGACCCGCAGGGTCGAGGATGCGGCGGCAATGTTGGGGGCCATCGCTGGCAGGGACGAGAATGATCCGACCAGCCTTTCGGACACGGTTCCGGACTACCTGAGCACCCTGGACCTAGGCGTGAAGGGCATTCGCATTGGCTATGATGAGCAGTACTGCAACAACGGAGTGGAGCCGTCGGTGCAAGCCGCAACCCGGCGCTTGCTGGACATTTTGAAGGAGCGGGGGGCAGAGATCGTTCCCGTCACCATGCCCGACACCGATGAGGCAATTCAGGCCTGGGGAGCAATTCTTAACGCCGAGGCTCTGCTGGCTCACACCGACATGTACGCCGCGCGCCCGTCATCCTATAGTGAAGTCTTGAAGGAGTTCCTCGAGACCGCAAAAACGGTGACCACGCTCGATCTTGCCAAGGCGACCATCACGCGTCGTAAGTTCAGCGGGCAGATCGCCGCACTCTTCCAAAGCGTGGATCTGTTTGTCGCCCCGGTCATGGCCACTGCCGCGCCGTCGCTCAAGGACTTCAACAAGCTTTGCGAACAACCGACCGGCCTGACAGACCTGGTATCCTTCTGCAGCATGCAAGATCTGACTGGCAGCCCAACGCTCACACTGCCCGGCGGGCTTGATGCGAACGGTCGGCCGGTTGGTTGCCAACTGGTCGGACGGCACGTCGAAGAGGGCTTGCTGTTGCGCGCGGGCAAGGCCTATCAGGACGACTTCACCTGGCCCAACCGCCCGCCGCTGGCGATGTGACTTCGCAACCTGCGCCACGAAAGGTGGCATTCTGAAGTTCCAGAACAAGGTCGCCATGCTGCGTTCCCCCTGAACAACACCTTCAGAATATTGTGACGGCCCGATACTGACGATGGTGTCGGGTCGTTTACACCTAAAAAGGCAGCCATTCCCGTTCGGACACCTTTTCGGCGATCAGCCGCGGGCGCAGCAGGTCATCCAGTTCAGGAGGGCGCAGGCGGGTCTTCATGGCGTAGCCGAAATTGGAGAGTTTCGCCGGGCATCATGCGAAATCTTGCCGGCAGTGGTGAGAACGCCGCGAAGGTTCAACACACGATCAATCGTATGGATGTTGCTTAGGGGTGGGCGCGCTGTACTTTAGCTCGCCCGAGGTGCTGAGCCAAGTGGGTGACCGTTTGGCGCAGCGACGATCTGGGCCCCTCGGTGTGGTCAGAATAAAATCTGGAATACTCCCCCGCAGCCGCGCACCCGCTGGTCGGCCCCGTCCGCACTGGGAACTCCCCCTACCTCGGTGGACGCAAACCAAGTCAGGCTCTCAAGCATCGGTTTCGACTAAGGGTGGGTGAGCGCAGGTGGTCAATGCGCGGCCCCTCCTTTGAAATAGGCATATCCACGATATAGATGCATGGTGCCACTGACCTGCCCCCCGCGAAATCCCTCACCGTGATGTAGAGTCTGCGCCAACTCTGAAGGAGCAGACACACGCGAAAGAGCCGTTTCACCGAGGCGCAAATCATTGGAATGACCAAGGAGCAGGAGGCTGGAATGCCGACGGTTGAGGTGTGCCGCAGGCATGGCCTGAGCACGGCGACGTTCTACAAGCTGAAGGCCAAGTATGGCGGCATGGAGGTGTCCGAGGCCGCGAGGCTGAAGGCCCTTGAGGACGAGAACGCCAAGCTCAAGCGCCTGTTGGCGGACACCATGCTGGACAACGTCGTGCTGAAAGACCTTCTGGGAAAGAGCTGACGACATTGACG
>NZ_QLMG01000086.1 GCF_003259905.1 Salipiger aestuarii | reverse complement strand
TCACTGCGCTCGGCATACCCGTCACAGAGACCGCGGGACAAGCGTGTCCGGGAAAAGGGGGACCTTGGCCGTCAGCCGTTTTGTGCAACAGAGCCTCGAGTGCCCCTTCAGGATCCTCAAGCGCCAGTTCTGCCGTGTGAAGATGCGCTATCGCGGGTTGTCTAGGAATCGAGCCCACCTGTTCACGCTCTTCGCCCTCGACAACCTGTTCATGACGCGCACCAGGCTGGAAACGCGAGGCGGAGCAAATACCGTTGGATTCTGACCGAGGTGCGCCCCAAGTGTCTTCAAGCGAAACGCTTAGCAAAGCGATAGCTGTTTGATCGGACGTTTCCTAAAGGAACAGGCCGTGCCGCATAAGGTCGGCATAGGCCTGCACCGCCGATTCCGGGACCTTGCCGGTGTTTTTGTGCTGCATCGCAACATAGGCGCGCGCGCCAAGCAATATGGCCACGGTGGCTGCCAGTTCGTCATCGGACATCCGGCGAAGGTGTCCGGCATCCATGGCGCGTTTCAGGGCGCGATGATAACCGTCGCTCAGCCGCTGGATATGAGCCTCATGGGCGGCCGGAGCGAAAACTTCTGCCTCGTAGAGGACCCGATAGAATCCGGGAGTCGACTTGAGGTAGTCGCAATACGCCCGGAACCTGGCGATTTCGCGTTCGATCCCGTTGCCGGCATCGGCAAGATCTTCCGTGATCTGGTCGGTCATCTGCTCCCCGACATAGGGCAGCAGCACATCAAATAGCGCCTGCCGATCCTTGAAATAGTTGTAGAACGTGCCGTGGGCGACGCCCGCAGCCTCCGTTACCTTGGCGATCGAGGTGGCGGCGTAGCCGGTTTCACCGACGATCTTCGCGGCCGCATCCATCAGATTGCGATAGGTCTGTTGTGACTTTTCGCCCCGCGTCAGTCTGGCCTTCTTGGGGGGCTGTTTGAACGTCCGGGGATCGGTCTCCGCTGAGGGAATAGCTTTCTGTTTCGGCACAGGTTCTCCTAGGGCGGTCAAAGGTCTTTCAGGGCTTCATCCCGCAGCACGCGCTTGAGAATCTTGCCAGAGGGGTTTCGAGGAAGCGCCGCAACCAGCTTCATGTCCTTGGGACATTTGAACCCGGCCAGATGGCTTCGGCAAAAGGCGTTCAGTTCCTCCATCTCCAACGATTGCCCGGCCTGCGGAACGATCACGGCCATCGGCACCTCGCCCCATTTCTCGTCGGGTTTGGCAATCACCGCCACGTCTGCGACCTGCGGCATCTGAAATATTACCCTTTCCAGTTCGGAAGATGCAATATTCTCGCCGCCGGAAATGATCATGTCTTTCTTGCGGTCGGTCAGATACAGAAACCCCTCCGCATCGAGATAGCCCATATCGCCCGATCGCAGAAATCCGTCAGTGTGCATGGCGGCGGCGGTGCGCTCGGGGTCTTTCCAATAGCCGCGTGTGACCTTGGGGCCGCGCATGCAGATCTCGCCCACTTCCCCGACCGGCAGGCTGGTGCCGGTATCGTCGCGGATCTCTACTTCGACCATGCTGACCGGACGCCCGACCGACCCGATCTTGTCAATCTCGCGGCCCGGCTCCATCAGCGTGTCGCCCGACACGGTCTCGGTCATGCCGTAGGCATCGACGTAACGGGCCTTGGCAAACAAATTGCCGAAATCGCGAATTCGCGCTTCGGGTGTGCGGTCGCCGCCCGCGATACACCAGCGCAGCGAGGTCAGGTCCGGCGGGGCATCCCGCGACAGGGCCAGAATTTCGCTGGTCATCACCGGCGCCAGCCAGATCCCTGTGATCCGTTCGTGCACAATGGTATCCACGACCTGCTGGGCGTCGAAATCCCTCAGCACGACCAGCGTTCCGCCCATCACATGGACCGCCATCCCCGGCAGATCGCAGGCGCCGACATGGTACAACGGGCCCACCATGCACAGCCGGTCCTGCGCCGTCAGTTGCAGTGACAGAATCATCTCCATGTTTTTGTAATGGAAATTGTCGTAGCTGTGTGTCACTCCCTTGGGCCGGTCCGTCGTGCCCGATGTATACATCAGCCGCATCAGATCGCCACCTGCACGCGGATGCGGCGTAACCGGGGGAACGCCGCTCAACGCCTGACGGGGATCCGCTTGGGCGGCGGTGTCTAGTACCACGAGTGGCCGGTCGAGCCCTTCCAGAACCGTCGAAAATTCAGCATCCGCCACCACCATATCCACACCGGCATGATTGGCGATATAGGCGATTTCCTCTCCAGCAAGGCGAAAGTTCATCGGCAGGCAGACCGCGCCGACATGGGACAGGGCGTAGGTCAGTTCGATAAAGGCGGATGAATTCTTCATCACCAGGCCAACGATGCTGTCGGCGCCGATACCGCGTGCGCTGAGTCCGCCGGCCAGTTGGTGAACTCGCTGCTCCAGCGTGGACCAGTCCAGCCGTGACTCGCCGTAGATCAGCGCCTCGGCCCGGGGACGGGTCCGCGCATGAAAGCGCAACTGTGCCGACAGGTTCAGCATGTTTGGCTCCTTGGTCGTGACGCAACGGGGACAGGCGCGTCAGTACGAACGCGGCAAGTCCAGATTGACCGTCGCGATATAGTTCAGGATCATCTCTTCGGAGACCGGAGCAAAGCGGAACAGCCGCGCATCGCGCCACAGACGTTCGACATGCATTTCCTTGGAAAAGCCCATGCCGCCCATCACCTGCATGGACCGCTCGGCAACCGCGGAAGCGGCCTGCGAGGCCAGCAGCTTGGCGGCATTGCTTTCCGATCCGAAATGCAGCCCCCGGTCAAAGAGAGAAGCAGCCTTGAGATTGAGCAGCTTGGCCGCCTCAAGTTCCGCCCAATGCTGGGCCAGCGGGAACTGGATCGACTGATAGGCGCCGATCGGGGTCTGGCCGAAGACCCGGCGTTCCTTGGCATAATCCACACCCAGCCGCACCGCCAGTCGCCCCGCGCCGATCAATCCTGCGGTGGTGACGATGCGTTCGGTGTTCAGCACGTCCAGCAACTGATACCAACCCTTGTCCACATCGCCGATCAGTTCGTCGGAGCGGACGTGCACATTGTCGAAAAAGACCTGACTTGAGGGAAGCGTGTTCGTCCCCAGCTTGTCGATCGGAGTATGGCTGACGCCCTCGCGATCGGTGTCGATCATGAACAGGCTTATGCCGAGGGTCTTTTTCGTGGCCTTGTCGATAGGGGTTGTGCGGGCTCCTACCAGCATCTTGTGCGATTGCGGCACCCCGGTGATCCAGATTTTCTGGCCATTCAGTCGCCAGCCGTCCGCCTCGGCCACTGCCGTCGCGCGCATTTCAAGCGAATTGCTGCCCGCGTCGGGCTCGGTCAGAGCCATGCAGAACTGCATCTCGCCGCTGCACATTTTCGGCAACCATTCACTTTTCATTTGATCGGTGCCGTATTTCGCCACCGATACCCCGCCAAAGATCGGGTTGAGCATGAAGACCTGCGCCAGTGTCGCCCCGGCACCGGCGGCGCAAAGCTCCTCGATGATCAAGGCCACTTCGACCATGCCCAGGCCCGCGCCGCCCAGATCTTCAGGCAGCATGGCACCCGACAGGCCCGCGTCGCAGACCGCCTGCCAGCACTCCGTGGGGAAAGACTTGTTGGCGTCCTTCTCGCGCCAGTAATCGGGGCCGAAAGCCTCGCCGACCTTGCGGGCGGTCTCGATCATCAGCTTCTGTTCGTCGTTCAGTGTGAAATCCATCTCAGTCTCCGGCGTTTGGGTCGGCGGTGCCGCGCGCGGGGCGGAGCAGGCGCAATGGCGTTTCCAGAAGAGCAACAAGTTCCGCGAGGAAACGGGCGGCATCGGCGCCGTCGATGATGCGGTGGTCGCAGGCCAGCGTCAGGGTCATCTCACGCCGCAGGGCAGGCGCGCCGTTTTCGTCGGGACGAAACAGTTGGCGTTCGGCGCCAACGCCCAGGATCATCGCATTCGGCGGGTTGATGATCGGCGTCAGAGAGGTGACGCCCATCATGCCGACATTCGAGATCGAGATCACCCCGTCACCCACGTCGGATGCTCCCAGCTCGCCGCTGCGGGCGCGCGTGGCAAGATCCCGCGCCTGCGTCGCGATATCGTCCAACGCGGTCCCGCCAGCATCGCGGATAACCGGGATGCGAAGTCCGTCGGGCGTTTGCGTGACCATCCCGATATTCGCCTGGCTGAAGGCCACGATCTGATCGCCCGCCCAGATGCGGTTCATCGCGGGATGTTCGGTCAGGGCCACACCCAGCGCCCGGATCAGCATATGCGTGACGCTGACCCGCGGTGCATCCGGATCGGCGTTCAACTGCCCGCGCAGCCCGGTCAGAGCGCTCAACTCGGCCTCGTGCGAGACATAAAAATGCGGGATGTCGCGCTTTGCCGCGCTGACCCGCCGGGCCGTGGCCAGCCGCGCCGCGTCGGGGACAATTTCCCGCGCAGGGGCTGGCTCAGGTGCCGGGGTGGGAGCGGGCAGAGGGCGCGTCGACAGCTTCGCCGCGGCCTCGACATCACGCGCCTTGATCCGCCCCATGGGGCCGGTTCCCTCAACCGCATGCAGGTCCAGACCCTGTTTTGTCGCTATGCTTCTTGCCAGAGGCGTCGCAATGACGCGCAGCACATCGCCCTTGGTCACGCGGCCATTGCGCCCGGTCGGAGTGACCTGTTCACGCGCCAGATCATGTTCGGCCATCAGCTTGCGCGCCGAAGGGGCGTCTTCCGTGTCCGAAGCTGGGGCCGGGCGTGTGCTCTGCGTCTCCTCGCCCGCGCGGCCCGCATCCTTCCCCGCCTGCGCGAGCCGCGCGACCGGGCTGCCCACCGGCACGGTTTCGCCTTCGGGCACGAAAATTTTTGCCAGAACGCCGTCGGCTTCCGCTTCCACGTCGTTGGCGACCTTCTCGGTCTCGACCGTGAACAGGACGTCCCCCGCGTGGAACGCCGCGCCGGGGGCAACATGCCACTCGGTCAGCAAACCCTCCGTCATGGTCAGTCCGAATTTGGGCATAACGAGATCGGTCATGCCTAGCGTCCCTTGAAGGTTGCTTCGCGCTTTTCCAGAAAGGCGCCGCATCCTTCATGCGCATCGGCACTGTCCAAAACCAGCCCGATCATCGCCTGTTCATGGCGCAATGCGGCCGAAAGGGGCATGTCGCCGCCATCGGAAAGCGTGCGCTTGAGAAGCTTCAGAACCAGCGGCGACTTGTGGGCGATCTTGGCCGCTGTGTCGCGGACGCTGTCCATCAGCGTGTCGTGCGGAACAACGCGGTTCGCCAGCCCGACCGAGACTGCCTCTTCGGGGGTCAGCATGTCCCCGGTGTACATGATTTCCTTCGCCCGGCAGAGCGGCAATTGCCGGATGATCCGCTGCGTTCCGCCCGCGCCGGGGAACAGCCCCAGGGTGATTTCAGGCAGACCCAGCTTGGCCTTGTCCGACAGGATGCGGATATCGAGCGCGAGCAGCAGCTCGGTACCGCCGCCAAGCGCAAATCCGTTCACCGCCCCGATCGTGGGCTTGTCGAAGGTTTCGATGCGGCGGAACAGGTTGTGGATTTCCTCGGCGAATTCCTGGTAATGCGCCAGCCCCTGCCGCGAGTTCAGATCGGCGATGTCGCCCCCCGCGATGAACGCGCGACCGGCGCCGGTAAATACGAGAACCCGCACATCGGGGTCCGTTTCCACCTTGTCCAGCACAATGTGCATGGCCCGGATCGTCGGCACGTCCAGCGCGTTCAGCGTTTCGGCGCGGTTGATGGTGATCGTGGCAATCGCGTTTTCCACGTCGAGAAGGATAGGGTCCGTGCTCATGTGAATCCTCTTGAAACTAAGCCAGCGTCCGGCGGAGCGCTGCAACGATCCGGCTGGCATCGGGGCGATAGGCGTCTTCCAGGGTCTTGCCGAATGGCGACGGCGCAAAGGGCGCGCCGACACGCAGGATCGGCCCGTCCAGTTGATCGAAGCCGATGTCGGCCATGCGGGCAACGATCTCGGCCCCTACGCCGAAGGCTTCCACCGCCTCATGCGCGACCACAAGATTGTGGGTGCGCGTCAGGCTTTCCAGAACCAGGTCTTCATCCCAAGGCTGAATCGAGCGCAGGTCGATCACTTCAACCTCGATGCCCTCTTCTGCCATGGTCTCGGCGGCGGTTTCCGCCATGGCCACCGCAGCGCCGTAGGACACCACCGTGGCGTCGCGACCGGGGCGAACAATACGGCCCTTGCCGATCTCGATCGGCTCGCGGTCGTCGGGCAAATCGCCCTTCATGGCGTAAAGTGCCTTGTTCTCCACCACGATCACCGGATCGGGATCGTCAATGGCGGCCCGCAACAGCCCGTAGGCATCGGCGGGATTGGAGGGGCAAACAACGCGTAGCCCCGGCACATGCGCGAACCAGGCCTCCAGGCACTGCGAATGCTGCGGTCCGGCATTCAGCCCGCCGCCATGTGGCGTGCGCAGGACCATCGGAACCGATCCCTGACCGCCGAACATCGACCGGGCCTTGGCCGCCTGATTGACCAGCATGTCCATCGAAAGGGTGGTGAAATCCATGAACATGATTTCCACCACGGGCCGCATTCCGGTCAGCGCCGCGCCCACGGCCATGCCGGTGATCGCCGCCTCTGAAATGGGCGAGTCATAAACCCGCTCGGGACCAAATTTCTCCAGCAAATCGCGGGTCGCCTTGAACGATCCACCCGCCGCGCCAATGTCTTCACCGATCAAAAAGACCGTGGGATCAGCCTCCATTGCATCTGCAAGGGCTTGGTTGACCGCCTTGATATAACGTATCTCTGCCATCGTTCACCCAGCCACTTTTGTGTAGACGTCTGCAAGGATATCGGCGCTGCTCGGCAATGGTGCCTCAAGCGCGGCCTGTGTGGCGGCTTCGATTTCGGCATCGACCGCATCGGCGATCTCGGCCAACATCTCAGGGGTGCCACCGGCCTTCGCCATTGCCGACGCGCTCAGGCGTATCGGGTCACGTTCGGAGAGAGACGCGATTTCATCGCCGTCACGGTAATCCTGCCGGTCGCCTTCGAAATGGCCGCGCACCCGCGTTGTGCTGCATTCCAGAATGGCAGGCGCAGGGGTTTTCCGCATCGCCTTGACCAGCCGCGTCGATGCGGCCGCCACCTCGGCCACCACATTGCCGTCGACGGCGGAATACTGGATGCCAAAAGCCTTGGCGAGCTTGTCGAGACTTGTCGCCAGTTGTCGTTCGGTCGGGCTGAACTCTGACCAGCCGTTGTTTTCGCAAACAAAGAGGATGGGCAGTTTCCACAACGCCGCGAGGTTCAGGCATTCATGCAACACGCCTTCAGCCAGCGCGCCGTCGCCGAAATAGACCACTGCGACATGCCCCTGACCCTGCATCTTGAGCGCCAGGGCGCTCCCGGTGGTGATCGGCAGGCCGGCCCCCACAATGCCGTTTGCGCCCAACATCCCCTTGCTCAGGTCCGCCACATGCATGGAGCCGCCGCGGCCCTTGCACAGCCCCGTCGCCTTGCCCAGAATTTCCGCAAAGAACCCTTTCAGATCAACGCCCTTGGCCAGCGTGTGCCCGTGCCCCCGATGGTTTGACGACACGGTATCACGCTCCGTCAGGGCCTGAGAGACGCCCACCGGCACCGCTTCCTGCCCGATGGACAGATGCAGGAACCCAGGCACATGACCATCCGAGAACAGCTTCTGCAGCCGCTCCTCCGCGCGCCGGATCACCAGCATCTGGCGATGAAGTTTCGCACGGTCCTCGAGTTTCATGGATGTCTCCTTATGTTGAGAGAGACCATGCTAAAGCAGGAGAGCCTTGTCAACTAAAATGACTAGTGAATCATAATTCATCATGGAGGCCTCAGGGGCCAATCCCGGTCGGTTGGCAGATGGTCGCGGTCGCCCGATTCCGGATCTCCCGCGTAAATGGCTGGTATCAACGCCGCCGGGGAGAGAGAGGTGGTCGCGGAAATTTGGAGCAGTTGTCAGGGTGGATTGGATGGGCTCTGCTGGGCGTTGTTGCGCAAAGGACGTGAAGCGCGGAGTTCCCCGTTCCCCAGACGCACCTATCCCATACAGGTATACTGCGGCTGCCGGCCTTGCTTGCCGGTTGGCGGCGGCACCCACACCATGACCGGATCGAACCAGATGGTCAGAGAGCCACGCTGCTTCAGCGCTTCGTTGTAGGCCGGCCAGTTCTTGGTCTTGTAGCTCGGCGGAGTAGGTTTGCTCATGCAGACCAGATACCACGCTGGATTCACTAGATGAATCCCTCACCCTGCCTTTGCGCAACAAAGCCCCCGGCCACGCTCCCCCTTTTCCCGGCCACGCTTGTCCCGCGGTCTCTGTGACGGGTATGCCGAGCGCAGTGAAGCCGTTCATGACGGCGACACGAACCTGAAGCGCGGCGACTTGGCGGTCGGGCCCCCGCGCCATACCATAAGGCGTTGGCCCAGCAGCTTCATGCAGTGCATCTTGGTCTCGGCGCGACTTCGGCGATGGTAGCCGCCCCACTTCCGCCAGATCTTCCTGCCCAGGCGTTTGGATGCACGCAGGGCCGCGTTGCGGGCACCCTCGACCTTGATCCCGGTGCTGTCCGCTGCCCGGCAGGGCATTTCGCAGAAATGTCCCGAGAGGGGATCAAGAGGTGCAGCGGCCCCTCCGCCCCCCGATACGGGATGT
>NZ_QLMG01000085.1 GCF_003259905.1 Salipiger aestuarii | reverse complement strand
GGAATGGCGCGCCTGAGCCAGCGACACGCCGCGCAACCCGGAAATGGCGGTCCTGGAGTTCTGCCGCAAATGGTTCGAACGGCGCGGGGCGCCCTGACGGCGCGAAGCTGGCTTTGCCGCCCAAAGCGGCGCAGCCGGTGCCACGGCGCCGCGCCGGATACTGGACCGAGCCGCGCACCTTGAGGCAGCGGCCAAAGGGTTCTACACCGGGCCAAGGCATTTGAGAGGATACCATGATGAAGATCGCCGTCGCCGGGCTGGGCTATGTGGGCCTGTCGAACGCCGTGCTGCTTGCGCAGAACAACGCGGTCACTGCCGTCGATGTCTCGCAAGAGCGCATCGACATGGTGAACGCGGGCAAATCCCCCGTCGTTGATGCCGAGCTTGAGGATTTCCTTGCCAACCGCACGCTTGACCTGGGCGCCACGCTGGATCCTGCCGCAGCCTATGCCGACGCGGATTTCGTCATCGTGGCCACGCCGACCAACTACGACGCCAAATCGAATTATTTCGACACCTCCAGCGTCGAGCAGGTCATCGCGCAGGTGATCGCGGTCAATCCGCGCGCCACCATCGTCATCAAATCCACCATTCCCGTCGGCTATGTGCGCCACGTCCGGCGCGAAATGGAAACCGATCAGGTGATCTTTTCGCCGGAATTCCTGCGCGAGGGCAGGGCGCTTTACGACAACCTGCACCCTTCCCGGATCATCGTCGGCGAGCGGTCCGAACGGGCCCGCATCTTTGCCGACCTGCTGCTGGGCGGGGCGCTGGAAACCGATGTGCAGGTGCTGTTCACCGACCCCGACGAGGCCGAGGCGATCAAGCTGTTCGCCAACACCTACCTTGCGATGCGGGTGGCGTTCTTCAACGAGCTCGACAGCTATTCGCTGGCGGGCGGCATGGACAGCCGCCAGATCATCGAGGGCGTCAGCCTCGACCCGCGCATCGGCGCGCATTACAACAACCCCTCCTTCGGCTATGGCGGGTACTGCCTGCCGAAAGACACCAAGCAGCTGCTGGCCAACTACAGCCATGTGCCCCAGAACCTGATCCGCGCCATCGTCGATGCCAACCGCACGCGCAAGGATTTCCTGTCCGACCAGATCCTGATGCGCGGGCCCAAGGTGGTGGGCATCTATCGCCTCGTGATGAAGGCGGGGTCGGACAATTTCCGCCAAAGCTCGATTCAGGGCATCATGAAGCGGCTCAAGGCCAAGGGGGTCGAGGTCATCGTGCACGAGCCGGTGCTGGACGAGCCCGATTTCTTTCGCAGCCGCGTGGTCAACGATCTGGATGCGTTCAAGGCCGAATGCGACCTGATCGTCGCCAACCGGCTGTCCGACGACATCCGCGATGTGCAGGACAAGGTGTTCACCCGCGACCTGTTCGGGGCCGACTGAGCCGATGCAGACCGTCCTTGTCACCGGATCGGCCGGGTTCATCGGCTTTCACCTGTGCCGCCGCCTGCTGAAGGACGGCTTTCGGGTCATCGGTCTGGACGCCATGACCGATTACTACGACGTCGCCCTGAAAGAGGCGCGGCTGGCGCAGTTGCCGCGGTCCAACGCCTTTGTCCAGATCACCGGCCAGGTCGAGGACGAGGGCCTGGTGATGCGCCTGTTCCAGGAGCATCGGCCCGATTACGTCATCCACCTCGCGGCGCAGGCCGGGGTGCGCTATTCCATCGACAACCCGCGCAGTTATCTGGAAAGCAACATTTGCGGCAGCTTCGAGATCCTTGAGGCGGGGCGCGCCTATCCGCCGCGCCACATGCTGCTGGCCTCGACCTCGTCGGCCTATGGCGCCAACACGGCGATGCCCTACCGCGAGACCGACAAGGCCGATCACCAGATGTCGTTCTATGCCGCCACCAAGAAGGCCACCGAAAGCATGGCGCATTCCTATGCGCATCTGTTCGACCTGCCGGTGACGATGTTCCGCTTCTTTACCGTCTACGGACCATGGGGGCGACCCGACATGGCGCTGTTCAAGTTCACCAAGGCGATCCTGAACGGCGATCCCATCGACGTGTACAACCACGGCGACATGAAGCGCGACTTTACCTATATCGACGACCTGGTGACCGGCATCCGTCTGCTGATGGACGCGGTGCCGCAGCGCCCCGAGGATGGCGTGGTGCCCGAGGGCGACAGCCTGTCGCCGGTGGCGCCGTTCCGGGTGGTGAACATCGGAAATTCCGAACCGGTGCAGCTGACCGATTTCATCGCCGCCATCGAGACCGCCACCGGGCGCGAGGCGATTCGCAACCTGATGCCGATGCAGCCCGGCGATGTGCCTGCCACTTGGGCGGATGCGGCGCTGCTGCTCAAGCTGACAGGATTTGTGCCCAGTACCGACGTCGGCACCGGCGTGGCGCATTTCATGCGCTGGTATCAGGACCATTACGACACCGGTAAGCCGTCTTCGGACGGTTGAGGATAAGGCAACCGTCGCGGATCATCCTGGCGGGGGGCTTGTACGACTGGATATGATGCGCGCAACTGGATAGAAGCGCTGTAAGATGCTGTACGGGAAAACCGGTTATTGATCCGGATCCGAAAGATAGCCCAGGCATGACGGGATCTCATGAATACTTCTTCTTTTTCGAACCGGCATGGTGGGGGGATGCGTGACAGGCTTCAGGCGACCCCTGTGGTGGGTGACAGCAGCGTGATCGATCTGCGCGCCATGCTGCACACGCTTTGGCGCGGCCGGTACATCATCCTTGCGATCACTACCGTGGCGGTGTTGTTGGGCGGCTATTACGCCTATGCGGTGGCAACGCCGTTGTACCGGTCCGAAGTGGTGGTGATGCTGAACAGCCGCGACCAACAGGTGGTCAATCTTGACAGCGTGGTGGGCGGGCTTGGCCGCGACAGCTCGGTCGTCAACACCGAGGTTGAAGTGCTGCGCAGCCGCGATCTTCTTGGCAAGCTCGTCGATCAACAGGATCTGATTTCGGATCCGGAATTTAACGGCGCGCTCAATCCTCCCTCGGCGTTGGCGCAGGCCAAGGCTTCGGTACAATCTCTGCTGGGCATGGCCCCGCCCCCTGCGGGCGAAGCCACGGAGAACGGTAACCAGCTGACGCGCCAGTCGGTAATCGACGCGCTACGCGGGGCGGTGTCTGTGCGCAACGTGCCCGATAGCCTGGTATTCCAGGTTACGGTCGAGGCAGAAGACCCCCGCAAGGCCACCCGTCTGGCCGATGCGCTGGTCGAGATGTATATCGATAACCAGCTCGAGGTGAAATTCGAGGCTACGGAACAGGCCGCGAGCTGGCTGTCCGAACGCGTGTCCGAGTTGCAGACCGAGCTCGAAGCCGCCGAAACCCGCGCCCAGGAATTCAGCACCGGCATCGACCTGATCAGCCCCGCCGATCTGGAGGGCGCCGAACGCCAGCTCAAGGATCTGCGCGATCGCACTGCCGACACGCAACTCCGGCTGGACGCGGCGCAGGCGCGGCAGGCGGCGCTTGCCGCGGCTCGCACGCCGCAGGAACAGGCCGATGCGACCAGGGACGCCCGGCTCGAGGCGATGCTGGACGATCTGGGGCAGGCCGATGTCGCCACCCGTTTCGAGCTGCGCTTCGACGCGCTGGTGCAGCAGGCGAACCAGGAGGTCGCGCGGCTGGAAAACCAGGTGCGGGTGCTGTCCGGCTCGCTGAGCGATTTCGAAGCTCGGGTGCAGCAACAAAACACCGACCTGATCACCCTGCAGCAGCTTACCCGCGAGGCCGAGGCCAGCCGCCTGCTTTACGAGCATTTCCTCGCGCGGCTCAAGGAAACATCGGCGCAGCAGGGCATTCAGCAGGCCGACAGCCGGGTTCTGTCGCATGCGGTCATTCCGGTGATTCCGTCCGAACCACGCAAGTCGCGCATCCTGATGCTGTACGGCGTTCTGGGGCTGATGGCCGGGGCGGCGCTGGTGTTGTTCCGCGAGGCAATAAGCGACAGCTTCCGCGACGCTCAGTTGCTGGAGGCCACCACCGGATACGCCGTCGTCGGTGAAATCCCGCGAATCCCCCCCCGCAAGCGCAAGGGTGTACTGAACTATTTTGCCGAACATCCGACCTCGGCGGCGGCCGAGGCAGTACGCAATCTGCGCACTTCAGTGCTGTTGTCCAACATCGACAACCCGCCGCAGGTCATCATGGTATCGTCGTCGATTCCGGGCGAGGGCAAAACCACCGTATCGCTGAGCCTGGCGCACAATCTGGCGGCAATGGGTCGCCGGGTGCTGCTGATCGAAGGTGATGTGCGCCGGCGGGTGATGTCGAACTATTTCGACGTGACGCCTCGGGGAGGCATGATTTCGGTACTGACTGGGCAGCAAGGCTTTTCCGAAACCGTAGTGCATGATCCGGGGGGTGGAATCGACGTGCTGTTCGGGGACGAGACCAAGGCCAATGCCGCCGATATCTTTGCCTCGACGCGCTTTGCCGATCTGATCGCCGAGGTGCGGCAGCAATACGATCACATCATCATCGACACACCGCCGGTCATGGTGGTGCCAGATGCGCGCATCATCGCGCAGCATGTCGATGCGGGAATCTTCGTGGTGCGCTGGGACAGTACTCCGCGCAAGCTGGTGTCCGAAGCGCTGGGGATGTTCGAAAGCGTCAATGCGCAGATCAGTGGCCTGGTGCTGAATAACATCGATCAGCGCGGTATGAAACGCTACGGCTACGGCTACGGCTACGGTTATGGTGCCTATGGGCGCGGATACTATACCAGCTAGGCGTCAGAGCCGGTGCGTCTGGCAGGCGGCATAGAGGGCCAGATAGCGCGCCATGACAGCTTGTTCACCATAGCTCTGTTGCAGGTGGGCCGTGGCGGCGGCGCGCATGGCGGCGCGCGTCTCGGACGGCATGGCGCGGATGCGCTGTAGCGCGGCCAGGATTGTCTGTGTGTCGGTGCCGGTGTTCACGGCGGCCTGGGGGAAGAAATCCGGCAGGTTGCACGCCGCGCTCATGGCGATCAGCGCGTCCTGACGCACCGCTTCCAGCACCGTCATCGGCAGCCCTTCGGACATCGAGGGCAGCACGAACACATCCGCCCGCGCAAAGCTGGCCAGCTTGTCGGCGCCGTATTGGGGTCCAGCGTGGATCACGTTGCCATGGCGTGCCGCGCTTTGCGCAAGTCGCACGGCAAAGCTGTCATCGCCGTCGATCCAACCGCAGAATACCAGAGCCAGGCCCTGAGCGGAGCCGGGGTCGGCGGCGCACAGCACATCCCAGGCATTCAGCAGCGCGGGCCAGCCCTTTTTCTCGTGGATGCGGGCCAGAAACAGCCAGACATCGCGGCCTTCGACCTGCGCGGCCCAAGGGGCGGGCGAATCAGGTGTGGCGGCGTCAGGGACAAAATTCGGTATGATTGTCGCGGGCAGGCCAGTCAGGTAGCCGTTCAGGTCGCCGCGTTCCTTTTCGGTCAGGACATGGATCGCTCGGGCCCGGCGCATCACGCGCTTCTGAAACAGCGCCGACACCGCCGTCTTGAGTCGTGCCGAGCGCGCCAAAATCCACGGCTCTAGCATCCCGTGCGGTGACACGATTCCGACTGCGCCGCGCGCCATGGCGATGCCCGCAGCAAGCACATGAAACATCCAGATCCCGTGAACATGAACGATGTCATAGCGATGCCGCGCCATGTGCCGCGCCATGCCCGGCGAAAAGGCGAACCGCGCGGGGCCGTGAAAGGCAAAGCGGTGGATCGTGATGCCCGTCGGCCAGTCCGGCAGCGATGCCGCGTCCTGATCCGAGGCGAACGAGATCACGGTGATCTCGTATGCCCCGCTGCGCGCCAGCGCCGCGACGAGGATGCGCACCGCTTCGGTCACGCCGCCGCCTGCGGGCGATACGAACGGCAATACTACGGCCAGACGGGGGTGGGTCATACTGCGGGTTCCGGCAGGGTTTCGGGGGCGACCAGCGTGGCAACGGCCTCGGCAAAGGCCGCGACATCGCCGCGCGGCGCGCTGGCCCGCGCGCCGGTTGCCAGCCGCGCGCATAGCGCTTCGTCGCCGTCCAGCAGCGCCATGTAGCCCGCAAGGCTTTCGGGTCGGTCATGGGGAAAGCTGAAGCCGTTCACCCAGTCCTGTACCAGCAATTCGCGCGCTCCGCAGCGATCCGAGATCAGCACCGGCAGATCCAGCGCCTGCGCTTCGATGACCACATTGCCGAACTGTTCCTCGATGCTGGGCAGGATCAGCGCCAGACTGCCTGCAAGGATGCGCGAAATCTGGGCCGTCTGGACAAAGCCGTGAAAGGTTACCGCATCGGCGATACCCAAGGCGTCTGCCTGCGCCTTCAGCGTCCGTTCAAGTGGGCCGTTGCCGCACAGATGCAGGGCGCGATGTCCGCCGCCTGCGCGATACAGCGCGAATGCGCTGAGCGCCATGGATAGGTTTTTCTTGCTCACCAACCGCGCAACGATGGTCCAGGGCCGGTCGGCAAAGGCCGGGCGGGGCACGTCGGCTGCCTGGGCACGCATCCGATCCACCGACAGCGTATTATAGGGGCTGGCGACGCGGGGCAGGCCGAGAAAGCGGAAATAATCGGTGCTGCGTTCCTGCGTGCCGATGGCCCCGCGATAGGGCGCAAGCGCAAAGCTCTTGAGCCATTCACCGCGCGCGGAGCGGTCCTTGTCGTCGAATTTGGAACAGCCCATGGTAAACACCTGCGCGCCGCACAGACGCAGCAGGATCGCCGCGGCCAATACCTCGGGGCGTTCGTAATGGCACATGAACCAATGGGCGCGGCGCAGCCTCCAGGCCACGCACAAAAATCGGGAAATGCGTCTCAGGCGACCGGGAGTTTCAGCCACGGCGAACAGCGTGGTCTTGCGAAAGCGCGGGGCTTCGTCGCCGGTCCAGTCGTAGGTGACATCGCGGTCATACATCTCGATCCCGTGCAGCTCAGACTGCGGAAAGCGGCGGGCCACAGCTTCAATGCGATCCGCGTGCATGGGGCCGAAATTGTTCCACAGGAACACCAGTCGTGCCGGAACCGGGGTGGCGGGTGTCGCTGAATCGGCAGCAGGAGCTGTCACGTCGTATGTCACGGGAATTCTCCTGCGGGTCTGTATCATCGTTATGCTGATCGCAGTGCCGGGTGCAACAGCGCCTCGTCGCCCGGAGGGCCCTGCGACGACCAAAGTTCAAGGCTGCCCGCAGGTGTTGCAACAAGCTCCGCGTTCGCGCGCGGGGCCAACCCGGTTTTTTAATAAAACAGAAGGATTCTCCAATCACCGGACCGAGGGCGTACGCGTCACCGATCCCGGAGCAACGTTGTTCACTGCCGGAGAAACAAGAGATGTCAGACAAGTTCAGCCAGTTCATTCGCGGCCTCAACTCTCCGCCTTACGGTGGTTTTGATATCACGCCCAGCGACGGGGATGATTTGCCCACCGTGACGCGTGCCTTGAACGTAGGCGTATCCGGCCAAGTGCATGTGACGCTGCTCGACAATACCGAAACCACGCTTTTCCTTCAGGCGGGGGCCATCTTTCCGCTCCGCGTCAAGCGGGTGTGGTCGGATGGCACCACTGCGAGCAATCTGGTTGGGCTTTACTGATGCTCGGCCTCGGGCTTTTGTTTTCGGGATCGCAGCCGATCATTGGCAACACCGGACCGACGATCTCACTGCTGCATGCCGACGACCTTATCACGGCAGATACCGTCATTGTATGAGCCTATCTGCCCCACGCCGGGGCACCCCCGGAACCGGGTGACTGGCACGACCTGATTCCATTCCACCGGAGAAATGCTAAATGGCACTCGTAATCCCTTCGCTTCCGATGACCGGAAGCCGGTTGAAAACCACCCTTGAAGAGATACGGCAACGCATGCCGATCAAGCTGGCCTCGGCCAGCGAAATGAGCGCATTGTCCGGGTTCGCTGACGGCGACCGGTGTCTGACGCCCCAGGGCGTCTATGAGGTGTTCTCGGGATTTTCCGCCAGCCCCAGCGCGACGGTCGTGGACATGCCCCAGGCGGGGATGCTGGCGATGCTTGCCGTGGACAGCCCGGTTGCGGATGTCGACACGCTGATTGCCGACACCCGTCCGCCCGCGTTCTTCACGGCGGGAATACGCCTGATGACCCAAGCCGAAACCTATGTTTATCGCGTTGCCAACACCACCGCGACCGATCACCATGTGACCACCGCCGGGGGTACGAAACTGTATGTCGAACCGGGCCCGCGCGGGTTCGATGTGCGCGCTTTTGGCGCTCAGGGCGACAGCGTGACCGACGACAGTGCCGCGATCAGGACCGCCTTTCGCGCGGCAGTGTCCAGCAAGCAGTTGCCGACCATCGGCAGTAACCCAATCGTCCAGCACGCAGTTTTTCTGCCTGGCGGGCAATATCTGGTGAACAGCCCGCGCAGCCTGATGGACACATTGAGCGTGGGCCGTGCGATGGGGCTGACGTACGAAGGCGACGCTACGGGCACCACCATCCATTTCGGCCACGATGGCGAAGATTATCTGTGCTACAACCCCAACGAATTCCTGTTTGTGCGGTTCCGCAACCTGCGTTTTACCGCCAGCAGTGACAACGCCCGGTTCATGTTCGTCAACGCCAGCGGTGGCGCCCAGGATGTCCTGTTCGAGAACTGCAACTGGAACGGCACCTGGCAGAAGCTGTACCGGCTGGAAGGGGGCAACAACAAT
>NZ_QLMG01000084.1 GCF_003259905.1 Salipiger aestuarii | reverse complement strand
ATGGATGTGTATCTTGCGCCAGATGCGACGTTTGGGGCCGCCCGCTGCCCGGCAGTCGAAACGAAGTTTCGATGAGAGGGATGCTTGCGAGCATTCCACTCACCTTCGCCCTCGGATTTGAGACCAGTGCTGTCGATCAAAAGGTTCAGAGGGCCACTGCCGCCACGATACCGCAGGCTCACGTTCTGAGTTCTTTGGCGGCGACACAAGGTGCTGAAGTCCGGGACCGCCCAATCCAGACCGACGAGCCGAAGCAAGCTCTGCACGAACCCGGTTGTCTGCCTGAGCGGCGTCCCGAAAAGCACCTTCAAGGTCAGACAGGTCTGGATTGCGGCATCGCTGAACTGCTGTTGTCGACCGCGTTTGCCATTCGGCGGCGGCACCCAGACCATCTCGGGATCGAACCAGATCGACAGCGATCCGCGCCGCTTCAGACCGTCATTGTAGGACGACCAGGTCGTGGTCTTGTGCTTCGTGGGGGGCCATCTGCTCATGCCTCCCGCCTATCATGCTGGATTCGCAAGATGACTCCCTGACCCATTTGTGCAACAAAGCCGCCATGCGGTCGAACTGGGCTGGCGGCGCGATGATCCGACGCTTGGTATCCGAAAGCTGAAGGAGAAATCCGGCGGCTTCACGACCTGGGAAGAAGAGCACATCGAACAGATTCTGGCACACCACAAGCCCGGGACTCGGGCGCATCTTGCTTTGATGCTTCTACTCTGGAGAGGGCAGCGGCGTGGCGATGTGGTCCATCTTGGGCGTCAGCATATCCGCGACGGTGTTCTGACCGTCGTGCAGCGAAAGACGGCGCAGGCGGTCGACGTGCCGATCTTCCCAGACCTGAAGTCGGTCTGGGACGCTTTGCCGAAAGACAATCTCACCTTCCTGGTATCGGACTCGGGCAGGCCGTTGACGCCGGAGAGTTTTACGAACTGGTTCCGGGATATGGTGAAGGAAGCGAAGCTGCCCGATGGGCTTTCACCGCACGGATTGCGGAAGTCGGCTTGCGGCCGATTGGCCGAAACGGGCTGCACCCCGCACCAGATCATGGCGATTAGCGGACACCAAACCTTGTCCGAAGCGACCCGCTATACGGTCGCGGCAAGTCGAAAGGACTGGACGAAGCAGGCAATGGCGTCGCCAGGCGGGAAGAAAACCGGAACATAAAGTGTCAAACCCGGTAGGATAGTCCGACAATTTGCCTCGCAAGGCACTGATTTTACTAAACCCGAAAAGAGAGATGGTGGACCTGACAGGAGTGGAATCGAACCACCTGTTTGAAGTTCTCCAAGACTGGAACAGTCAACTCGCACAATTCGATCTTGATGATCGGTGGTGCGACAATGACAATTTCACACCGTGATTTCAATAAGATAGCGTCCGCTAAGGTTGGGGCGAACACAAAGCGCGAAGCGCCGTTTTCGCTGCGCCTGAGCTTTGAGGAAAAGGCCGCGCTCAAGAAGATGGCGGCTGGCGATCCACTTGGCGCGTATATCAAGTCCGTTCTCTTCGATGAGGCGCGCACTGGCGTGCGGCGCGGAAAAGCATCCACTGAGAATGGCAAGGCCGTAGGCCGTGCTCTGGGCGAGCTTGGCAAAAGCCGACTCTCGCAGAACCTGAACCAACTCGCTAAGGCCGTGAACATGGGCGCTCTGCCCGTCACCCCCGAAACCGAAGCCGAGATTCAAGATGCCTGCCGCGCCGTCAAAGATATGCGCGACGCGATGATGCGTGCCCTCAAGGATGGGGGTGGCCCATGATCCTCAAAGCAAAAGAACGGGGCAATGCACGCCAGCTCGCCAGCTATCTGCTCTCAATGAGGGATAACGAGCATGTCGAGCTGCATGATCTGCGCGGCTTCGTCAGCGATGACCTCGAAGAGGCCTTCGAAGAGCTGGAGGCCATCGCCAGCCAAACCAAATGCAAGAAGCCCCTGTTCTCCATGAGTCTGAACCCGCCCGAAGGGGCGCAAGTCAGCCGCGAAGATTTCGAGCAGGCTGTCGCTAGAATCGAGCGCAAGCTTGAACTGAACGACCATGCCCGCGCCCTAGTTTTCCATGAAAAGGACGGGCGTCGTCATGCCCATGCCGTCTGGAGCCGAATTGATACCGAGGAGATGCGGGCGAAGAACATGAGCTTTTACAAGCAAAAGCTCATGGACGTGTCCCGCGATCTGTACCTCGAACATGGCTGGGACATGCCCAAAGGCATGATCGACCGTTCCATGCGCAATCCCCTGAACTATTCGCGCGCAGAATGGCAACAAGCGCAGCGATCTAAACAGGACCCGAAACTGATCAAGGCGGCTATTCAGGAATGCTGGAAGAATTCTGACGGCACGGATGCCCTGAAAGCAGCACTCGAAGAAAAAGGCTTCTTCCTTGCGCAAGGTGATCGGCGCGGCGTGGTTGCTGTCGATGTTCGCGTTGAGACGTTCTCGCTATCGCGCTGGTCGGGCGTGAAGGCGAAAGATGTGCGCGAGCGCATCCCCGATGCCGACTTCCTACCGTCCGTCCTAGACACTAAGACACATATCGCCAGCCGCATGACCGACAAGCTCAAGACTTACATCCATGAGGTCGATGAGGGCTATAAACGCGCCTCTCCGGCTATCGAGTACAAGCGCCAGCAGATGAAGGCGCGGCACGGCGAAGAGCGTAAAGCTGAATATTCCCGCATTGCCGAGCGCGAAAAGCGCGAACAACTGACGCGGGCAGCGCGTCTGCCGAAAGGATTTAGCGGCATTTGGAGCCGCGTTACAGGCAAGCTTTCCAAGATCAAAGACCTGAACGAGATGGAAGCGCTGCGATCATGGCAGCGTGACCGCACCGAGAAGGACGCGCTCGTGACGCGGCAGCTCGATGAGCGCCAGCGCGTCCAAGATGCTGTCCGGAAGATGCGCGAGACCCGCGCCCAAGAAATCATGCAAATCCGCAAGGAGATTGCGGCCTATGTCGCGATGAAACGTGGCGATATTCCAAGCCTCGCGAAACGCGCCCAAAGCGAAGAGCAAGCCAAGTCGAAAATGCGCGAGCGCGGGCGTCAAGGATCAGACGGTCAGCGTCAGCGTCAACGCGAACGCACCCGAGGGCGCGGCGATGATCGTGGCCGAGAATTTTAACCCAAACGATAAGGAGGTCGCCAATGCGACAGAAACTACGACAAACATTCATGCTGAACTTAGATGAGAAACACGCTCACCTTCTCAATGATCTACGCGAGCATTTCAGGTTGAAGGCGGAAGATACCCTCCGCCTCACAATCAGGCTGGCTCATGCACGCTTGAAAAAGCCCGATGTGCTCGTACCGGAGTTCAAGCCATCGGCGCACCGCGATGATTGGTATGATGATGAAGACAACGGACCAGTCTAGATCGAAGAAAGCGCCGCGTGTTTCAGCGGCGCTTTTTTCTAGAGCGCGTCGAATAGATCGGCTTGTTTGAGCATTTCACTATCCTTCTTCGGCAGAAAGAGTGCTTTTGGGCCGACAAGAACGCAGTCCTGCTTGCCATGACGAACACGCATGCCGTGGTAGAACCCTTCGGGCTTGATACGCTGTTCAAAGGGCAGTATCGCGACTTCGTTGCAGGTCACGTAAGTTCGCCATTAAAGAAGCGCTCAGGCACGAGGCGATATGCTTCGGCAGATTTGCCGTTGCTCTGATAGTGAGTTCCTGTGCATACCCAGAGGCCATTCTCCCAAGAAAAGGGTTTCCTGATCTTTCCTTGGGCGATTTTGTCGGCGCTGTAGGAGGCCGCGATATCGCCTTCTCCGATCTGTCGGTTTCGCGTATGGCACCATGTCCCAGAAGCCAGGCGCGAAGGATCGACGTGGTGTTCTTGTGGTTCGATGGGGGCGCTCATGAGCGCCCCGCGTCGTTTGTGGTTTCGGGGGCATCTTCCAGCGGAAGGCGCAGGACGATGCGGCCATTGATCGGGCAGGTTTCGAGCTGGAGGGTGTAGCCGCGCCCGTCCTTGTGCTTCCAGGCCGCTCCGACTTTGTTCCAGAAGGATTTCTCGGCTCTTTGGGTGACGTGCCACGCCATGTAGTCGGGCGCGTTCAGGCTCAAGTTTTGGTTGGTGTTTTCGCGTGCCATGGTTTTCTCCTTTGCTTCAAGTTGGCTTGCTAACGCCCTCCCGACGCGCCGAAGGCAAAGGATTAGGGTTCATGTTCAACACGGCTGGCAAAGCCAGGTGGAGCGGGCAGGACATTGAAGAATGAGCCGCATTCGGCCAGGGATTTGGGGGCAATCAGTGCAAGCCACTTCGAGGCAAAGGCGTGAGACCAGCAGAGAAATTAGCAGCCTAGCCTGAGCAAGCCGCGTTCGTCAGAGCGTGCCGATGCGCGTTCACCCCGAGATAATCCGCATTTGATGAGACAAAGCGCCGCTGGCATTTGGCACGGGCGGGCAAAGGAATTCAAAGCCTCCTGCCAGAGTTTTGCATCAGTACGCCTTCGCGTTGATCCCCTTCTATCCGATGACGTCGCGCTTCACGCGCATCGCTCCATCGCTCCAAGTGCGTCTCCCGACCCATCAGGCCTTCACTGGCCAATGATTGTGTGTGTCCAGGCCGAAAGGCCCTGAGCGGTTCGGGGTCTCCTTGAAACAAAGGAGGATACGATGAAACTCGTCTCGCGATTTGAAGCGGCATCCCGTAGCACGGCAGAACTGCACGGACTTCTAACAGAAGCCTTCAACGCTTTTGCCGTCGCTCCGCGCGGAAGCCATGAACGCTGCGATGCTCTTCTGAGCATGCGTAATATCGAAGATGAACTGGCGGCTCGCATGCCTAAGTTCTAACTAACGCGGCCAGTCGTCAGGCTGGCCGCGATTATTGTCTTGTGGGTAGATCGGGGGCTCACTGGATTCTTGGTAGCTTCTACCAAAGTGCCTGCGCTACCATAGTGCCTATGACTAGCAGGCTTGCAGATTTACACCGTTTTTATGAGCTTATGGCCGAACTCGACGCGCGCACCCGTGGGAAGCGTTTACTTCAAGATTGCCACGGGAGAATGGATTGGCCGCAGCGTGGGGTCTACTTCTTCTTTGAAGACGGGGAAATGAGGGCCCATTCCAGTGGCGAGTCACGCGTGGTGCGCATTGGCACGCACGCGCTAAAAGCAGGCTCCCGTACAACCCTTTGGAAACGGCTTTCGCAGCATAAGGGCGTTGCGCGATCTGGTGGAGGCAATCATCGCGGGTCGATCTTCCGGTTGATCGTCGGCACGGCGCTTCTTGATCGTGACGAACTGCAGTCAGAGAGTTGGGATAATCGCCAATCAACCGCTCCGCGCGAGATACGTCTTGCAGAGCAACCTATCGAACAGGTGGTCAGCGGCGTGATCGGGGCTATGCCTTTTCTGTGGCTGGACGTTGGCGATGACGCTGGCGCAGAAAGCGAGCGCGGTGTCATCGAGCGCGGTTCCATAGCCCTTCTCAGCAATTGGCGAAACGAACCTATCGATCCTCCGTCAGATTCCTGGCTCGGCAATTATTGTAATCGCGAGCGCGTTCGTAAGTCTGGCCTCTGGAATTCCAACCATGTCGATGAGGCCTACGACCCACGTTTTCTTGATGTTCTGGAGCGACGTGTCGAACAGATGGGAACGCGCAAATGATTGTTGTCATTCAGTGTGCTGGCTCTAAGCAAGCAAATGCAGGAAGCCTCAGTGCGCCGGATGGCAGCCCCGTTCGCTTCGTGGCGCATCCAGAACTCGCACCTGATGACGGGGCATTTTACGCGAAGCCAGATGATCAGTGTAACGACGATACGACTTGGCGTGATCTGTTGCTGAAGATCAATCGTGGTGAAGCAGAGCCGCCGCCCAACCTCTTGGAGGCAGGTTCCCTTTATCGGCCTTCCGTGTATGGAGCGTTGCTGAAACATGTCGGGCGAGAAAAACTTTATGTCCTCTCTGCTGGCTGGGGGCTGGTCTGCTCGGATTTTCTGCTACCGGACTATGACATCACATTCTCGGGACAGGCAGAGGGTTTCAAGCGGCGACGAAAAGCGGATCGCTACGAAGATTTTTCTATGCTGCCGCCCGATTCAGACGAACCCATATTATTCTTCGGTAGCAAAGATTACTTGCCAATTTTCCGCCAGTTGAGCGCAGGTCATCGCGGACAACGGATTGTTCTTTTCAGATCGATAGAGCAACCAGACTGCCCTGAATGCGACACAGTTAGGTACGATACACCCCGCAGGACCAATTGGCACTACGAGGCGGCAGAAAGCTACATTGCAGGCAACCTTCAACTTCCCGTCCGATAGGACGCAGAGCGGCTGGCCCGATGGCCAGCCGCGAAATTTTTGTGCTGTTTGGAGCCGCCTTATGCAGCGACTCCCTCTTTGTCCTCTTCCTCGATCACAGGCTGGCATCCGTGCAAGAAGTCGGCGGCACGTTGCGCGTGGGCGGCGGCGCTAAAAATCGCTCGCTTGTCTTCCTTCAAGACCTTTAGCCAGCTTTGGATGTAGGCGGCGTGATCAATGCCAGGCTCGGGCATCAACTCCAGATCAGCGCAAAGGAAAGCCGCGCCAAGCTCGGCAACCAATTCTTCGCGGGCATAACCTTCATCACCCCATTTCTTGCGTCCGGATTCTCTGTCAAGGCGGCTCTTGTGCTTCGTCCAGTGGGTTAGCTCGTGCGCCAAAGTTGCATAATATGCCTCGGGGCTGCGGAAAGTTTCAAAATATGGCATCTGCACATGATCACCGCCGCAACTGTAATAGGCGCGGTTGCCACCGTGGCGAATGTCGGCGCGGGTGCGATTGAAAAATTCTTCTGCGTGATCGATCCGCAAAGCAGGATCAATCATGGCTTCCGGCTTGGTATAGTAATGCTCGGGCAAGCCTTCGATCTGCTCCACGTTGAAAACGCTATAGCCTTTCATGAACGGAATCTTGCGCTCTTCATCCTGCCCGTTCTCGCCTTCCTCGGTCTTGGTAATGGTATTGGCGTAAACAACTAGATTGCCGCACTCGCCCTTTTTCACATGCGCGCCCAGCTCCTTCGCTTGGCGGAATGTCATCCAGTATGAGGAAAGATAGCCTGCCTCAACGCTCGCGCCCCACAGCATCAAAATATTGATCCCGTTATAGGGCATTCCGTTATGCCGTAGCGGTTTGGTAATCTTTCCCTCAAGGTTTCCGTTGCTCCATGGCTTCAGCCAGCTCAGCTCGCCTTGCTCCAGATCAGCGATGATCTTGTCTGTCACTTTCTGATAAACGTTCTTCTTCATTGGTCTTTTCCCTTCATTGGATAGTCAGTTGCGCATGCAACTGGACTAGGCCTCGCGCCAATGAGCGGGGGGATGGCCGTCAATGATCCGCGAAGGCGCGAGGGGGATCACCCGCCCTGCACGACCAAAGGGAGGAAGGACGGGGATACGCGCCAACGCGCGCCCCAAAGGGCGCTTGGGTCTTGATGGTCAGGGGCTGCAAGCCCCAACAAAAGGAAAGAAGTGTCAGCCGTTCACTTCACGGCTGGCTTTAGATCGCGCAAGGGATGAATGCCTTCAGGCCGAGACTACAGGCTCGGTTCACGACAGCCCGGCCCGTAGGGTCGCGCCACACCCTTTCCCACAAAGAAAAGATCACTCATTCAAGCTCTTGGTAGCTTTCGCCTTGCGAATAGGGCAACATTGATCCATGCCAATTTTGTTTCAAGACATCTGGCCGATTGAGAACCTCGGCGAGTACAAAATTCACTTTGCCCGCTGGAACCAACACAGCCAGCCGCTGGAGGTATTCGCACGGGATCGTCGCGAGTGGCAGGAATGGCAGGAATACAGACCTGGCCGCGATGACTTCAACCGCCCACTAATCTTCTCGCTCATGCAGTTTTACCATGAGCAGGACACTTGGCTGTTCGGCGGGGTCTACCGCGTCCTTGCACGCCATGCGGATCGATACGAGGTCGAGCTGAGCGATATACGTGCCAACATGATTGGTCGACTAAAGCTTTTCTACCCCTACCGCGACCGCACAACGCGCCCCGTCATGGAGCGGCACCACGCAGCATTTGAAGTACACGAAATCCTGAGCGAGCCGTATTCAGGGCGTAACTTCCCAGGGTTTGACGATGCCGATCTATCCTTTGAGGAACTAGAAACGCTAATCCGCAACGAGCGTCTTGATTGGCGCGCTGCGATGGAAAACATTAAGGGCGTTTACCTTATTACCGACATCCACACGGGTAGGCGCTACGTTGGCTCGGCGTATGCCGATCTTGGTATCTGGTCGCGCTGGCGGCAGTATATCGAGACGGGACACGGCGGAAACGCCGAACTCACACGCCTTGTACGAGATGAAGGCGTTGGTTATTGCCGCGAGCATTTCCGTTTCGCTCTTCTGGAGCAACGTACTGCGCGCACACCCGATGATATTGTGATCGCCCGCGAAACCTTCTGGAAACGCGTGCTGCTCACACGTGGCGAGGGTCGTGTCGCAAATGCTGTGGAAATTCCCTGTCGGCGTGCTCCGGGCATTTGAAGGCTCGTTTTTTCAGGCGGCGAGGTCAAGAGGCATCGGTTCGATGGGCTGAGAGAGGGTTTCCCAGCCATCGACCTTTCGCATCTGGATCTGGCCTGAGGCGAGCAGCGCCCAGAGCAGCATCGGCACGGTTTCGGCGCAGGGCAGCACGGTTTGGGTCTTGATGCGACGGCGGAACTCCCCGTTCAGGCGTTCGATGGCGTTGGTGGTCCGGGCCGATTTCCATTGCGACGGGTCAAGCCGAGTGAAGGTGAAGAGGCGCGCCCCGGCTTC
>NZ_QLMG01000083.1 GCF_003259905.1 Salipiger aestuarii | reverse complement strand
TTGAGGCGGGCGCCACCGTTTCGACTGACGAACTCTACAGCTACAGCTTACTTAAAGGCGAAGGCTACACCCACGTCGCCGTCAAGCATGGGGCTAAGCAGTGGGCGATTTACGACGCCGAGACCGATACGATGCACCACACAAACCACGTCGAAAGCTTCTGGCGTCACTTCAAGCACTCGATCCGTGGCACTCACGTTTCGATCAGTCAGCAGCATATGCGCAAGTATCTGGATGAATTCACTTTCCGCGCGAACCATCGCGGCGAGGTGAATCGGATGTTTGATCGGCTGATTGCGGCGTTCTGATAACGACAGAGGCGGTAGCGTCAAACTCCGCCTCGCTGATAGGCCCGACACCTCTGGCCTCTTCTTGAGCGATGAACTCTTGTAATTTTCCTTCTTTGCGAGCCTTGGACAAAGACAACATCAGGACGCAGCCCTTTTGTAAACTTCGTCAGCTTGGTCAATTTCAATGACCCGCGCCGCTTGAGACAGGAGAGGCAAACTTGAACCGAGATCTTTCTTGCTAGCTACGACTGCAACAAGTGCTGGCGGCTTTTCTAGTGCGGCTAGGTCATGGAAAGCCGTACTCGCTTTGTAAACGGAAACAGGATATTTTGACACAGCTTGGAAGACGGCAACGCCTCCGCCGACTTTGGCGATGGCCGTAACATCCCATTCTGTTGACGATGCGCCGTCTATCTTGTCTTCAAACCAGACATTGGCAGGGAATATCTTGTCTAGCCGCTCTCGCAGAGCATCAGAAACGCTGACATCGCCGTCCTCGTTTATCCGATCCATGACGCGCTCAACTACAAGTCGTGACGCGGCGCTAATATCAAAAATCGCTCTCTCAACATCGTGTCTAGGAACGTCTGCGAAGATGGCCCTTCGCCCCGCCTCAACATCAAACATTTCAGCGACCGATTTTGCGTGCCTTCCGAAAGACCTACCCGCACCAAAACTCTCAATTTCGCGATACGCGAAACCGGCGTCACTTACGCGTATTCCTCCAATGGCTGAACTAAGGCAAACAGTCACGAAAGAGCCGCTAGGGTAAACTACCGGCAAGTGTATGAAGCTTGACCCGTTGACATGGCGAGCAGAAACAAGGCTCGGAGTCACCCTGCCCGCAAGCTGTTGAATTGTCTCCTGTTCGCTCATCAGGCGCCTCGCTAGTCGAACATATTATAGCGCCACATCGGCCCTGATGCAACTTCTATGTTGTTGATTCTAAGGCGTTTCCCAGCATAATCCCTAACGTCCTCAAAAGACACGCGATCGGCTTCCGTGATTTCTCTCGCAACCGTCAAACCATTTTTCCTCAACCTCTCGGGACTTCCTGTCCAGTTCAGATCAAACTCATGCAGGTGGGTATTCGCGTTCTTCAGCAGCACGGTGAAGCGGCTGACACGTTCGACCAGAGAGGTGACGTGCCTGGCCAGGCGATTGCTTGAACAGCATAAAATCGCCCTCCCGATGGCCGAATTCTCTTCGGTGCGCGTCATTCTCGGGGCGGACCATCTGTTTTGTGACAGGAGCCGCACCTGAGGGTCGCGCGCACCTTTGGGCAGGACGCTCTGGAAGACGTCGGCCCGCTCTCATGTTCGAAGTCGCATCAAGGCCAGAATGCATTGCCCGTAGCTCTTCGGCGAAACGATCATGTCACGGGTCGCCGTCCACCAGACCGCCGAAATCCACATCCGCATCGCCATCATGAACACCGTCTCGCTCCTCGGAAGGGCCGAGATCAAAGCCGTCGCCAGAGTTCAGGCGGGAAAGCCCGGACCCACGTCTGCGCCTCTTTTGTGCAACATTGCCGACGCCAGGCAGGCACGCAGGCAGGCAGGCAAAACCTCAAGTCTCTGCGACTTGTTCACCAAAATAAGCCCATTGCATTGACGAACTCCATATTGCTCATGGCGCATCTCCGAGATGCAGAACAATGTTCTCGATGAGCGTCCCAACTGGGGGTCATATGCGGGAGAGTGCAACACCCTACGCCAAGCGGCTAACACGCTCTTGCCGGTGTCGCGCCCCATGCCCATTGAAACGACTCATCGGCAAAGAGTTACCGGCACGCGCCTGCGAAGGGTCGCGCGCCGGACTGGCCGTCAGTGTGTGAGGCCGCTGCCGCCCACCGCGATCACGTTGTACGGAATGCCTTCGACTGCGATGGTTTCGATCTCGGCCAGGTCTTGCGTGTCGATGACACGCAGCGTTGCCTCCAGCGGATCGGTTAGGATCAGCCGGTCATCCGCCAGGGTCATCCGGGGCCGCGGGTCGCGCCAATGGCCGTCCATCGAATAAGGCTGGGTGATCTGCGCGCTCTGCTCGATCTCGGCCGACAACATGTTCAGCCGATGAAGCGATCCGTCTTCGGTAAAGATATAGGCCATTCGCGGATCGACAGGATCGAGGATGAAATCGACCTCGCGAAAGGGCACCTCGACGCGGGTGAAATATGGTTCCGTCACGGGATCGACGATCACGACAGAGGTTCCGTCATAGTCGCCCAGAAAGATCTGCATCGCCTTCGCGCCCAGCAGGAAACCTGTGCTGTCCTCGGGGAAGTTATCGGGGTAGGGCAGCATTGTGAACGCATCCGGCCCACCCGTCGTGTCATGCGCGATGACCCCCTCCTTGCATCCTGCCAGCAGGAAACTGCCCGAGAACGCCTCGCCATGCAGGTCAGTGCAAATGTGCACCTCGCCCATTGGGGTGCCGTCGGCGGCAAAACTTCCGATACCGATGCGAGGCGGCGCCTTGCCTTCTTCCATCGGCTCCTCTGTCGCGATGGAGCTGACGAAATAGTCGCCCATATCTGCCACAAAACCATGATGCGCGACGTTCATCGGGACCTTCTGTTCCGCAATGTCGCCTTCCAGAACCGCGCTCTCTTCGAGAATGGATGCGTAGCCGCCCCTGTCGAAGGTGATCGCAACCGAACCGCTATGATTGACGACATGAAACGGGCGCGGCCCCTCGATCATGCCGAGATGGCCCGGCTCGGACAGCTCGATATCTGCATGGTCGCCATGCCTGGCAATGGCCAGTCCGCTTTGCAGAAAATCGACCTGTTCGTTGTCCGATTGCACGGCGATGACCAGAGCCTGATCCGCCGTCGAATAAAGCTTTGCCGGTCCGGCCAGATCGAACGTCCAGCGTTCTTCCGGGTCATCGAGGCCAATGGCCGAAACGGTCGGGGACGTGTGGTCCGCCACGAACAGACGCCAGGCAACGGCTTCGTCGTCGGCAAAGGCCGGCGTGGCCATTGCCGCGAGGGCGCCAAGCAGGGCAGTGGATAGACTGGGGGCTAATCCGGGGGATAGTCCGGGACGGTTCATGTTCTTTCCTTTCGGTGCTGATCAGGGATTCGCAGGACGCGATTGCGTGAGCCGGTCGCGGGAGAGTGTCTTTCGCTGCGCATGCTCAAGGCGCACGATTGCCGCCGCCTCACCGTCACCCCTTGCGAGTGCTGCAAACCAGATACGGCGGCAGGATGCGGGTGACCACGGCAACGTGGCCCCGGCGAGCCAGCGGCGCAGCACATCGTGCGTGCCAGATCGGCACGAACCGAACAGCACAGACATCCCGACTGCATCAGGACGATTTTCTCGTCCACCGCCTCGACCAGGTCGTGGTCCAGCCCGGCCTCGCCAAACTCGCTCACGATGACGGCAATCCCGGGTTCGGCTTTCGCGCGCAGAACCGAATTCAGAAGCGTGGTTTTTCCCGCGCCGAGAAACCCCGTCAGCAACGTCACAGGCAGGCGGATATCGGTCGGCGAAGCGGCAAAGGTCATTTCAGGGTCAACCCAAGGGCGAAATCATTTTGATACGTTATGACATAACATTTATGACGCGAAAAGTGCCAATCATAGCCGGCATGGGCAGCAGCATGCCGATGCTGAGGATCGCGATCAGCACCCCGCCCATTACATGAACAGCCGCCAAGAGTGCCTGAACCCCGTGACCGTCGCCCGCGCCCGGCTTGTCCGGACTGCGTGCCGCCACCCCCGGCCCGGCAAGCAAAAGGCCAGATGCCGCTGCCCCCGAACCCACCGTGATGCCCGCAACAGCCCCGATGCAGACGGCGTCGAAGTCGGCAGCGAAGGCCAACACGAAAATCGCGCCTTTGCAGGGGCAGACTGCGAAGCTGGCGGTGCCGTCCCTGTGTCGAGATCGAGGACATCGAAGAGAAACAATGTCGTGAAAGCGCCGCAGGTCCAGGAAACCCTCAGCACGTCGAGTTGACCGCGCTCGTTGACCAGCAAACCGGTTCGGGCGTCCACGAAGATGTGGGGATGTGCCCCTGCATTCTTGCCGGGACGCATCTCCCACAAGACGATGGCGGGACCTGTCAGTTGCGGCCACCTACCGACCATCAGGCTTCATCGCTGACGTTTGCGCCCGTGTCGGTGTCACAGACATTCCGCAAGGGTTGAAGCGAGATTACGGATGAGCTGGGGATAAAGCGTCGGACCGGGCTCGAGATCGGACCCCAGAGGATCGAGAACTGCCGTATCTGCCTCCATCCCGTCGAGCACGGCCGCGACGATTCCCCGATTGAACTGCGGTTCCGACATGACACAAGTGATGCCTTCGCCTGAGATCCTGTGCTGGATTTCGGAGATCCGCGCCGGGCTCGGGTCGGAAGCGTCGCTGATCGATATGGCACCCGAGGCCGGAAAATCGAAAGCATTCTCAAAGTATTGGTAGGCATCGTGGAAGACGATGAACTGCCCGCCCCGCACAGGTTCCAGCACGGCAGTGACCTCGCCGATCAGCGCGTCGATTTCTTCCTGCCCGGCGGCTGCATTGGCGAAATAGGCTCCGGCATTTTCCGGGTCCGCCGCGGAAAGCTGGCCGGCGATCACGTTGAGCCAGGTCGCGGCGTTCTGCGGTGACAGCCAGGCATGGGGATCATGTCCGCCATGATCGTGGCCTTCATGAGCATCGTGTTCGGCGTGTTCATCATCATCTGCGTGCTCTTCGTGCCCGTTCTCGCCGTGCTCGTTCTCGCCATGCTCATGCGCTTCAAACAGCGCACCTTCCCTAAACTCAAGCTCGATTGTCCCGTCGGCTTCCAGCAACTCTGATACCGAAGCATTCGTCGCCAGTGTCTCAATCGCATCGCCCAGCCAGGGCGTCAGTTCGGGGCTGACCCAGAACACCACATCGGCCTCCTGTAACGCCGTCGCCTCGGAGGGGCGGAGCGAATATTCATGCGGGCTGGCACCGGACTGGACAATCAGGTACGGCGAGCCGACACCCTCCATCACACGCGCCACCAGCGAATGGACCGGTGCGATATCGACGGCGACACGCGGCACCTCGGCGAGCGCGGCCCCTCCCATCAGGGCGGTGACGACCGAGAGGGGCAGGTGCATTCTGGACATTGGGCTCTCCATGTGATCTTATAACATTTCATCTGCATTAGTGGAAACGTGATAACATGACAAGTGGCTCTCCCATCGTTCCAGAAGACGCAGCAACGCCGGTCGGCTTCGCGCGCCACAACCACGCCGCCTGCGTCGTGGATGGGCTGTCCGCCGCCGAAGCGCGCTGCACCGGCGGGGGGCTTCGGTTTACACCCGTGCGCCGCAAGGTGCTGGAGATCCTGTTGCAGGAGCACCGCGCGCTCGGCGCCTATGTCATTCTCGACCGATTGCGCGAAGAAGGGTTCGGATCGCAGCCGCCTGTCGCTTACCGCGCGCTCGACTTTCTTGTAAGCAATGGTCTGGCGCACAGGGTCGAGCGGCTCAATGCCTTCATTGCCTGCGCCCATCCCGGCGAAAACCATGCGCCCGCCTTCATGATTTGCCGCCTGTGCGAGTCCGTGGCCGAGGCGCAATCGGCCCCGGCGCGGGGGGCCTTGGGCGCTGCCGCCCGCGCGACCGGGTTCAGAATCGAGCGTACTGTGGTCGAAGCCGAAGGGGTTTGTCCGACCTGCGCGGAAAAGGCCGCCGGGGACGTCCGCGCATGAGCCTCGTTTGTGTCGAGAACGTGAGCATCAGCTATGGCGCGAAAACCGTCCTGTCACATGTATCGCTCAGCGTCGATCCGGGAGAAATCGTTACCATCGTCGGACCGAACGGCTCGGGCAAGACCAGCCTGCTGCGCACCATCATCGGAGCGGTCAAACCCGCGCGGGGACGGGTGACGCGCGGATCGGATGTACGATTGGGCTATGTGCCGCAAAGGCTGCACATCGACCCGACACTGCCGATGACGGTCGCGCGGTTCCTGGCGCTGCCCCGTGGGGTCGCTCCCGAAGCCATCGGCGACGCATTGACCCAAGCCGGCGTGCCGGACCTCTCCAAATCACAGATGTCGCGGCTTTCCGGAGGTCAGTTCCAGCGGGTGCTCTTGGCACGCGCCTTGATCGGCAAGCCGCACCTTTTGTTGCTGGACGAAGCAACGCAAGGGCTGGACCAGCCCGGCTCTGCCGCCTTTTATCGCCAGATCGAGTCCGTGCGGCGCGATACCGGATGCGCCGTTCTGATGATCAGCCACGAATTGCATGTGGTCATGAGCGCATCGGACCGGGTGATCTGCCTAAACGGCCATGTCTGCTGCGAAGGCACGCCCGAGGTTGTGGCTTCGGCCCCGGAATACCGCGCGCTCTTCGGGTCGGGCACGATGGGCGCACTGGCGCTCTATCGTCACGACCACGATCATGGACATGACCACACGGAAGCCGCCGAATGATGCTGGATGATTTCATGATGCGCGCCACGCTGGCCGGGATCGGTGTGGCACTTGCGGTGGCCCCTCTGGGCTGCTTCGTTGTCTGGCGGCGCATGGCCTATTTCGGCGACGCGACGGCCCATGCCGCGATCCTCGGTATCGCCCTGTCGCTGGCCCTGTCGATTTCGGTCTTTGCGGGGGCCATGGCGATAGCGCTTCTGATGGCGCTGACGGTGAACCTGCTCACGGGGCGCGGCTACGCGATGGACACGTTGCTGGGGGTGCTCGCCCATTCGGCGCTGGCCTTCGGGTTGGTCGCGGTGTCGTTCCTGTCGGGCATCAGGATCGACCTCATGGCCTATCTCTTCGGCGATATCCTTGCCGTGTCGCGCATGGATCTGCTGGTGATCTGGGGCGGGGCCGCTCTGGTTGTCGCGCTCATCGGATGGCGCTGGTCGGCCCTTCTGACCGCGACGCTGAACGAGGATCTTGCCTATGCCAGCGGGATCGACCCCCGACGGGAACAACTGGTTCTGACGCTGGCGCTGGCGATCACTGTCGCTGTCGCGATCAAGGTTGTGGGTGTGTTGCTTATCGCCGCGATGCTGATCATCCCTGCCGCTGCCGCGAGACCGCTCAGCCGCACGCCCGAAAGCATGGCCCTGGTCGCCGCGGGCATCGGCAGTGTCGCGGCGCTGATCGGACTCCGGGCCGCCTATATCTTCGACACACCGGCGGGACCGTCCATTGTCTGCGTTGCGGCCCTGATCTTTGCAGCGCTCAGCATCGCGGGCAGCCTGCGCACATCCGCATCATGACCAGCCCCTGACCGGACTCAAAATACAGAGAACACAAACTGACAAAGCCCCCCTGATCATCGCCGTGCTGCTGCCTTCTGCGCTGTTTGCACAGGAAACACGGGATCTTGGCGCCCATGAACACGGGCACTCCGCGCTCGATATCGCCATCGAGGGAACGCAGGTCACGATGGACCTGGAGGCCCCCGGTCCCGATATCGCCGGCTTCGAATACGAGGCAGCGACGGCAGAAGACCGCGCCAAGCTGGACGCCGCGATCAAGACATTGTCGGACCCGCTGTCGCTTTTCGTTCCGCCAGCCGCAGCGGATTGCACGGTCGTCGAAGCAAGCGCGGACCTGATGGACGAGCATCACGAGCACCGCGCGGACCATACGGAAGATGAACACGCCGATGAGGAAGGCGCGGCACATGCAGAGTTCCACGCGGAATACCTGCTGTCCTGCACCGACCCGACTGCCATCGACCGCGTCGGTTTCGCCTTCTTCGAAACCTTCCCGAATGCCGAAGAAGTCGAAGTGCAGATGATTTCCGACAAGAGTTCGAGGTCGAGCGCGACGCGCCCGTTTTTAGATCTGTCAGGACTGAACCTGTCGCGCCTTCGTGCCGCCCCAAGTGCTCGCTCAAGCCGCTTTTCGTTCGAAGGCGTCAGGGCCTTTCCAGCCTGAAGCTGAGTGGCGGCGGCGCGGATTGCAAAAGCCATTGATGTATTCGAAGACTGCCATTTCAGCTTTCCGCCGTGTCTCCCGGGGATGCCGCCAGATCAGTTCGGCCTTGATGGTTTTGAAGACCGTCTCGACCGCCACATTATCAGGGCAATCACCTTTGCCGCTCATGGATGCGCTGAACCCATTTTGGCGCAGGATTTTCCGGTAATCATGGGAACAGTGTCGCGACCCGCGATCCGTGTGATGAATGCTGCCGTTGGTGGCGCGCTGAATGTGATGGCCATCTTCAAAGCGCTGATTGCAAGGTCGCGTTTCATCCGATTGCTGACAGCCCAGCCAATGACGCGCAGTGAATGCAAGTCCAGGATCACGGCTAGATATAGCCAGCCTTCACGCGTCCAGACATGGCTGATGTCGCCCGTCCATTTCCGGTTTGGCTGATCCGCGGTGAAGTGGCGATCCAACCGCTTCGGGGCGATGTTGAACCTGTGGCCGTTGTCGGTCGTCAGCTTGTGTTTGCGCGCTCTGACAACGGAGATGCCGGTCCGGTGCATCAATCCGCCCAGGCTGAGCCGGGATTGTTCTTTGATGTGC
>NZ_QLMG01000082.1 GCF_003259905.1 Salipiger aestuarii | reverse complement strand
GGAATGGCGCGCCTGAGCCAGCGACACGCCGCGCAACCCGGAAATGGCGGTCCTGGAGTTCTGCCGCAAATGGTTCGAACGGCGCGGGGCGCCCTCGGTCCGATTGTTCGGGTGGGTCTTCGTCATGTGCCGGATTGCGTCTTGCGGACCGGATCGCGCGTTCCATTCCCCGATGACTCTGGCAGAGCTATGCGCTTTGCCCGTAACAATCGTCAGCGGATGTCAGGCGCCAACAGTCTCAGAGCCCTGTCGCATGAAAGCCCTTGCGGCATTGGCTGTACGCCGCTCCGTGAGCCGGAAATCGACGCGTTGGCCCCATTGGTCGATTGCACGCCACAAGTGGCACCAGCGCCTGTCCACATGCCATTGAAGCCCGCGCCAACCGCGATGGCGGCCATTGGCGCGCTTTCGGATCTCGGGGCCGAATTTCTGAACCCAGCGATAGACGGTGGCCGCGTCGAGGATGACCGCACGCTCAACCAATAGAGCGCACATCGCGATACGACAGGAAAAAGCGACAATACCAGCGCATAGCAAGCAGGATCAAATCCTTTGGTTAGCGATGGCCTTTGAACGGGCCGCGGCGTGGCATGGCAAGTCCGCCTCGTACAAAAGATCGCATCGACAAGGGCGATAACGCAACGCCCCCCTCCATGCTCAGTGCCGTTTGCGATATCGGCCGAACACGTGCCCCGCGAGTTTGCCGGCGGAGGCGCTGCGCGATAACTTCTGGTGGGCCCGGTAAACTTCCCATGTGCCGGCAAGCGATTTCAGCCGGCTTGAAGTCAGCGACCCCTTGGTGCGGAAATACAGCGCCAGCGGTTCGTCCAGCCCGGCGGCAAACTCAATGCGCGACAGGATGTCGAGCCAGAGCGCGTAATCATGCGAGCGGGCAAATTCCGGCATCGGCACCGCCCCCAGAACCGAACGATCATAGATCGCGGTCAGGCAGCCGATGACGTTGTGGCGCAGCAGCGTGCGATGATCGACGCGCGCGGGCACGCGAACGCGGAACTGCCCTGCCCCGTTCATCCGCCAGAACCCGGTGTAGCTGAACGCCGCGCCCTGCGCAGTCATATAGGCCAGTTGCAGCCGCAGCTTTTGCGGCAACCAGACGTCATCCGCATCCAGAAAGGCGATATAGCGCCCGCGCGCCGCGTCCAGCCCGGCGTTGCGCGCCGCCGCCGCGCCGCTGTTGCGGCCCTGCGACAGCCCGCGGATGCGCGGGTCGCGCGCGGCAAGCGTCTCGATCACCGCGGCGCTGGTGTCGGTCGACCCATCGTCGATCAGCAGCAGTTCCCAGTCGCCCAGCTCCTGCGCCAGAACCGAGGCGACGGCCCGTTCCAGCACCGGCCCTGCGTTGAACACCGGCACGATGACCGATACCAGCGGATCGCTGCCCTCGGGTCCGAGAAGAGGCTCCCCGGACATGGCGTCTACAGCGGCGAGACCGCGAAGGCGGGCATGGCCCGGCCCTCGGTCTGGGCGGCAAGGAACGCATCAGCCACGTCCAGCGCCTCGCGGATGGTCACATCCATATCGAGGTAGCGATAGGTGCCAAGCCGCCCCACGAAGGTGACGCCCTGCGCCTGTTCGGCCAGAGCCACATAATCGGCCAGCAGCGCCTTTTCGTCGACCATGCGGATCGGATAATAGGGGATGTCGTCCGGCTCTGCCGCGCGGGAAAATTCGCGGTAGCACACGCTGCCCTCGTGGCTTTCCCAAGGGCTGAAATGCTTGTGCTCGGTGATGCGGGTGTAGGGCACATCGCGATCGCCATAGTTCATCACGGCGCAGCCCTGATAATCGCCGTCTTCGGTGAATTTCTCGAAATCCAGCGTGCGATAGCCAAGGCGGCCCAGCTTGTAGTCGAAATATCCGTCCAGCGGCCCGGCATAGAACACATGGTCATAGGCATCCGCCATGCCGGGGGTATAATCGGTGCCCAGTTGCACAGTGATGCCCGGGTGATCCAGCATCTGTTCCACCAGCGCGGTATAGCCGTGTTCGGGCATGCCCTGAAAGCGGTGGAAGAAGTAGTTGTCGTCGTAGTTGAACCGCACCGGCAGGCGTTTCAGGATCGACGCGGGCAGATCCGTCGGCGAGCAGCCCCATTGCTTTTCCGTGTACCCCTTGAAGAATGCAGCATAAAGATCGGGGCCGACAAAGCGCAGCGCCTGGTCTTCGAAGGTCTGGGGATCGGTGATCGAGGTGTCGGCCTGTTCTTCCAGGAAAGCGCGCGCCTCGGCCGGGCGCATGGTCTTGCCATAGAACTGGTTGATCGTGTGCAGGTTGACGGGCAGCGAATAGACCGCCCCCTGGCTCGTGGTCTTGACCCGGTTCTTGTAGGGCATGAACGTCGCGAAGCGGTTCACATAGTCCCACACGCCCTCGTCATCGGTGTGAAAGATATGCGGCCCGTAGACATGCACCATCACGCCGGTGTCGCCGTCACGTTCGGTATGGCAATTGCCGCCCACATGGTCGCGCCGGTCGATGATGTGAACTTCATGGCCCGCTTCGGCAAGCTGGCGACCCGCGACCGCGCCGGACATGCCGGCCCCCACAAAAAGCAGTTTCACGTCATCGCCTCCTGACTGCGCGTTTGGCGGTTTCTTCCACAGATCCCCCCGCGTGGCAACACAGCCGCGCCGTACGGATTTCAGCCGGATTTTCACGTCATGATAGCAAGTTGTCGTTCTCATGCCGCATTCGAGCGGGTAACGTCCCGCCTTACTGTCGCGCCCGCGCACCCCAAGGAACGGAATCGAAGACCATGCCGCCGCCCCTTCCCACCGCGACCATAGACGAATTCGCCGAATACCTGGTGTCGGGATACTGGACGCCGCATGCCTTCGACACGTCGCGCAGCAACCAGATTACCGTGAACCTCACCGGGCTGACCGCCGATGGCCGTCAGCTGGCCCGCTGGGCGATGGATGCCTGGGAAGCCGTGGCCGACATCGTCTTTGTCGAAACCACCCTCACCGCCCAGATCGATTTCGACGACGCATACGCCGGGGCCTATTCCGGCAGCACCTATTATACCGCCGGGGTGATCAGCAGCGCCTATGTCAATATTTCTCAAAGCTGGATCGACGCCTATGGCAGCACGATCGACAGCTACGCCTTTTCGACCTATGTGCACGAACTTGGCCACGCGCTGGGTCTGGGGCACCTGGGCGATTACGATGGCAACGCGGTTTATACCGAGGATGCGATCTTTGCCAACGACAGCTGGCAGGTCTCGATCATGTCCTATTTCGATCAGACCGACAACACCGCGGTCGATGCCTCTTACGGCGACCTGCTGACCCCGATGATGGCCGATATCCTTGCCATCCAGATGGTCTACGGCCCCCCCGGCGCCACCAGCGTCAGCGCCGGAAACACCACCTGGGGGCAGCATTCCACGCTTGGCACCTATCTGGGAGCCTATTTCACCCTGATGGCGGAAAACCACACGGATATGGCCCTGTACCTTGGCGATCCCACCGCCCTGACCCTGTACGATGTCAGCGGGCACGATCTTGTCGATTTGTCCTTTGCCACACGCGACATGTTCATCGACCTGCGCCCCGGCCATTTTTCCGACGTGGCGGGTGGCACCGGCAATATCGGCATCGCGCTTGGCACCGTGCTTGAGGATCTGCGCGCCGGGGCGGGCGACGACACGGTGATCGGCAATGGCGCGGACAACCTGATCCTGGGCAATGCGGGCAACGACAGCCTGTCGGGCATGGCCGGCAGCGACACGCTGGGCGGCGGGAACGGCGACGACCGCCTGCGCGGCGGCGCGCAGGACGATGTGCTGTGGGGCGGAAACGGTGTCGATGTGGTGTGGGGCGACAACGGGCGCGACATCATATGGCTGGGCGCGGGCGGGGACATCTTCAACGACAACACGCAAGCAGGGATTTATGGCGCCGATCAGGCCCATGGCGGCAACGGCAACGATTCACTGAACGGCGGCGGCGGGCGGGACAGGCTGTGGGGCGACGCGGGCAACGACCTTGTGCGCGGCGGCAATCAGGACGACGTGCTGCATGGCGGGGCGGGCGATGACATGGTCCAGGGCGGCAACGGGCGCGACCGCGCCTGGCTTGGCGACGGCGACGACATTTTCCACGACAACGCCCAGGGCGGGCAATACGCCGCCGATACCGTGTATGGCGGGGCGGGCAACGACACGATCATCGGCGGCGGCGGCGACGACCGGTTCTATGGCGGCGACGGCGCCGACCGCGTGCTGGGCGGCGCGGGGCGCGACCTGCTCAACGGAGGGCGGCAGAACGACCGCCTGTGGGGCGGCAGCGGCGACGACACGGTGCTGGGCAGCAACGGCTCGGACCGGGCCTGGCTGGGGAACGGCAACGATTACTTCGAGGATGACGAACAGGTCGTGTTTGGCAACGACCGCATCTGGGCCGGCAATGGCAACGACACCATCCTGCTGGGCGGGGGCGACGACACCGTCACCGGCGGCGCCGGGGCCGACAGCTTTGTGTTTTCCTCGACCGAGGGGGACGATCTGGTGACCGATTACCAGTTGGGCATCGACAGCCTGACCTTCAGTCAGGAAATCTGGAACGGCGGGCTGACCGTCGCGCAGGCGGTCGATAGCTTCGCCGAAGTGGTAAGCGGATCGCTCGTGTTCACCTTCGAGCCGGGCTATTCGGTCACGCTGGAGGGCATCGTCGGAACCGCCGCCATCGCGGACGATATCACGCTGGTCTGATGCGGCGCGGGCGGGCGCCGCCGCCCTGCCCCATGCGCCCTGCCCCATGCGAACGGCCCCGCGCGAACGGCCCCGCGCGAACGATCCGGCCAAGATTTCAGAACAGGATGATGTTTGCCGCCAGGTCATCCAGATCGCTGACCCCGTCGATGCGAATCTGCGCATCGCCAAAATCGAGCACCACCCCGCCCGGCACCATCGTGGCGTACCGGTCCACCACGTCGGTCGCGCTCAGGGCGTTGGCCCACAGGCCATCGTCGAGATACAGCGTATCGGTGCCCGTCTCGAAATCCTGGATGGTGTCCGACCCGCCGCCCGGCGCAAAGACAAAGGCATCGCTGCCACCGTCCCCGATCAGCAGATCGTTGCCCGCGCCGCCGTTCAGCCGGTCATCGCCCGCGCCCCCCAGCAGGCGGTCGTTGCCGCCCTCGCCCAGCAGCACATCATTGCCGTTCTGCCCGACAAGCCGGTCGCTGCCGGACCCGCCCAGCAGCCGGTCGTTGCCATCGCCACCGCGCAACGTGTCGTTGCCCGCCATCCCCACAAGCCGGTCGTGGCCGCCCTCGCCGCGCACATAATCGTCGCCGCCGCCGGTGTTGATCGTGTCGTTGCCATTGCCGCCCCAGACGCTGTCACGGCCCCAGGCGCCGCCCTGCCCCGTATCGGTATAAAGATCGTTGCCATCGCCCAGCCAGGCGCTGTCGGTGCCATTGCCGCCGCGTACCGTGTCGTTGCCCGCCCCGCCGGACAGGTGATCGGACTGGCCGCCGCCTTCCAGCACATCCGCCCCGGCCCCGCCGTCCAGCGTGTCGTTGCCCGCGCCGCCGACCAGCGAATCCCGGCCCGCCTCGCCCTGCGCCACATCGTTGCCGCCGCCGGTGCGGATGGTGTCGTCGCCCGCCCCGCCCCAGACCGTATCGCGCCCCCAGGTTCCGCCCTGGCGGCTGTCGCCGTACAGATCGTTGCCAAGCCCGAGAAAGGCCAGATCGGTGCCATTGCCGCCCCAGACCGTGTCGTTTCCCGCCTCGCCCTGCATCAGATCCGCCCCAGGGCCGCCGCGCAGCAGGTCCGCCCCCTCGCCGCCCCAAAGCGTGTCGTTGCCGTTTCCGCCGGACAGTTCGTCGGCGCCGTCTTCACCGTAAAGCACATCGCCGCCGCCGCCGCCGTCGATGCTGTCGTCCCCTGCCCCGCCCCAGACGCTGTCTGCCTCGTTCCGCGAGGTATCCGAATAAAGATCGTTGCCAATGCCCAGCCAGGCCCTGTCGGCGCCGGCGCCGCCATGTACCGTGTCATTGCCCGCCTCGCCATTCAGACTGTCCGCGAAGGCCGTGCCCTCGATCAGCTCATCCAGAGCCTCGGCCGAGGCCGTTCCGCTGCTGCCCGTGGTCCGCATCTTGCCCTACCTGTTTCATTGCGGTTGCCGGGCCGCACCGCCGCGCGCCCGTGGTTGCCCTGATCGCCCCCGGCCGCCCCCGCGCGCGGCGTAACCCGCGCAGGTCCGGCGGCCTTTGGCTGAAGCTTCCGAAATGACAAGGGATCGGGGTGACAGGCGGCCCGCAAACAAGGCCGGGACGTGGAAAATACGGAAAACTCGACGCGATGACGCCGTCGAAAGGGTCAGGAATGCCGCCTCGTCTTCCTGTTCCCCCTGCCCGCTGCGTCCGCGTCTGGCGCGCGCCTTATGCCAGCAGCCGCTCATGCATGGCGATGGCCTCTTCGAGATCTTCGAAATAGGTCACCCGGCCGCGGTCCAGCACCACGCCCGCATTGCAGAACGCCTTGACCTGCGCCATCTCGTGGCTGACCATGATGGCGCTGGACTGCTTCATGCGCTCCAGAAACACCGCTTTGCTCTTGCGCTTGAACTGCTGGTCGCCCACGGAGGTGACCTCGTCCACGAGGTAGGTGTCGAAATGGATGCCCATCGAGGTGCCGAACACCAGCCGCCCCCGCATCCCCGCCGAATAGCTGCGCACCGGCATGTGGTAATGCGCGCCCAGATCGGCGAATTGCTCGACGAAGGCCAGCAGCGAATCCGTGTCGACCCCGTAGATGCGCGCCACAAAGCGCACATTCTGCGCGCCAGTCAGTTCACGGTGGAACGACGCGCCAAAGCCCACTGGCCAGGAAATCGTGCCATCGCTGTAGATCGTGCCGCTGTCGGGCTGCATGGTTCCCGCGATCAGTTGCAACAGCGTCGACTTGCCCGCGCCGTTGCGCCCCAGCAGCGCCAGCGATTTGCCCGACGGCAGCTCGGCGGTCAGGTTGTCGATGACAATCTGCCGCTGGCCGTTGACCCGAAAGCTCTTGGTAAGGTTCTTAAAGCGGATCATGCGCGCCTTACCTGCGATCGCGGATGCTGTAATAGATCAGGGCGATGGCGGCCCAGGTCAGGAACAAGAACAGCCCCGTCAGCAGCGAAATCATCCCCCGCTGCGGATATTCCGCGCTTTGTGCCAGGGTCGGGCGCACATAGGCCGCCAGATACAGGCTTTGGCGCGACGCATTGGCCCGCGCCAGATCCAGTGCCGCAAGCGCGTTGCGATAGGTTTCCTCGGCGAATTCCTGATCGACGCTCAGACTTTCGAATTCACCGATCAGGTCCGGGTAGCTTTCCGTCAGCCCGCCGGTTTCGGCGCTGCCGTCGGCAGAGGCGAAGTTCTGCCGCTCTTCGGCGATGCGGGCGCGGATGACCTCGATGCGACGGCGTTCCTGCACAAGGCGCGGATCGCCGTCGCGGGCATCGCCGCGCACAAGGTCATATTGCACCAGCGCCTCGGCGAGCTGCTGCTGAAGGTTGCTCAGCACCCCCATGCGGCCCTGAAGATCGGTCGCGGGATCGACGATCTTGGTGCGGGTGCGGAACTGGGTCAGCGCCTCGCGCGCCACCTTGAGCCGGGCCAGCGATTCTTCCAGATCGACGCGCGCATAGCGCATCGCATCGGCGCGCGCGGCTTCGTTCAGATCGTTGATCATCGCCTGGCTCTCGCGCACGATCAGTTGCGAAATCTTCTGTGCTGTCGGTGCGTCGAAGGCAAGCACCTCCAGGTCGATCAGCCCGGTGGCCTGATTGTAGCTGATGCGCACGACGCGGGGCCAGAACCACAGCAGATCCTCGATGGTGGCGTCGGGCCACAGCGAGAACGCCGGGTCGTCGGCCCAGTGCTGCGAATAATACCCCCGCAGATCCAGTTCCGCGTCCAGCGCCAGAACGATTTCCTGGCTCTGAATGTATTCATACAGGATGTCCGCATCCGATGAGGTCGACGACCCCGTGATGCTGGCAAGCCCGCCCAACAGATCCGAGGCGCTGCCGCCTTCTTCCTTCCGGATGGTGAAGCCGGTGGTCGAGGAATACTGATCGACCGCCACTTCGGTCAGGTAAAAGACCGTCACCGCAAGCGGCAGCATGACCCCCAGCAGGAAGCTGAGAAGCAGCCCCCAGTGGCGGCGTTTCATGCGGGTGGGGGCGGCGATGGGGGCCACCTCGACCACGGCGGGCTGGGCCTGGCCTGCGCCGCCACGCCCGCCGCCGGGATTGCGGCCCGCGTTGGGGCCAGCCTTCGGCATGGCATTCTGGCCGGAATTCTGGCCTGCGTTCTGGTCCGCGTTCTGGCCTGTGCCCCGCCCCTGCCCGGCTTTCGGGCCCGGCCCGCCAGCCGCGTTTCGCGGATTGGCTGGCTGCGCGGTATCGCTCTCCGCTCCGGCGGGTTTCTGCCCGCCCGGCCGGTCATTCTGGTATTCCTGGTCAGGCAAGCCGCGGTCCTTTGAACAAGCCGTTTGATCTCGTAGCGCGTTTCGACATAACTGGCGTCCAAGCCGAGATGAAAGGAAATCGGGCCATGTCGGCGGATCACCTTGTTCCAGATGCCCTGAGACCTGTCAACGCCAAGCGGCGGCGCTTTGCCGCCCTGCGCACGATCACCGCGCTGATGCTGCGCGAGATGTCCACCCGCTACGGCGCCTCGCCGGGCGGCTATGTCTGGGCGGTCCTCGAACCGCTCGGCGCGATCTTCGTGCTGACGCTGGTGTTTTCGATGGTCGTCGTGGCGCCCCCGCTGGGCAACAGCTTTCCGCTGTTTTATGCCACCGGCTTTCTGCCCTTCGGGTCGTACCAGACGCTGTCGGCCACCTCGAGCAGCATCATCGGGTTCTCTCGCCCGCTGCTGTTATACCCGACGGTGACCTGGGTCGACGCGCTGTTTGCGCGGCTGATCCTGAACACCGTCACGCAGGTGATGGTGGGCTTTCTGATCCTCTCCGGCATCATGCTGCTGGGCGAGACCCGCAGCACGCTGCAATTCGGCCCGATCCTTGCGGGCGTCGGCGAGGTCGTCCTGATCGCGACCGGGGTGGGATTGGTCAACTGCGTGATCTCGGGGCTGTACCCGGTGTGGAAGCAGGTCTGGTCGATCGTCACCCGCCCGCTGTTCCTGGCCTCCGGGGTGTTCTTTACCTTCGAGACGCTGCCGCCGGTGGCCCAGGACATACTGTGGTGGAACCCGTTGATGCATATCACGGGGATCTTTCGCAGCGGGTTCTACCCGTCCTACGATCCGCAATATATCAGCCACACCTATGTGGTCGGGGTGGGGTTAGGGCTGACGACGCTGGGGCTGCTGCTGCTGGGCCGGTTTCACCGCGACATTCTGAACGCCTGAACATCGGGGGCGCCGCGACGGATCCAAGCCCCTTACCAGATGTGTGGAAAAAATACTTCGGTTGGCCACATCGTGGCCAATCCTTTCCTTAGAAACTTAGCT
>NZ_QLMG01000081.1 GCF_003259905.1 Salipiger aestuarii | reverse complement strand
CTCTTCGGCCGGTACCCTTCCTTGCTGAAACTCTATGCCGACAGCGGCTATCAGGGGCCGAAGTTTCAGGAGGAATTGAAGAAGGTTTGCCGCAAGATCAATGTCGAGATCGTCAAGCGGACGGATGCCGGCAAATTCGTCGTCCTGCCCAGGCGATGGGTGGTCGAGCGGACCATCGGATGGCTCAATCGCTGCCGCCGCCTGGCCAAGGACTGGGAGTGCCTGAACCAGAACGCATTGGCGTTCCTGCGATGGGCGTCCATTCGATCAATGCTGCGAAGGCTTTGCCAAGAAAGGATATGATCTCGGACGGACTCTTAGACTCTTCGCGTGCTGACAGAACAAGCAAACAACACGGAATTGCATGGTGGGTGAACCGCCGTCTGGTCGGTGAAGCTGGATGGAACAGCTTTTCTGACAAACTGATCGATGGACGAACGGAAGAGGCAAAACGTTACTCGTTCGTGGTTGAGGCGGATTTTTTGACTCCAGCCGAAATAATGCCCGATTGGTCGTCATTCCGCGAAGAGAACGCTAAGTGGAAAACAACAAAGTCGATCGTCCATGATTGCATACGCGATGAACTCACGAGCTTGTTGAAAACGAAGCGTACTCAGACACGAACCAATATCGCTTCTAAGCACGCCTCGACAGTTCGAGCGCTTCCGAGGCTAAGCCAAGACCGATGGAACGGTATGTTGACTCAGTTGGTCGAGCGTTGCCCGACACTTGGTGAGCAGCAACTGGAACAAGTAATGGGCGTTTTGGCCAATCTTGAGATGGCCGAGTCCCAATATAGCCTTCTAGAAAAGCTGCACAATCTAACGCCTAGCGACCTAGACTCATGGAATGGCTTGCTTGAAGAGTGGACATTGAAATCCGCAAAGGAAGCCTTGGATGAGGTTTCAAGCCGCCTGAAGCTGATTGAGGAAATACGGGCGAAGACCGCTTCTACTGACACGCAAGAAGTCCAGGAGCTACAGCCCCTTTTTGGAGAAGCGCTTTGGATATTCGGGCCTCAGTTCGAAAGCATAGAGTTCACCTCGAACAAAGGCATGACTCGAGTCATCAAGGAGCTTTTTAAAGTCACAGAAAAAGGATCTAGAAAGAGACCTGACTTTGCAGTTCTCCCTGATAGTACGGTTGGCTTCTATGATCGACCTGCCTTTGATGAAGACCATAACCAAAATGGAGTAGACACGCTAGTAATCGTGGAACTCAAAAAGCCCGGCGTTCCACTGGGGCAAGAAGAAAAGATGCAAGTTTGGGGGTATATCAAGGAGCTTCGCGAGAAAGGGCTAGTATCGACAGAAACACGTGTCACCGGCTTTCTGCTAGGCGACAGCATTGCGCCCCAAGAAGGCGAGCCATCCAAGCATGGAGACAGAACCATTATTCGTCCAATGCTATACAACACGTTTATCGGACAAGCTGAAAAGCGAATGATGAATTTACACAAACGGCTAAGCGATGCCCCCTTTATGACCAAGTCAAATGCGGCTCAAGAACCAGTGCAACAAGTGCTGGCAAGGCAAAATGGGCAGGCGCTATGAAATCCATCGCGCGCCCAACCTCCTAGCCCCGACGGGGCCGATGCACACTTCTATCAGTCTTGGAAATCTTCGACGTAGATGGGCGTTGATGATGTGGCCACCCGATCGCCCTTCCTCACTCACTGGCAATAGATCGCCATCCAATGCACTCCGAAAGGTATGAACGCGCATCCGCTGACAATCTGGCAATCCCCGCGTACCGCGCCAGATCGAGAACGGGATCCTCGCTCCTGCTCAGCTCGGAAACATGGCGATCATAAAGCTCCGCGATCTCCGTGCGGGAAATATCCCGGATAGAGCGATCCTGTCCCGACCGGAAACCAACCCTGTCGGCTTTCGTTCCTACCGCCCAAAGGAAATCGACACCATTCTCGGGATGCAGCTCAACCTGGCCAAGCGCCCTGGAGATCTGCTCGGAGATCCGCCTCCCCGTCCGTTGCCAGCCATGCATTCCGGAGACCCGCTTGCCCAGCAAGGCTATCGGCATGGGCCCTTCGCGCTCGACCACGCCCGCGATCAGGCGCTCAAGGACGGGAATGTATTCCGCATCGTAGAATCTTTCGGGATCGGGGCTGGCTTCACTCGAACCAGTTTCTCCCATCTCCGGCCTGGCAGCTGACGGCGCTGCACGGGCAAACTGTGCCTCCTGCCGGACAGGCTCTGACGGTGCGATGTCTCCTTCAACGCCAACCTCCGCGACCGGCAGCTCGACCTCAGCGACCTCTGCTTCCTCGGCCTCATGTGAGACCTCGATCTCATCGGCATCTTCGGCGAGCATGGCGTCGCGTACTGCGTCTTCTTCGGTCCGCTTGGCGCGATCCGCCTCGAGGTGCTCCGTCAGCGCGGTGTGGATGCGTTCGACCACAGCCGCAGGATTGCGGAACCAGTCGGTCGACCAGATCCGGAAGATAGTCCAGCCAAGGTTTTCGAGCACCGCTTGCCGCACCTTGTCCCGGTCCCGCGCCGTGGCAGAACCGTGATAGGTCGCCCCGTCACACTCGATCCCGGCAAGATAGACGCCCGCGTGATCCGGATGCACGACGCCCAGGTCGATGCGGAAGCCCGAGACGCCGATCTGCGGACGCAGCTCCCATCCCTTGGTCTCGATGGCCGCCTTGATCGCGGCCTCGAAGATATTCTCGACCGGCCCGAGCGAGCCGTCATCTTGCGCCGGGAGCGCGACAGGACCACGTGCCGCAAAATCGAGGAAGCCCTTCAGGTGCCTCACGCCCACGGCCTTGGTGCGCGTCAGGTCGATCTGATCGGCTCGGATCGAAGCAAATACGTGCAACTCCGCCCGAGCGCGCGTCACCGCCACGTTCAGGCGCTTCTCGCCGCCGTCTCCGTTCAGAGCACCGAAGGCCATCGAAAGCTTGCCAGCCTGGTCAGGGCCGAAGGTGATCGAGAACAGCATCACGTCCCGCTCGTCGCCCTGGATGTTTTCCAGGTTCTTGACGATGACCGGCTCTTCCCGTGCATCCTCGAAGAACCATTCCAGATCCGGGTTCTTCCGCCGCTCCTCGTCCAGAAGGTCGAGGATCAGACCCTGCTGCTCGGCGTTGAAAGTGATGACACCAAGTGTCAGCCGCTCACTTTCGGGCCAAGTCAGCCATTCGTTCAGGCGGCGCACCGTCATGCGCACGATGGCGCGGGCTTCGGCCTCGTTGGTCCGGCCCTGGCCGCGGGCATAGACGCCATCGACCTGATGCAGCGTCACCGCTTCCGACGCCGTCGCCGGAGACGGGAAGGTCACGAGGCGGCCGCCGTAGTAATGCCAGTTGGAGAAGGCGATGAGCGCCTCGTCCCGGCTGCGATAGTGCCAATCGAGCTGCTGCGTCGGGATGCCTGCCGCGGCGACCTCGTCCAGAATGGACGCCAGATCCCGCTCTGCCTCGGGCAGTTCGTCCTCACCGGCGTCGCTGCGTCCGAAGAAGTTCGTCGGGGGAAGCTGCTTCGGGTCGCCAACGATGATCGCCTGCTTGCCCCGCGCGATCGCACCAATCGCGTCCCAGGTGGTGATCTGGGACGCCTCGTCGAAGATCACCACGTCGAAAGCCGCCTGCCCCGCAGGGAGATACTGCGCCACCGAGAGCGGGGACATCAGCACGCAGGGGGCCAGCTTGGTGAAGGCGTCGGGCATTTCCGAGATCAGCGTTCGGATCGGCATGCTGGGCCGTTGCAGCCCAAGCTGATGACGCAGCGTGCCAAGTTCAGACCGACGCGCAACGGCATCCTGGGCTGGCAAGCCGTGCTGGATGCGGGACAAGACCTGCCCCGCCGCCATGTCCGTTGCGCGGTCGTCCAATTCCCGGAAGCGCTTGATCGCGTCCTCGTGCGACCAGTGGGAGAACCCCCGCAATTCAAGCTGCGCATCCATGGCCTGCGGCAACCACCAGGCCGCATAGGCCGAGGCGAAGGCTGCATCGACATCGCCCTCGATCCGGCCTTCTTCTACGGCTTGGACGAGGGGCTCAAGCCCTGCGCCACTGGCTTGCGTGCGGACTTCGACCCACCGGGTCCAATCCTGCAGGTGCTCCTTGTTGTCCTGAATGGCCTGCAGAGATGCGAGCAGCTCCGACAGGGCCATCCCCTCAGGCAAGGTATGCGCCGTCTGCGCGAAGGCCCCGGCATGCTCCTGCCAGCTTTCATGCTTGCGCTGGAAGAGCATGATCGCGTTCCGCAGGTCACCGCCGTTCCGCTTGGCAAGACTCTGGCGGGCCAGATCCCAACGGGCCGGATCGGCGACCGTGGGCGCGATCTCGGCGAGTACCGTCTTCATCGCCCGCGCCTGATCCATCCAGTTAGCGAGGCGTGCCGGATCCGTTTCCACGCCCTTGACCACCGGACACCCGGTGAGCGGAGTTGCCTCAACCTCGGCTCGGGCGCGCTTGGCGTCCGCCAGCGCGGCGATATCGGATTGGGGATCGGCCTTTCCGCCCTCCGCATAGGTCTGCAGGAGCTTGCGCACCGAGGATTTGGCAAAGACCGAGAAAGGCCACATCTTCGTCTGTGCAAGTCGCCAGTTGGCATCAAGCTGATCCAGCGGAAGGCTTTCCAGCCGCGCCATCGGATAGCTGGCAGAGGTTCGACCGGCTGCGGCGGTGTAGGCGGCAAGCTTGCCCGTCAGCATCTCTGCCTGCGCCTTCATCTCGACGACATCCCGCGTCAGCGACCAGCTTACATCCTCGCCCGTCTCAGGGATCGACGACAGGAGCACCAGCGGCGCGACCTCAGACGCCTCGCCAGCGCCCGCCCAGGTCAGCCCGGCATGGCGCGCGAGCGCCTCGGCGGCCTCAGCCAGTTCACGGGTGGCCGTGCCCAGCTTCGCGCTTCGCTCCAGGAGTTCCGCCTGCCAACCAAAGGACCACTCCTCCGCCTGCACCAGTGGCAGCGGCTTGCGGCCCGCGATGATCTCCTGGCACCGTCCAAGGGCTTCGGCCAGCTTCCCCAGATGCATGTAGCTTTCCGCATCATGCGCGTCTTTGTTCGCGAAGCCCAGGCTGAACGGCTGTTCTTGGCCGGCAGCCTTCCCGATCGCCTGGAAGACACTGAAGCCTTGCGTCCCCTTCTTGTGCAGCGCCGTGACATAGGTGTTCAGCTGTTCGCGGGTGACCGTCAGGTCATCCGTCACCTTGATCCAGTCGGCGTCCGACGCGCTGGCCGCCCGCGCCCAGCTGCGGCCCAACTGAGACAGCACCGATTTCCGGTCGGCCTTGTTGGAATGCAGCTCCAGCACAGCATCGCCAAGCCCATGCGACGCGAGCCGCCGCTGCACCACGTCCAACGCCGCCGATTTCTCGGCCACGAAGAGGACGGTCTTCTGCATGGCGAGGCATTGCGAGATGATATTGGCGATGGTTTGGCTCTTGCCGGTGCCCGGCGGCCCGATCAGGACGAAGTCATGCCCCTCCTGCGCGGCCAGAACAGCGGCAAGTTGCGACGAATCCGCGGGCAGCGGTGTGAACAGGTCGCGCGGCGCCAGCCTGCGATCCACATCGACCGCGACCGGCAGACCCGGCGTCCCTTCGGCCAGGAATGGCTCGGTCGGGTTGTCCACTAGATGCTTCACCAGCGCGCTCTCGCGCAGGCTATCGGTCCGCTCCACCAAGTCCTTCCACATCAGGAACTTGGCGAAGGAGAAGGTCGAAAGCGCCAACTCCTCGACCACCTCGAATCCAGCAACATCGCGCACCTTGCGGCGCATGATCTCGAAGATGCGTGGCAGGTCGAAACCGCTGTCGTCCCGGGGAAGATCGCCCTCCAACTCGGGCACCTTCAGGTCGAAGTCCCGCTTGAGAAACTCCAGCAGCGTGGTGTTAAAGCGCACGTCGTCCTCGTGATGCTCGATCACGAACTCCGATTGCGCCGACTTGCGCGAGATCTTCACCGGCACCAGCAGCAGTGGCGCGCGGTAGCTACGCGTGTCGCCTTCGGACTTCTTCCAGCGCAGGAAGCCAGCGGCCAGGAACAGGGTGTTCGTGCCGCCTTCCTGCATGTCGCTTTTGGCGCGCCGGTGCAGCTCGAGCAGCCGGCGCTCGCTTTCCTTGCGGGTCAGGGGGACCGCGATCTGGCCCTTCGCGAAGGCATCCTGCGCGACCTCTTCAAGAAGCTTGGGCTCTTCCTTCGCCAGAAGGTCGCGCGCGCCTACAGGGTCCTCGTCCTTGAGCGCCAGCGCGCGGAACTTCTTGCCGTCGGCCAGCTGATCTTCCAGTGCCGAGACATCAGGGCACAGGAAGGGTAGCGTCTGCTTGCTGTCCTTGAAGTTCAGCAGCCGGTTGCGCAGTGATAGGTCCAGAAGCTTGCGTTGCCAGCGAGCGATCCGGTCCGCCGGCGTTGAGGCCTCATCCTCGATCAGTTCGCCCGGCAGGAGGCCCAGATCCAGCGGGCGTGGCAGGGCTGCCGGGCTAGCAACGACATCTTCGGCATCGGCCTCCGGCTCGGAGCGGTGGCTGGCAAGCGGGCGGATCCGGGCCGCGCGGGCACGCCGGATGTCGACTGCCATGACAAAGCTGTGCTCATTGCGCTCGGATGTCAGCTCGCGCGCCGTATCGACCGCCTGCTCGAACCCGACGCTGGGTTTCTTCGTCAGCAAGGTGGTCTCCATGACCACGAACTCGCGCGCATCGATGGCCTTTCGGACCGTCATCACGTCGGGCTCGCTGATGGTCCCGAAATCCCGCTCCGTGAGCCATACCCCGGTCCAGGCATGCCCGTCGGAGAAGAGCACGACGGGGTTGAGACCAGCGGCTTCGAAGCAGCCGGCCAGCAGAAGAGCACTATCCAGACAGGTGGCCAGTCCTTCAGACTTGATGCGGCCGGGGTCGCGCACCTTCTGGCCGCGTAACTCGAAACTTGCCGGAGGCACCGCGTAGGTCAGCCCCATGCCGGTCGCGGCCGACCAGATCGCCCCGGCCAGCATCCATGCACGGGACGGGTCTCGGGTCTGGTAGCCATCCATGGCACCGCTCTGTCCGGCCCCCTCCAGTAGTCGGCTGGCCTCCTTCAGGACACCAGCGACAACCGAGTCATTGGGAGAGACGAAGGCCGCAAGCAGATGCGCCATGTCGCCCACACCACCCCATTCGTCTCGGGCCAGCATCTCGATCGGGCGCTGCTCGTGCAGCAGCTCCGTCTCGCCGTGCTTCACAACGAACTGCAGCTCTCCCCACTCTGCCTCGTTGAGACCGCCCAGGATCACCGTATCCAAGGGCGTTTCCAGGTCGCGCAGCTTTTGTCGTTGCCCCGGCGCCAGCCGATCCACCGTCCAGTTTTTCGGGCGGAACAGACCGGGACTGCAAGTCAGTTCGAGAGTGATATTCTCAAGCGGCACGTCTGAAAGGTTCTGCAAAACGACACTTTTCAGAACGGAGACACCGTTCTGCGACGATGCAAAGTTTACTTTCTGAGCGACGGACAGCTCCAGAACGAGCTGGTCACGCGCCTCTTCCCCAAACGTATCAAACGACATTCTTACGCTACCTGGCCCTTTAATCCCCGAGCCAGTCACTCATACGAGAATGTGTCTGTCAATTGCACGGTCGTTTCACCAAAGAATTGAAAAGCGTGCCTATGCTCCCGCGATCTGGCGAAGTTGCGGCAGGAAGTTTCAGGCGCTCAGCCCCCGGAAATTTCAGATTGTCAGGTCAGAACCAACGGAATTTGGAGCTGATCTTATCCCTCATACCCACGAGAAGAATCTGGAAGACGCCCACGCCTACGCAAACGGTTGCCGCGCCCGAACGCTCTGCTCACTTCCTGCCGATGCTCGCACAAGTGTCACCTGATAGCAGAAGGGTGCAGTTTCGGTAATCTCCACGATATCTCCGGCGCGCGCACCGTTGTCCGCAAAGAAGCTGCGTACCCAGAATCGGTCACGGAAAATCTTCTTGGTCAGGTCGATATCGGTGACGGCCGGAAGCGCTCCGCCCCAATTGATGGTCAGGGCCCGCGCGGCTGCACTTGCCCTATTGCTCCCGCCAAGGGGCTTTGTTGCGCAAAGCGCGTGAAGCCCAGACTTCCCCTTTCCCCAGACGCACTAATCCTACGGGCTCTGTGACGGGTATGCCGAGCGCGGTGTAGCCGTTCAGGACAGCGGCGCGGATCTGCAGTTCTGCAACCTGGCGATCGAAATCGCGTGCCATGAGGCTCTGCCCCAGCAGCTTCACGCAATGCATCTTCGTCTCGGCGCGGCTGCGGCGGTGATAGCCGGTCCATTTTCGCCAGATGGCGCGGCCGAGGTATTTCGAAGCGCGCAGGGCCTCGTTCCGGGCAATGGCGCCCGCGGTCGATGGCTTCCAAGGCCTGGCGTTCTTGCGCGGTGGTATTACAGCGTGGGCGCCGCAGTCGGCGACGGCGTCATGGCACTTACGTGTATCGTAGGCTCCGTCTGCAGTGACCGAGCCGATTTCCACATCAGGCGGGATCTGGCTGAGCAGTTCGGGCAGCATGGGCGCGTCACCGACGTTGCTCCCGGTGATCTCGCGGGCTCGGATCTCCAGCGTCTGTTCGTCGACACCGATGTGGATCTTGCGCCATAGACGGCGTTTCGCGCCGCCATGCTTGCGCGCGTGCCACTCGCCTTCGCCTTCGGCTTTGATGCCGGTGCTGTCGATCAACAGGTTCAGCGGACCCTGCGAGCCACGGTAGCGAATGGTCACGGCCAAGGCCTTCTGGCGCCGGCTCAAGGTGCTGAAATCCGGCACCGCCCAGTCGAGGTCGACCAGGCGCAGGAGGCTTTCAACAAAACCGGTCGTCTGTCGGAGCGCCATGCCGAAGAGGACCTTCATCGTCAGGCATGTCTGGATCGCGGCATCGCTATATTGCGGCTGCCGGCCTCGCTTGCCGGTCGGCGGCGGCACCCAGACCATGTCTGGATCGAACCAGATCGTCAGGGAGCCACGCTGCTTCAGCGCTTCGTTGTAGGCTGGCCAGTTCTTGGTCTTGTAGCTCGGCGGGATGGGTCTGCTCATGCAGGCCAGCTACCACGCTGGATTCACGAGATGAATCCCTCACCGGTCTTTGCGCAACAAAGCCGCAACAGCATATAAAGTGGCCAGGGCCGCGCCGCAGCACCCCGCAATTTAACGTGGTCGCCTGCGCGCAGGTCATCCCTGAATTTATAGACAAAAAATATTTTCTGTCTATAAATCATCTGGGCCATGCGCGCTTCATTCCGCGCTTAGGTGAAAGTCAGGCAGACGACTCGCGCGGGCTCTTCGAGCACTATGCCCAGCCCCTTCATCGCGTGAGAAAAGGTCACGGCTCCCCTTGGCAAGCAGTCCTACAACGTTGATTGATTCGAAAGATGCGACCCGCTCTCTGGTCTGAAGGCGCAGATCCGCCGTGTCGATCGCCCCAAGTTTGCGAAAAACTCTGAAATCTGGCCTTCAGAGCGTTTGCGAATAATATTTTGAGAATCGATTACGGCCCGCAGCTCTTGGCCTCCGGTAGAACCGCGACCTTTGCGAAAAAATTGTGGGCGCTGCGAGGGGCTTGCACACGTGAAAAAGCTGCGACAGACCTAACAGAAATGCCGATGGATCAGTCTCTTAGTGTCCATCCGGGAACATCTTGAATCTTTGGAATCACTTGTGAATCCTTGGCGGAGGCAAGGTTTTGCAGGAGCTTTTGGATGTGGACCAACGAGAACCGCGGTCGTTATGACCGCAGTGGACTGCGCTATCCCAGCGATTTGACGGACGAGGAATGGGGGATCATTTCTCCGCTGATCCCGCCCGCGAAGCGGGGCGGCAACAAGCGGACGGTCGTGATGCGGGAGGTCGTCAACGGGCTGATGTATATTCTCGGCACCGGATGCCAGTGGGCTGCGCTGCCGAAGGACTTGCCGCCGCGCAGCACGGTAAACGACTATTTCTGCCGCT
>NZ_QLMG01000080.1 GCF_003259905.1 Salipiger aestuarii | reverse complement strand
ATGGCAAAGGAAAAGTTTGCGCGGAACAAACCGCATTGCAACATCGGCACGATCGGTCACGTTGACCACGGCAAGACGACGCTGACGGCGGCGATCACCAAGTATTTCGGTGACTTCAAGGCGTATGACCAGATTGACGGTGCGCCCGAGGAAAAGGCCCGCGGGATCACGATCTCGACGGCGCATGTGGAATACGAGACCGAAGCGCGCCACTACGCGCACGTCGACTGCCCCGGCCACGCCGACTACGTCAAGAACATGATCACCGGTGCGGCGCAGATGGACGGCGCGATCCTGGTGGTGAACGCGGCCGACGGCCCGATGCCGCAAACGCGCGAGCACATCCTGCTGGGCCGCCAGGTGGGCATCCCCGCGATGGTGGTGTTCCTGAACAAGGTCGACCAGGTGGACGACGAGGAACTGCTCGAGCTGGTCGAAATGGAAGTGCGCGAGCTTCTGTCGGCCTACGATTATCCGGGCGACGACATTCCGATCATCGCGGGCTCTGCGCTTGCGGCGATGGAAGGCCGTGACGAAGCGATCGGCGAAGACAAGATCAGGGAACTGATGGCGGCGGTGGATGAATACATCCCGCAGCCGGCACGCGCTGTCGACCAGCCGTTCCTGATGCCGATCGAAGACGTGTTCTCGATCTCGGGCCGTGGCACGGTTGTGACGGGCCGCGTCGAGCGGGGCGTCGTCAACGTCGGCGACGAACTGGAAATCGTGGGCATCCGCGACACCCGCAAGACGACCTGCACGGGGGTTGAAATGTTCCGCAAGCTGCTGGATCGCGGTGAAGCGGGCGACAACATCGGCGCGCTGCTGCGCGGCATCGACCGCGAAGGCGTTGAGCGCGGGCAGGTTCTGTGCAAGCCCGGCTCGGTGAAGCCGCACACCAAGTTCGAGGCCGAGGTCTATATCCTGACCAAGGAAGAAGGCGGCCGCCACACGCCGTTCTTCGCGAACTACCGCCCGCAGTTCTACTTCCGCACGACGGATGTGACCGGCACGGTGACGCTGCCCGAGGGCACCGAAATGGTCATGCCCGGCGACAACCTGAAGTTCGGCGTCGAGCTGATCGCCCCGATCGCCATGGAAGACGGCCTGCGCTTCGCCATCCGCGAAGGCGGCCGCACCGTCGGCTCGGGCGTCGTGTCCAAGATCATCGAGTAATATCAGAGGCTTCGCCCCTCGGGGCGAGGCGCTGACCGGTCATGCCTTGAATGGGGCTTGACTCGTGGGCTGTCGGGCCTTATCCGGCGCGCCTGCAAGGAATTCAGGCGGGTGCTTCGGCACCCGTCGGCTTTAGGGGGCGCTGTCCTCCGCAAGGGTTCGAAGAGGCGGCAGGATGGTCCTGCGTCCTCCTCTCAACTCTCACGCCTATGAAAAGGCATACCGAACATGCAAAGCCAGAACATTCGCATCCGGCTCAAGGCGTTCGATTACCGCGTCCTCGATGCTTCGACGCAGGAAATCGTCAACACCGCCAAGCGGACCGGCGCGACAGTCCGCGGCCCGATCCCGCTGCCGAACAAGATTGAAAAGTTCACCGTTCTTCGTGGTCCGCACGTGAACAAGAAATCCCGCGACCAGTTCGAGATCCGCACTCACAAGCGGCTCCTGGATATTGTTGATCCGACTCCGCAGACGGTGGACGCGCTGATGAAACTCGACCTCGCCGCCGGCGTGGATGTCGAGATCAAGGTATAAGGAGGGCTACGGAACATGTTGCGCTCTGGAATCATCGCGAAAAAGGTCGGCATGACCCGGCTGTTCATGGAAGACGGCAAGCAGATCCCCGTGACCGTGCTTCAGGTCGAGGGTCTGCAGGTTGTCGCCAACCGCACCGCTGAAAAGGATGGCTATACCGCCGTTCAGCTCGGCGCCGGCACAGCGAAGGCCAAGAACACCACCAAGGCACTGCGCGGCCATTTCGCCATCGCCAAGGTCGAACCCAAGCGGAAGATCGCGGAATTCCGCGTCGATGCGGAAAACCTGATCAACGTAGGTGAGGAAATCACCGCCGATCATTACTTCGAAGGCCAGTATGTGGACGTGTCCGGCACGACTATCGGCAAGGGCTTCGCGGGCAGCATGAAGCGTCACAACTTCGGCGGTCTGCGGGCGACGCACGGTGTGTCGATCTCGCACCGTTCGCACGGTTCGACGGGTCAGTGTCAGAACCCCGGCAAGGTGTTCAAAGGCAAGAAGATGGCGGGCCACATGGGCGCCGTTCGCTGCACGACGCAGAACCTTCAGGTTGTGAAGACGGACGCAGATCGCGGCGTCATCATGATCAAGGGCGCTGTGCCGGGTTCGAAGGGTGGCTGGGTCACCATCAAGGACGCCGTCAAGAAGCCGTTCCCCGAGAACGCGATTCTGCCGGCAGCCCTGAAGTCCGCCGCCGAGGAAGCCGCAAAGGCCGCCGAGCAAGCCGCCGCCGCGGCCGCAGCCGAAGAAGCCGCCGCAGCCGAAGCCGCAGCCGCCGAAGCGGCTGCCGCCGAGGAAGCAGCCCTGAAAGAAGCCGAAGCTTCGATCGCGGCAGAGAAGAAGGAAGGCGACGAATGAAACTCGACGTTATCAACCTTGACGGCTCCGCCGCGGGCGAGGTCGAGCTGACGGACGGGATCTTTGATCTTGAGCCGCGCGCCGACATTCTTCACCGTGTGGTTCGCTGGCAGCGCAACAAGGCGCAGGCTGGCACGCACAAGGTCAAGACCCGCTCGGAAGTGTCGTATTCGACCAAGAAGATCTATCGCCAGAAGGGCACCGGCGGCGCACGCCACGGCTCGCGCAAGGCGCCGATCTTCCGCAAGGGTGGCATCTACAAGGGTCCGACCCCGCGGTCGCACGCCCATGAGCTGCCCAAGAAGGTCCGTGCCCTGGGCCTGAAGATGGCCCTTTCGGCCAAGGCCAAGGCCGGTTCGCTCGTCATCATCGACGCCGCGACCTCGGAAGGCAAGACCAAGGCCCTCGCTGCCCAGGTGAAGAACCTTGGCTGGAAGCGCGCCCTGATCATCGACGGTGCCGACGTGAACGAAAACTTCGTGACCGCCGCCGCCAACATCGAAGGTCTGGACGTTCTGCCCAGCATGGGCGCCAACGTGTATGACATCCTGCGCCGTGACACGCTTGTGCTCACCAAGGCAGGTGTCGAAGCTCTGGAGGCTCGACTGAAATGAGTGCGAAGCCAGAACATTACGATGTGATCCGCAAGCCGATCATCACCGAGAAATCCACCATGGCGTCGGAAAACAACGCGGTGGTCTTTCATGTGGCGATCGACGCGACGAAGCCCCAGGTCAAGGAAGCCATCGAGGCGCTCTTTGATGTCAAGGTGAAGGCCGTGAACACGACCATCACCAAGGGTAAGGTCAAGCGCTTCCGTGGCCAGATGGGCCGCCGGAACGACGTGAAAAAGGCCTATGTGACCCTCGAAGAGGGCAACACGATCGACGTATCGACCGGTCTCTGATCCGGTTTGTGTCTTGTGCCGATGATTTAGGGCCCGTTGCATACGCGACGGGCCCTTTTCATGTTCGCGGCGCCTGTCGATCATGGCGCGGCAACGAGAGGACAGACTGTGCTGATCCGTGAAGGTGACCAACGTACCGCCTCCATCGACCTGCGGCTCGCGGCGCTGCTCTCTGCCGTCGCGGGTGCCTTGAACGCGACCGGGTTCGAGGTGGCGGGCCTGTTCTCGGCCAACATGACCGGCAATGTTTCTGCGCTGGCAGACAATGTAGCGGGCGGGCGCTGGGATCTTGCGCTGTTGTTCGTGGTCGTGATCGTCGTGTTCGTCTGTGGTGCGCTGACGGCGGGGCTATGTATCGAACTTGGGCGCAGGAGGCAGGTCCGGGGGATCTATGCGTGGGTCATTCTGGCCGAGGGCGCCGTTCTGTTGGCGCTTGGCGTCGCGGGTGTTGCGGGCAGCTCACTGGTGATCGGGGTGAGGCTGATTTGCGTGCTGTCCTTTACCCTTGGGCTTCAGAACGCTGTTACGACACGTATCTCGGCCGCTCGGGTGCGGACGACCCATGTGTCGGGTATGGCGACGGACGTCGGTCTGGCACTTGCCGGGCTGTGGGTGCGGTCGGACAAGACAGCGCAACACCGGGCGCAACTGGCCCTGCACGGTATTACCATCGCGTCCTTTCTGGTCGGAGGCATTGTCGGTGCGCTGATCCATGTGGCCTTTGGTGCGCTGACGTTTCTGCTTTGTGGGCTGCCGCTCGCCTTTGCCGCGCTATGTGAAGTCCTGCGTGGACATCGCAGGTAGCGGCCACCGCGTCGGTTGCACCCGAAAGACGCAAAGCCCTCTGGACGGAAAGAAGTATCCCTGCTAACAGGCGTCATCCGCAGAGGCCCCGGATTCGTCCGGGGCCTTGCGTTTTGTCCGAAAGGGCATCTAACCGGGCACCTTCGGGGGCCTACAAGACCGGCCACCTGCGGCGCCGACAAGGGGCGAGGGGGCTAGCACATAGGTCGGGGCAACCCGACCGTCTGTAAACGGAAGACAGAAAGCATGGCACTCAAGTCGTATAAGCCGACGACGCCGGGCCAGCGCGGGCTGGTGCTGATCGACCGTTCGGAGCTGTATAAAGGACGTCCCGTCAAAGCCCTCACCGAGGGTCTGACGAAATCGGGCGGCCGGAACAACACCGGACGGATCACGTCACGCCGCCGCGGCGGTGGCGCAAAGCGTCTCTACCGGATCGTCGATTTCAAGCGGGCCAAATTCGATGTCAACGGCATCGTTGCACGCATCGAATATGACCCCAACCGTACCGCCTTTATCGCGCTCATCCAATATGATGACGGCGAACAGGCGTATATCCTCGCGCCGCAGCGCCTCGCCATTGGCGACAAGATCGTTGCAAGCGCAAAGGCCGACATCAAGCCTGGCAACGCAATGCCGTTCTCGGGCCTGCCGATCGGTACGATCGTTCACAACATCGAGCTGAAGCCCGGCAAGGGCGGCCAGATCGCACGCGCGGCGGGCACTTATGCCCAGTTCGTGGGTCGTGATGGCGGCTACGCCCAGATCCGCCTCAGCTCGGGCGAACTGCGCATGGTGCGTCAGGAATGCATGGCCACCGTCGGTGCCGTGTCGAACCCTGACAACAGCAACCAGAACCTTGGTAAAGCTGGCCGGAATCGTCACTATGGCAAGCGGCCTTCGGTCCGGGGTGTCGTGATGAACCCGATCGACCACCCGCACGGCGGTGGTGAAGGCCGGACCTCGGGCGGTCGTCACCCTGTGACACCGTGGGGCAAGCCGACCAAGGGCAAGCGCACCCGCAACACCAACAAGGCGTCGCAAAAGCTGATCATCCGCTCGCGCCACGCCAAGAAGAAGGGTCGCTAATCCATGACGCGCTCTGTTTGGAAAGGCCCTTTCGTCGACGCCTACGTCCTGAAGAAGGCCGAGAAGGTTCGCGAAAGCGGCAAGAACGAAGTTATCAAGATCTGGTCCCGCCGGTCGACGATCCTGCCCCAGTTCGTAGGCCTGACGTTCGGTGTGTACAACGGACACAAGCACGTTCCCGTCAACGTGTCCGAGGACATGATCGGTCAGAAATTCGGCGAATACGCACCGACTCGTACCTATTACGGTCACGCAGCCGACAAGAAAGCCAAGAGGAAGTAAGCCATGGGCAAGGATAAGAATCCCCGCCGCGTGGCGGACAACGAGGCGATGGCCAAGCTGCGCATGCTGCGCACCTCGCCGCAAAAGCTGAACCTGGTGGCCGCGCTGATCCGTGGCAAGAAGGTGGAAAAGGCCCTCACGGACCTGACCTTCTCGAAAAAGCGGATCGCTGTCGACGTGAAGAAATGCCTTCAGTCCGCAATCGCGAACGCCGAGAACAACCACGGTCTGGATGTCGACGAACTGGTCGTCGCCGAGGCCTATGTGGGCAAGAACCTGGTGATGAAGCGCGGCCGTCCGCGGGCGCGTGGTCGTTTCGGCCGCATCAACAAGCCGTTCTCGGAGATCACCATCAAGGTCCGTCAGAACGAGGAGCAAGCCTGATGGGGAATAAAACCAATCCGATCGGCATGCGCCTTCAGGTCAACCGTACCTGGGACAGCCGCTGGTATGCAGACACCAAGGACTACGGTGATCTGCTGCTCGAGGATATCGCGATTCGCGATTTCATCCACGAGGAATGCAAGCAGGCCGGCATCAGCCGAGTCATCATCGAACGTCCGCACAAGAAATGCCGTGTGACTATTCACACTGCGCGTCCGGGCGTCATCATCGGCAAGAAAGGCGCGGACATCGAAACGCTTCGCAAGAAGCTTGCCTCGATGACGGACTCCGAACTGCACCTCAACATCGTTGAAGTGCGCAAGCCGGAGCTTGACGCGCGTCTTGTGGGCGAAAGCATTGCTCAGCAGCTCGAACGTCGGGTGTCGTTCCGCCGCGCGATGAAGCGCGCGGTGCAGAACGCCATGCGCATGGGTGCCCAGGGCATCCGGGTCAACGTCGCGGGCCGCCTTGGCGGTGCCGAGATCGCCCGGACCGAATGGTACCGCGAGGGCCGCGTGCCCCTGCACACCCTTCGCGCTGACATCGACTACGCCGGCGTCGAAGCCACGACCGCTTATGGTATCATCGGTATCAAGGTCTGGATCTTCAGAGGCGAGATCATGGAGCATGACCCGTCTGCCCGCGAGCGCAAGTCGCAGGAAATCCAGGATGGTCCGGCTCCGCGTGGCGCCATGGGCGGCCGTCGCTGAAGGAGTTTGAGCTATGCTGCAACCGAAACGCACCAAGTTCCGGAAGATGTTCAAGGGCCGCATCAAGGGTGAGGCCAAGGGCGGTTCCGATCTGAACTTTGGCCATTTTGGCCTCAAGGCGCTTCAGCCTGAGCGTGTGACTGCACGCCAGATCGAAGCGGCCCGTCGTGCCATGACGCGTCACATGAAGCGTCAGGGCCGGGTCTGGATCCGCATCTTCCCGGACACCCCGGTCACCTCCAAGCCCACCGAAGTTCGGATGGGTAAAGGTAAGGGTTCCGTTGATTTCTGGGCCTGCAAGGTCAAACCCGGCCGTGTGATGTTCGAAATCGACGGTGTCGATGAAGAAACCGCACGCGAGGCCCTGCGCCTTGCCGCCATGAAGCTGCCGATCAAGACCCGCGTGGTCGTCCGCGAGGACTGGTAAGCTTCGACGCGCGCGCCGGATCGAAAAATCAGCCCCTGCCGGGTTTCTGGCGGGGGTTTTTCTATGGTGAGACGGGGATGAGATGTTCTGGATTATCCGCCGCTTGGTACTGATCCTGGCGCTTGTCGCCGGCTTCGCGCTTGGGCGCGCCTATGAGCGTCTTGTCAGCCCACAGGCCTGTGGCGGAGCGGGCACCGTCGCCTGCGCTTCGGGTTAACGCGGAAAGATCGGCGCCATTTCGGTTTCGAAGCGCGCCCAGGTCATTGTTGCCTTGTTGCCCGCATAGCCGTGGTAATGGCTTTGACCGGAGGAGGTGGGCAGCCCGGCCCAGATCTTGGCAAGATTGTTCATGAACCCGGTGCGTGTGATCTGCCCCTGTTGCAGATCGTCAAAGCCTGCGTCGAGCAGCAGCAGATCAGCCAGCCGATCCTGAACGTCGGGGGTGAAACGGGTGCTTTCTGCAATTCCGGCGCGGCTGACCAGCATCCGGAGCGTCGACGGTATGAACTGGTACCGCCCGATGGCATGAGGCTGGCCGGGGGTGTCGTCGATCCAGCGGTAGATTTCCTGCAGGGTCATCGCGGTCGGGCGCTTGGGCGGCTTGCGCCGTGCCCCGTGTTGCACGGCGTCATAGCCCGCGCGCCCCGCTTCGGCGCGCGCGATGATGTGGCGGACGCGTTCCGCCTTGCTCGCGTAGGGGCCCGGCAGGGGGCCTTCGACGGTCGTCTCGTCGGGATAGATGCGCAGCACGGGTTCGAACAGGCTGCCGCCTTGCCGTCCGGCGAAAAGACTGGCGCCGCCGGACGGCGCGCCGTCGCGCGGGGTGATGAGGGGGCGTCCCTGTTGCAGCATCGGTTGCGCGGCGGCGCCGCCGAACAAGGGTGCGGCGGCAAAGGCGGGACAGGCGAGCAGGCCCAGGAACAGGGCCGCGAGACGCAGCAGGGTCATTCTGACCTCGGGTGTGTGATTTCTTCGCCTCGGACCCTGACAGCGAGAGGTTGAGATTCCCTTGCCAGCCGACACGCGTTATGACCGTGCGCATGACCCAGATCCGTTCGCTTTTCGCGACCCGCCTTTATCGCGCCCAGCTGTCCGAGCATGGTCCCGCAGTCGCCCCCGATGAACTGGCGTCGTCCTGCTGGTCCATCGCCGAGGATGACGAGGCGGGCCAGGAATGGTGCGACGACAATGGCTATCCCGGATACACATCCTATGCGTCGTTGACCGACCTGCCGTGGCGTTTTCCGATTTTTGCCGATCTCGTGGCGGCCATCGACAAACATGTCGCCGCCTTTGCCACCGATCTGGAATTCGACCTCGGCGACCGCAAACTGATTGTCGAGGATATATGGATCAACATCCTGCCCGAAGGGGGCACGCACGGGTCGCACATTCACCCGCATTCGGTGATTTCGGGCACGACCTATGTGTCCATGCCCGAAGGCACCTCGGCGTTGAAGCTTGAAGACCCGAGGCTGGGCTTCATGATGGCCGCGCCGGCGCGCCGCAAGGGATGCCGCGAAGAGCTGAAGGCGTTCGTCTACGAAACCCCTGCGGCCAGCGACATTTTGTTGTGGGAAAGCTGGCTGCGCCACGAGGTGCCGCCGAACATGTCCGAAGAAGAGCGGATTTCGGTGAGCTTCAATTACAAGTGGGACTGAGGCCGGCCCGCAGGCAGCGCCGCGATCCAGCAGCATGGCCCCCGCCCAGAAACTGACAGTGGCCGCGCAAAATTCAAGGACCAATCCCCCGCAAGAACGCGGGGATTACCATGCCGCGGCTCTGTTGCACAAAGCCCGTGAGGGATTCACCTCTTGAATCCAGGGTGATAGCTGGGGGGCCATGAGCAGTCCGACACCCCCAAGCTACAAGAACAAGAACTGGCGGGCCTCTCATGACGCGCTGAAGCGCCGGGGCTCGCTGACGATCTGGTTCGATCCCGAGATGACATGGGAGGCCAGGCCGACCGGCACGCGCGGCCGACAGCGCACCTATAGCGACGCTGCGATCCAGGCCTGCCTGACGATGAACGTGCTGTTCGCCATGGCGCCAAGGCAGACGACAGGCTTCGTCGAAAGCCTTCTGCAGTTGAGCGGGTTGGACTGGTCGGTGCCGGATTTCAGCACGCTGAGCCGCCGACAAAAGACGCTTGCTGTGAACATCCCGTGTCCGAGACGAAGGCCAAGGACCATCGCTGGTTCGGCCCTTGCGGTATCGCCATCGGCGCCCGTGTTCCGATCACAGGCTTTCGACCGCCACGTTTGCGCACTGTCAGCCCCTCTTCGCGGTAAATCCGGTAGAGTTTCTTCCACTTCACGTGCCAGCCCTCACGCCCGAGCAACAGATGCAGCCGGCGATACCCAAAGCGCCGCCGTTCGCCGGACAGCTCCTTCAACCTTTAGGTAGCCCAGCTTGGAATGACGTCGCCTCGGATTGCAGAAGCGCTCGATGTAGTCGAATACGTCTGCGCGTGCGGCATCACGGCTGCGGTAAAGCTTGCGGGCGGTGCGTTCGGTTTTCAGCGACGAGAAAAAGCTCTCCATCGCCGAGTTGTCCCACACATTGCCCGCCCGGCTCATTGAGCAGGTGATGCCGCAATCCAGAAGCAGGCGCTGGAACTGCTCGCTGGTGTATTGCGACCCCTGGTCCGGGTGGTGGAGCAGCGCGTCGGCCTTGCCGCGGCGCCAGACGGCCATCATCAGCGCATCCATGACCAGTGAGGCGTCCCGATCTGCTTTCATTGACCAGCCGACGACGCGCCTGGAAAACAGGTCCAACACCACGGCGACATGGAGCCAGCCCTCGGCGGTCCATAAATAGGTGACGTCGGCCAGCCATTTCTGGTTCGGCAGGTCCGCCACGAAGTCGCGGTCGAGGATATTGTCAGCGATGACCGAGCGTTCGCCATCGTCCTTGGGCTTTCCATGTCGCTTCGGCCGCGCTCTCATTGCATTTAGCCGCATCAGGCGCTCGATCCTGTGCAGCCCGCAGGCAAGCCCGTCCTCCAGCACGTCGCGCCAGACCCGGCGGGCGCCGTAGGTGCGATCGCTGGCCTTGAAGCTCTTGTCGATCGCCTGGACGAGCTTCGCGTCATGAGCCGCGCGTTCGCTGATCGGTCTTCTGAGCCAGGCGTGAAAGCCGGACCGCGAAACGCCCAGCACTTCACAGATCCAGCTGACCGGCCAGATGTGCCGGTGCTTTGCCACAAAAGCGAACGTCATGTCGCCTCCCGCGCGAAGTAAGCTGCCGCCTTCCTAAGAAACAGCCGCGGTCTCGGGAATGGGCGCCAATGCAAATCCCATGGTCTTAGCCCGTCGCTGGAGGATTGACAGCACGCGTTGCCGATGTCGCTCGTCGTAGGCTGCAGCCCCCTGATCCTGGCAGGTCATGCCATGGCGAATTGCATTGTAAAACAAGACTGCAATCTTGCGCGCCGTGGCCGTAACCGCCTTTTGCTTGCCTGTGCGCGATGAAAGTCGCCGGTAAAAAGCGCCCAAGGCCGTGTCACTTCGGCCAATGGTGACGGCCGCCAGACGCAGGCGTGCGGCGGCGCGGCTGGAGGATC
>NZ_QLMG01000079.1 GCF_003259905.1 Salipiger aestuarii | reverse complement strand
GTCGACTGGCTGCTCGGAGATCGCGGCTACGACGCCGATCGGTTCCGCGAAACGTTGAAAGACAAAGGGATACGCCCCTGCATTCCAGGCCGGGAGCAACGCAAGACACCGGTCAAATACGACAAGTGCCGGTACAAGCGGCGCAATCGTATCGAGATCATGTTTGGCAGGCTCAAGGACTGGCGGCGGGTGGCGACCCGCTACGACCGATGCCCGAAGGTTTTCTTCTCTGCCATCGCCCTCGCTGCAACGGTCATCTATTGGCTATGAGTCCTGAGCCTAAGTCTCGGACGGCTGATGACGCCTTGTCATTCCGGACGTACGCTGGCGGCTTAGTCTTAACGAAAGTCAAGGCGCCCGCCGGGGAGCACGGGCAAAGTGACCCGGAACGGGAAACCTGGCAGGTCGATGTGGCCGTTGTCCGGGCAGGCCGGCACCCAAAAGCAGGGACAAGCCGATTGTGACGGGCGCATGGATCGAATGCGGGCGTGAAGTAGGGGCCATCGGATGCCGATGTCGGTGCGGCCGTAAATCTCCGGTGCGTCGATGCCGGTCTGGCAGATCCGGAAATGGGGCAGTAACGCGGAACGACATGCGCGGTCGGCAGCATTGTTCGTATCGTGTGGATCACCCCCTGAATGCGTGTCGAGCACATGTTGTCAGGTCATCACGAAGGATGGCGATGGGTGCCCGGTACTGAAACATCGCGCACCGCGAAAGGAGTTGCACAATGACCCCTGCTTCCGTCAAACGGCTGTTTTCTGCCGGATACCGGGTGTTTTTCCTGCTTGCGGGGCTGTTCGCGGTGTTCGCCATGCTGGTTTGGGAAAGCTCTCTGGCGATCGAGGCCGCCGGCGGTACCGTCTCGTACGGCTTCGCTACCGCGCCCCAGATGTGGCACGCCCACGAGCTGATCTATGGATATGGCGCGGCGGTTATCGCGGGCTTTCTGTTGACTGCCGCGCCCGGCTGGACGGGGCTGCGGGCGGCCCCCAGCGGGTTCTTTGCCTTGGCCTCTGCGATATGGGTGGCGGGTCGGCTGGCGGTCTGGTGGTCGGCGTCGCTGCCGCCGCTGCTGGTCGCGGGCATCGACCTGGTCTTTCTGCCGATCGTCGGGGCGCATGTGCTGACACTGCTGCTGAAGCGGCCCAAGCCCGCGCAGATGATGATCCTCGGGGTGATTGCGTTGCTGTGGTCGGGCAATGCGGTGATGCACGGCGACTGGGTCGGCGCGGGTGGGGACGCGTGGCTTGGCGCCCGGGTCGGCGTCCTGGCGCTGGCCACCTTGATCGTGATCCTCGGCGGGCGCGTGACGCCGGCGTTCACCCGCAACGCCATGGTGCGGACAGGGCGCGAACACCGCTTGCCGCGCAATCCGGTCCGGCTGGGCATCGCCGCCATCGCGCCGGCGATTGCGGCATCGCTGACGCTTCTGGTGGGCCTGCCGATGGAGATTCCGGGCGCGCTGGCTGCCATCGCCGGTCTGGTCGCGCTGGCGCGGCTGGCACGGTGGAGGGGTGGCTGGACGTTCGGCCAGCCCATCCTCTGGTCGCTGCACCTGTCTTATGGGCTGAACGCGCTCGGGCTGGTGCTGACGGGGCTGGCATGGTCCGGCATCGGATCGGAGCTGGCGGGGCTGCACCTGCTGGCGATCGGAGGCATCGGATCAATGACGCTGGCGGTGATGTCGCGGGCGGCGCTGGGGCATTCGGGCCGCCCGCTGGTTGCCCCGGCCCCGGTGGCTGTTGCCTACGGGCTGGTTCCTCTGGCGGCGCTGATCCGCTTTGCGGCGTCGGCCTCGCCGACACTGCATGACGCTGGCGTGCTGCTGGCCGGTGGGCTGTGGATCGTCGCCTTCACCCTCTATGTCGTTGCGCTCTGGCCGGTATTCTGGGGCGAACGCGGGATCGCGAAGCCTGCTCAGGCTTGAAATGAGAACAGGGCGACCATCGTTCCGAAAGGTTGACTTTGGGCCGGGCAGCCTCGGCCCGTCCCGCTGAAAGCGCCCCGAAACACGTCTGGATGGGACGGACAAGCGCTGTGTGCGACGTCATGACCAGGGCCGGGGGCGATCACGACGAGGCCGGGGCGGGCAAATCGCCAGGGCCCCGGCGACCAAGCTGAAGCCGCACCTCGACCTCGTCCCTGCAGCATGGACGGCGCGGCGCTGTCCGTCAGCCGCAGCGCCCCGAGGACCGGGCGCCCGCGGCGGTGATGTCGCGATCCGCACCTTTTCCTGGCCGAAGCGGGATTGGGTTTGTGTGCAGACCGCCAGGACGTTCAGCGCGCCCATGTCGGCGACAACCGCTGGCGGCCAGCGGCACGTCCGGGGGCTTGCATCGCTTGCGATCCTGGGCTTTGCCTGGTTCAGGACGCAGAGCATCCCGCGCGTCGATCTCGGACTTGGGCGGGTGCCGGAGTGGGGCAGGGGCTTTGCGCCGGTGCTCCTTCATGGCGCTGGCGGCGGGATGACAGAAACGGGAGACACCGCATGGGTTGGCTGGAATTCGCGCTGGCGATGACCGTCTTCATGGCATCGCACCGCATCCCGGCGATGTTGGGGGTAAAGGACCGGCTGACCGGCGCGCTGGGCCCGCGCGGCTATACGACGGCTTTCAGCGTGGTGTCCGTGTTGCTGCTGTGGTGGGTCATAAAAGCGGCGGGGCGCGCGCCTTATGTGCCGCTCTGGGATCAGACCATGACGGCGCGCTGGGGTGTGACGATCGTCATGCCGCTTGTCGTGCTTCTGGCCGCTCTCGGGGTGACGGCGCCCAACCCCTTTGCCTTCGAGGGCCGCGCGATGGGCTTCGATCCCGACCGCCCCGGAGTGGCGGGCCTGACCCGGCAGCCGCTGCTCTGGGCGATGTTGCTGTGGGCGGGCGTGCACACATGGGCGAACGGAGACCTTGCCCACGTCATCCTCTTTTGCACCTTCGGACTGTTCTCGGCGCTGGGAATGCTGATGGTCGAACGTCGGCGCGCCCGGCTGATGGGCCCCGCGGAATGGCAACGGCAAAGCGCACGGACCGCGCTGGTACCTTTCGCTGCCATGCCGCGCTGGCAGGGATCGCCCTACAGGCGCCCTCCGTGGCTGCGGGTCGGTATCGCCGTGGTCGCATGGGCAGCACTTTTGCACCTGCACGCGCCGGTGATCGGGGTCGGACCGCTGCCGTAGCTATCGCACCCAAGGGCTGGCGGGGTCGTCCTCGGCGTAGTCGCGAAGGATGCCGACATCGCGGATTGCGGCGCGGTTCTGCTTGATCGTCACCCCGTGATCGCGCAGCTTCGAGAACGCGCGGCTGAGGCTTTCGGGCTTCATGCCCAGACGGCCCGCGATCAGCGCCTTGTCATAGGGCAGCGTGACCTCGCAGGCGCCCTCGGCGCAATCGGTCAGTTCAAGCAGGAACTCCGCCACGCGCTGCGCGCCTGTGCGGGCTTTCAGTCCCTCGACCTGAGCCACCAGCGCGTGCAGATGGGTGAAGGTCGCGGCAAGGATCGCGGTTGCCATGCCCGGAGTATCCTCGATCAGGCGCAAAAACTGCGCGGCCTCGATGCGCAGGACGCGGCAGTCCGTCACCGCCTGGGAAGACACCGGGTAGGTGTCGTTGCGAAAAGCCACCGCCTCGCCGAAGCTGCGGCCCCGGGTGAAAACGCCGACCACCGCTTCGGCCCCGCTTGGCGCGATGCGGTACAGCTTTACCCAGCCTTCCAGCACGATGAAGATCGCGGTCGCCTGTTCGCCCTGTAGGAAGATCGTGCCGTTGCGCTGGACGTTGCGCACCCGAGCCGAACCCAGCAGGCCGTCAAGAACAGGTCGCCTGAGGCTTGACAGCAGAAGGCTGCCTTCTGCGATCTCGCGGTCCCGAGGGGTCATGGTCTGCTCCGGCCTGGCTGGGTCGGGTGGAGTTGTGACCGATCCCGCGCCAGGGGTCCAGAGCGTGACGCCCCCGGATTGCGCGGCCAAGCATGGCCCTGGGCGACCTTGCGCACGGGCCGGGGCGGTTTCGCCCTGTCGCTGTCATTCGCGGTGAACCACGCAGGCGCCGAAGGCCAGAATGATCGCGGCCCCGAGCCGGTCATGTCATCGGGCGGCCGGTCAATAAGCGGCAAGCCAACAAGGATGGCGCCCAGGATCTCAAGAGACCGGAACAGCGAGAGTGCGCTTGTCCCGATCCGCGAAAAGGCGAATGCGACCGGCAGGACGGCCAAGCGCGCCAATGCGCAAACAAGGATCGCCAGCGGCAGACGGGCCCCGCGGTGCGTCGCCGGATGTGACTTTGGTTGTCAGGTGGGGAATCAGCAGGGCGACGAACATGATCGCCCCGCTAACAGTGACGCCCGATGGCCATAGACCCGTTCCGCGATCCGCGCGATGCACCGCGCTTGACCGCGCCTGTGACACTGCTTGTGCCCATCATGGTCGCCCTGTTGCAAAATCGGCGAAAAAGACGCCCCCGACAGACGGAAATCTTCATAATCATGAATACACTTCCACTCAAGGACGCGGCGATCCAAGAGCTTTGGTCTGCCGTGGCGCTGCGGAAAACAGGGGGCAAGACGCAGCATCCGCGCATCTCTTCGCCAGTCGGATCCGACCTGTTCACCGCATGGTTGGGGGCGATCAAGCACGGCACGGAACGAAAACAAAACCGGGTCCGACCCCAGGCTCGAATCGCCCCAGACCCTACATCCAACCGAAAAGACGAGGTCCCTACATCAAGCAGCCCGGGATTACCTGCGTTTTTGCAGGTCCGAGATTGACCTGACCGCCTCGACGTCCCATTTTGCAATTGCAAACCTGGGGACAGCCATGCGTCTGATCGCCTTCATCGTTCTGACCAGCCTCATGGTGCTGGCGTTCCTGCCGCAGATTGCCGGGGCAGGGTCAGCGATGCATGACTGCCCGTCCTGCGCAGAGGCGATGACCGCCCCGGATCATCAGCGGCCTGAAAGACATCGGATGGGCTCGCCCTGCGCCGATATGGCTCTGTGTGCTCCTGTCGCCATCCTCGCTGAAAACCCGCCACTTCGTGAGGGCGGTCTTGTTCGCCCGCGCCATGCCTGGCCGGAACCTCGGCACGGGGCCACGATAAGCTTGTCGTTGGACCTGCCACCACCCCGCGCCTGATCCTGCTCGATGACGTTATGGGCCGACACCCGTCTGCCCTCAATGAGATCGCGCGGCGCAAGCCGCTGCGCAGAACAGGATAAACTCATGAACAAGATCACCCTCGCCGGGGCTGCGGTTATCGCCGTGGCGCTTGGCGTCTATGCCTTCACCCGCTCCGCGGACAAAGGCCTCTCCGGGCAGGTCGCCGCCGCTCCGGCGAAGGGCGCGGCCATGGTTTCGGTCACGCTGCCGGAAAGGCTCTCGCCCGAGGCAACCCTGGGCAAACGCGCTTTCGACGCGGTCTGTGCTGACTGTCACGGCGAAAATGCCGCCGGGAAATCGGGATTTTCCCCGCCGCTGATCCACAGGATATATGAGCCGTCGCACCATGGTGACATGGCCTTCCAGATGGCTGCCGCCAATGGCGTGCGTGCACATCACTGGAAATTCGGGGACATGCCGCCGCTGCCACAGGTCACGCGGGCCGAGATGATCTCCATCATTGCCTATGTCCGCGAAGTGCAGCGCGCCAACGGGATCAACTGATATGCGGATGACACGACGCGGTTTCTGCGCCGGGCTGGCCCTGCTTCCGCTGGCGCGGCCCGCCGTCGCCCAGACCATGCCGCTTCTGACGGCGCAGGAGGCCATGGTTCAACTGGCCCCGGACACCTATCCGGCCACGCCGGTCTGGAGCTATGACGGCGCGGTCCCGGGGCCTGTCATCCGTGCGGCCCAGGGCGACCGCCTTGAACGGCGGCTGGTCAACGATCTGAACGTGCCAACCTCGATCCACTGGCACGGCATCCGCATCGACAATGCGATGGATGGCGTCGCGGGGCTGACGCAGGACCCGGTGCCGCCGGGACACAGTTTCGATTACGCCTTCGACCTGCCCGACGCCGGAACCTATTGGTATCACGCCCATACCAATTCCATGGAGCAGGTGGCGCGGGGCCTGTCCGGTGCGCTGATCGTCGAAGAGACGACGCCGCCGGACGTCGATCGAGACGAGGTCCTGATGATCGACGACTGGCTGATCGACCCGGACACGGGGCGGTTCGCCGATGGCTTCGCGGCCCCGATGACGCTGAGCCATGGCGGTCGGATCGGCAATCTGGTGGGTGTGAACGGGCGCTACGACTACAGCCTGTCCGCACGCCAGAACGAGCGGCTGCGGTTGCGGCTGATCAACTCTGCCAATGCGCGGATCTTTGGCCTGAGGCTGGAAGGTCTGAGAGGATGGGCTGTCGCGCTTGACGGGATGCCGCTTGCCGAACCCGGGCCGGTGACGGACACGCTTGTCCTTGCACCCGCCCAGCGCATCGACCTGATCGTGGATGTCACGGCCGAGGAAGGCGCTGCCGCCGGTCTTTTGTTCGCCGCGGCCGACGACACCTGGCGCGCGCTGGCCGAGATCACCGTCGCGGGCCGTTCCGCTACGGCAAGCCGGGATATGCCCGCGCCCTTGCCGCCCAATCCGCGCATGGAAGTCGGCAGTCCTGAAACGGCACGGCTCCGCGACATGCCGCTTCAGGGCGGGGCCATGCGAGGGCTGGAGCGCGCCCGGTTCAGGGGGCGGGTCACGGCCTGGCAAGAGCTGGTCCGGAATGGCCGGTTCTGGGCGCTGGCCGGTCAGGTGGGCTTGGGCGAGACGCCTTTCGCCACCCTGTCGCGCGGGGAAACCGCGCGCATCCGCATGACAAATGACACGATCTTCCCCCATGCGATGCATCTTCATGGCATGCATTTCCGAACGCGGAACGAAGACGGCGCCCTTGGCCCTCTCAGGGACACGGTGCTGGTGATGCCGAACGAGACAACGGAAATCGCCTTCGTCGCGCACAATCCGGGAAAGTGGCTGCTTCACTGTCACATGCTGGGGCATGCCGCCTCGGGCATGACCAACTGGATCATGGTGTCATGAAACGGCGTGTGTTGTTTGCAGCCGCGCTTGCAGGCACGGCCAATACCACGCAGGCGCAGGACAAGGCGGATGGCGCAACGCTTTACCGGCAGAATTGCGCAGCGTGCCACGGCACCAACCCCGAAGGGCAGTCGGGGCCCGGACGGCTGGCCGCCAACGCCGCCGCATGATGCGACAGGCCACAGCCGGCATCATGGCGACGGCATCCCGGTCCGGATCACGCGGGGCGGGACGGCGACCGTGGTCGGCGGCGGCCATGAAAGCAACAGGCCGGGCTTTGGCGATACGTTACGCGATGCGGCAATCCGGGCTGTCCCGAATCACATCAAATCCACCCGGCCGGACCGCATACGCGCCCATCACCAGTATGTCACCTGGCAGGAACACGTCGCTAAATGTGAATTTTCCCGGAACATCCAGCCACTGGAAGGTAGTTGCACCTTGAACAGACCTGGAGGTGCCGATGGCCTATTCTCGCTTTTTCCTGATGATCGCCGTTTCTACGGTCCTGATGTTCGGGCTGATGTATCTGAACACCTACCTGATCGGCCATGTGTTCTGGTCGGAAACGCGGGCCTACATGGCCATCGTCATGGGGGCCCTCATGGCCTTTGTCATGCTGGCGTTCATGTGGGGCATGTACCAGAACCGTGCGGTGAACATCGCGATCTTCGCTGGCGCCATCGTGGTTTTCGCCGGTGCGCTGTGGCTGGTACGCAGCCAGGTGACGGTGCAGGACCGCTCTTACATGCGCGCGATGATCCCGCACCATTCGATTGCGATCATGACCTCCTCCCGTGCCGAAATCACCGATCCACGGGTGCGGGTTCTGGCCGATGACATTATCTATGCGCAGGACAAGGAAATCGCCGAGATGCGCTATCTGGTCGCGGACATCTCGGCGAACGGAGACGCCGCGCCGAAAGCGGACGCCCCCGCATCCCGGTTGAAAAGCGCGCAGGAGGCCTTGGCGACCGAGGTCGTCGCCAAGGTCGACCCGGAGTTCCTGAAGGATGAAGACATCGCCCAGGTCTTCCCCGCCGGGGCAGAATGCCGCTTTACCTACACGCAGACCAGCCCGCCGGTGCTTGTTTCCGGAAACGGCGCTGCGCTGGTCAAGATCAGCGGAGACCTCGTGCGTCTGGAAGCCGATGCTGATCGTTTCGCGGCAAATCCGGTTACGGTCGAGGTGCGCCAGACGGATGATTCCGACCTGCGGGACCTGATCATCCGTGCGGGTCCGGATTACGAGGCCGGTTTTCGCGGCCAGTATCGCTGCGCGAATTGAGCAAGCCCGGCATGCCGAAGGGCTCCGGCAAACCCGCCGTGCGCTATCGCATGGTCATGGCGGAGCATAGCCGCCCCTGCGGTCTGAAATCGAAACACCTGTTGGAGCGCGGCGGCGACGAGGTCGAAGACCGTTATTTGAAGACCAAGGTCGAAACCGGGGCCTTCACGCGCGGGCACGATGTAAAAACGAACCCGCGGACCTTTGCCGAGAGCAAGCGCATCGACGGACATGACGATGTGCGCATGTTCCTCGGGGTCCGAGGGCCGGAACAGGGGCGGCTTTGCGCCGCCGCCCAAGCGCCGTGCTGTCGGTTTATCCGATGTGTCCGGGCCCGACCGTGGACGTAAAGATCGCGGTGACAAGCAGGACCGCGACGAAGGCTGCCATCTCCCGTCGAATGGATTGCCGCAGCGGCGCTGCCCCGTCCGGCCATGTCATAAAGGGGAAAGAAGCCGCCGATCCAGAAGCTCGCCGCAAGAATGTGGATCACGAACAGAATCGACAGCGCCAGTTGCGGATCACCGGTTGCATGACCGCGCAGAGCAAAGCTGATTGCCACGAGCGCAACGCCAAAGGGGGCAAACGGTCGGGTCCATCCACCTTTCAAAACGATGGTGGCGATGGCCGGAAGGCCGATAACATCCGTCTTGATCCACAGCCCGAACGGGCTGCTCAAGGCGATCTGAAGCATCATGGGATCGAACGCGCCGCCAAACCCGTCGTAAAGGAACGCGGCCCGCAGCGGAATGTTCAGAGCACTGAACAGCGCGCCCGCCATGGCAGACCATGCTGCAAGCCGCCGGAGAGACGACGGCGTGCAACGGCATCCAGCGCCGTGAGGAGCCACAGATTGATGACGGAGCCCGCCGCAAGCAGGACGCTGACATACATCCCGGTCTTCACGAGGATCGAGGCGATTTGCACCGGTTCCAGTCCGACAGGAACTCCGCCCATGGTCACTTCGCGACCTTGAACGCGAAACTGCCGTTCATCGGATAGCCGTCCGGCGACATGCCGCGCCAGTCGACCGTGTGGCTGCCGGGGGTAAGCCTGGGCCGCCTGCCTTCCCAGGTCTTGACGGCCTGGTTCGCAGCCGGGCCGTTGATCTTGTAGGTCTTGCCGTCAGGGGCTGCCATGGTGACGGTGGTGATCTGCATGGGATCGGTGAACATCAGGTGCATGACCCTGGTGTCCGACGCGACGGTCTGATCGTTGCTCGGCATGGCCATCATGCCCTTTCCATGAGCCAGAGCTGCGCCAGCACTTAGACCAAGGTCGAGCCAAAGCGCGGCGGAGGTGGCGATATTACGAAGTTTCATCGGGTATATTCCGTTTGTTCGGTTCAGGTTGAAAAGCTGCGCCCCTGTCGCGTCGCATTTGGCGATGCGGGCAGGGACGCAGAAAAATCAGAACATGAAGTTCACGCCGACCACGCCGGTCAGCACCTCGATCTCGCGGCCATGATCGCGCAGGATGTCGGCCGTCCCACCCGAGGCGCGCTCATGGTTCACGCCGATGTAGGGGGCGACGCTGCGCCCGATCAGCTCGTAGCTTAGCCGCAGCCCGAGCTCGACGGATGCGCCGCCGGCGGCGATTTCCCGACCGGGATCGTCCGCCAGCGGCAAACTGGCTTCGATGGTCGGCGTCAGGACAAGTCGGTTGGTCAGCAGCCCTTCGTAGTCCACTTTCGCCCCGATGTGGGGTATTCCGAAACGTAGAGCGCGGCCTCGACCTCAAACCATTGCGGCGCAAGGCCGGTCACACCAAAGACGCCGTGATAACGCCCCGGCGCACCGTCCGGGGTCGACGCCGCAACCCCGGCGAAACCGTCGAAGAAATCGGTGATCGGTTTCTGAAGGCGGATCTGGTTGTCCATCTCCTCGACGTCACCACCGTCTCTCTGCGCGCCTTCGCTGTTCCAGACAAGGCGCAGATCGTCGTTGCCGGTCCAGGTCTCGAACTCCCACGCAAAAGCGTTCTCTTCTTCGCCCATCCGGTATTCGAGCTTGTCTGTCCGAATGCCCCAGTCCGCCGGGGACATTCCCGGATTGGCCATCGCGGCGGGGGCGAAAGACAATGCAAGCGGAAGCCCCAGGGCCATTCCGGGTCGTCGTTTGTTCATGTGCCTGGTTTCCCTGCAATCCACGCCCATCAGGACGGGCCGCTTTCGACGATGACCTTGCGGAACATGCCACCGGCCATGTGGTACGACAGGCGGCAGTGGAAGGCCCACTGTCCGGGCGCGTCGACTTCCGTCTCGGTGTGGACAGTCGTGCCGGGGGCCACGCTGACCGTGCGCTGCACCAGGTCATAGGCGCCCTTGCCCGCGTCGATGATCGACCACATGCCATGCAGGTGCATCGGGTGCGCCATCATCGTTTCGTTGACGAACTTGAACCGCACGCGTTCGCCGTATGTCAGGCGGATGGGGTCGGAATGGCGTCGTTGCAGACCTCGACCTTCGAAGGATTCACAATGGAAATCCATGCGGTTAGACGGGCCTGATGAGCAAGCCTCCTCCCGCCCGCGACCGCACCATGAACTGGTCCAGCGACAACGCGGCGCTGCGCAAGCGTGGCTCCCTGCTGATCCA
>NZ_QLMG01000078.1 GCF_003259905.1 Salipiger aestuarii | reverse complement strand
CTTTGGACCGGTCTTCAAGTCCTCGACCGTCGCACGCTTGCGCCACTTCGCGACGGTTTTGGGAGTGATGCCCAACTCCTTGCTCAGCTGCGCGAGCGAAGCTTGCGCTTCTCATCGTTGTGCTGCGCAAACGACTGCCAGCCAATGGATCGCTGTATCGCTGCTCGGATCGCGTGCGTGCCCTCTCGGCAGATTTGCCTTGCAAATCGCCTGCCGGGTAACAGTGCGTGGCGCTGCCGTGAAGAATTTGTCCCATAGTGCGTCCTTCCATTCATGAGAAAGGATCGCACCATCAAACCGTGGGATCAAACAGCTAGGCCGGAGCGACTGGATCTCGCCGAAGGGCCTGCGCGACGTGGCGCAGAACTGGTCTCTGGTGCCGCGCTGTTCTCCCATCGGCGGCGCAGGCAATTTTGCCGGAGGCGCTGATGACGCTCGACTTTGTGCCGGAGCCGGAGCTGCGGACCACCAGCCTGTCGGTTACGAGCGATACCCGATGACCTTCAGGATTCGGTCGATTTGAACGAACAACCGGTGCAGAAGCCGGAAGTTGCCGCAGATCGTCGCGAACGTCCCGCTGGGGGCGGCCGGGGGGGGGCCGCACGAAGGGCGCTGGCGGTTCTTGCAGACCGACCATCTGACACACAGCCTTCCAAACCCAGCGTGCAGAACCAGAAAAAGGCCGGATTGAGGTGCATATCCTCGTCCAGCCGCCGCCCGGGCCGGATGCCGCAGCGGTCGCCAACCCAGCATGCGACCGGGGCCGATCCAAGGACGGCCGGTGTGGCTCAGAGCGCCGCCGACTCATGCCGGATCGTCTCGACGTCCAGCAACCAGTCGATCTTGCGCAGCAGATGATCCCCGGGGGCATGATCCTCGATCCGGACCCGATAAAACATGTTCTCCGGCGTCTCCAGCCGTCCCGGCATCGCCCGAGACCTTTGGAAAAGCAAGATGAATCAATTCCTTATGCCATGATCGAGCAAGAGCCGTTCATCAGCAGCGATTGTTTTCGTCGCACCGCGCTGATGCTCTGAAACCGTTGCAAAATCTCGTGCCAGAAACCCGTGGCACAGCTTGGTTCGATTTTGACAGGTTTTTGGCGGCCCGATGAAGACCCGATGTCGGTTCGACGCGCGGCAGCCGGCAGTTTGGGCTCAGAACCAACCGTCGCCGCATATGGTCCGCACGACCGATTCACGGTTTCCCCCGGTCCGCACGCTCCAGCAGGGCCACCACCGCCGTTAGAACCACGGCAAATAGCGCAGAAGGCCGCCCCCGTGGCGACGGCTTTTGCACCCTGAAATCGCGTGATCTGCTATTGGACGCTGCGCAGGTATTCGATGACCGCGTCGATCTCTTCGGGTTTGCGAAGACCGGCAAAGGACATTTTCGTGCCCTTCATGTAGCCTTTGGGATCGGCCAGAAAACCCCGCAGGCTTGCGCTGTCCCAGATCCCGCCATGTTCGACCATCGCCTTGGAATATTTGAAATCCTCGCGATCCGCGACCGCTTGCCCGACGATCCCGGTCAACACCGGGCCGGTGCGGTTCTTCGCGTCCTTCCCAACCTGGTGGCAGGCTTTGCATTTCTTGAAGACCTGCGCACCGGTTGCCGCAAGGGCTGCGTCGATGGCCGCCGGTGCTGCGGCAGGGGCGACCGATGGTGCAACGACGGCTGGCGCTTTGGGCGCCGGCTCGGCCACGGCAGGGGCGCCGTCCTGGTCCGGCGTCACGTCCAGCACCGTCGCTTTCATGGTGATCCGCACGTCCTGCTTGCAGTTTTCCATGCAGGGGTCCCGGCGCCATTGCGGATATTCGGTCGTGGCCCGGTCGTCGGTGACAAATCCGCCCGCATTGGGCATTTCGAAACCCGCCAGGGTCTTGTCCGAAAGTTCGAAATCGTCATCGACCAGATCGTTGGAATAAAGAATGTAGGCCACGATGGCATACACATCGTCCGGGCTCAGGCTTTGCGCATTGCCGAACGGCATGGAGCGATGGACGTAATCCCAGACCGTCGACAGATAAGGCCAGTAGGACCCCACGGTCTTGAGCGGATCCTGATCGGCAAGCGTACCGCCCCCCCCCGCGAGCTTGGGCCAGTTGTCGACGCCCTCGGCGAACGAACCATGGCAGACGGCGCAGTTTTCCTCAAACACCGCCTCGCCGGTCCAGACATCGCCCGAGCCTTCGGGCAGGCCCGTCCCATCGGGGCTGACGTCAAGATCCCACGCGGCGACCTCCTCGGGCAGGGCCGCGCGGCCCAGACCAAGCGGCGCGTCCGCTTCCGCCGTGGCGGCCTGAACCGCGCCAATCATCGCACCCGAGGACGTCGGCAACGCGGCGACGCGATGCGGAGAGCCCGGAAAGCCCGCGACATTCCGGTCGGCAAAGTTCACCGCGACGACCAGCATCAGGGCGATGCCCCCGGCCGTGCCAAGGAGCAGTTCAAGAGACTTCGACATTTTCAGCCTCGCCGTTCGGTTTCACCCACCAGGTCTGGATGCAGTTGTTGTGATAGACCGAATTCAGCCCGCGCACCGCCCGCAGCTGGGCCTTGGTGGGCTGCACATAGCCGGTTTCGTCCACAGCGCGCGATTGCAGAAACATCTCTTTGCCGTCCCAGACCGTATCCAGATAAAAGCGCAGCAACGCCTTGTTGCCCGGATCGGCCGCGAGCCGAGCGGTTTCCCAGGTCTTGCCACCGTCCTTGCTGACATCGACGCGGGCAACCTTGCCATGGCCCGACCAGGCCATGCCGGTGATGACCAGCGGGCCGGGACCGTGAAGGATAGGCGCCTGCGGACTGGGCGAGGTGACGACGGATTTCGCATCCATCACCCAGGTCCATTTGCGCGACGTGCCATCCGCCAGGGTGTCGGTGTATTTCGACGTCTCCTCGCGGCTTTCGACCGGGCCATCGGTGATTTCCATCCGGCGGATCCATTTGACCCACAGGTTGCCTTCCCAGCCCGGCACCACAAGGCGGGCGGGATAACCATGTTCCATCCGCAGCGCCTCGCCATTGGCCTTGATGGCGATGAGACAGTCGTCCATCGCCTTTTCCAGCGGGATCGAGCGCCCGTTCGACGAGGCGTCGGCGCCTTCGACATACAGCCATTTGCCCTTTGTCGCGCCGTCATGCCCCGCCTCGCGCAGCAGTGTCCGGACCGGGATGCCGGAGTATTCCATGTTGTGGATCATGCCGTGGGTGAACTGCGCGCCGTTCAGTTGCGCGCCCGCCCATTCCATGCCGGTGTTGGCGGCGCATTCCAGAAAGTAGGTGTGGTTTTCGCGCGGAAACCGTTCCAGATCGGCATAGTCGAACACCGTCGGCGTCTCGGTGCCGTTTATCATCAGGCGATAATCGTCTTTCGACAGCTCGATGGCCCCGGAATGGTGGCGCTCGAACGAGCAGCCGGCCGGGGTGATCGTGCCGTCCAGCGCGTGGATCGGAGTGAAGTTGATCGAGCTGATGGTGTCGGCGGTCAGCCATTCCACGTTGCGCCGGATCACGTCGGATTCGAACCGGATCGGCAGGCCGTAGGGTGTGGCATCGACGCCCTCGCCAAAACCGCTGGCCCAGGGCTGCACCTCGGTGATCAGCGGGTCGGGTTCGGCGGCGCCTGCCGCGCCCGCGACGCCCGCCACCGCGGCCCCGGCCAAGAACCGGCGGCGGGAAGGTTTCAGGGGGGTGTCGTCCATCTGGGTCTCCTTATGCGCCGGTGACGGTCACGCTGGTGTTTTCGGGCAGCTTCACGATGCCCAGCCTGGCGATGTGGCGTTCGACCACGTCCCAGATCTGCGGCCCTTCGGTGCCCTCGTTGACCGATGCCCATCCCGCGACCACATAGCTCTTTGCGGGGTCGATCCGCTCGCCGGTCCCGAGCAGCGTCATGTCCGAGATCCGCGACCCCTGCGGTTTGCGGATGTCGATCCGGTAGCCCATGCCGCCGATGCGGACCATGTCGCCGCCCTGCTGGTAATAGGGGTCCGGGTTGAAGATGTTGTCGGCCACGTCTTCAAGGATCACCTTGATGAATTCGCCCGTCATTTCGGATCGGTACGCCTTGCCGTAGCTCATCGAGGTGACGTTCCAGATGTCCTCGCGGGTGATCGGATCGCCGGGGATCAGCGACGGCCCCCAGCGCACGCCCGGCGACATGGCGATGTCGGCGTCGCGTTCCGACAGCAGCGCGTCGCAGATCAGATCGTCCCACGAGCCGTTGAAATTGCCGCGCCGGTAGAGCAGATCGTCGGTCGTGCCGATGACCTGTTCCAGTTCGGCCTTGTAGGGCGCGCGCTGTTCGTCGATCAGGGTTGCCACTTGCGGGTCTGGCGCGATCACATCGGAAAAGACCGGGATCAGCTTGTGGCGAAATCCCATCATCCGCCCGTCGCGCACATCCAGATCGACGCGGGAAACGAACTTGCCGTTCGAACCGCTGGCCACGATGATCGTCTCGCCCACCAACACCGGTTCGGGCAGCGCATCATGCGTGTGGCCCGACAGGATCACGTCGATGCCGGTGACGATGCCGGCCATCTTCTTGTCGACGTCAAAACCGTTGTGGCTCAGGCAGACCACCAGCTCGGCCCCCTGCCCGCGCACCTCGTCGACCATCTTCTGCATATGCTCGTCGCGGATGCCGAAGCTGTATTCCGGGAACATCCAGCCGGGGTTGGCGATGGGCATATAGGGAAAGGCCTGTCCGATCACCGCCACCTTGACCCCGCCGCGTTCAAAGAACCGGTAGGGCTTGAACAGCTCGGCGGGCTCGTCCCATTCCGCATCGAAGATGTTCTGGCCCAGCGCGGCAAAGGGCAGCCCTTGCACGATTTCCTGCACCCGTGCGCTGCCGAGGGTGAATTCCCAGTGAAAGGTCATCGCGTCGGGCTTCAGCGCGTTCATCACGTTGACCATGTCCTGCCCGGCGGTCTTGTGGCAGGTCATCGAGCCGTGCCAGGTATCGCCGCCGTCCAGCAGGATCGCGTCTGGCCGGTCGGCACGGATGGCGTTGATCACCGTGGCCACGCGGTCCAGCCCGCCGACCTTGCCATATTCCCGGGCGAGGCTGGCAAAATCGGTGCAGGTCAGCGCGTAGGCCGAGGGCGAGCCATCGTCGATGCCATAAAGCTTGCGGAAATCGGCGCCGGTGACATGCGGCACCGCGCCCTTGTTGCCGCCAACCCCGATGTTCACCGACGGTTCGCGAAACCAGATCGGTTTAAGCTGGGCGTGAATGTCGGTGACATGGATCAGCGAGACGTTCCCGAAGGTATCGAACTGCAAAAGCTGATCCTGCGTCAGGGCCTGCTGCGCGGCCAGCCGCGCCCAGTTGCCGAAACCGCCCGCGCCGTAAAGCGCCGAGGCCGCCATCGACACCTGAAGGAAGTCGCGTCTAGAGATCATCGAAGGGGTCCTTGTCTCGAAATTCACATTCGCATGTGTGAATGATATGGAGGTGAAAAACCCCGCACGGGCGCGCGCGGGGCATATGGTCTAGTTGCGAACCGACGGACCTTCGACCGACAGCCCGTTGCCCCGCGAGGCGACGTAAAGCTCCAGCGCCACGAATTCCGGCGATCCGGGGGAAAACGTCTCGGCGCGGGTGTCGCGAATGCAGCCCTTGAACCGGCCCTGCACACCGTTCAGCTTGGCGTTCTTCAGACGATAGGCCGGAAAGGCGTTGATCTGGCCCTGGGACAGGTGATCGGCCCGGATGTAATTGCCGAAGTTCTGCTCGTGGCAATTGGCGCAGGACAGTTCCAGCAGGCCATAGCGAGTGTAGTACAACTCCTTGCCCCTCGCCCAGGTTTCGCCCGCGGGACCGTCGATGGCGACATCGACCGGCATGCCGCGCGACACGGACGCCAGCAGCGCCTCCATGTTGATCGCAGCGCCTGCATCGTATTTCCACGGCTCGGCGCCCATGCGTTCGGTGCGGCAGGCGTTGACCTGCATCTGAAGCGTGCGCACCTCGCCCGCCTCTTCGGACCACTTGGGATAGACCGCGCGCACCCCGGCCATGCTTTCGGGGTCGTTGTGACAATCGGCGCAGGATTTCCCGGCAGCGCCTTCGGGCGTCGCCCAGGTGTCACGGGCCATGTCGACAAAAATCATGCCGGGATTGTCGAAATCGTCCATTTCCATTTCCTGCGTGCCGTCGTCGCGGAAATGCCAGCCCGAATAGATGGTATCCAGGCCATCAAGATGCGCCGGAGCGTCGGTTTTCGTGACGATCTCGATGTCGTCGTTGATGGTCAGCGTGTCGTCGTCGGGGCCGCCCGCAATGGCCAGCGGCGCGGCAAGGACAAGTGTCGCGGCCATGAGGATCATGGTCTTCATCTGTTTTCCCTCCCTGAAAGGCCCTGCCCCGCGCGTCCGGGACAGGGCACCGCCCCGCATCAGCCGATTTCGATGGATTTGCTGTCTTCGTAGACAGATCCGTCGTCGTCGTACCAGGTGAATTCCAGCGCGCCCGCTTCGGGGATCGTCGCTTCGAATTCGAAATACGGGTTGGTCGAAACCGCCGGTTCCAGCGTCACGTCAATGACCATCTGGCCGTTGAACGTACAGGTGAAGCGGTTGATGATCGACCGGGGGATCGGGTTGCCCGACCCGTCCTTGCGCTGTCCCGATTCCATCGGGTGACTGATGAGGGTCTTGATCGTGACCACCTCACCAGCAGAGGCTTTTTTCGGAGCCTTGACGCGGGGTTTGACGCCTTCTGCCATGATGCTTGTCTCCTGTCCTGAACTCAGCCGCCGCAGCCGCCGATGGTGACCTTTACGGTCCGGGATGCCCTGGCAAAGCTGCCGTCGGCCAGTTTCGCGATGGCGACCACGTCCTGCGTGCCGGCAAGACGGATACGCGTCGAGGCGTATTGCGATCCCGCCAGCGGACCAAAGCTGAATGTCGCGACACCCGGCGTGGGGTTGCCCGTGGCGAGCACGAGGATTTCGGTCGCGCCCGGGGCGCTGACCTCGATCGGCACGGTGTTGCCGTTTTCGGCGATTTCCGGCGCGGTCAGATCTAGCCCGCTGTCCGCCAAGTCGGCGCCGCCGGTGAATTCGGCGATCCATTCATCCGATGTTTTGGCGAACGCGCCTTTGGGCAGCAGGGCCAACAGCGCCGCCGCGCCGCTCATGGCCAGGGTTTCACGACGTGTGAGGTGCATTTCCGTCTCTCCTGTCATCTGTATCGCACTGGTCAATCGGTGAGCGTGCCAAGGAACGCCACGACATCCTCGATGTCCTGCGCCGACAGGATTGGCTGGATCGGCTCTTGTGCCGCCTTGCCGGTATATCCGTCGCCGGGGCGGATGAAGCCGCTGGTCTTGTAGAAGGCCGGCATCACCGTGCCGTCGAACGTCATTTTCGCATTCACCAGAATGCCGCGCAGTTCGGCCGGGGTGCGATAGCTGCCGACGCCGTCCAGCACCGGCCCGACCTCGCCCTGAAAGGGCACGTCGGGCAGCGACGTCAGCTGGTGGCAGGACACGCAATTGCCCAGACTTTTTTCGGAAAAGATCCGCTGGCCCTTGACGGCATCCCCGGCGGCGCCGGTCAGCGGGGTTTCGGCCTCGCCATACGCGCCGAATATCACGTCGTCGGGGGCGGTGCTGGCGGCGAATGTCGCGCTCGCGGCGCATAGTCCGACCAAAATCGGTCCTGCAAGTTTCATGATCCCTCCCTTGGCCTGTCACGCGGCCAGTGTGCGGTGCCGGTCCTGCGTGGCTGTTTCATACCGTAGTCCACGGCCCCCGGTTACGCAACAACAAATTCATAGACGTGAATTATTGTTTCCGATCGCCCTGCTAATCGGTGGCGCCATCGCTGCGTTCGCGGATGCGTCGGGCGTGATAGCGCTGAAAATCCTCACCACCATCAAGCGCGTAACGCTTTTGCGCAACCCAGACGAACATGTCGGTGGTGGTGCCCTTGCCAAACGCGCCGGGCATCACCGCCACCGCCGCATCGGCGGCGCTGACCGCCTCGGGCACCTCTTCGGGCAGGAACAGGATGTTGGGCGTGAACAGCACGCGCCATTTGCGCGCCGCCTGTTTTTCGGACAGCGTGTCTCCGTCGAAATCGGTGATTTCGGTGTCCCCGTGCAGATTGATCTGAACCACGAAGAAATGGGTTTCGATGTAGTCCCGGATGTCAGGGTCAGAGAACACCTCTTCGTGCATCTGCGTGCAGTAGATGCAGCCACGCTGTTCGACCATCAGCACCAGCCGCTTGCCTTCGGCGTTCGCCTCGGTCAGATCCTCGCGCAGATCCTTGAAGGTGTCGCGCAACCACGGTTCCTTGTGCAGGCCGTCGTCACCTATCGGCGCCACCTCGCCCCAGGCGGCCCAGGCCGAGCACACCAGCAGCGCCAGCGCCCCTGTCCATGTTTTCATCGTCATTCCTCCGTTGCGTCAGCTAAGCGAAGTCCAGGCCGGAAAGACCTCGATCATCCACTGGGAAATCAGGTTCACGCTGTCGGTGGCGATCAGCAGCGCAAAAAGCAGCAACATCGCGCCCATGATCTTTTCGACATATTTCAGCTTCGACCGGTGCCGGGCGGTCAGCCGCAGGAACGGCCCCGAAAACAGCGCCGCCACCACAAAGGGCGCCGTCATGCCAACCCCGTAGACAAACAGCAGCAAACCGCCGCGCAGCAGGTCGCCCATGCCGCTGGCAATCATCAGGATCGACGCCAGCGCGGGGCCGACGCAGGGTGTCCAGCCAAAGCCGAAGGCAAGGCCCATGACATAGGCGCCAAGCGCGGTCGTGGGCTTGGTTGTGGTCTCCAGCCGTGCCTCGCGCAGCAGAAACGGCACGCGGATCACGCCCAGGAAATGCAGCCCGAACACCGCCAGCACCAGCGCCGCGACGTAGCTTAGCGGCTGCTTCCAGTCGGCAAAGGCTCGCCCGGCGGCGGTGGCCCCCAGCCCCAGAAGGACAAAGATCGTCGTTACCCCCGCGGCGAACAGCAGCGCCGACAGCACCAGCCGCCGCTGCGCGCCCGGCGCCAGCCCGGTGTCGGCGCGCAGCTGCGTCATCGACAAGCCGGCCATGTAGCACAGGTAGAACGGCACCATTGGCAGGATGCAGGGGGTAAAGAAGCTGAGCAGGCCGGCGAAAGCCGCGCCCGCAAAAGACAGGTCGAGCAAGGCGCCGCCCCCCGCTTGATTAATTCACATATTCATATTATGTTGATTGTATGAGTTTCGTCAAACAACTTTCGTCGATCGGTGTGCGATGTCCCTTATCCGTCTTATCTGCATCGCCTTTCCGGCTGCGTTGCTTGCCGGACCGGTCCCGGCCGACACCCGCCTTGTGATGGTGGCACAGCCCGGGTGTGCCTATTGCGCCCAATGGAACGCCGAGATCGCCCCCGCCTATCCCAACACGACCGAGGGCCGCTTTGCGCCGCTTTTGCAGGCAGACCTGCGCGCAGACCCGCCCGACGGGGTCCGCTACGACCGCAAAGTGTTGTTCACACCCACTTTCATTCTGATACAAGACGGAACGGAACGCGCCCGGATCGAAGGCTATCCTGGGCAGGATTTCTTCTGGCCTCTGCTCGCGCGGATGCTGACCGAGAACACGGATTACGATCCGCAACGAGCGGCGGATGCCGCGACCCGAACAAGGGAGGTGGGCGATGGACATGGCGTTTCCGGTGCTCCGTGACGACCTGAGCGACGAAGAGCTCGACCGTATCGCCGACAAGGCCACAGCCGCGGCCGCCTTTATGAAGGCGATCAGCCACGAAGGCCGGCTGATGATCCTGTGCCACCTGGTCACGGGCGAAAAATCCGTGACCGAACTGGAAGAATTGCTGTCCGCCCGTCAGGCCGCCGTCAGCCAGCAACTGTCGCGCCTGCGGCTCGAAGGGCTTGTGGTGCCGCGCCGCGAGGGCAAGGCGATCTATTACCGGCTTGCGGACGACCGCCCCCGCCGGATGCTGGAAACCGTTTACGAACTGTTTTGCGCCGACGATGATCAAGCCACCTGAACATATTCGAATATTCGCTTGAGTGCTTGCCGCACGCGGCGCATACTCTTCGGCCACAGCATCACGCAGCCGAAGGGAGGAGCCTAAATGTTCGAGATGTTGAGCGAACATCACCTCATGGCGCTGATCGGGCTGGTCAGCGGGGTGCCGCTGGGGCTTGCCGCGCGGCTGGGACGGTTTTGCACGCTGGGCGCCATCGAAGACCTGCTTTACGGCGGTTCGGACCTGCGGATGCGCATGTGGGGCGTCGCGATCGGCATCGCGATTCTCGGCAGCTTTGGACTGATGATGGCGGGGATGTTCGATCCCGCGCACAGCTATTACCTGTCGATCCGATGGATGCCCATGGCGTCGATCGTCGGGGGCCTGCTGTTCGGCTATGGCATGGCTCTGGCCGGAAATTGCGGCTTTGGCGCGATCGCCCGGCTTGGCGGCGGCGACCTGCGTAGCTTTGTCATCGTGCTGGTCATGGGCGTATCGACCTGGATCGTGCTGGCCGGGCCGCTGGCACCGCTGCGCGCGGCGGTGTTCCCGCAGGTACAAACCTCGGGCGTCCCACCCGCAATCGCCCACCGCATCGCGGCGCTGACAGGGGCCGCGCCCGCCGTCGTCGGACTGGCCATGGGGGCGGCGCTTCTTGGCGTCTCGCTGGCGTCGCGGCGGCTGCTTGCCACGCCGGCGCGCATCTTCTGGGCCGCCATGGTGGGCCTGGGCGTGGTGCTTGCCTGGGCGGGCACAGCCTGGGTCGCGCGCACCGGGTTCGAACCCCTGCCGGTGGTCTCGCACAGCTTTGCAGCGCCCCTCGGCGACACCATCCTGTGGTGGATGACCGGATCGGTCCGTCCCATCAGCTTTGCGGTTGGGTCGGTGGCCGGGGTCTGGTGCGGCGCCTTCATCGGCAGCCTCGTCAAGGGCCACTTTCGCTGGGAAGCCTGCGAAGACCCCCGAGAGCTGCGCCGCCAGATCGTCGGGGCGGCCCTGATGGGGGCGGGGGCGGTCATCGCGATGGGCTGCACCATCGGCCAGGGGCTGTCGGCCTTTTCTGTGCTTGCCTTTTCCGCGCCCGTGACCATGGCCGCGATCTTTGCCGGTGCCGCGCTGGGGCTGCGCCAGTTGATCGTCGGCTTCGCCCCCGCCGGATAGCGCGCACTTGCGGCGCGGCGAGAGGCGTGGCAGGGAACAGGTCATGAACACCTATGCCTTTCGTTTTCATGACGCGCCGCTGTGCGCCCTGCCGTCCGGCGCGTTGCACTGGCCGGGGGAAAACCTGCTGGTGGTGTCGGACCTGCATCTGGGCAAGGCGGCGCGCCTGTCGGCCGTGGGTGGCGCGGCGTTGCCCCCCTATGAGACGCGCGAAACGCTACAGCGCCTCGTTGCGGACCTGGACGCGACCGGCGCGCGCCGGGTGGTCTGCCTTGGCGACAGCTTTGATACGCATGACATCGCCGAGGCCCTCCCCGAGGACGACCGGCTGCGGATCGCCCGCCTTCAGGCCGGGCGCGACTGGACCTGGATCGAAGGCAACCACGACCCCGGCCCGGTCTCGCTGGGCGGCGCGCACCGCGCCGAGCTGCGCATCGGCCGCCTGCTGCTGCGCCATATAGCCGAGTCCGGCGCGACCGGCGAGGTGTCGGGGCACTACCATCCCAAGGCGCGGCTGGCCTTGCGCGGCCGGGTGCTGTCGCGCCGCTGCTTTCTGGTCGATGCCGACCGGCTGATCCTACCGGCCTATGGCGCCTATACCGGGGGTCTGACCTGCGACAGGGACCCCCTGGCCAGCCTGATGGGCCCCGGCGCGCTGGCCATCCTGACCGGCCCGACCCCCTGCGCCCTTCCGATGCCGCGCCGCTAGACCTTGCCAGACGGCACCTTGGTCCGCAGGGATCTGAAAACCCGCATCCCCGACAGCTTTGTATCCCTCCGGCGGGGGCCGTCTGACGGGGCGTTGGAGGCGATGATAAGTCCG
>NZ_QLMG01000077.1 GCF_003259905.1 Salipiger aestuarii | reverse complement strand
CAAACAGGATCGCTATGCGATGGAGCACATCTTCGACCGGGTCTGCTCGGAGCACGGGATCGAGCATCGCCTGGCAAAGGTGAACCATCCCTGGACCAATGGCCAGGTCGAGCGCATGAACCGCACGCTCAAGGAAGCGACCGTCAAGCGCTACCATTTGAGGCACACGCTCAACTCGAAACCCACCTCGGCGACTTCATCGCAGCCTACAATTATGCGCGTCGCCTCAAGACGCGGCAGGGCCTAACGCCATTCGAGTTCATCTGCAAAATCTGGACAAGAGAGCCAGAAAGATTCACTGTCGATCCAACCCATCACACGCTGGGACTAAACAGCTAGTAATTTTTGATCAATTTTATCGACCCATACGCCTTTTTGACCAAAGCACTTTTGTGACCAAGGCATCGCGCGCGACGCGACCCGGCGCATTTCCCCGTGATTGCGGCGCATTCACGCGCGCCCCGGTCATTGGTCAGTCTTCGGTCGGTCTTTACCCGGCGCGGCGCATTCCCTATATATTTGGTCAAGAAAAGACGTGAAAAGGATTGACCATGGACGATGCACCGCTTGAAGGCGCGCCGCTGATCGCCCCCTCCAGCACCGGGCACCCCCTGCACGAGGCGCTGGTCGAGGCCTGCCGGACTGTCTACGATCCGGAAATCCCGGTGAATATCTACGATCTGGGGCTGATCTACACCATCGCGATCGACGATGAGAACGCGGTAAAGGTCATCATGACCCTGACGGCGCCGGGCTGCCCGGTTGCCGGCGAAATGCCCGGATGGGTGCAGGAGGCGACCAGCACCGTGCCGGGCGTGCGCGATGTCGATGTGGAAATGGTGTTCGATCCGCCCTGGGGCATGGACATGATGTCCGACGAGGCGCGCCTGGAGCTGGGATTCATGTAACCGGATCGCCCGATCACGGGCTTTTCTCACGATGCGGTGAGAATCTGCGGAACCTGCCCCCCACTGCACGGTTTGGGGTGATGCATCGTTTTGTCCTTGCCGCCGCACTGGCGTTGATCACCGCTCTTCCGGGTCTGGCGCAGGACAGCGCCCCCGACCGCTGGTACAAGACCGAAATGGTCAATAGCGGGCTGGGGGATGCGCCGCAGAACATCGACCGCACCACCCCGCGTTCCAGTCTTGAAAGCTTTATGTTCCGGGCCGACGACGAGGACTGGCAGGGCGCCGCCCACATGCTTGACCTGTCGTCGATTCCCCCGTCGCGTCAGGCCGAAGAAGGCCCAAGGCGGGCCCGCGCCTTTTCCACCCTGCTTGACCGCAAGATCATCGTGGACTGGTACGACCTGCGCGACCGCCCCGACGGGGTCGATGCCCGCTCGGCCGATGCGCCGATGGCGGGCGAGCCGCGCCGCTCTTTGCTGCTGTGGTACATCAAGCTGGGCGACCGGCCGGTCCCCATCCGCATCAATCGGGTGAAACCGGCTGTGGGCGAACCGGTCTGGCTGGTGTCGCGCCAGACCGTCATGGCGCTGCCGGCGCTCGAAGCCGCCTACGGACCCACCGAACTGGAACTGATGCTGCCCGAGGCCCTGCGCGAAAAGGCGTTCTGGAACCTGCGCTGGTGGGAGGTGATCGCCTTTCCGCTGGTGCTGCTGGCCACCGGCGCAATCGGCTTTGCGGTGAACCGGGGATTGTCGCGCGGCTTCGGCCGGACGCACCGCGACGCGCCGACCTCGATGCTGGTGGCGGTGCGCGCGCCCGCCACGCTTGCGGTGATGACCGTCACGATGACGCTGATAACCCATCATCTGTTCGTCTTTTCGGGCCGGATCGATACGGCGCTGTCGCCCTTGCTGATCCTTGGCGCGGTTGTCGCCGCGCTGTGGTTCATCGTCAATGTCGCGGATGTGATCCTGACCCGGCTGGTCAATTTCGACGGCGACGATCTGGCCGAAATGGGCGAGGGCCAGGAACAGCGGCGCAATATCGCGACGCGGGTGTCGGCGGCGCGGCGCATGGTCATCGTGATCGTTGTGCTGGTCGGTGCGGGCATCACCCTGAACGAGGCCAGCGTCATGCGCTCGCTGGGGCTGTCGCTGCTCGCCTCGGCAGGCACGGCGACGATCATTCTGGCCTATGCGGGGCGCAATATCCTGACCAACATCATGGCGTCGTTGCAGATCGCGCTGAACCAGTCGGCGCGAATCGGGGACAAGGTGCTTTACAAGGACCACCTCTGTTCGGTCGAACGCATCCATTTCACCTATGTGCAGCTGCGGGTCTGGACCGGACGGCGGCTGGTGGTGCCGGTGGTCGATTTCGTCAGCGAGCCGTTCGAGAACTGGACAATGCGCGACCCCTACATGATCCGCGAGATCGTTCTGCGGCTGGCCCATGACGCCGACATCTCGCTGCTGCGGGACGCCTATCACACGGTGCTGGACGGGATCGACGCGATCCCGGACCGCCCGTTGGACCGCGGCGTTTATGTCAAGGATCACGACGTCTTTGGCCAGGTGGTGCTGTTTCTCGTTCCCACCCCCGACCCGAATTCCGCTTGGCCGCTGGAATGCGAGGTGCGCGAGAAGCTGCTGGAACAGGCGCGCCGGATAGACGACACGGCCCAGCCCGTCTTTCCGCAGGTCGCTGCGGCGCAAGCCGCCTGAGCGGGTCCGGGGCGCGCGACGCCCAGGCAAAGCCGGGTCCGGGCGCAGACCCGTCGCCGGGATGACGGCGATCTTGCAATCGCCGCGGGGTCGGGCATGATGCCAGACAGCCGGTCCGTTCCGGCACGCGCGACGGAGGCCCCATGCCCAGCGAATTGCAAAAGATGGTCGCGGGCGAACTGTATCGGCCCGGCGATCCCGAACTGGCTTCGGCCCGCACGCGCGCCCAGGCCCTGATGCAGCAATATGGCGCCACCATCCTTGGCGATCCGGAACGTGACCGCATCCTGCGCGCGCTTCTGGGACATTACGGAACCTCCAGCGTCATCCGCGCGCCGGTGTATGTGGATTACGGCTGGAACGTCTTTCTTGACGACGGGGCGTTTCTGAACTTTGGCTGTGTGCTGCTGGATGTCTGTCCGATTCACATCGGCGCGGGGGCACAGATCGGCCCCTATGCGCAGATCCTGACCGCCGACCACCCGCGCGACGCGCAGACCCGCGCCTCCGGGCTGGAATTCGGACGCCCCGTCAGCATCGGACAGAACGCCTGGATCGGTGGCGGGGCCATCGTCCTGCCCGGCGTCACCGTGGGCGATGGCGCGGTGATCGGGGCCGGCGCGGTGGTCACGCGCGACGTGGGCAAGGGCGAAACCGTCGCGGGGAACCCCGCGCGCCCGATCAGGCGGACCGGCGTGCCCGACCCGCTCTGAACATGCGGCGCGATTGTGCGTGGATGCCCCCCTTGAGTGAGACGCCCGCAGGCATTACGTTTGTTTTTCAATCAAGGAGACGCCCATGTTCGGTATTCCCGGAAAGCAGGCCGTAACGATGACCCCCGCCGCGACCGCGCAGGTCCGCAAGCTGATGCTGCGCGACAACCGCGCCGGCCTTCGGATCGGCGTGAAGAAAGGCGGCTGCGCGGGCATGGAATATACCATGGATTTCGTCGATGTGGCCGACCCCAACGACGAGGTTGTCGATCAGGATGGCGCGCGGGTGCTGATCGCCCCGATGGCGCAGATGTTCCTGTTCGGCACTGAAATCGACTATGTCACCGAACTGCTGGAATCCGGCTTTCGGTTCAACAACCCCAATGTTTCGGATGCCTGCGGGTGCGGTGAGTCGATCAAGTTCAAGGACATGGAAGAGCTTCAGGCCGAACGTCACGCCGATTGAACGGCCGCCTCGCCCCGCGCGGGGTCGGGCGCGACCGGGCCGTCGAACCAGGGGGGCGCTGCGATGCGACCTTGCGAATTCCGCGCCATGATCCGCCCCGCGGCGATTATCCCCCCGCCCGCTCTTGACCTTGGCCCGTCGCGCCCGATGATGGGGCCGATCGTATCAAGGGAGAGACCATGCGTACCAAGCTCGCCGCCGGCAACTGGAAGATGAACGGCCTGACACAGGCCCTTTCCGAACTGTCTGGCATGGAAGAGGCCGCCAAGGGCGCCTCGGAGGTGCTGATCTGCCCCCCCTTCACGCTGGTCGGCGCGGCCGCGAACGCGGCAAAGGGAATCGCCATCGGCGGGCAGGATTGCCACGCCGAAAGCTCGGGCGCCCATACCGGCGACGTCTCGGCCGCGATGCTGAAGGATTGCGGCGCGACACATGTGATCGTCGGCCATTCCGAACGCCGCACCGATCACGATGAACGCGACGAAGACGTGCGCGCCAAATGCGCCGCCGCCTGGAACGCGGGCCTTGTGGTCGTGCTGTGCGTCGGCGAAAGTCTTGACGAGCGCGAGGCGTCCAACACCCTGGACATCATCGGCGGGCAACTGGCGAAATCGGTGCCTGACGGCGCCACCGGGCACAACCTTGTCATCGCCTACGAACCCATCTGGGCCATCGGCACCGGCAAGGTGCCCACCACCGACCAGATCGGCGAGGTGCATGATTTCATGCGCGCCCGTCTGGAAAAGCGGTTCGGCGAGGGCGTGGGCCGGTCGGTCCGGCTGCTGTACGGCGGTTCGGTCAAACCGTCGAATGCCGCCGAAATCTTTGCGGTGTCCAACGTCGACGGGGCGCTGGTGGGCGGCGCCTCGCTCAAGGCGGCGGATTTCGTGCCGATCATCGACGCGCTGAACGCGGCGCCCTGATCGCACGGTCGCGCCGGGACACGGAAAAACGGGCAGCCCTGGGCTGCCCGTTTCGCGTTCGGACGGTCGGCGCCGTTTACAGATGAAAGGGCAGCCACAGCACGATCTGCGGAAAGATCGACAGCAAGGCCGCAACCCCCAGCATCATCAGCACGAACGGCACCACGCCCTTGACCACCACGCCCAGCGGCATGTTCGCGATCGCCTGGATGACGAACAGGTTCAGCCCGACGGGGGGCGTGATCAGCGCGATCTCGATCAGCAGCACGAAATAGACGCCGAACCAGATCGGGTCCAGCCCCAGTGCCATCACCGTGGGCAACAGCACCGGTACCATGATCAGCAGCATAGACATGCTTTCCAGGAACAGCCCGATGAACAGCAGGATCAGCGATACGATCACGATGAACCCGAACTGGCCCGGCACATGCGTGTCGAACACATGCGCCACCTGCGCCGGGATCTGATACAGCGTGATCGCCTGGCCAAAGATCTTGGCCCCGACCACGATCAGAAAGATCACCGTGGTGGTCTGCACCGAATCCTTGACCGCGCCCAGAAACTGGGTCCAGCCCAGCGACCGCTGCGCCACGGTGATCGCCAGCGCCATGGTCGCGCCGATCGCGCTGGCTTCGGTCGGGGTGAACGCCCCCGCATAGATCCCGCCCAGCATCACCACCGCCAGCAGCACCGTCGGCAGGGCGCGGCGCGTGGCCAGGACGCGCTCGGCCCGGCTGGCGCGGGGACTGGCCTCGGCGTTGTCGCCGAACGCGGCGGACAGCACCGCATAAAGCCCGAACACCGTGATGAGCAGCAGCCCCGGCCCGACCCCCGCCAGGAACAGCTTGCCGATGCTTTCCTCGGCGATGACCCCGTAAACGATCAGCGGCACCGAGGGCGGGATCAGGATACCCAGCGTCCCCCCCGCCGCCAGCAGCCCCAGGGTGAACGACGGCTTGTAGCCACGCTTGGTCATTTCCGGGACGGCGACGGTGCCGACGGTGGCGGCGGTGGTGACCGAACTGCCCGAGATCGCCGAAAAGATCCCGCAGGACAGCAGCGCCGCGACCCCGATGCCGCCCGGCCAGTGCCCCACCCAGCTTTGCACCGCGACGAACAGGTCGCGCCCGACGCCGCCACGCAACAGGATATTGGACATCAACAGAAACAGCGGCACCGCAAGCAGCACGAAATCGTTGAGGGATCCGAAAAGGTTGGTCGGAATCAGCGCCAGTGGCAGCCCCTTCAGCACGATCAGCCCGGTGCCGAGCGATGCCAGCGTGAACGCGACCGGAAGGCCGGTCAGCAGCAGCAGCAGCACCAGTGCGCAAACGATAAGAACGGGGGTCATCGGGGCTCCTTGGAGAGGTGGCGCGCCTCGGCCTCTTCGCTGGACACAAATATGGGCGCGGGGCGCAGCGGCAGGCGGATCAGATCGGCAAGCGCCTGTAGCGCCAGGCAGGCATAGCCCAGGATGATCGGCGCCTCGGCAATCCATTCGGGCATCTGCAACATCGTCGGCTGGCGCCGCCCCATGCTGTAGCTTTCGATCAGCGCGCCCGTGCACAGCCACACCGCAAGCACCGAAAACCCGCCGATCACCAGCAGGGTAAAGCCCTGCGCCGCGCGCCGCACGCCGGGGGGCGCGTTGCCGATCAATGCGGTGATGCGGATCATGCCGCCGCTGCGCAGCGATTGCGCCATCGCCAGAAAGGTCAGCCAGATCATCAGCGTGGTGCCCACATCCGATGTCCAGCGGGTGGGGGCGCGAAAGACGTAGCGCGCCAGCACCTCATAGGCGAGGATGACGGCGATCACCGTGATCATCACCGCCGCGATCCGCGCCGCGAGGATCGACAGACCGTCGGCAAGCCGCAGGACGCGCAGCCAGGGACCGGGCGCGTCCTGCGCCCCCGGCCCCGATCCGGGAGTGTCATGGGCCATATCGGTCGGACCGGATCAGTACAGCGCCTGGATGGCGTCGACGAGCTGCTTGCCCAGATCGCCCCCATCCCGGACGAAGACCTCGACCGCGGGCGCCGCCGCATCCTGCCATGCCGCCAGTTGCTCGGGCGTCAGCGGCGTGACGGTGGCGTGGCCGTCCGACAGCCAGTCCGCCGAGGCCTCGTTGTTGGCTTCGGTCTGTTCGCGCAGGGATTGCTCGGCCACCATCGCCGCCTCGGTCACCCAGGCCTTTTCCTCGTCGGAGAGCGCGTCGAACAGCGCGTCGTTGATGACCACGATGAATTCCGCCAGCGAATGGTTGGTCATGGTGACGTGGTCCATCACCTCGTACAGCTTGCGCGATTCCACCGCCGTGGTGCCGCTCATGCCGACATCGACGGTGCCACGCTGATAGGCCATGAACTGTTCGGACCCGCCGATCACCACCGGCGTGCCGCCCACCGCGTCGATGAAATCACCCGAGGGCTTGCCCATGGCCCGCACCAGCTTGCCCTGCATCTGCGACGGCTCGACCAGCGCCTCGCCCTTGGACAGCAGTTGCACCGGGCCGTAGTCCTGCCACCACAACACCTTGGTGCCGGTGCTTGCGATCATGTCGTCGAACGTCTTGCGGAAGGCGCCATCGGGGTCGGCGGCGCGGGCGAGCACCTCGTAGCTGGGAAAAAGGAACGGCACCGAAAAGACACCGGCGGCCGGCAGGGTGCCGGAATACTCATCCGCCAGCACCACGCCGATGTCGATGGCGCCGCTGGCCACCGCCTTGGGCACCTCGGAGCCTTTGAAAAGCTGGGCGCTGTCGTAGATCTCGACCGTCATCTCGCCGCCGGAGATGTCCCTGAGCGTGTCCGCGAAGGTCACCACATTGGCGCCGATGGGGTGGTTCACAGCGACCTGCACGGTGGCGCGCAGGGTGCGTTCGGCAAGCGCCGCGCCGCTGGTGGCGCAAAGCGCGGTGCTGGCCAGCAACAGGCCGGTTGCGAGTCTGGTCATCGTCATGTCTCCTCCCAAAGAAGCCGCGGGCGTGCTGCCCCGGCGGGTGCCCGGTACGGGCGGTTTTGACCTGCCGGCGGGTGTCCTCCGTACCCCTGTCGCGCCGGTGGCCCGTTCGTAACGCTCAGACGATTCCGCCCGCGCGCAGTTCTTTCAGGCGTTCGGGCGTGACCTTCAGCAGATCGCCAAGGATCTCGTCTGTATGTTCGCCCAGATCCGGGCCGACATGGCGCAGCTTGCCGGGGCTTTCGGACAGCCGGGGCGTGACGTTCTGCATGCGGATCGACCCGAAATCCTTGTGCGGCAGCTTGACGATGGCTTCTCGCGCGGCAAAATGCGGGTCCTTCATCATGTCCGCCGCGGAATAGATCAGCCCGCAAGGCACCCCGTGTTCCTCAAGCAGCGCCTGAAGCGGTTCAAGGTCCACCGTCCCCGTCCAGTCCGCGATCAGCCCGTCCAGCGCGCGCATGTTTTCGCCCCGCGCGGAATGGGTGGCATAGCGGTCGTCCTGCGCCAGATCGGGGCGCCCCATGGCGGTGGCAAGGCGGCGGAACACGGTATCCTGATTGGCCGCGATCAGCAGCATCTTGCCGTCGCGCGTGGGAAACACGTTGGACGGAGACACGTTCGGCAGCGTTGCCCCGGTGCGTTCGCGCACATAGCCCGCCACGTCGTATTCGCTGACCGTGCTTTCCATCATCGCCAGCACCGCCTCATAGATGGCGCTGTCGACCACCTGCCCCTTGCCGGTCTCGGTGCGGTGATGCAGCGCCATCAGCGCACCAAGGCAGGCGTAGGTCGCCGCCAGCTCGTCGCCGATGGAAATCCCCATGCGGCTGGGCGGGGTCGACGGATCGCCCACCACATATCGCAGCCCCCCCATCGCCTCGCCGATGGCGCCGTAGCCCGCGCGCGCGGCATACGGCCCGGTCTGGCCATAGCCGCTGACGCGCACCATGATAAGGCCGGGGTTGATGTCGCGCAAGGTTTCGTAGCCGAGGTTCCAGCGTTCCATCGTGCCGGGGCGGAAATTCTCGATCAGGATGTCGGTGCTGCGCACAAGGTCGCGCACGATGGCCTGCCCCTCGGGGGTGCGCAGGTTCAGCGTCAGCGATTTCTTGTTGCGCCCCACTACAGGCCACCACAGCGACTTGCCATAGGGCTTTTCCTGCCCCCAGACTCGCAGCGGATCGCCGCTGCCGGGCTGTTCGCACTTGATGACCTCGGCGCCGAAATCCGCCAGAAGCTGGCCGCAGAACGGCCCCGCCAGCAGCTGCCCCATTTCAAGCACCCGCAGGTTGGAAAGCGGTCCCTGCCGCGCTTCGGCGGATTGCGTCATCGGTGTCCTCCCCTTCGCTGCCCCGATGTCTTGCCGACACGAAATCCCGGATCGACAGACTTGGATTTAATGGATACATTTTTATGTGTCGTGTAAACAGAAAAAGACGTGGTCCAAATGAAATATGATTTTGACGCTGAAATTGTTGAGGTTTCTCCGAGAGACGGCATACAGAATGAAAAGACCATCCTAGGATTGGATGCAAAACTTAGCCTGATCGACCGTGCGATCGCCGCCGGTGCCCGCCGGATCGAGGTCACCAGCTTCGTCAATCCCAAACGCGTGCCGCAGATGGCCGACGCCGAGTCGCTTGCCGCCGCCCTGCCCCGTGGCGCCGCGCGCTATATCGGGCTGGCACTGAACCGGCGCGGGTTCGACCGTGTCCTCGCCGCCGGACTGGATGAGGTCAATTTCGCCGTGGTGCTCAGCGAGACCTTCAGCGCGCGCAACCAGGGCATGACCACCGATCAGGGAATCGCCCTCTGGCACGAGGTGGGGCGCGCCGCCGAAGGCCGGATCGGCACCGGGCTGACGCTGGCCGCCGCCTTCGGCTGCCCGTTCGAGGGCGACATGCCGCTGGAGCGGATGATGGACGTGCTGACCCGCGCGCTCGACGTCATGCCGGCCGAACTTACGCTGGCCGATACCATCGGCGCCGCCGTGCCCGTTGACATCACCCGGCGCGTTGCAGCGGTGCGCGACCGCTGGCCCGACCTGCCGATCCGCCTGCATCTGCACAACACCCGCAACACCGGGTTTGCCAATGCCTGGGCGGGCATTCAGGCGGGCGTCCGGTCGTTCGATGCCTCGCTCGGGGGGGTCGGCGGCTGCCCCTTTGCCCCCCGCGCCACCGGCAATATCGCAACCGAGGATCTGGCCTGGATGCTGCACCGTTCGCGTATCGACACCGGGTGGAACGTCGACCTTGCCTGCGCCGCCGCCTCCTGGCTCGAAACGCAGCTTGGCCATGAGATCCCCGGCATGCTAATGAAGGCGGGCGCCTTTCCCCCCGCACCGCGCACAACGTGACCGCGCCGCCGCCCTTCAGGACGACGACATGACAGACCGCAAGCCAGCCCCGCCCAGAGGGCCAGCCGCAGAACAGGCGTATCAGGCGATCCGCGACAGCATTTTCTCGGGTCGGCTGGGCGACAACGCGCGCGTGACCGAAGTCGAACTCGCCGAAACCCTGAGCATGTCGCGCACGCCCGTGCGCGAGGCGGTCAAACGGTTGCTGCTGGAGGGGCTGCTGACCCGTGACGCCGGCCCCGGCCTGCGGGTCGTGGCGCTTCAGGATGACGAGGTCGCGCAGATCTTCGAAATCCGCCTGATGCTGGAATCCTACGCCGCCCGGCGCGCCGCGAAACATGCCACCCCCGAACAGGCCAGCGAACTGCGCCGTCTGGCACGGGATATGGCAGCGCTTGTGCCCCCCCGCACCGTGGCGGATTTCACTGCCATGTCGGAACTGAACGCGGCGTTTCATCAACTGGTGCTGGAGGCGGCGCGATCATCGCGGGTCACGGCCATGCTGTCGGTGGTGGTGCATCTGGCGCTGGTAACCCGTACCTTTCGAATGTACCGCGAGGCCGACATGCAGCGGTCGGCCCGCCACCATATTGAAATCGCCGATGCCATCACCGCGGGCGCCCCGGACTGGGCTGGAATGGCCATGGCCACGCACCTGCAATCCGCCGCCGAAATCGCCCGTGCAGAGCAAACGGCAGCCTCTGACGCCGCCACTGCACACATCCCGTGACCCCGCCATCTTCAGGGCGAATATATGTTATTTTTCATTTAGCTAAGCTCACCTTTTCATTTTCCGCGTGAAGGTCAGGATGTCCTCAGTCCCCGGCTTTTCGCCTTGCGGACGGATGGGACGCAGGCGGCGTGATGTAAAAAATCTCCCCCCCGCAGTCACTATACGCCCCAAAGACCAAGATCTGTGCTTGTAAGCAGCCGCCAGCTTGTCTAAACCCGCCATGGCCGGGTGATTAGCTCAGTTGGTAGAGCGCTTCGTTTACACCGAAGATGTCGGCGGTTCGAGCCCGTCATCACCCACCATTTTTTCCAGTCTGCCCAGCAACGGCGCGAAAAATGCGAAGTGCGTTCCGGTTCACTGAACCCAGCGCCGCCGCTCTGTCATGAACACATGGGCCGATTGTGGGACAGGCGTCACGGGTGATGATGTTGTAACGGCGGCTCCCCGCCCCGGCACGGTTATCCGAACCCGAGAAATTCCCCGCGAATTCGGCGTCACGGTGCCCCGCGCCGGGCCCCTATGCGCGCCACGGTCATCAATGGCCGACGATGTCAGGACCCCAAGCACTTGAAGCCCGCACGGCATACATTGGAGGCAGACGCCATTGGTCCGGGCACAGTGATCCCCGCTTTGTCCAACAGTAATATATTTCACGCAACAGTGAAGTAAGGACAGTGTGAAGTAACAGCTAGGCGATTCCGATGACCTCCGAGAAGAGGTTTGTCCAATAGGTCCCTGCGGACCCTCAGAAATGCGAAGTCTACCACCTGCCATTTGAAGAGATGCTAAACGGGATCAATGAGATAACCGAGCTGTTTGATGCCCCCGAGAGCTCGTTGCCTGGACCGGCTTTGGTGATGTAACCGCCCTCCGCCGGCCTCTCTGTGCCAAGGTGGGTCTATGGGGATCCACAAAGGGGGAGCGGTCATGTCGGAGGTTATCGCGGTCGGGCGCAACCTGGCGAAAAATGTGTTTCAGCTGCACTGGGCGGACTGTGCAGGCCATTCGGTTCTGCGCAAGAAGCTGAAGCGAGCGAAGCGGCTGGAATTCCTCCGAAAATTGCGGCCTTGCGTTGCAGCGATGGAAGCCAGTGACGACGCAGATTTCCGAGGCTGGAAGATTGGCAAGCTGGGCCACGAGGTGCGCCTGATCCCGCGCGGCTGCGTCGCCCCTTCGTCAAGCGTCAGAACAACGACATCGCTGATGCCGAAGCAATCCGCGAAGCCGCACTGCGCCCCACGATGCGCTTCGTTCCGGTGACGAGCGCGGAAACCCAGGGCGCGGCGATGGTCTTTCGCGTGCGCGAGTTGCCGATCCGGCAGCGGACCCAGGCCGTCAATGCGTCGCGCTGAAAGCACGCCTCTGGCGTGACGCGTGGCCATCCGTCCGAAATTCGGACACTGGCGTAGACTGCGATTTGTTGCCTGTTGATCTTCACCACGAAGGAGGTCGCCGATGTCGCAACGGAAGCAACATCATCCAGAATCCAAAGCCAAGGTGACGTTGGAAGCGCAAAAAG
>NZ_QLMG01000076.1 GCF_003259905.1 Salipiger aestuarii | reverse complement strand
AATAGTCGTTTACCGTGCTGCGCGGCGGCAAGTCCTTCGGCAGCGCAGCCCACTGGCATCCGGTGCCGAGAATATACATCAGCCCGTTGACGACCTCCCGCATCACGACCGTCCGCTTGTTGCCGCCCCGCTTCGCGGGCGGGATCAGCGGAGAAATGATCCCCCATTCCTCGTCCGTCAAATCGCTGGGATAGCGCAGTCCACTGCGATCATAACGACCGCGGTTCTCGTTGGTCCACATCCAAAAGCTCCTGCAAAACCTTGCCTCCGCCAAGGATTCACAAGTGATTCCAAAGATTCAAGATGTTCCCGGATGGACACTTAGCAAATCTGCACGATTAGATCATGCGCAGGTCACAGTCTGCGCTGACCCGCTACCGCACGAAGAAGCGGCTCGGGTTGTCTGAACAGGCTCCGGGCGCTTGCAAGTGGATTTCCGCCTCGGTTACCATCAGCCAGTGTTCGACCGGGTTGCGCGGTGTCGTGATGACCTGCACGCGCATCCCGGCCTTCGCCATCGTTTTCGACAGGAAAAGCGAGATCAGCGACCCTGCAAACGCCAGCACCGCCGCGAAGATCAGCAGTGCCGTCAGGTTCAGATCGACCCCGTTCGCCTGCAACAGGCTGTCGATGCCAAGCAGCCGGAACACCCCCGACAGGACGACCAGGATTGCGAGATTGGAACCGAGATAAAGGCCGAGCCGCAGCATCCTCAATTCCCTTCCGTCCTCGCCGTCCTCAGTCGAAGAGCCGCTGCTTCAACCGGATGAAGCTGTCGCCGATCTTGTCAAAGACCCCACCGGTGTCGTCCGCAAGGTCAATCCGCTCGTCCAGTTCATCCAGATTCTCGTGAAGCTCCTCGAAATCATCCTCGTCGCCGTAGCCGAGCGCCTCGGCGATTCTGAGTTGGGTGCGCGCGGCCTCGACATATTCGCCGGGCGAAAGCGGTTCGGTATCGACGGCTTCAGAAGCCTCTTCAGCACTCTCGGTTTCAGTGGAGTCGGAGTCTGATGCGCCGGTATCCGCAGCAGTGCCACCATCTCCGCCAAGCGCCTTCTCCGCCGCATCGATCAGCAATTGCGCGCGCAAAACCGGCAGGGCGATCACGTCTTCGGTGATGACCAGGGTGCCGAGCGCCGTGGCAAGGGTCTGCTTGGCGGTCTCTACCTCGCCCGCGTCGATCTGGGCGGTCGCGCGCAGAAGCGCGTCGGGATAGGTGGCGAGCGGCAGATTGGTGGTCTCGATGATGATCTCGCTGGCGAACTCGCGCATCAGCGGGCGGGCCTCCTGAAGCAGGCCATCGTCCACCAGCTCTTCAATCACCTCGCGGGCGGCTTGAATCGTTTCCACGTCACCCAGCAGGTCGCGCTGAAGCAGTTGCGTATCGACCGGTGCCAGCGCGAGGGCGGGATCGCGGGCTACGACACTTTCCAGTTTGCCGGTCGCGACCGTCAGCGCCTCCAGCGCGGCATCGGTATCGTCCTCGTCAAGGGCGGTCAGGGCCGTCTCGGTCTCCTCCAATGCGCGCGTCGCATCGTCAAGCAGTTTCTTGCGTTTTTCTTCGACCTGCGCGGTCGCTGCATCCTGCACGCCTTCGCTGACCGCCTCGTTCGTCTGGGAGCTAGGGGGGAGTGGCGTGTTCTGGGCAAAGGCGGGCGGCAGAGCCATCACCGTAGATAGTGCCAAGGCACTCCCGGACGAAGAGAACAGTTTACGATAGGGCATGGGTCTCTCCTTTCAGTTTACGATGCTGTTGCAATGTTCGGCCCGGCCAGGGACCGGACGGGCGCAGGTCCGGGCCGTTTGCCCTGCGCCCGAAACGCTCAGCGCTTCGTCACGATCGTGCCTGTCCAGGCCGGGGGATCGGAGGCCGGGAAGGACTCCAGCAAGGCCAGGTCCACCGGGTCGGCCGCATCTTTCATCGCCGACGTCTTCCGGTCGGGAACCCTGCCGCGCAGCTGTGGTCCGTCCAGCCGGTCAAGTGGGCGGAACATGGGCTCCGGCGCGGTGCAGGGCCCGCGCTGGCCGTCGTCGCGCACGATATAGTCCCAGTCATTTCGCTCGGCGTAGTCGATGGCGCTTTCCGGGTCGGGGAAGCTCAGCCGGATTGGCCGATAGGGGTCGTCCATCGCGGACCATCCCATGAGCGGTTCGATTTGCGGCGATGTCGCAGGCTCGAACTCCAGTATCCAGTGGCGCGGCCGCGACCCTGACTGCATCGCATTGCGCGAGGGACGATAGATGATCGCCGTGGGCACATCGGGCGAGCGCAGGTCGGTGCCGGGTATTTTCGGCCGGAAGGGTGGCCGGTTATGTCCGCGTCTGTTCAACATGATAGCCTCTTTTCCAAAAGGATTGTGCTTGGCTGCTTCACGTCGTCTTCGCCCGCGGGGCGCAATCCGCTTCGTCATTCGCCTTGCGCAGTTTCAGACCGAGCAGAATCATCGTGACGCCGAAGATCGCGGCATAGATCGCCAGCAGCCAGCCGAGGGCCAGAAGGCTTTCGGCGGGACTCGTCGCGAGGAACCAGATGACGAGGACCCCCAGCAGGACCGACACGATCCCACTCAACCCGAGCCAGACTTCGCCCTCGATCTCGCGGCGCAGGCGGATCGCGGTGATGATCTCGAACACGCCCGAGAAGACCGCCCAGAAGGCGATGCTGGCCCAGAGAAAGACCGCCAGCACAAAGGTCGCCACGAACGGCGTGACGAGAACGACGATCCCGGTCAGAATGCCGAGCACACCGCTGAAGGCGAGCCAGCCCCAACGCTCGCCTTCCCGGACCTGCCGCACGGCGGCGATCAGCCCGAAGACGCCATCGGCAAAGGCGAAGGCGCCGAAGACCAGCGTCAGGGCCAGAATGGCCTCTGCCGGCATGAACCAGGCGAGCACGGCGATGACCAGCGCAAGGACGCCGCGCAGGACAAAGGCCCACCAGTTCCTCGACAGGCTGCACAGGAATTCGTCCAAGGAGTTTTGCGGGTTCGTGTTTATCGTCGTCATTTCTGTCTCCTTTCAGTGATCGGCGCGCTCGGCCGGGTCTGGCGCGCCATGCGGGCGTTCATCACCGTGCCCGGTCATTGCCGCCGCGATCCGGTCGCGGTATTCCAGAGGTTGCGGGATCTGTGCCATGTGCGTCGGAATGTCCGTCAAGGCAGCGTCGGCGCTGTCCGGCGCGTGACCGGCCTCGATCAGACGCTGGTGCAGAAAGGCCCGTGCGGCCTCGGCGAGGCGTGCGACGTCCTCCGCGGACAGGTCAAGAACCACGGCGGCCCGGTCTGCTGTCTCGTCCTCCATGTGGAGCCGCAGAAAAATCCTGCGCCAGAGCGCGGGCAGATCGGCCAGCGCCCGGTGCAGCGCCAGCGCCGCCTCGCGCCGCGCCATCCAGGTCTCGGCCTCCTCGCCGTCCTCGTCGGCCACCAGATCCTCCAGCAGCAGCACGTCGTCGGGCTGGTAGAACTCGTGCATCTCCTGATCCGCCTCGGTCGGCTCGCGCGCCGGCGCCTCGGGCGCGTCGTCCAGCCGGGCAGCGTCGTCGGGCAGGGCGCGGCGGGCGGCGCGCGCCTCGGCCCCGATCGTCCGATACGCCAGCCGCGTCAGCCAATCGCCGACCGAAAACTCGCTTGGCCGCTTCTCGAAGCGGTCGAGCCCGTTCAGGATCGTTGCATCGACGAGGCCCCGGACGCTCAGGCGGTTGGCAGGAACGGCGCCGCTGGCTTCGAGATAGATCAGCTCGCGCCTGATCGTGTTATAGACGTGAACGAGATGATCCTCGATCAGATCGAAATAGAGCGCACGCCGGTCCGCCTCGGCCCGGTCACGTGCGGATGGCAGAAGCCGGCCGATCCGTGCGCGCCGTGTCGGCCGTTTCCATTCCGTCGTGCGTTGCAGGCGCGCCAAGTGCCGGTCGAGCCGGCGCCCGAGGGCCGCGAACGCCTTGCGCAGAACCGGTTCGGTCTCGAACCCCTCGCTCCGCGCGGCGATCACGCCGGAGGGCAGCCCGAGGCGAAGATCGGCCTGGATGCGCTTCTTACCCCGCGCCTGGGACACCGTCGCTTCCAGCCGCACGAGATCGGGGCGGAACCGCGCAAGCCGCTTCTCCAGCGCCGCGGCCTCGTGCCGGATCACCTCGGGGCCGCGGTGCTGACCATGAGAATCGAGATTGCGAAATGCCGTCGTCACGTTCATCTGGCTTTCCTCCTCAACATCACCCCGGGCGGGATGCGAAGCCGGGCGCCCGCATTCCCGCCGCGTCCTCACGTCGCAGTATCGGCGGCACCCTTGTCTGCATCCTCTCCGGGCGTCGCCTTCGCATCTGCGGAAACCTCACCCTCGGGGGACGCGTCCGGCACCGGCGGCGCGTTGTCCCTGTCCTGGCCATCGGCCTGTTCGGACGCGGCCGCCTCCTGCTTCTCGAAGGTGATCTTCCGGTCGTCCGGGGACCACGCCACCTGGACCGTGTCGCCATCCTCGACCGCACCAGCCAGCATCGCGCGGGCCAGTTCGGTTTCCAGTTCGGAGCGGATCAGGCGACGCAATTCGCGCGCGCCGAATTCGGGCTGAAAGCCGATGGCGGCGAAGTGGTCGGTGACGGACTCGTCGAAGACCAGCTCAACGCCCTGCGTGAGCGCCGTGCGCGCCACGCGGTCCAGTTGCAGCCCGACGATCTCGCGGATCTCTGCGCGGTTCAGCGAATGGAAGACGATGATCTCGTCGATCCGGTTGATGAATTCGGGCCGGAAATGCCGGCGCAGCACCTCCATCAATTCGCCGCGTTGCTTGGATTCGTCGAACTCCTTGGTGCCGCGTTTCTTCAGGTTGCGCTGGATGATGTCCGATCCGAGGTTCGACGTGGCGATGATGATCGTGTTGGTGAAATCCACCACGCGCCCCTTGCCGTCGGTCAGCCGCCCGTCGTCGAAGACCTGAAGCAGGATGTTGTAGACATCCGCATGCGCCTTCTCGATCTCGTCCAGCAGCACCACGGAATAGGGGCGGCGGCGGACGCGTTCGGTCAGTTGGCCGCCCTCGTCATAGCCGACGTAACCCGGGGGGGCGCCCACCAGTCGCGCGACAGCATGGCGTTCGCCGTATTCCGACATGTCGATGCGGATCATCGCGTCCTCGTCGCCATAGACGGTTTCCGCCAGTGCTTTGGCCAGCTCGGTCTTGCCCACCCCGGTGGGCCCGAGGAACAGGAAAGTCGCCGTCGGGGCGGAGCCTTCGCGCAGCCCCGCGCGCGCCAGCCGCACGGCATCGGCAACCGATGCGATGGCCTCGTCCTGGCCGATAACGCGTTCGTGCAGACGATCCTCAAGCTTCAGCAGCTTTTCGCGTTCCTCGCTGGTCAGCTCTGTCACCGGAATACCGGTCAGCTTGGACACGATCTGCGCGATATGGTCGACGCGGACTTCGGCTGAAGCCGAGGCGCGATCGCGCTTCCAGGTTTCCAGCAGCGCATCCAGTTCGGTCTGCTTTCCCTCCAGTTCCTTCTTCAGCTCGGCGGCGCGGTCGAACTGCTTGCGCGCGGCGGCATAATCCTGCTCGCGCTTGATCTGCTGCACCTCCGCGTCCAGTTCCTGCACATCGACGGGCCGCGCCGTGGCGCTGATCTTGACCCGTGCCGCGGCCTGGTCGATCAGGTCGATGGCCTTGTCGGGCATGAAGCGCCCCGTGACATAGCGGTCGGAAAGCTCTGCCGCCGCAACGACGGCCTCGTCGGTGATCGTCACCTTGTGGTGGCTCTCCAGCGTGTCGCGCAGACCGCGCAGGATCATGATCGTCTGGGCCACGCTCGGCTCATCCACATAGACCGGCTGGAAACGCCGCTCCAGCGCCGCATCCTTCTCGATATGCTTCTGATATTCGCTGAGCGTGGTCGCCCCGATCAGGTTCAGCTCGCCGCGTGCCAGGGCCGGCTTGAAGGTGTTGGCGATGTCCAGCCCGCCTTCGCCGCCGCCTTGGCCCGCGCCGACGATGGTGTGAATCTCGTCGATGAAGAGGACCATCTCGTCCTTCTGCTCGGTGATTTCCTTGAGGATCTTCTGCACGCGCTCCTCGAACTCGCCGCGATATTTCGATCCGGCGACCATCGAGTTGATGTTCAGTTCCACCAGCCGCTTGTCGCGCAGGGATTCCGGCACCTCACCCGCAATGATGCGTTGCGCCAGCCCTTCGATGATCGCGGTCTTGCCGACACCTGGCTCACCGATCAGGACCGGGTTGTTCTTCTTGCGGCGGGCCAGAACCTCGATCGTGGTCTCGATCTCGCGCGCGCGACCGATCACCGGGTCCAGCTTGCCCTCGCGGGCAAGCTTGGTCAGGTCGCGCGAAAACTCGTCCAGATCGGGGGTGTTTGACGGCGTCTCGACGCGGCCTTCCTCGGCTCCGCGCCCGACCACCTTCGTGACCTGCTGACGCAAAGCCTGCGGCGTCAGCCCGTATTTGCGCAGGATATCAGCGGCCAGACCTTCGCCTTCCTCGGCCAGCCCGACCAACAGGTGTTCGGGCCCGACATAGGAATGGCCCAGCTCGTTCGACGCCACGAAGGCGCGGTTGAGCGCGTCCTTCAGACGGGGGCTGACCCCGATTTCGCCACCTTCCTTGTTCTCTCCGCGCGGTGCTTCGCTTTCGATCTGGCGGCGCAGGCCGTCGACGTCGATCTTGAACTGTTCCAGCAGCGTCTTGACCACATCGCTATGGCTTAGCGCGAACAGCAGATGTTCGGTATCCACTTCGGACCGTCCGAATTCGCCCGCTTTCTGCGCGGCTTCCTGCAACAGCTTGTTGCCCTGTTCGCTCAAACGGTCGGCGATGCTTGCGCCCCCTTGTCCGCGGCGGCTGACGCCGGTGACCGGGACGCGCTGGCCTTCTCGCGCATCGGCGAGATTGCGCCCCACATCGTTTCCAAAGGGAGAGTCGCCAAAGAACTCGTCGAAGAGAGACCCGCCCCCAAACAACGATTCCAGCGGCGACGCGGGACGCCGCTGCCCCCGCGCGAGCTTCCGGTAGTCTTCGTCGCACAGTTCCATCATCTTGCGCTCGCCATTCACAGAGACCTGCGCCCGGAACGAGGCCGGGCGGCGTTTGCAGATGTCACAGATTCCGTTTGCCATTGTCGTCTACTCCATCGGGTGTTGTTCAGGCGTTCAATAAATTGGTTAACGAGCGGGGGCGGCACGGGCTGCGAAGGACCCGTGCAGGGCTTATCCGGACTTGACGTCGATCCGTTTGACACGGGCCTTGGACTCTTCGGTCTTGGGAAGTGTCACGGTCAACACGCCGCGCTTGAATTCAGCCTCGACCTTCCCGGAATCCACGCCCGCCGGGACGGGGATCATCCGCTGGAAGCTGCGCCGGGACTGCGACGTGAAACCGTCCTTCTCGGACTTGTCCTCGCGCGAACCGCGGATGGTCAGCATGTCTTCGGTGACGTTCACCTCGACATCCTTGTCGTCGAGCCCCGGCAGATCGACCGAAACCAGCATCGCGTCGTCGGTTTCCGAGACGTCGGTTCGCGGGCCGTCCGCTCGCATGTCGCCCCCGAAGGGGCTATCGAAGCGGCCCCGGAAATCCTCGAACACGCGGTTCAGGTCGCGCTGAAGCGACATCACGGGGTTGTCGTCGTCCTGTCGCCGGGCGGGCGTCTGGTTGTGGTCACGACTCCACGGGATGAGATCATTGAGTGCCATTGTTCCTTTCTCCTGTTCTTCGGTTGGTCCGGGCCCCTTTCGCAGCCTTGACCTTGATCTGTTTCGGCGTGGCGGCTTCGCCTTTCTTGAAGGTCAGCACCAGAACACCGTCCCTGTGGCTGGCCTCGATGCCGTCGGCGTCGAGCGTGTCGGGCAGGCTGAAGGCCCGTTCGAAGGCGGCGGGTGCATATTCCGCATAGATACGTCGGTAGCCTTCGGGCGCGGGCGCGTTGTTCGTGCCGTGCACCGTCAACGCGCGATTCTCGACCGAGACATCGACGCTGTCGGGTGCCACACCCGGGATGTCCATCATCAGCGTCACACCATCGTCCTCCTCGAAAATGTCCGTCGTGGGACGGAAAGTCGGGCTGGCATTGCGGGCCTCTTCCGCCTTGGGCGGGGCTACATTACCGCCGGCTTTCTACATTTCATTTGCCATGGTCTGTTCTCCTGTCGTTGATCTGGATCAGCTTGCCTTGACCTCGATCTTGCGCGGCCGTTCCGCATCTGGCGGGCTCATCTCGACCTCAAGAACTCCGTTTTCCGCACGGGCCTCTACCTTGTCTGGATCGACGCGCAGCGGCAGGCGGATGCTGCGGGAAAACGCGCCGGACGGGCGTTCGCGACGATGCCATGCGGCATCTCCGTCTTCGGTCGAAGGACTGCGTTTACCGGCAATGATCAGGGTGTTTTCGCGCACCGTTGGTTCGATGTCGTCCTGTGCGACACCGGGCATCTCGGCGGTGACGATCAGGCTGTCATCGCCCGGCCACAAGTTGACGGGGGGCCAGTTTCCATCGCTTTGGCGCTGGTTGCGTCCGCCGCCATCGAACATGCGGTTCGTCTGCGATTGAAGCTGTCGCAGTTCGACGAACGGGCCCCATAGCGCAGGGAACAATCCGTAATTCTGCATCGTATCCTCGTCTTCTCGGTCACAACATCAGGGGTCGACAGCGGGGCGGACCGCGTCTCACGTTGCGGGACTGTCGCGAAGGGAGGGACTCGGATACGAGCCTGCACGAAGACGCATGGCGACCACGTGTGTCGATACGCAAGGCCAGTTCACCGCACCTCGCGGTCGATGACGGGACCGAAGCGTTGCGCAATGCACACGCTTCACATCTCACCAACATCTCCGGGACCCTGAAAGCGGCACCCCGCACCCAATCAGTTGGGAAAAAATAAAAATCTTGTCAATATGTTGCGATAAGATTTATGCTTGACGGCAGCGACCCGGGAGAATTGCCGCCGATGGACAAGAAAACACAGATCAATTTCTGGTATATCCTTCTGGCGATCTTCGGCATCGTCCTTCTGCGCGATTTCTGGGTTCAGTCCCAGACCATCGCCGCGATCCCCTACAGTCAGTTCGAGACCTACCTGGATGAAGATGTGATCGAAGAGGTGGTGATCGGCAGCGATACCATCCGCGGCACTTTCAGCGAACCGCAGGACGGCAAGACCGGCTTCGTCACCACCACCGTGCCCGCCGATATGATCGAGCGGCTTGAAGAGGTCGATATCACCTATACCGGCGCCGTCGAGAATACCTGGTTTACCACGCTGCTGTCATGGGTGCTGCCTGCGCTTGTTTTCGTCGGGATATGGGTTTTCTTCATACGCAAATTCGCCGATCGGCAGGGCATGGGCGGTTTCATGTCCATCGGCAAGAGCAAGGCAAAGATCTATGTCGAGAGCGACACCGAGGTCAGTTTCGACGATGTTGCGGGCGTCGACGAGGCCAAGCAGGAGCTGGAGGAGATCGTCGCGTTCCTGAAAGACCCCGAAGGTTATGGCGGGCTCGGCGCGCGGATGCCCAAGGGGGTGCTGCTGGTGGGCCCGCCGGGCACCGGCAAGACGCTTCTGGCCCGCGCCGTGGCCGGTGAGGCCGGCGTGCCCTTCTATTCCATTTCCGGGTCCGAGTTCGTGGAAATGTTCGTGGGCGTTGGCGCGGCCCGGGTCCGTGATTTGTTCGAGCAGGCTCGCAAGGCCGCGCCCGCCATCATCTTCGTCGATGAACTGGACGCTCTGGGCCGCTCGCGTAGCGCAGGCCAGCAACCCGGCGGCCATGACGAGCGCGAGCAGACGCTGAACCAGCTTCTGACCGAGCTGGACGGGTTTGATCCATCCGAAGGCGTGGTGCTTCTGGCCGCCACCAACCGGCCCGAAATCCTGGACCCTGCGCTGTTGCGTGCGGGGCGTTTCGACCGGCAGGTTCTGGTGGACCGTCCCGATCGGGTCGGGAGGGTGCAAATCCTCAAGGTGCATATGAAGAAGATCAAGGTGGCCGAGGCAGTCGATCCCGACCAGATCGCGGCGCTGACCACCGGCTTTTCCGGTGCTGATCTGGCCAACCTCGTCAACGAGGCGGCGCTGATGGCGACGCGGCGGGGTGCCAGCAAGGTGGAGATGGTGGATTTCACAAAAGCGGTGGAGCGCATCGTCGCCGGGCTGGAGAAGAAGAACCGCCGCCTGAACGAGCGCGAACGCGAGATCGTGGCCCATCACGAGATGGGTCATGCCATCGTCAGCATGGCCTTGCCCGGCGTGGATGAGGTTCACAAAGTGTCGATCATCCCGCGCGGCATCGGCGCGCTCGGCTACACGATCCAGCGCCCGACCGAAGACCGCTACCTGATGACAAGCGAGGAGCTGGAGAACAAGATCGCCGTCCTGCTGGGCGGTCGCGCGGCGGAAAAGATCATCTACGGCCACCTGTCCACCGGCGCGGCCGACGATCTGGCCCGCGCGACAGATATCGCGCGGTCGATGGTGGCGCGCTATGGCATGGACGAGGATCTCGGCCATGTCAGCTACGACAGCGACCGCCCCACCTTCCTCGGCCAGACCGAGCAGGGATCGTGGCTCAACCGCCGCTACAGCGATGCCACGGCCGAGCGCATGGACCAGGCGGTGAAGGAGATGATCGACAATGTTTTCGACCGCACGCTTGCCCTGCTCGAAGACAACCGCGCCCAGTTGGAAAATTCGGCGGCTGAACTGCTTGTACGCGAAACGCTGGAAGAAACCGACCTGAAGCGCATCGCGGCCGAGGTCGCGCGACCGGCGGACGCGGCCTGACCCCGACGTCGTCTCAGCGCGGCGCTTCCTCTCCTTCGGCCCGATCCGGCCCGTGCCGATGCAGTGGTAGCGCCGCATGGCTGGTGCTGGGGGTCGCCACGTAGCTTTGCTTGTCGGCCGTCGCGGTCCGTTGCCGCTGACGGATGCGCAACGTGCCGAAGGCGACGAACAAGGCCAATGCGGCTGCCATGAACGAAAACAACCCGGTCGGTCCGATCCGGCCCATAACCAGGCTGGCTGCGAAAGGCCCAACTGCCGAACCGACACCATAGACCAGCACGAAACCGCTGGCCGCCGCGATCAACTCGCTCTCGTCAATCCGGTCATTCACTTCCGCAAGACAGATGGAATAAAGCGGCATCAGCGCGCCGCCGAGCAGGAAGCACAGCGCGATCACCAGCAGTTCGTTGCCGTCCGTCAGTGTCCAGACCAGCAGGCCCGACAGGATGACACCGCTCAAACCGCTACCCAGAATGATAAACCGCCGATCCATTCGGTCCGACAGCCAGCCGAGTGGCCATTGGAAAACCAAAGCCCCAATGAGGGCCGCGGACAGGATCGCGCCCGTCTTTGTATCACTGAAGCCCAATTGCTGGCTGGCCACGGGCCCCATGCCGAAGAACGCGCCGACCACCGCCCCCATGACGAATGCACCGGCCAGCGCGGTCTGTGAAATCGCAAGTAACCGTCTCAGCCCGACACGCGTGGCGAGCACCACGCCTGGATTGCCGGCGCGACTGAGTGTGATCGGAACGAGGGCGAACGAAAGACAGATCGAAACGACGGCAAAGAGCACGAAACCCGACGGTGCGGCCAGTGCCACCATCGGCTGACTGATCGCCCATGCCCCGTACATGACGATGGAATAGATCGCGAGCACCCGCCCGCGCCAGCCAGGCTCGGCCGAGGCGTTCAGCCAGCTTTCCACCACGATGATAAGTCCCGCGTAACACGCCCCCTGAAGGACGCGCAGCACGATCCAGGCCGGTGCCGAAACGAAGATCGCGAAACACAGCGCAAAGGCCGATGCGGCCGAGGCGAAAGCGGCAAATGCGCGGATATGACCGACCTGCTGGATCACCTTCGGCGCATGGATCGAGGCCAGCACGAAACCCACGAAATAGGCGGACATCATCACGCCCACCGTTTCCTCGGCATATCCCTCGATGCCTGCCCGCAGGCCGATCAATGTCTGCTGAAGCCCGTTGCCGATGACCAGCAGCGCGACGCTGAGAAGGATCGAAGCGTATCGAAGAGGAATCTGTGCCATTACAAGTATCTGTACCATAGTGAAGCTTGGCGTTCTCGTCCTCGAGTGCCTTCAGCCTCGCGGCCTCGGACACCTCCATGCCGCCATACTTGGCCTTCAGCTCGTAGACCGTCGCCGTGCTCAGGCCATGCCTGCGGCACACCTCAACCGTCGGCATTCCAGCCTCCTGCTCCTTGGTCATTCCAATGATTTGCGCCTCGGTGAAACGGCTCTTTCGCATGTGTCTGCTCCTTCAGAGTTGGCGCAGACTCTACATCACGGTGAGGGATTTCGCGGGGGGCAGGTCAAGCTGCGCGAGCGAAGCTTGCGCTTCTCATCGTTGTGCTGCGCAAACGACTGCCAGCCAAT
>NZ_QLMG01000075.1 GCF_003259905.1 Salipiger aestuarii | reverse complement strand
CCCGCAAGCTTGGCGCGCCGACGTCCGCGACAAGCTCCCCAACACAACGGCTTCACGGGTGCCGGACCTTCTGCCATGGAATTGGCAGACATCGCAGCGCCAACTCGCTACATGACCGCGGCCTACGCCGGATGCTTACGATCCTGCGTGCATTGGAGCCTGTACCGCACGACCTTTACTGTGGGACGATTGGCTTCGTCTCGCCCTCCGGTCGGATGCGGGTCAACCTGGCGATCCGGCCCCTCACCCTGTATGAGAACGCTGAGGCAATCTTGAGTGTCGGCGGTGGCATCGTCTTCGACTTCGAAGTCCGTTCAGAATACAAGGAAAGCCTTCGAAAGGCGCGCTTCGCGGCTGGAAACGCTCTGAAACCCCGGTGGTGCGCAGAGACGTGAGACCAGAACCAGGTTCGGCAATCTCCCGCACATGTTAGCGCATGTCATTGATTTATTGCGCCAATGCCAGCTTGCCCTAACGCCACATGACCCGTAGACATCCTTTCAGCCGACGCTCTCCGCGTGCGGTCGCGCCCTCCCAGGCGGCCCGAAACGACCTGAGGATCCCCGCTCTTGCTCGATCAGATCGCGCTGCGCGCCGAACTCGCCGATCACTACGATCTCGCCCCCTCCGCCGTCCTCGCTGCCGAGATGTCCGGGATCTATGCCCGGATGGACCGCGTCGTGGCGCCGCCCGACTGGGCCGTCTTCGCGCCCTATGTCGCTGCCATCAACAGGCTGAAGGCCGAGCGGAACGCGGTGATCCTGGCCCACAACTACATGACGCCCGAAATCTATCACGGGATCGCCGACGTGGTGGGCGACAGCCTGCAGCTGGCCATTGAGGCGACAAGGGTCGAGGCCGACGTGATCGTGCAGTGTGGCGTGCATTTCATGGCCGAGACCTCGAAGATCCTGAACCCGGCGAAGACGGTGCTGATTCCCGACATGGAAGCCGGGTGTTCCCTGGCCGAAAGCATCACCGCGGAAGGCATCGCCGAGATGCGCGCGAAATACCCGGGCGCGCCGGTGGTCACTTATGTGAATACGACGGCCGAGGTGAAGGCCGCGTCGGACATCTGCTGCACCTCATCGAACGCGGACCAGATCGTCCGCGCGATGGAGAGCGACACGGTCATCATGACCCCGGACAAATACCTGGCGCAGAACATCGCGCGGCAGGTCCCCGAAAAGCGGATCGTCTGGTGGGACGGGTCCTGCATCGTGCACGAGCAGTACACCGCGAAGGACCTGCGCGAGTTCCGTGAGTGGAACCCCGGCACCCGCATCATCGCCCACCCCGAGTGCACGCCCGAAGTGGTGGCCGAGGCGGATTTCTCGGGTTCGACCAGCGGGATCATCGACTATGTCACCACCGAGCGTCCCGAGAAGGCGATGCTGGTGACGGAATGCTCGATGGCCTCGAACATCTCGGACGCGCTGCCGGATGTCGATTTCGTCGGGCCCTGCAACATGTGCCCCTACATGAAGAAGATCACGCTGGAAAAGGTGCTGTGGTCGCTGCACACGATGGAGAGCGCGGTCGAGGTCGATCCGGCGGTGGCCGACAAGGCCCGCGTCGCGGTGCAGCGCATGATCGACCTGTCGCGGAAGCTGTCCGGCTGATCCGATGACCCCGATTGACACCCCGCGCGTCCTGGTCGTCGGGGCGGGTCTGGCGGCGCAATATGCGGCGCTGCGGCTGGCCCCGCATCCGGTGCTGATGATCTCGCCTGAACCACTCGGCTCCGGGGCCTCGTCGGCCTGGGCGCAGGGCGGCGTGGCGGCGGCGATGGACCCGGCGGACAGCGTCGAGGCGCATGCTCGCGACACGGTGCGCGCCGGAGCAGGGACCGTGGACGTGCAGGTGGCGAAGGAGGTCACAGCCGAAGCGCGGGCGCATATCCTCGACCTGACGGGGCTGGGCACGCCCTTCGACCGGACCGCGGACGGCGGCTATGTCCTGTCGCGCGAGGCGGCGCACAGTTTCGCCCGCGTCGTGCGGGTGCAGGGCGATCAGGCGGGTGCCGAGATCATGCAGGCGCTGACCGCGCAGGTCCGCGCCGCGCCGCATGTGCAGGTGCTGGAAGGGGTGATGGCCACGGGGTTGGTGGTCGAGGGCGGCCGTGTGTGCGGCGTCCGGGTCGCGCGCTGCGCCGACGGGCTGACGCAATCGGTGGCACTGCGAGGTGCGGCGGTGCTGCTGGCGGGGGGCGGATCGGGGGGGCTCTATGCGCTGACGACCAATCCGCCGCGCATCCGCGGGCAGGTGCTGGGCATGGCGGCGCGGGCCGGAGCAGTGATCGCCGATGCGGAGTTCGTGCAGTTCCATCCCACGGCCATCGCCAACGGCCTCGACCCTGCGCCGCTGGCGACCGAGGCGCTGCGCGGCGAAGGCGCAACGCTGATCAACAGCCGGGGCGAGCGGTTCATGACGGCGGCGCACCCGGACGCCGAACTGGCGCCACGCGACATCGTGGCCCGCGCGGTGTTTGCCCAGACGCAGGCCGGGCGGGCCCCGGCGCTGGATACGCGGGTGGCCCTTGGCGCGCGGATCCTGACCGAGTTTCCGGCGGTGGCTGCGGCCTGCCACGCCTCGGGCCTCGACCCGATGACGCAGCCGATCTCTGTGGCCGCCGCCGCGCATTACCACATGGGCGGGATCGCGACGGATGCCGAGGGGGCCAGCACGCTGCCCGGCCTCTGGGCCTGTGGCGAGGTCGCCTCGACCGGGTTGCATGGCGCGAACCGTCTGGCCTCGAACGGGCTGCTCGAGGCGCTGGTCTATGGGCGGCGCTGTGCGGATGCGATTGCCGCGCGGCTGGTCGCGGGGGATGCCGCGCCGGTCGAGCTGCCGGATCTCGCCCCGGTCCACGAACCTGATCCGGCGCTGGTCGCCCGGCTGCGGCAGGCGATGACCGACGGGGCGGGCGTGATCCGCACCGGCGCGGGCCTGCGGCGTACGCTGGGCACGATCGCCGCAGTCGAGGCCGCGCAGCCCGGCTGCGACGCCCTGCTGAACATGACCGCAACCGCCACGCTGATCGCCGCCGCTGCGCTGGCCCGGGAAGAGAGCCGGGGGGCGCATTTCCGCTCGGACCATCCCGAGGCGAAGGGCGCGACCGGCGAGAGATCCTTCTTCACCCTCGCGTTGGCGCAGGAGATCCGCGCCCAGGCACGAAAGGAATCCGCATGACCACCGCCCCTTTGCCCGACATGATCCTGGAACCGCTGGTCCGCGCTGCATTGCTTGAGGATCTGGGCACCTATGGCGACATCACCACCCGCACGGTTATCCCTGCGACAACACGCTACACCGCGCGGCTGAACGCGCGCGAGCCGGGGTTTGTCTCGGGGCTTCAGGTGGCGGCGCTGGCGTTCCGGCTGGTCGATCCGACGCTGGTGGTCACGGCGCACAAGGCGGACGGTGACGCGATCCAGCCGGGCGACCTCCTGATGGAGATCGAGGGCGCAGCGGCCTCGATCCTCTCGGGTGAGCGGGTGGCGCTGAACTTTGCCGGGCGGCTGTCCGGCATCGCGACGATGACGGCGGCCTTCGTGGCGCAGACGGACGGAACCGCGACCCGTGTGACCTGCACCCGGAAGACCACGCCCGGTCTGCGGCTGGTCGAGAAACAGGCGGTGCTGCATGGCGGCGGCTTCAATCACCGCTTCTCGTTGTCCGATGCGATCCTGATCAAGGACAACCACATCGCGGCGGCGGGCGGCATTCGCCCGGTTCTGCAGGCGGTCAAGGCGCAAGCCTCGCACATGATCCGCTGCGAGATCGAGGTCGACCGGCTGGACCAGCTGGCCGTGGTGCTGGACGAGGGCGGCGCCGACGTCGTGCTGCTGGACAACATGGACACGCCGGCCCTGCGCGAGGCGGTCGCCATGGTGGCGGGGCGCGTGGTGCTGGAGGCCTCGGGCAACATGCGGCTGGACCGGATCGCCGAGGTCGCGGCCACGGGTGTGGACTATATCTCGTCCGGGGCGCTGACGCATTCGGCGCAGACGCTGGACCTGGGGCTGGATTTCTGAATCGGCAAGCCGCTGCCAATCACCGCGCAATAATATTGCGCCGCACTTGCAAAATGCATCGGGACGCCGCGTCGCCTTGCCCTAACATCAAGACTATGGACCGAGATAAGCCAATCCGCCCCCCAGATAGCCCATACCGCCAGTGACATCCGCGACCGCAAGGGTGGAGCGCCGCTGGTTTGCCTGACCGCGGATGCCGAATGCGACGTGGTGCTTATTGGCGACGGCGTTGGCATGGTGCTGCACGGCCTGCCCTCCACCCTGCCGGTGACGCTCGAAATGATGATCCTGCACGGCCAGGCGACGTTTCAAAGGCGCCGCTTGCCACCGGCAGTTCAGCGTGAGCTGTGGAACGATCTCCGCGTCGAGAAAACGATCTTTCGTCGATCTCCGGGAAGCGATCTGCCTGTTCGCAAATGTTGCAAAGGGGCGCTCCGCTGCCGGACTTGTCGATGCTGTGCCGACGCCAGGAGCGGATCGCGGTGCAGATCCCGTATCGGGCATCGGCAATATTGCACAAATCAGGCGCAGGCGTAGGTCTGGGCTTTGCCGCCTGAACTCTGGCGACGGCTTTGATCTCGGCCCTGCCGAGGCGCGGGACGGCGTTCATGATGGCGATGTGGAGGTGGATTTCGGCGGTCTGGTGGTCGGGGGCTCGTGACATGATCGTCTCGCCGAAGAGCTTCGGGCGATTCACTCTGGCCTCGATGCGACGTCGAACATGAGAGTCGGCGCACGTCTTCCAGTGCGTCCTGTCCAAATGTCGCGTTGCCCGCAAGATATCGCTTCTCGCGATGGCCGCGGGGCATCCTCGCTCACCCGATGTCCGTGCATGCCAGACCATGCCGGGATCGAACCAAACCGACAGCGGCCCTCGCTTGCGAAGTGCTGCATCATACTCGGACCAGTTCGCCGTGCGATAGCGAGGAGGTGAGGGTTTCGACATCGGCGTCGGTTACATCACTGGATCCGCAAGGGAAATCCTGCCCGATATTTGCAACAATGCCGGGCAGCACGCCTATGTTTTGGCCGGACCGCCGAATTGCGCTGGTGATTCGATCTGACCGACGTAAATGCGTGGTTTGCACCGCTGGCCTGCGGCTTTCCCATGATTTGATACGCGCCGCGCGGCATGATCGCCCCAGAGAGATTCCGCAGCGCTCCGAAATTGCCGCCGCGGGCTGCAATCTTCACCACTTGCACATTCCGACCCGCCCAAAAGTTCGAGTGCATATTGCATTAATAATTATATATTGCTGTTCTGTGCTCGAACCCGACCTTCAGCACAACAAGCGGAACTCTCCAAAATGGCAGATAAACAGACGAACTGGCGTAGCGAAATCGCGCAAGGCGACGCCGAGCTGCACTCTATGGTGTGCATCGCCGACGACCTCCCCGAGGCGCGGCCGCCGCGCCTACTGGGGGTCAAGGACATCATCGACGTCGCGGGGTTGCCGACCGAATGCGGTTCGCTGATCTGCGAGGGCCAGATCCCGCCGGCAACCGCGCCTTGTGTGACTGCGCTGCGCGGGGCAGGCGCCACGGTGCTGGGCAAGACGGTGACGACCGAATATGCCACCACCCGTCCGGGGCCAACCCGCAACCCGCTGAACCCCGCCCACAGCCCCGGCGGCTCGTCCTCGGGGTCGGCGGCGGGCGTCGCGGCGGGCTATTTCGACTGGGCGCTCGGCACGCAGACCGGCGGTTCGGTCATCCGGCCAGCGGCTTTCTGCGGCATCGTCGGGTTCCTGCCGTCGGCTGGGGTGATCCCGCGCGCGGGCGTGCGTGTCATGTCGCCGACGCTGGACCGGGTCGGCATCTTTGCGCGTTCTGTTGCGGAGATCTCCGAGATGCTGGCGGCCTATGCCGTCGCGCCGACTACCTCCCCTTCGGACCGCCCGCTACGGCTGGCCTTGCTGCCGCAGGCCTATCTTGACCAGTGCGACGCCGCCACGCAGAGCCTGATCGACGGAGCCGTCACCGCGCTGCGCGCGACCGGCGCCGTCGTGGACGCACTTGAAGACACGGCCCCCTTTGACGAGATGATGGCCGCGCAGATGACCGTGAGCGGCTACGAGATCCCGCGCGCTCTCGAATGGGAGCGGAAGACTCACCCCGACCTGCTGTCGGACGAGCTGCGCGACTATTGCGAGGCCTCGGCCGGTATTTCCCACGTCGATTATGCCGCCGCGCTGGAGACTGCGGACCGTTTCCGCCTCTGGGGCACGCCGATCCTGCAGCAGTACGATGCATTCATGGGGCCGGCCGCAGCGGGGCTGGCGCCCGAGGGGCTGGGCTGGACCGGCGACCCCTTCGTCAACCGGATCTGGTCGTTGTCGAAGTTCCCCGCCGTGTGCCTTCCCGGTGCAGCGGTGGCCAACGGGCTGAAGGCCTCGGTGCAGTTCAACACCGCTACCGGCACGGATGCCCGGCTGTGCGCGCTGGCGGCGCAACTCGAAGCGCTGGTCGCGGGGCTGGCGCCGGATTGAAATCGCGCCCGGCGCCGGGCCGCAGGCGCGGGCACACGACCCCAATAATAATCGCGGCCGTCTCATCCAACAACGAGGATAACCACATGTCTTTTCTGAACAAGATCACCGGTTCTGCCCGGTCTGCGACAATTGCCGGCTTGATGGCCTGCGCGGCGCTGCCCGCGGCGGCGCAGGATTTCAAATGGACCGTGCAGACGGCCTATGCCTCGGGCGATGACCTGCACCTGAGCTTCGTGCGCCTGGCCGAGATGGTCGAGGCGATGTCTGGCGGTCGCCTGGTGATGGAAGTCAGCCCCGGCGGCGCCTTCGTTCCGTCCTTCGACGTGCTGGACGCGGTCAACGACGGCGTCATCGACGCGGCGGGCGGCGACGCGGACTACTGGGTGGGCAAGCACCCGGCGGGCAGCCTGTTTGCCTCGGCGCCCGGCTTTGGCATGCCCTCGATCGACCTGATGGGCTGGATGGCCTACGGCGGCGGCAAGGAGCTGTTCGACGAGTACATCAATGAAACCCTGCAAATGACCGACACTGTGGCCTTCCTCCTCAGCCCGGCGCAGGCGCAGCCTTTCGGTTGGTTCGAAACCCCGGTCACCTCGACCAAGGACATCAAGGGCTTGAAGTACCGCACTCCCGGCCTGCCTGTCGACGTGATGCGCGAGATGGGCGCGGCCGTGGTGACCGTGCCCGGCTCCGAGGTGGTCCCCGCGCTTGAACAGGGCGTGATCGAGGCGGCCGAGTACTTCGGTCCCAAGGCGGACATGATCCTGGGCCTGCCTGATGTGCGCAAGGTTTACATGATGCCCAGCTACCTGCAGCTTGGCCTGATCCAGAACTTCTTCATCTCCAGGGACCGTTGGGAAGAGCTGCCCGACGATCTGCAGGCGATCGTGACCTATGGCGTGATGGCCGAATCCGCCGATTTCTACTGGAAGGGCCTGGACGAGAACTCCAAGGCGCTGGCCACGATGGAAAACGAGATGGGCGTGCAGGTCGCAGAGACTCCGCGCGACGTGATGGAAGCCCAGCTGGTGGCCTGGACTGCTGTGCTGGACCGCTACGCCGGGCAGGATGAGTTCTTTGCCAAGGTGCTGGACAGCCAGCGCGAATTTGCGGCCCGCGTGGTGCCGCTGAAGGCTCGGATCAACCCGCCGGCCGATATCGCGCTGAAGCATTTCGGCTTCGACTGATCAGGCCCCGGCGTGGCCTTCCCGCCCTTGTGCGGCGGAGGGCCACGCCACGCTGACGCGGCGCTGTGTGCGCTCTTGCCAAGGACTTGCCGATGACGACTGAAGACGATGACGCGCTGCTGCGCGCGCTCAAGAACGACGAAGACCTGCCCGATCTCGAGGAGATGCGGGCCAGGGTGCCCGATATCCCCCAGCCCTGGCAACGGATCGTCCGGGTGATCGACCGCTTTGCCGACCTGTGCGGGCACGCGCTGTCCTGGCTGGTTCTGGCGCTGGTCGTAATCGTGGTGTTGGAGGCCATCCGGCGCTATGCGTTCAACAGCCCCAGCATCTGGGGGTATGACATGAGCTACATGCTTTACGGCACGATTTTCATGCTGGGCGCAGGCACCACGCTGCGCTTTGGCGGGCATATCCGCACCGACCTGTTCTTCAACACATGGTCGCCGCGCCAGCAGGCGGCTGTCGACCTTGGCTTCTACACCCTGTTGTTCTTTCCTGGCATGGCGTTCTTCCTGCTGGCCGGATTCGACAAGGCGCTCAGCTCCTACCTGATTTCCGAGCGCGCCTCGGCCAGTTTCTGGCGACCGATTCTGTGGCCCTATCGCGCGGTGATCCCCCTGACGGCGCTTCTGGTAATGATCCAGGGCGTGTCCGAGGTGATCAAGGCCTACTTCCAGTTCAAGACGGGGGAAACGGTATGAGCTTTCCTGTCATTCTGGGCTTCGTGCAGCTGGTCGCGCTTTTGGCAGGCATATTCGCGGGCTTTCCCATCGCCTTTACGCTGATCGTGCTGACGGTGCTCTTCGGCTATCTCGGTCTCGGCGACCGCGCTTTTGACCTGATGGTTTACCAGTCCTGGGGCGTCATGGGCACCGAAACCCTGGCCGCGGTGCCGCTGTTCGTCTTCATGGGCTACATCCTGGAGCAGGCCGGCATCATGGAGCGCCTTTTCAAGGGCTTCCAGTTCACCCTCGCCCGCGTGCCGGGAGCGCTTTATATCGGGGTGCTGTTGACCTCGACGATCTTTGCCACCGCGACCGGGATCATCGGCGCATCCGTGACGCTGATCGGCATGTTGGCCGCGCCGGTGATGACGAAATCCAACTATGACCCCGCGCTGTCGGCGGGGACGATCACTGCGGGGGGCACGCTGGGCATCCTGATCCCGCCGTCGGTAATGCTGGTGGTGCTGGGCCCTGTGGTCGGGGTATCGATTCCCAAACTCTTCGCCGCCTGCATCTTGCCGGGTCTGCTGATCACCGCGCTGTTCCTCGTCTATGTGCTGGTGCGCTGCTGGATCAATCCCAAGCTCGGACCGCCACTGCCGCCCGAGGATCGTCCGGCCAACTGGCGCGTTGCCGTACGCGAGTTGATCGTCGGCATGACGCCGATGCTGCTGCTGATCGGCGCCACGCTGGGGTCCATCCTGACCGGCATCGCCACCCCGACCGAGGGCGCTGGCATGGGCGCGGCCGGCGCGCTGATCCTGACCATCTTCTACGGGCGCTTTACCATGCCCCGCCTGCGCATGGCGCTCTACCAGACTGTCATCGTGTCCTCGATGATCCTGTTTCTGCTGCTGGCGTCGAACATGTTCGGCGCGGTATTCAACCGCTTGGGCACCGGGCCGTGGATCGCCAACCTGCTGGTGTCCTGGGATCTTCCGCCCTTTGGCGTAGTGGTGGCGCTGATGATCGTGGTCTTCCTGTTGGGCTGGCCGCTGGAATGGGCGCCCATCGTGTTCATCTTCCTGCCGATCTTCCTGCCGATCGTGAATCAGGCCGAGCTTGACCTTTTGTGGATCAGCGCCCTGGTGGCGGTGAACCTCCAGACTGCCTTTCTGTCGCCACCCGTGGCGATGGCTGCCTACTACCTCAAAGCGGTGGCCCCGCAATGGCATCTCAAGCAGATCTACAGCGGCATGTTCCAGTTCGTCGGATTGCAGGTCGTGGCCTTGATCCTGCTGTTGGCCTTCCCGGCCATTGCGCTGTGGCTGCCGGGCGTCATGTTCGACTGAGCCACGCCCCCCTCCGGCGCCTGGTCCGAGGGGGGCTTACTACACCGTGGCGCGCTCCAGCGCGTTCAGCACCGCCGATTTTGCCGTATGCTGGGCATGGTGCTTCAGCAGCTGCCCGGTCCGGCGCCCGTCGCGCGCCCGAATGGCGGTCATTATGTCTTCGTGATCCTCAACGGCGGTCTGCCATTCCTCCTCGGATTTCTCCGTCAGGAACCGCCCCATGTGCATCCGCGCAAGGGTGATGTTGTAGACCTCCAGCAAGGAGCCGTTGCCGCCGTGCTGGATCACCGCCTCGTGGAATTGCTTGTTGCAGCTGCGATACCGGAAGGTGTCGCGTTGATGGTGGCCCTCGACGATCCCGGCGTGCAGCTCTTCGAGGTGGTCCATGATCCTGGCGGGTGAGCTGGCCTTTCGGAGCGCCTGGCAAAGCAGCTTTCCGGCGTATTCCTCCAGCATGGCCATGATCGGGATCAGCTCCTCGATCTGGGTGCGAGTGACCTCGGCCACGATGGCCCCGCGGTTGGGCAGCAGGGTCACCAACCCTTCGACGGACAGGGCCTTGAGCGCTTCGCGCAACGGTGTGCGCGAGACCTCCAGCTTTGCGGCCAGCGCCTGCTCGGGAATCTTTTCGCCGGGCTTGAGCTCACCACGCAGCAGCAGCTGCCGGATCTCCCCGGTGATTTCCTCGTGCAATGATCTGCGGCCCAATATTCAGCCCCCGGTGACGAAGTATTTAATTCATTATGCAAAATGAAGTTCGTTCTGGGCAAGCGTTTTGCGGAGCCGGAGCGGAATTTTCCCAATGCGCGGCGCGCAGGGGGTCGCGTTCAGCTACACCGGGGTCTAGCGCATGACCGGAGCAGGGCGGTGGGGAAAGGGGAACTCCGCGCTTCACGTTCTTGGGCAACAAAGCCAACCTCGATTACAAGCGCCAACGTCGCGCTAAACGGGGGCTGGTTGGTTTACGGGTCAGAAGTTGTCTTGCCCTTCTCGAGCGCAAGCTATACGTCACTGACGTATACGCCACTGAAACCTATATGGCGACCGAGGATGACACGATTGCAGTCAGTGGTCGAACTGTCCGAATTCCAGAGGCGCGCCAAGGCGATCATGTCGGACCAGGAGCGCGAGCCGCGATCGACTTCATCGCCGCCAATCCGGAAGCGGGCGTCTCTCTTGGTGGCGGGTTGCGCAAGGTCCGCATCCCGAGAGAGGGAGGCGGAAAGAGCGGCTGCTTCAGGACGGTGTATGTCTTTGGCGGGATACATATGCCGATCTTCCTGATCACGGTCTTCGCCAAGAATGAGAAAGCCAGCATGTCGAAGACCGAACAGGCTGCGGCGGTAGAGATGAGCAAGGCGCTTGTCGCGAAATATGGAGACGCAACATGAGTGCATTTGGATCCGTATCCAAGGGCCTGGAGGAGGCTCCGGCCTTCGCAAGTGGCGACTTGGCAGGCGCAAAGGTACATGAAGTGTCCGTTGCCGAGGTCGACGTGGCCGAAGTCCGACAACGGACTGGCCTGTCCCAGGCAGAATTCGCCAAGAGCATTGGTGTTGCGAAAGGTACTCTTCTGAACTGGGAGCATGGACGCAGGCATCCGACAGGCCCAGCACAGGTTCTGCTCGCCTTGATCGCCAAGAAACCTTCTGTTGTGCAGGATCTCTTGCGCGGGGCGTGAACCGGGGCCTAAGCCCCGATCCTCTTGATGCGGATCCCGAGCTTGCGGCCCTGGTCGACGATGTTCTCGGTGATGCCCGAACCTGGAGTCGCGATCAGACCCTGGGGCATGGTCTTGAGCATCTTGTCATTGCGCCTGAAGGGGCGGCCTTGCCGTGGCTCTTCCAGTCGGGTTTGAAGACCACCTGGGTGACACCGCGCGTATCTGCCCACCGGGCCGCGATCATCTCGGCGCCTTTCGGCGTACCGCCGTGCAAGAGCACCATGTCGGGGTATTTCGCAAAGGTGGCATCGAGGACGGACCAGATCAGGTCGTAGGCCTGATAATCCTCGCCGGGAAAGCGATCGGCGTACCTTCGGGGCAGTGCACCTCGGTCTCCTTGCGGCGCTTGGCCGAGAGATAGGCCCGGCTGCCCACCACGGCGGAGGTGAGACCGCGATGCGAGACCTTGGATCCGGTGCGGGGCAGCCAGGGCGAACCGGTGGCAGCCGGGAAGTGGTCCAGGGCCAGATCGCGCATCTGCTCGAAGGCGTCGCGATGGTCCCAGAGCTTGAGCCCGATCAACCGCATCAGCGTGCTGGCCGCGTCATCAATAAACACCAACAGCGTGCAAGCGGGCCCACGATCCTCGAACCAGAGATGATCAGAGCCGTCGATCTGGATCAACTCGCCCAAACACTCCCGGCGGAGCCGCGGCTGATGGAACGCGCGGGGCCGCTTGCGCGACAGCCAAATCCCGGCGTCCTGCATCCACTTGCGCAATGTCTCACGCGAGACCTTCAGACCATGATCTTCCGCCAGCTTCCAGCGTTCAATCTGGACACGTTCCTTGACGCTCAGTTGCGCGCAAACCGCTCCCCTGGCAGACTCCCTCCAATAGATAACCATCTGTTTTCTAATAGGAGACGCACTTGGGGGTAGATTCCTGCTGAGTGCAGAATAGTACGTTAAGGCTGGTCATCGCCGATTTTTCCATCTGTACTCGCCCGTGAGCAGGATATGCGCCCAT
>NZ_QLMG01000074.1 GCF_003259905.1 Salipiger aestuarii | reverse complement strand
GGGGTAGATTCCTGCTGAGTGCAGAATAGTACGTTAAGGCTGGTCATCGCCGATTTTTCCATCTGTACTCGCCCGTGAGCAGGATATGCGCCCATCCGAGTGGTGAGATGTGCGACAGAAGTCCCGGTGAACAGTTGAGACCGGCGCGTTTTCGGGCTGTGACGGCTTGGCCGAGGTGCTTGGTGTTCCAGTAGATAATAATTGCCGCCAGGAGGTTCAGCCCCGCCATTCGATAGTGTTGGCCTTCGCTGGTGCGATCCCGTATTTCGCCTTGGCGGCCAATTCGCAGGGCGTTTTTCAGGGCATGATGTGCCTCGCCCTTATTCAAACCAATCTGCGCCCGACGCTGCATGTCGGCGTCGAGCAACCATTCGATAATGAAGAGTGTACGTTCGATGCGGCCAATCTCGCGCAGGGCAAGGGCCAACTCGTGCTGACGCGGGTAGGATGCGAATTTTTTTAGCAACTGGCTGGGTGGCATGATGCCAGCCGTAATGGTGGCCACGGCACGCAAGATGTCTGGCCAGTTTTGAACAATCAGACCTTCCCTGATTTTGCCGCCAACCAAACCGCGCAGTTCTTTCGGGGCAGCAGCCGGATCGAACAGGTAGAGCCGTGTGGATGGCAGATCGCGGATACGTGGAATGAAGCGATAGGACAACAGTGAAGTGGCCGCAAAAACGAGGTCGGTGAATCCGCCGGTATCAGCATATTGCTCTTTGATCTTGCGGCCTGTGTCGTTCATCAACAAGCCGTCCAGGATATAGGGTGCCTCGTTCACCGTCGACGGAATGTTCTGGGTCGCGAACGGGCCGAATTGATCGGAGACGTGGGTATAGGCTTTCAGGCCTGGATCGGAACCGTATTTTGCGTTGATGAGATTCATTGCCTCGCCGTGGCGTGCTGCCGGGAAGAACTGACCATCGCTTGAAGCGGTGACGTTGCCACCCCAATGTGCGGCCATCGGCAAGCCTGATTGCGCGCTGATAACCATGGCCAGGGCGCGATTGATAGCGTCGCTTTCTATGTGCCAACTGGAAAGACGCGAGAGCTGGAAGAAGTTATGTGTGTGGGTTGCCTCAGCCATCTTGCTCAGACCGAGGTTCACCCCTTCGGCCAGCAATACATTCAACAGTCCGACACGATCCTTGCAGGGCGAACCGGTGCGCAAATGCGTAAAGGCGTCGGGGAAGCCGATGTCATTATCAACTTCCAGCAAGAGATCGGTAATGCGGACGACTGGGAGTCGATGATAGAGATCGAGCACCAATTCGTCCGCTTCCTTTGGTACAGCGGAACTTAACCGATCAATTTTGAGCACGCCGTTTTCGATGGAACCGCCAGGGATTGACCCGTTTCTGGCGGCTTTGGCCAAGCGTGCAAGCCCGTCTGCGAGCCGTGCTTTGCGATCCGCAATCCAAGCGCCCGGTTCGAACGGAAGGGTCAGTCTGGGTGTTGCCTTTGCGGCTTCAATTGGAACAAGGGCTTGCTTCAGATCGGCATAGCGCCGGGAATGAGCGAGCCAGATATCGCCTGATCGGAAAGCATCTCGCAGGTGGAACATGACAGCCACCTCCCACAGACGATGCTTGTCCTCGTCACAGGTATTGAGATGACGGTGCCATTTTGATCCGCGACGTAGAAAAACAACGGGCTGAAGCTCAGAGTTTTGGTCATTTTCGATGATAGTTGCTGCCGCCAACAATGGCTCGGCCACGGGTGCTGCGTGTACCTCAAGCGCGCGCAACATGCGCGGCGCATAACGCCGGAACCGATGAAAGCCCTGAGCAACATGGCTCAGAGGGTCAGCGGCCATTGTGTCAGTCAGCTTGGCCGCAGTCGCAACAAGCCCTTCGAGCTGGTGCCACCCACAGGCGGTTTCGGTGGCTATATCAAGTGATGCCCCATCCCCCTTGGCTTCCAGAAGGGCAGCGCCCAGTGATTTGAATGAGTGCAATGTATCATGAACGGCCGACTTTGCATCCGCGACCCGCGCGTCACAGATTTTCTTGGCATCACGCCAGGTCTTCCCAACAATCCGATCGTGGGTTTCAACCACCGCATCAGCAATGGCCGCGTGCCATTCCACTGCACAGACGGCAAGAATAGCAAGCCGCCGGTCGCTGGTGACATCGCGCAGACCATCGGCAAAATACCGTTCCCCCTGATGGCGCAGCCGAGTGACCCGGTGTGGGGGGATGTCGTCCAGGATATAGGGTGACAATCCCAGTGCCAGCAAGCATTCCAGCCTGTCCAGAAGCCGGGATGCACCCGCCGAGTTATTGCCCACCTCAAACTGACGTAGCCAAACGAACCGGCTGACAGTGCCATCGACCATTTCTGTCAGCAAGCCGTCCAGCAGTTTCCTCACCTCATTGCTGAGCCGATCTACGATACGGCTTTCAATTCGACGTTCGGCAGCAACAAGCGCATCAGCACACAGTCGCTCGATGACAGACACACCCGGCAGGATCGTCTGGTTGCGGCGACATTCCTCGACAAACTTTCGGGCCAAATCTTTGTTCGAGTGGGTCGTCTCAGCTTGCTGTTCAAGCCATGCCTTCAGATCGCGTGCGCCACGGCCAGAGAACATCCGATAGCCGTAAATTGATCGAAGATCGATAAGATGCTCGCGTCTCGTTTCCGCCCGATGTGCATAATCGATCAGGTCACCGGGGTTCAGACCAAGCTGGGCCGCCAGGAATTTCGTTACCGACTCCGGGATCGTTTCTCCCGGTGTCAACAACCGCCCCGGAAACCTAAGGGCACACAACTGAAGCGCAAAGCCAAATTGATTGCGGGCGCGGCGGCGCGAGCGAATGATTTCCATATCGTCGTCCGCCAGAATGTAATGCTGAAGAAGCGATGCTTCGTCGGCAGGCAGGTCGAAAAGTGCCGAACGCTGGCGCTCGGTTAGGATGGTGCGATGCGCCATGTTTCTTTTGCTTTCTATGGAGGGTTTGTTTATTGATGATTGTGATATGAATTAAGGAATATAATGGGCGGAAGAAAGCTCGGAGATCCTCGACACATCACAAACGTTCGTTTGTGAAACAGGGAAAACAACACATGACCGCAAAAGCCGTGAATCTCGCCGACAAGCTCAGCACATTTGCTGAGTATTGGTCACCAAAAATCGTTTCCCAGTTCAACGGACACGATGTGATGGTAGTAAAAGTTCAAGGGGAATTCGTTTGGCATACCCATGACGACACCGATGACTTTTTTCTTGTCCTGGATGGCATCGTGACGATTGAAATGGAACAGGGGAATGTCACCCTAAAGCCGGGCGAGCTGTACGTCGTGCCGAAGGGTGTTCAGCATCGGCCAGTTGCTCAGGAAGAAGCCCATATTTTGCTGATTGAACCCAAAGGGACGCCGAACACAGGCGATACTGACACAGCAGCGGAGAAAGTCGAAATCTGATGTTGATTGGATATGCCCGCGTCTCCAAGGCGGACGGTAGCCAGTCGCTTGATCTGCAAAGGGATGCACTTGCCGCTGCCGGTGTCGCCAATGATCAAATCTATTCCGATCAAGCGTCAGGCAAGAAAGATAATCGCCCCGGTCTCGAAGCCTGTCTGAAGGCCTTGCGTTCAGGCGACGTTCTGGTGATCTGGAAACTGGATCGGATGGGTCGCAGCCTGAACCATTTGGTGAAAACGACAACCATGCTATCAGAGCGCGGCGTTGGCCTGAAAGTCATCACTGGTCAGGGAGCGCAAATCGACACGACGACCGCAGCGGGCCGCCTGTCGTTTGGCATCTTTGCCGCGTTGGCTGAATTCGAAAGCGAACTGATCCGGGAACGCACCATGGCCGGTCTTCAGGCAGCGCGCGCTAGAGGTCGAAAAGGTGGCCGAAAATTCGCACTGACAAAAGCACAGGTCCGCATGGCCCAGGCAGCAATGGCAAGCCGAGACACATCGGTTTCTGAGCTATGTACAGAACTTGGCGTAAAACCCGTCACCCTCTACCGATACGTCGACCCCAACGGTAATCTACGAGACTACGGCAGACATGTCTTGGGGGCTTAACGTACTATCCTGCACTCAGCAGGAATCTACCCCACCTTGGGCCGGTGTTTGGAGATGTCGAGCCTCCCCGAGTGCGGGCATTCGAAGTATGCTCGACCTTGGCCTCCGGGGCGTGCGACGCCGCGTGGCGCAAGGCCTACCTGGGGGTGATCGTCACGCATCGTGATTCCCCCGAACCAGCGAGCGCCCGCCGTTGCAGGCGCAGGCCACGGACGTAGCGCACCAGGCCTGCAACGTATGATCGCGCCGGCGCAATGGCCCGGCGGCAGGGAGTTACCGCCGCAGCCGCGGTTTCAGCGCCTGGACTTCGGCGTCCAGGCGAATTGCTGCATCGGTGCGTCCACAGGGGTTTCTGCCAGGTGGTTGGTATAGTTGCTCATCACCTTCTGCGCGAGACCGAGCACGATTTCCAGCACCTGCTGCTCGCCATAGCCGGCGGCGTAGAACGCTTCGAGATCGGCCTCGGTGGGGTTGCCGCGGCTGTCGGCCATCACCAGCGTGAAGGTGCGCAGGGCCTCCAGCCTGGGGGTCGGCAGCGGGGTTTCGTCGCGCAGCGCGTCCGAGATCGCATCATCCACCTTCATCGCCTTGGCGATGCCGGTGTGGGCCGGAACGCAGTAATGGCATTCGTGGTAGACGTTGATCGCCTGCCAGACCACGGTCTTTTCCTCGGCGTCGAACGAGGTTTTCTGGGCAAACAGGCCATGCAGCACCTGATAGCCATCCAGCAGCGCGGGCGCGCGCGCCATCACGGCATGCAGACCGGGCAGGCGGCCGAAGGCGGCCTTGGATTTCTCGATCAGGGGCACGGCGGCTTCGGGGGCGGTTGTTTCGTCGAGTTTTTCGAACTTGGACACGGTCTTGCCTTTCGGGTTGGGGGCGTGATGGCGCCAACCTGACCATTATTGAGCAATCGCTCAAGTATATTGTTGAGCAATCGCTCAAAACTTTTCGTGATACCATTGCGCCGCGATCCCCAAAGGCCCAGAATCATCCACATGGCACGCACGGCTTCATACGACCGCGAAGCCGCTCTTGAGGCGGCGATGACCCTTTTCTGGACAAAGGGCTATCACGCCACGTCGCTCAAGGATCTTGAGAGCGCTCTGAACATGAAGCCCGGCTCGATCTACGCCGCGTTCCAGAGCAAGGAGACCTTGTTTCGCACGACCATTGATCGCTACGCCGCGCGTATGGCCGCAGAGATGCAGGCGCTGATCGCGAAGGGACCGTCGCCGCTGGCGGCCTTGCAGGGGCATCTTCGCGGCCTCGCAGAGCTAAGGCCCTGTGACCGGCCCTCGACCGCCTGCATGATGGTGAAATCCTTGCTGGAGGTTCCACAGGACGGGGAATTGCGCGCCTTCATCACGGCGCATCTTGACCGGGTGGAACAGGGCATCGGGGCCGCGCTGGAGGGTGCGAAGGCCAGCGGCGAGTTGCCCGCCGACGCCGACGCCGGCCGGCTTGCCCGCCGTATCCAGACCTATATCTTCGGTCTGAAGGTGCAGGCGCAGCGCGAAACCGATGCGGGACGAATGCGCGAGCTTTGCGAGGATCTGGCCGCGGAAATCGGACGCGCGGCCCGGAGCCGGGAGTGATGCGATACAACCGCGGGCGCTCTTGCGGTTTCGGTGCGCATTCCGGCGATCGACGGGCGGCATGGTCGACGATCGCCTGCCCGTGACTGGAAAGCGGTTCGTGGCGGTGCCACGGTTCTGGGCCATCGTTCCCGCGAGGCGCAAATCCGGGGAGGCGCAAATCTCGGGGGGTAACGTATGGCTGGGGGCCGGTCAGTGCCCGGCGTCCGCGCTAAGCCCCATCGCCTCTGGCGCGCAGTTGGATGAGACGTACCCCGCTGGCGGGCGCCGCGGGGATCCGGTCAAGCGCCACGCCAAGGTCTTGCACGGGAACGTCCCAGGTCACGGCGCGGCACAGGACCTGCATCGCCGACACCATCAACGCGACAGTGACTTTTTCGCCGGGACAACGATGGGTGGTCGCCGTGTCGCCGCCTCCGTGTGGCACGAAACACGCGCCCGGGTTGCGCCAGCTTAGCTGTCTGCCGGGGTGAAACTGTTCGGGAAGCGGAAAGGCGTTCTTGTCGTGCAATGTGCCCCACAAGTCGGCCAGCACCCACTGCCCCCGTGGCAGATCCAGCCCTTCGTGGCAAAGAGGTTTCGTGGTGATGGCCCCGGTCATCGGGAAGAACGGTGACACGCGGCGCACCTCTTCGCAAAATTGCGCCGCCGATGCCGTATCGGCGGTTGCAAGCGCCCTGCGCCAATCGGGTTCCAACGCCAGAATGCGCGCGGCATAGGCGATCCAGCGCCCCACCGCGACCACCGGGCGAAGCAGATTGAGGATCTCGACCACGGCAACCTCGGGCGGCAGGGGCGCGCCGTCTTCCCTAAATGCCGCGATCCTCCGCGCGGGGCTGCCGCTGGGCACATCGGCGAGGGCAGCGGCCAAGCGCCGTTCGACACCGCGCCGCCGCATCAGGGCAGCAATCACCCCCGGCCCGACCGAGCCGGTGCGCGCGCTCATCTCGTACAGCGTCTTGCGCAGGCGCGGGTCCTGGCTGATTTGCGGACCGAACCCCGCCCAGGCGCAGACCACGCCGGCAAGCGTGTCGCTGGCGCTGTCCAGCACGCAGGTTTCGCCCTGCGCCAGAAGGTCCTGCGCCCAGGTCCGGGCAAAGTCGGAAGCAAGCTGTTCGGCGGCACCCTCCTGCATGAGAAGCGTCATGAACAGCGCCTTGCGGTGGCGATGCGCGGCGCCTTCCATCTGCTGCACGCTGCCCTTGTCCTGCAACAGCCGCAGCACCGTCGGCGGCAGGGCGCCCTGCCGCGTCAAACCCCCGGCCCCGTAAAGCAGCCTGATCCCGCGAGGCCCGGTCATGCAGATCACCTTGCGCCCCATGATCCGGGCGCGGAAGGCGTCCGATCCCAGTCGCGCGCAGCGTTCGGGAATGAAACGATACCCCTCGCGCAGCAGCGCAAGGGTGGAATCGAACGCCTTGTCCGCAGGCAGCGCGGCGGGGGTCATATGATCGGCTTTCCACCCGTGACGGCGATGGTCGCCCCAGACGTATAGCTTGACGCGGGATCCGCAAGCATCACATAGGCGGGCGCAAGCTCGGCGGGCTGGGCCGGGCGGCCCATGGGGTAGTTCGCGCCGAAATTGGCCACGCTGTCAGCGGGCATCGTGGCGGGGATCAGCGGGGTCCAGACCGGCCCCGGCGCCACGCAGTTCACCCGGATGCCGCGCGGCCCCAGCGACTGCGCCAGCCCGGCCGAAAAGTTCTGGATCGCGCCCTTGGTGCTGGCATAGGCCAGAAGGCCGGGGTTGGGCATGTCGGAATTGACCGACGCGGTGTTGATGATCGCCGCGCCGTCCGCCATCAGCGGCACCGCCGCCTTGGAAAGATAGAACATCGCAAAGATGTTGGTGCGGAAGGTCAGTTCCCATTCCTCGTCGGAAATGTCTTCGAAGCGGTCGAAATGCATCTGATGGGCGGCGTTGTTGACCAGAATGTCCAGCCGCCCGAAGGCATCCCTTGTGCGCGAAACGATGTCGCGGCAATGGTCGGCGGACTGGATGTCACCGGGCAGCACAAGCGCGCGCTGCCCGGCCTCTTCGACCAGGGCGCGGGTCTGATCGGCCTCTTCGGTTTCGGACAGATAGGAAATGGCGACATCGGCGCCCTCGCGGGCGTAGGCGAGCGCGACGGCGCGGCCTATGCCGCTGTCGGCGCCGGTGACAAGCGCGGCCAGTCCGGCCAGGCGCCCGGAGCCGCGATAGCTGTCTTCGCCGTGATCCGGCACGGGCCGCATGTCGCGGGCGGCGCCGGGCAGATCCTGGGTCTGTTCTGGAAACGGAGGACGGGGGTGTGCCATGTCAAGCTCTCCGGTCGTTGAGATTACGGGATTACGTCAGAAACCCGCCGTGGCGCGGGTCGTTCCACGGCGATGGCGCGCACAGCGGGTTCTTGCCCACCGTGCGGGAACGGCCCCGTTTCGATGGCCGGTCGACGGCTGACGCCGCCGCGCGGGAACTTTCCCGATACACCCGATGTTTAACCGGCGACGTTTCGTCGCAACTTTGCACAGGGAGGCGCTGCAAGTGTCGTCGATGAGGGACTCTTCCACGCATCCTGGCGCGGACGCCGACCGGACAGCCGGTCGTTTTGCTACAAGGGCCCGGCCCGGCCTGACATCCGCCGAAGACGCCGCGCCCGGTCCGACAAGGGCCCGGGTGCGCGACGCCGCCGCCGGGATCGACGCGTGCGCCCCCCGTGCCCTGGCGCGGCGGCTGCGCGATACGGGCAAGATCGACCTGTCGCTGGCCCGGCTGCTGGAAGGGCATGTCAACGCGATCCATCTGATCGACGTCCATGGCGACGACCACGCCCGCCTGCGGCTGCGCGCGGACCTGGACGCCGGCATGCTCTATGGTGTCTGGGGCGCCGATGCCACGCCGCCGGTCTGTGTCCGGGAAGGGCAGATGCACGGAGTCAAATGCTTTGCGTCCGGGCTGGGGGTCGTAGACAGGGCGATTGTCACCGTGGGCCGGGGCGAAACCCAACGGCTGTACGTGGTGGATGCCACCGATCCTGCACGACACGATCTTGCCGCCTGGAACATGAGCGGCATGCAGGCATCCAGGTCCGGGCGGTTCGATTGCGGCGGCTTGCGCGGTGAGCCGCTTGGCCCGTTGGGATGCTACACCGCCGAACCCCATTTCGTCGGAGGCACATGGCGCATCGCGGCGGTGGCGCTTGGCGGTGCCGTTGGACTTCTGGATCGCTGCGCGGATGTGCTGCGCGCGCGCGATCAGATCGGCGCCGAGGCGCATATGCTGCGTCTGGCCCCTGTCGCGCTGCGGATCGTCTCTGCCTGGCCTGCGATATTGCGGGCCGCGCAAATTTCGACCGGGCCCGAGGGGGCGTCGCATCCGGACCGGGCCGCGGTGCTGTCCGTTTCCATGCGGCTGCTCAGCGAAGAGCTGGGGCAGGACTGCATCCGGGCGGCAGAGCGGTCTGTCGGCCTGTCGATGTTTGCCGACGACGACACGACCGGGCGGCATGCCCGCGATCTTGCGTGTTATCTGCGCCAGGCCCGCCGCGATGCGTTTCTTCTGCAAGCGGGATCGGCGATGCTGGAGGGGGCCGGCGGCATGTCGGAGTGGCTTGATGACCATGACTGAACCGGTGTCGCGCGCGCAGCGGGTGACGGCCGACGCGTTGACCGGGCAGCGCCCGATTGTCGTGCTGGCGCCGCACCCGGACGATGAATCGCTGGGCTGCGGTGGCTTGCTTGCCCATGCCTTCGCCGGTGACGGCGCCCATGTTGTGCTGATGACCGATGGCGCGGGTTCCCATCCCGGCTCCAGGCTCTGGACCGGCGCCGAACGCGCGGCGCAGCGCGCCCGGGAGCTTGACACCGCGATCCATGAACTGGGCGGGCGCAGTTCGGATGTGACACGCCTCGGACTGCCCGACGCCGGGATGGGCGATCCGGCGATGCCGGTGCTGTCGATCGCGCGCACAATCGCCCGACAGCTTTCCCGGCTGGGCGCGCGCACGCTGTTTGCCACCGCACCCACCGACCCGCATTGCGATCATCAGGCCACTGCGGAAATCGCCCGCCTTTGCGCGCGACTGACCCGTGCGCGGTTGTTTTATTATCCGGTGTGGTCGCGCTGGAAACAGCCCGATTTCAGAACCGGGCTGGTGGGAATGGATGAATACCGGCTGGATACGACGCCGGTGCGCCGGCGCAAGGCCCGCGCCATCGCCGCGCATCGCAGTCAGCATGGCCAGGTGTTCACCGACGATGCGGCGGGTTTTGTCCTTGATCCCGAATTCGTCCGGATGTTCGTGGACGCCGACGAGCTGTACTTTGAGGGCACGCTCGCATGACCGCGGTGGATTCCACCCGTCTGGGCGCGATTTACGCCAGGGGCGACGATCCGTGGCGTTTCCGCAGCAGCCCCTATGAACAGGAAAAATTCCGCGCCACTCGCGCCGCATTGTCGCGGCAACGCTATGGGTCGGCCCTTGAACTGGGGTGCGGCAACGGTGAACTGGCGCGCCATCTTGCGCCGTTATGCGCGCAGTATACCGGGGTCGACGCGGTCGAGATCGCCTTGCAGGCCGCAAGGCGGGCCGTGCCCCGGGGCCGGTTCGAACAGGTTTTCCTGCCTGCCGATCTGCCCGATGGCCGGTACGATCTGATTATACTGTCCGAGATCCTGTATTTCCTTGACCGGGACGGCATCCGGTCAATCGCCACGCAGATCGACCGCCGCTGGCCCCGCGCTTGTCTGCTTTGTGTCACCTGGCTTGGCCCAAGCGGCAACGCCCTGCAGGGCGCCGAGGCGCTGGCCCTGTTCCGCGCCGCCAGCATGCGAGAATTGCACTGTGTCAAGACCGGCGTTCCCTACCGAATTGACCGCACGGATGTCTTGCCGTGACACGGCTGAACGTGACCGCCGTGCAGGAGGATGCCTTTGCAACCCTCGACACCGTTGTCGTCGTCCCCGCCCGCGACGAACAGGACCACATCGCGGCTTGTCTTGACAATCTGTTCGGGCAACAGACGCGAAATCCCGCGGGTATCGTGCTGTGCGTCAACAACACCAGGGATGCGACGGCCCATATTGCGTTGCAGCGGGCCCGCGCCGCGCGCTGGCCGCTGATCGTGATCGAGGCACATTACCCGCGCGGTGGCGTCGGACGTGCGCGCCGGCTGGGCCACCGGATCGCGCTGCGAGCAGCCCCGCGCGCCCGGTCCATCCTGTCGACCGATGCCGATTGTCTGCCAGCGCCCGACTGGCAAGTGCAGATCGAAACCGCGTTGCAGCGCGCGCCCGTCGTGTTGGGGCGCATCTGCGTGGCGGAAAACGAACTTGCCGCCTTTTCGCGACGGTTCCTGCGGCGTCAGCAGCTGGAAACCGAATTCAGCGACCTTGCGATGGAATTCGCACGGCTGATTGACCCGGTCGGGCCGGATGGCATCGGGCTGAACACCGCCGGAGGCGCAAATCTGGGGTTCCGCCGCGCGGCCTACCTTTGGATCGGGGGGTACCGCGCGTTGGAGAGCGGAGAGGACCGCGATATCGTCGCCCGTGCCACGCGCGCCGGGTTGCAACCCGTTCGCGCCGACCTGGCTGTCATCACCGCCTCGATGCGGACGATGGGACGCGCGCCGGGTGGCATGGCCGATCAGATCCGCGCCCGATCGAAATCCGGCAATTGCACCGTCGACAGCGCGCTGACGTCTTTCAAGGCGATGGTGGCCGGGCATCTGGGGTATGACCCGCAAGATCGTCCGATGACGCTCTTGCGGGTCGCGCAAGACCTGCCCCAGCTGCGCGATTGCGTGGAACAGCTGCGCGGCCTGACTTGCACCGACAGCCGCAGGCGCCATCTTGCCGCGGTTTGGCAACGTGCCGGGCACCCCATCCCCCAGCGGCATGACTGACATGCATGGGGCATGGACGTCTCGAACAGTCCGGAACTTCCTTGTCGTTCGGTTGTTTCCCTGTCTGAAGCCAGTGGTTTGCCAGGCGGGCCCGCCCCTGCACGCCGTCGCGGCAGGATCCTGGCCAGTTTCCTTGAGCGGTGCATCCGCCCCAGTTCCACCGGCACCGGCGCTCCGGGCGCCGCCACAGTCGTGAGAGGCCTGTCATGTCCGAACCCCAGACCCACGCCATCAGCGAAGTTCTCGATGAGCTCGAAGCGACGGTGCAGGGGGATGAGATCGCTGTGGCGGATGTGGTCGACACCCTCGGGGGGTCGTCCTTTGCATCGCTGATGCTGGTGTTTTCGCTGATCTCCACCTCACCCGCCAGTGCCATTCCGGGGGTCACCGCGATGGTGGCGGTTCTGGTGTTCATTCTGGTGGCGCAGATGATGGCGGGCCGCAGGTCGGTCTGGCTGCCGGACGTGGTGACCCGACGCCGGCTGTCGAGCGAAAAGCTGTGCAAGGGCATCCGCTGGCTGCGCCGTCCCGTCCGCTTTGTCGAACGGTTTCTCAAGCCGCGCCTGACGGGGCTGTTTCACCGCCCGTGGCTGTGGCTGCCGATGATCCTGATCCTGGCGCTCACGCTGTTCATGCCGTTCATGGAGATCGTGCCCACATCCGGTTCCCTTGCGTCGACGGTTATCGCGCTGTTCGCCGCAAGTCTGCTGACACGCGACGGGGTGCTGGCAATCCTGTCACTGGTTCTGCTGTCGGTGGTCCCGGTGGCGGTGTACTACTGGCAGGTCTAGCCGATCCCGCCGATGCTCTGGCGCCGGGACAATGACCCGCCGGGCGCCTGCGCAACATCGCTCAGCACGTCGCGGTCCAGCGCCTCGTTGCGCTGCAATTCGGACAGCAGGCCGACCAGCTTCTTGCGCATGCGGCGGGATCTGATCTGGACGGCTTCCACCTCGACCGGGATGATACGGATCTGGGCGCCATCGTCCCCCCGGTGAATTTCGAAGCTGCGGTAGGCGGCAACGAGGTGGCGAGCCTGATTTGTCGCTGCAATTGCGACCAGTTTCAGCGCATCTGTACGTTGGATCGCGTCGGTGCTGCACAGCCGTTTGCGCGCCCGCGCGAACAGGTCGTCAAAGCTGCCGATGTCGACATACCCGCCGCTGCCGATCGGCCCGACGGCGGATACCCCTGTAGTCACATCCGAAGCTTTGTCCCAGAGTTCGAGCCGGTCAACCACGCTTACGGTGGTCTTCGTGTCGCCCACACCGAATTCCGCCAGAACATCCAGCAGGTAGGCAGGCTCCGAACCCATGTTCGACACGATGCACCGGCCGACCATGCCCCGTCCGCCGGCGCGGGTGATAAGCAGGCTGGATCTGGTCTGCCGTTTGAAGCTTGCCAGAAAAACATGCAGATAGGCGATCCACACACCTGTGGATACCACGCTGACCACGACTTGCAGCGTCGTCACGTTGTCCTTCATCCATTCCCACATGGCGTCTGTCCTGCTGCTTGGCCGGGTCCGAAACGGACACTGTTCCCAGCGAAACCGCCATGCGGCGTCTTCGTTCCGTCGACCGGCAGGGCGGCGTCGGAAATGATACCTGCATCTTCAACCGAGCGATGAGATCGCCGACAGCGCCGGGACAGATCGCACTGGTTCTACGGCTACCTGCCTGAGCACGTCACCGCCACCGGATGGTCAGGAGAACGCATGCGACCAGGCCGAACTGCGCGGTGCTGCCGATCGCCCCTTCCACCGGCCATGATCGCCTGGCGGCGCGGTCCGGTCCGGCGCCTCTGTCGGGCCGCGTCCCCCGTGAGGAGCCCCCGCGACCCGAGATCCGGCATGTTTTCGCAGAGAACTGGCGAGGCTATGGTGCCCGCAAGGTCTGGCGACAACTTCGCCACGAGGGCTTCGACGTTGCCCGCCGCACGGTGGCAAGGTTGATGAAGGACAGGGGGATTCAAGGCCTCGTTCGCGGCAAACCGCATCGGTCGACGGTCCCGGACAACAAGGCCCCGTGCCCTCAGAACAAGGCAAACCACGGGTTTCGCGTGCCCGCGCCCGACATGCTGCGGGGCAGCGGTTTCACCTGCGTCGCGACCTGGACGGGTTTGGCTGATCCGCGGTGAAGTGGCGATCCAACCGCTTCGGGGCGAGGTTGGACCTGTGGCCGTTGTCGGTCGTCAGCTTGTGTTTGCGCGCTCTGACAACGGAGATGCCGGTCCGGTGCATCAATCCGCCCAGGCTGAGCCGGGATTGTTCTTTGATGTGC
>NZ_QLMG01000073.1 GCF_003259905.1 Salipiger aestuarii | reverse complement strand
CCCGCAAGCTTGGCGCGCCGACGTCCGCGACAAGCTCCCCAACACAACGGCTTCACGGGTGCCGGACCTTCTGCCATGGAATTGGCAGACATCGCAGCGCCAACTCGCTACATGACCGCAGCCTACGCCGGATGCTTACCTTCCTTTGCCTCCGGCGCGAGAGGCCATGCTTGCGGGCCAGCCACTCTCGGTCGCCGCGCAACTTGATGCCCGTGCCGTGGATGAGCAGGTTCCGTGGCTTGCCAGATGCCCGATACGGAGCCCGAACCGCAATTTCGAAACAGTGTCGAACGGTCCGGCACCGGCCTAGTCGAGGCCGGCCAGTCTAGACCGCCCATCTGGTTCAGGCTCTCGACCAGCCCAACCGTCTGGCGAAGCGGACGTCCGAAGAGCATCTTTCGCGTCAGGCATGTCTGGACCGGGGCATCCTCGCTTACCCGATGTCCGTGCATGCCAGACCATGCCGGGATCGAACCAGACCGACAGCGGCCCTCGCTTGCGAAGTGCTGCATCATACTCGGACCAGTTCGCCGTGCGATAGCGAGGAGGTGAGGGTTTCGACATCGGCGGCGGTTACATCACTGGATCCGCAAGGGAAATCCTGCCCGATATTTGCAACAATGCCCGTCACATGGCGAGAACGTCCCCCCCGCCATTCCAACGCACGCCCGCGTCCTGTACGAATTCCGCGCTCGGGCGCCGTCTTTCAACAGCCGGACAGAAGCCCGGATGATGCTGATGGCCGGTGCGTGCTGGTGCCTGGATTCAACACGACCGCCGGCCCGCATGACCTTTCCCGACCATTTTCAGAACGCGTTCAACCCGGTCAGGTTTCGCCCGATCACCAGCTTCTGAATTTCGGTGGTGCCATCGGGGATCGGCATGACCTTCGCATTGCGGAAGTGGCGTTCGACGGGAAACTCCTTGGTGATGCCGTTACCGCCATGGATCTGCACCGCTTTTCCGGCGATTTCGACGGCCATTTCGGTCGCGTACCATTTTGCCATGGAGGTCTGGGTGTCGCAGCGCACGCCCAGGTCCAGAAGTTGCAGCCCGCGCTGGCACAAAAGCCGCCCGGCATCGAGATGGGTGGCCATGTCGGCCAGATACCCCTGGATCAACTGATGCCCGCCGATCGGCTTTCCGTGCTGCTCGCGCTCCTGCGCGTATTTGACGGCGCATTCCAGCGCCGCCTGGGCAATGCCGATGCTGGTCAGGCCAACGAACACACGCGCGCTTTCGAACAGCTTCAATGTCTGGAACAGACCGCCGCCAGAGTTCCCCAGAACGTGGGCGTCGGTGGTTTCGGCCCGGTCAAAGAACAATTCACAGGTCGAGGCACCGACAAGCCCCATCTTGCGCAACTCGCGGCTTTCATAGCCGCCGTTGTCGCGATCGACGATGACCATGGAAATCCCGTCGTCCAGATTGCAGACCACAATGGCGAAATCCGACTGCGCCCCGTTGGAAATCCAGAGCTTCTGTCCAGTGACGAAAATCCTGTCGCCCACGCGTTCGGCGCGGGTCTTTACCTCGCGCACGTTCGAGCCGACCTCCGGTTCGGAAATACAGGTGGCGCACACGCGCTCGCTGCGCAGCAGCGGCTTGAGATACGCTTCTTTTTGTGCGGCGTCGCCCAGAAGGTTGATCGCAAACACGGCATGGCCCTGGATCAGCACGGCAATCGCCAGGTCGGCCCAGATCCGGGCCAGTTCCTCGTAAAGGATGCCATAGGTCATGCGGTCGATGCCCGCGCCGCCGTCCTCTTCCGGAATGAGGCCGCTGATCAGCCCGAATTCCTCGACCTTGGCGAACAGGGATTTCAGCGTTTCGGCATCGGGCGGGTGGCCGAGGTCCTCGTATTTGTCGACCAGCGGAGCGATCTCGGCCAATGCCATCTTGCGAAAGTTCTCCAGCAACATGCGTTGCTCGTCTGTATAGATTGCCTGCGCTGCGGCGATCACGTTTTCCATTTTCTTTCCCTTGTTTCAGCGGCCCAGAATGGTGACGCAGGCGGCGGCTTCCTCGACGCCGTGCAGACCGCCGCCATTCTCGGCAATGGCATTCATCGCGCCCTCGACCTGGCGCGCGCCGGCCTCACCGCGCAGCTGTGTGACCAGTTCGAAAACCTGGCCGATCCCGGTGGCCCCGACAGGGTGCCCCTTGGATTCCAGCCCACCGGAGGGGTTTACCGGGATCCGTCCGCCGATTTTGGTTTCGCCACGCAGGCTGGCCGGGCCACCCTCGCCAAATGCCACAAAGCCGAGGTTTTCGATCTGGATCACCTCGCCCACGGCGGTGGCGTCATGCACCTCGGCAACCGACATATCCTCGGGGCCTAGCCCCGCCTGTTCATAGGCCTGAAGCGCGGCAAGGCGGGTCAGGTGGTTTTCGTAGTCTTCCGGTGCACGGTCGGTCCCGGAGCGCAGGATCGCGGCCTTGACCCTGATCGCGCGGGCGGGATCAAGCCCCAGCCGCTTCAAACCTTCGCCGGTGCACAGCACCGCCGCTGCCGCGCCATCGGAAATCGGCGCGCACATCGGCAGGGTCAGCGGGTAGGTGATGGGCGGCGCGTTCAGGACCTGTTCGACGCTCATCGCATCGCGGTATTGCGCCAGCGGATTATGCGCCGAATGCGCGTGGTTCTTGGCAGAGACGGCGGCAAACTGTTCTTGCGTGGTGCCGAAGGTCTTCATGTGCAGCCGCGCGAAACCGGCGTAGACGTCCATGAACACGCTGTAGGGCTTGGGTGATTTCGAGCCTTCGGGCTCCTCGATCCCGGCGCCGAGGTCGGCGAGGCGCTGCGCGACCTTTTCGCCATTGCCGACGTCCCAACCGCTGTCAAACGCCGAGAACATCAGCGCACGGTCGTTGGAATACATTTTCTCGGCGCCCACCGCCAGACAGCAATCGCCATTGCCCGCCTTGAGGAAATCGACCGCCAGCTTGAACCCGGTCGAGGCGCTGGCGCAGGCGTTTTCGACATTCACCACGGGAATGCCCTGAATGCCCATCTCGCGCAGCGCGATCTCGCCCCGGATCATGTGCTGGCCTTCCATATGACCCTGCACCGCGTTCGAGAAAAACGCGCCGTCAATGCGATCAGCCACCAGCCCGGCATCGGCCAGTGCGGCGGTGACGGCCTCGCCCGTCATGTCCTTGATGGTTTGGTCCGGGAATTTCCCGAACGGTGTCATCCCGACGCCGACGACGTAGATGTCCCGCATCGCATGTCCTCCTGATTTCAGTACCCGCGAAACTGCGGTTTGCGCTTTTCGGTGAAAGCGGTCAGTCCCTCGCGCATGTCCCACGAGCGCATATGCGCGCGCAGGTTCAGCATCTCTTCGGCCAGAGCGGCGGCTTCGTCCACGTTCAGCGACCGGTTCGCGACCGCCTTCATGCGGCGCAGCACGGCGGGGCTCTTGTCGGCCAGCCTGTCGGTCAAGGCCTGCACGGAACCACGCAGTTGCGCATCCGGAACGACCGTGTTCACCAGCCCCCAGTCCATCATGTCCTGTGCCGATACGGTTTCGCCCGAGAACAGCAGGTATTTGGCGCGATTCAACCCGATCCGCCGTGGCAGGATCGCCGCGCCCCCCGCGCCCGGAAACACGCCGAAATTGGAATGGGCATCGCCCAGCTTCGCGCTTTCGGCGGCAAACACCAGATCGCAGGCCATCACCATTTCCAGGCCGCCCGCCATGGCCAGCCCGTTCACGGCAGCGATCACGGGCTTGGGGCCATGGCGCATCAGTCCGAAGGCGCGGTCAACAAGATCAAGCAGATCGGGCGCGCCGGGTGCGTGTGTGGCGCCCGCAACCTCCTTCAGATCGGCACCGGCGCAGAACGCCCGCCCCGAGCCGGTCAGGACGATGGCGCGGACCGCGTCGTCGGCAATCGCCGTTTCCAGAGCGGCGGTCATCTCGCGCAGCATCTGCATCGACATCGCGTTCAGCTGATCGGTCCGCCGGAAGGTGATCCATTCGGTTCTGCCCACGCGTTCGACAGATAGGGTCTGGGGAGCGTCAGTCACATTAACTTCCTGAAGTTAAACAATAATATGTGATTTCGTCTTGCCTTTTTCGGTGGATTGCGTTGCTATTGGAACGGACCCGCGCGCGGGAAAAACCACAGATGGAGCCCGACATGAGCACTGCACCCCTGGCCGGCCTGAAAATCCTCAGCCTCGCCGAACAGTTCCCCGGTCCCTATGCGACGATGCTGCTGTCGGACATGGGGGCCGAGATCGTCATGGTCGAGCGACCCGGTGTCGGCGATCCGGCCCGGCAGTTTCCAGCGCTGTTCCGGGCCCTGAACCGCGGCAAGCGCAGCGTGACGCTTGATCTGAAATCCGCCGGGGGGCTGGCGCGGTTTCGCGATCTGGCGAAGAACGCCGATGTCATCGTCGAAGGCTTCCGCCCCGGCAAACTCGCGGCGCTTGGTGCCGGGTTCGAGGAGATGCGCAAGGTCAATCCGCGCCTGGTTTATGTGTCGATCTCGGGCTACGGGCAGGACGGGCCATACCGCGACAGGGCGGGGCACAATCTGAGTTTCGAAGGGGTCGGCGGCCTGCTTGCCGATCAGGCGGATGCCGGTCAGCCCCGACCGCTGCCCGCCATCCCCCTTGCGGATATCGGCGCGGCGCTGTTTGCAGCCATCGCGATTCTGTCGGCGGTCGTTTCCAGCCAGCGCTCGGGGCAGGGGCGTTATGTGGATGTTTCCATGTCGGATGCCGTGGTCTCCATGCTCACCGCCTTCCTCGTCCCCGCGGCCAATGGCACGCCGCTGGGCGAATTCATCGCCGAACCGGCCTATGGCGTTTTCACCTGCGGGGACGGCAAGCTGATGACGCTGTCCATCGCGCATGAAGACTGGTTCTGGAAGCCGTTCTGCGATGCGATCGGCAAGCCAGAGCTTGCGGGGTTGAAAGGGCGTGATCGTGTCGCCCGCAAGGACGCGCTGCGCGAAGAGATCGCGGCGGTGCTGGTCGGCAAGTCGCGCCCCGACTGGGGCGATCTGTTCGACCGCGCCGGCGTGCCCTGGGGACCGGTCAATTCGCTGACCGAAACGCTGGATGACCCGCATGTGCGCGCGCGCCGGTTGTTGCGCACATTTACGCAGGACAGCGGCGAAACCGAAACCTTCCTGGTCCAGCCGCTGAAGTTCAACGATTTCGATTCCGGGATTTCGGGCCTGCCCCCGGAGATCGGCGCCGACAATGAACGCGTCTTTGCGGGCGGCGGCGACTGACGGCCGGCCTTCGCTGTCGGCTCTAGCAGGCAAAGGAATATCCGCCATTCACCGGGTAGGTCTGTCCGGTGATCCAGCTGGCGGCATCCGAGCAGAGAAAAAGGATCATGCCGGCGGGGTCTTCCGGCTCGCCCAGCCGGCGGATCACATATTGCGACAGCGCCCGCTTTTCGGTCTGGGCATCCGGGATGAGATCGGCGACCGCCGGGGTCCTCGTGCCGCCCAGGGCGACGCAGTTTGCGGTGATCCCGAACCGGCCGCCGGCCTTGGCAATCGCGCGCATGAAGCCTGCCGCACCGGCCTTGGCACCCGAGTAAACCGCCAGATGCGGCTCGCCCACGCGGCCCGCGTCGGAGATGACCGTCACAATACGACCGTAGCCGCCCTTGACCATCAGCGGCATGGCGTGCCGGGTGCAGTTCAGCACCCCGTCGAAATTGGTGGCCATCCAGCGGCGCCATTCGGCGGGGTCCGATTCCCAGAACGGGACAAGATCGTCAAGCCGCGACGTCGGCCCGGCGTTGCCGGCGTTGTTGACCAGAATATCGACACTGCCACAGATTTCCTCGGCCTTGGCGAAGGCCGCGCCGACCGCTTCGAAATCGGATACGTCAAAGACAACCGGCAGCGCCTTTGCGCCCGCCGCCTCCACTTCTGCGGCCACGCTTTCCGCGCGCTCGGCATGGAAATCGTTGACCACGACGACGCCCGCGCCGTGCTGGGCGAGATAAAGCGCGACCTGACGGCCCACGCCCTGACCGGCACCGGTTACAAACGCGGTACGGCCCTTGATGTCGAGCAGCTCACTCATTGTCTTTCCCGTCCTATCCCAGCCACCTCTTGCGTCGGCGATAGTGCTTGATCTCGCGATAGCTCTTGCGCTCGCCAGAGGCGGTGACCCCGAGATAGAACTCCTTGATGTCCTCGTTGTCGGCAAGCTTGTCAGCCGGCCCGTCCATCACGATACGACCGTTTTCCATCACATAGGCATAATCCGCGATCGACAGCGCCGCGGCACTGTTCTGTTCGACCAGGAAGAACGTGGTGCCTTCGGATTTGAGCTGCCTGAGCACCGCGTAGACATCCCGGATCATCATCGGGGCCAGCCCCAGCGACGGCTCGTCGATGGCAATGATTTTGGGCTTCGCCATCATCGCCCGTCCGATCAGCAGCAATTGCTGTTCGCCGCCGGACATGAAACCGGAGGTGCGGTTGCGCAGGTCGGCAAGGCGCGGCATCAGGGTATAGACATGATCCAGCCGCCTTTTCAGCTCGGCAGTGTTGGGCACCATGTGCCCGCCCACGATCAGGTTCTGCTCGGAGGTGAGGTGACGCAGCACGCGCCGGCCTTCCATGACGTGGATCAGACCGTTCTTCACCACATTCGACGCTTCCATGTTCTGGATCGCGGTGCCGTTCAGCACGATGGACCCCGCCGAAACGGTCCCGTCTTCGGATTTCAGCGTCCCGGAAATGGCTTTGAGCGTCGTGCTTTTTCCCGCGCCGTTGCCGCCAAGCAGCGCGACACACTGGCCTTCGCGCACGGTCATGGACACGCCCTTGAGCGCCAGGATGACGTCGGAATAGGTCACTTCTACGTTGTTAAGTTCCAGCATGATATTGCGCCCGGCGCTAAGGATCAGGGCGGGCGCCACAATCGCGGCGCCCGGTAGTGTTCACCACTTTTGAACGTCGGGAACATCGACGCCGGTTGCTTCGATGGCGATCTTGCCATCCCTGACGGTGCCCACGTTCACCTTGAGACCTTCCAGAGGAAAGGGTGCGTCGGGGGTGAAGGTCAGGGTCGGCAGGAACCCGTGCGTTTCCTCGGCGGTGATGGGCCGGGCAAACAGTGCCTCGCGCACCATTTCGCCTGTCAGACCCTCGGCGCCGTTCTCTTCGATCGCGTGCCCGATCACCGCGACGGTATAGAGACCCTGGGAGATCCCCATGGCGGTCACAACGCTCCAGGGCGCCTCAAGACCGTGTTCGGCGACCAGTGTCTCATAGAATTGCCGCGCGGGGGTGTCCTCGTCGGCCGCAACCGCCATACCGTAGGCTTCGTAATCGCCTTCAAGCTGATCAAGCCCGCCAAGCGCGCCGCCCGAGGCCGGCAGCCCGTTGTGCGAGCTCATCAGGATCGGGATGTCGGCGCCGTTGGCCTGCAGGCCACGTTTCGCCGCAACCACGATCGAGGTGTTGGTCTGGATGATCAGCGCCTCGGCGCCGGCCCGAGCGACGCGGCGCATCTGCGCCGTCAGATCGGTGGGCTGCACTTCGGTATAGATGACCTCGACCAGATCAAGCTCTTGGGGATGTTCCTCGGCATAAAGTTCCAGGCCCTTTGCCATGTCGACATAGGCAGGCGATGCTTCCGAGGCCATGATGGCGGCCTTGAGCGGCTCGTCTCCGCCGCGCTGTTCTTTCAGCCAGGCGAGAAAGGCCGCGCTTTCATGTGAATAGGTCGGACGCGGGTTGAAGATCCAGGAATCCGGCTGCCAGGCATAACCGTAGGCGGCCGTGGCCATGAACATCGGGATCTTGTCTTCGGGCAGGCGTTCGGAAAGGGCGGCAACATCCGGTCCGCCAAGGCCGACGACAGCAATCGGATCGAGTTCCGATTTGATCCCTGGCCAAAGGCTTGCCACCTGGGCCGCGTCGTAACGGGTTTCGTAGTTCTTGTAGTTCAGCGTGACGCCAAGATCCTTGCCGCTGGTCTCGTTCCACCAGTCGAACACGGCCTCACGGCTTCCGGTCCAGATCGGCATGATGTCGGCATAGGGGCCGGAAAAGTCCGAAAGCAGAGCAAGGTTATAGGTCTCTTCCGCTTGTGCTGTCATCGGCATGGCTGCCGCGGCTGCCATGGCACCCGCCGCCATCAGGCCGCGAAGCCCCGGTGTTGTCTTGCAGATCATTGTTGTTCCTCCCAGGTCGAACACCGCCCCATTGATCAATACGGGAACGGCCAGATGCGATAAGACGATTTGATGATGTTCCAGCGGTGCATCAGCCCCTTGGGCTCAAGGATCATGAACATCGCGATCACGCCGCCGAGAATAACATTCATGCCGGCGAACACGATGTCGCCGCCCAGAAAAGATACGGAATCGGCAATATTGGGGCCGACCGTTGCAACGATTTCCTGGATGAAACGGATGACGAAGACTCCGACCAAGGCGCCCACGATCGACCCCATTCCGCCGACAATGATCATTGCAACGAAAAAGATCGAATGGAACAGGGTGAACTGGTCTACGCCCACGAAGCGGATCAGATAGGCCCATAGCGCGCCGCCGACGCCGGCGTAAAAGGCACCGATCAGGAAGGCGGTCGCCTTGGTCGCCGCGACATTGATTCCCATGATTCCAGCCGCCACGTCATCGTCCCTGACGGCCACGAAGGCGCGGCCAAAGCGTGATCGCACGATTCCAAACGCACCGGCGACCATGATCGCCGCTACCGCGAAATTCATGTAGAACTGCGCGGTTTCGCCGACAAAGCGCAGCCCGAAAAGTTCCGCAGGGGGGACTGTGATGCCGTTTGATCCGCCCATCCAGGACGACGGCAGGTTCAGGACCGCAAAGTGAAAGATGAACTGGGCCGCGATGGTTGTCAGGGCCAGGTAAAAGCCCTTGATCCGGGCCGCGGTCAGGCCAAAGAGAAACCCGAACAGCGCAGCCGAGAACCCGGCCAGGGGGATCGTCAGCAGGAATGTGAGGCCGGTTTTCGAGGCCAGTATCGATGCTGTATAGGCTCCGACCCCCATGAATGCCGCCTGGCCAAGATTGATCTGGCCCGCATAACCCGTGCAGATCTGAAGCCCGACGGCAATGACGGCGCTGATCATCATCATGTTCAGAACGGCAATGATGCGCCCGCCTGCAAGATAGGGGGCAGCGAGCATGAGAACGACGAACAGGGCGAGGGCCGCGGCCTGCCAGCGCGTGCGGACGACGCGTCTGTCGGCGCGATAGCTTGTGGGGAAAATGCCGGAAGGATCCATGGTTTACACCCGCTCGATCGTGCGCCAGCCGAACAGCCCGGTGGGCCGGACCAGCAGAATGGCGAGCATGATGATGTAGGGCACGACACTGCCCAGAGAACCGCCGATCAACGGATCGAGGTAATTGGTGGTCAGGCTCTGGGCGATGCCGATGATCACCCCCGCGAGGATCAGCCCGCCGATGGATTCCAGCCCGGCAAACAGCGCGACCGGCAGTGCAGCAAACCCGATGTCCGAGGCCAGAAAGGTCAGGGACTTGCCGCTGAGAAAGATCATTGCGCCGATCGTGGACAGGATCGCCCCCAGAACCCAGGCGAAGGCTATCGATCCCTTTACGGAAATCCCCATCGAAGACGCCACGACGTGATCTTCCGCAACCGCGGTCATCCGCAGGCCGGACCGGGTCCGGTTGAAGAACCACGACAGGCCCACGGCGGCGACAATGGTGATGATCCCGCCAGCCAGCAGGTTCATCGGGATCAACATGTCGCCGAGGAACAAAGGCTTGAGCGGAAAGATGATCGGAAAGGGCCGAACGGCGGGGCCGAACAGCAGCAGCACAAGCCCGCGCAACAGGATCAGCAGGCCGACGGTGACCATAACCATCGAAAACACCGATTCACCGATCAGCTTCGTCAGGAAAATCCGCTCGATCGCGTAACCCACCAAGCCGGCCAGAACCAGCGACAGCGGTATCGACAGCCACAGGCTGAGCCCCAGCTGCATGGTCGTGAACCAGACGATGAAGCCGCCGATGATGACGAGCTCGCCCTGCGCGAAATTGAAGACCTTGCTCGCCCGGTAGATCACGACGAACCCCATGGCGACCAATGCGTAGAGCAGGCCGATCAAAGCCCCGGTTATGATGTCATTGATGAAATAGACCATTTTCGCCGACCTCCGTTAAGTTTTGGGCTGCCGCTCGGCAGCCTTCGATGCGTTTTCAACATCTGAGACCCGAACCGTGGCCCGGAGTACGCCCTGGCGGCCATCCTGATAGGTCACGGGGATTTCAAGGTCGGTGTTGTCATCGCCGCCGTAAATCGCCTCGACGAGATCCGCATATCGCTCTTCCAGAAAGGCCCGCCGCAATTTCCGGCTGCGGGTCAGTTCCCCTTCGTCCGGGTCAAGCTCCTTTGGAAAGTTCGCGAACCGTGCCACGCGCGAACCTTCGGGCAGAAGCGCATTGATACGCGCCACTTCGTCCTTGATAAGGTCGATAATCTCGGGCTTTTGCGACAGATCGGTGTAGGTCGAGAAACTGATCTTGTTCTCTTCCGCCCATCGCCCGAGGACTTCCATGTCGATATTGATAAGCGCGCTGACGAAATCCCGCGATTCGTCGCCCAGAGTCATCAGGTCCTTGATGAAGGGACTGTAGCGCAGCCGCGTTTCGATGAACTGCGGCGGATAGCTGTGCCCGCTCGACAGGCGGCGCATGTCCTTGACACGGTCAAAGAACAAAAGCTCGCCCTCGCTGGTCATCGATACCGCGTCGCCGGTGGCATACCAGCCGTCTTCGGTCAGCGCCTCGGCGGTCTTGTCGGGTTTGCCGTGATAGCCGCCAAAACCCGATCCGCCCCGCACCTGAAGTTCGTCTTCCGGCGAAACCCGGTGTTCAAGCGGTTCGCCATAGGCAAGGTTGCTTTGCATCCAGCGACCGCTGGTCTCAAGCTGGTAGCTTTCGCCCATATGTGCGGTCAGAAGTCCGATCTCGGTCGCCCCGTAGATGTTGCGCAGCTTGACCCCCATCGCGTGGAACATGCGGAACACGTCCGGGGCCATCAGGGCACCGCCGCTCATGGCGTTCCGGGCCTTGCCAAGGCCCAGATTGTCGCGCAGGTGATGCAGGACCAGCGCCTCGGCAAAGGGAAGTTGCAGGCGCGCGGCAAGGCTGGGGCTGCGCCCTTCCAGCCGTTCGACATGAACGGCGCGGCCGACCTTCATCCCCCAATTGTACAGCGCCTTGCGGACCTTGCCGGCCCCCAGCATCCGGGCCTGAACGATGGACGCGAGGTTTTCCCACTGGCGCGGGCTGAACACCAGGGCATCAACCGCCAGTTCGCGGATGTTATCCAGCACTTCCTCGGGGCCCTCGGGAAAGTTGACGACCATGGGCGCGACCAGCCCGATCGACAGGCCGAAAATCTGTTCCGTCACCCAGGCCGGGGAAATGTAGGTCAGGTATTCCGTGCCAGGCGCAATGTCGACTGCCCCCATCACCCGCGCGCAGTTGTCGAACAGGTAGCGATGGCTGATGACAACGCCCTTGGGCTTTCCCGTGGTCCCCGACGTGTAGGACAGCAGCGCGGTGTCTTCTGCTCGCCCGCGTCTGACGTGATCTGCAAAGCGGGAGGGGTCTTTGGTGTGGATCTGGCGCCCGGCCTCGCTCACGTTCTCGAAGGAATGCAGCAGCGGGTGGTCGTAGCCCCACAGACCGGAATCGTCCCAGTAAACGATCGCCAGCGCCCCCGAGTACTTATCGGCGATCTCCAGGCATTTATCGACCTGTTCCTGATCCTGTGCCAGAAAGATCCGCGTTTGCGAGTCCTCTGCCAGATAGAGAATTTCTTCGGCGGTCTGGTCCGGATAAACAGACAAGACCTTTCCGCCCAGTGACTGTACCGCGTATTCCGCCCAGAAATGCTCGGGCTCGTTCTCTCCGATCATCATCACGGAATCGCCGGCCTTCAGGCCCGTGGCCTCCAGCCCGAGCGCCAGCGCGCGGACCTTGTCAAGCACATTGGCCCAAGTGAATTCGCGCCAGATGCCAAGGCGCTTGTGGCGCTCGGCGAGGGCGTCCGGCGTGGATGTCGCACGCGCGACCAGAACCTGTGGCAGGGTTTCGCTCTGCGTGACGGCCGGGTCGGAAAATTCCATCGCTGTTTGTTGTCTGACCATTCCGCTACCCCAGATATGCCTTGATCACAGCCGGGTTGTTCTGGATCTCATCGGGCGTGCCTTCGGCGATCACGCGCCCGAAATCCAGCACCACGATCCGGTCGGCAAGATCCATCACGACGCCCATATCGTGCTCTACCAGAACCACCGGGATCTTGCGCGCCTCGCGCACATCGAGAATGAAGCGGGCCAGGTCCTCTTTCTCTTCCGAGTTCATGCCGGCCATCGGCTCGTCCATCAGCAGGATCGACGGTTCCTGCGCCAGCGCGCGCCCCAGATCGACCCGCTTGCGCAACCCATAGCCCAATGTGCCCACGGGTCTGCTCCGGATCGCCTCGATTTCAAGAAAATCAATGATCTCCTCTGCGGCTTCGCGATGCTCCGATTCCTCGCGCATCACGGGGCCAAACTGGAAAAAGGCCTGAATCACATTCGATTTCATCAGCATGTGACGGCCGATCATGATGTTCTCCACCACGGTCTGCCCGGCGAAAAGATGGGTGCCCTGAAACGTGCGCGCCAAGCCCCGCCGGGCGATCTGGTCGACACGCAGTCCCGTGACGTTCGTGCCGGACAGTTCGACACGCCCCTTCTGCGGACGATAAAACCCTGCGGTAACATTCAGCAGTGATGTTTTCCCGGCACCGTTCGGGCCAATGATTGCAAGCAATTCGTCGTCATTCACGGTGATGCTCACATCGTCGAGCGCCGTCACGCCGCCGAATTTCAATGTCGCGTTGCGAACGGCCAGCGGCGCCGATCCCGAAGCTGTGGTCATGACGTCTTCCATGTCTGGTCGCGGTATGTTTTGCGGCCAATCACTGCGGCATGGGTCGCCACCCGATTGACATCGAGGTCTCCTCGCATCGACGCTCCTCCCCGCGCTCTTGCCAGAGTTTTGCCCGGCTTTTTTCCCACCAGGTCCTTTCCTAAACCTAACATACGTTAGAAAAATAAATCAACAACTGACTCGGTGTTGCCACGTCAACCCGGCGCTGGCTGCGCGCCTTCCGGGTCGCGCTCGGCCCGGTGATCTGCGCCGAGCGCGAACTGGCGGCGGCGCAAAAGGTGGTCAACCAGGCGCTCACGGCTGGTGTTGCCGACCAGGCCGAAGCAGCCCGCCAGCTAAAGGTTGTTCAGGGCTGGTGTGATGCCGTCGCCGCTGCGCAGGGCCGAACAGTGCGCGGGGCCCCTGGTGCCATGCAGGGCGGCATCCAGAACGCCGCCTTCCAGACGCAGGACATCACGGCGCAGTTGCAGACGGGCAGCGCCGCGCGAGACCCCGCGCGAGACCAGCGCCAACCAGGTCGAATTCCGGATGTCGTTCTCCGTGGAGGTGCTGCCCCGATGAAACGCCTGCCGATGAACTTCCGCGCGGCGGTTGAGGCGATCGGATCGGACGAGGTGCCGGTGATCCTGATCGAGATCCGCCACCCCGAGCTTGCCGCCCCGATCCGCCTGTCCACCGACAACGCCGAGCTGATCGAGGAAACACCCGAAGGCCAGATCCGGGGCACCCGGTCCAGCTGGCGCGGCGCCGATCCCGCGACCGAGCCGTTTCTGTGCATGGCGGCCTCGGCGGTGTTTCCCTCGGCGCTGGAACAATCGCCCGAGGCGGGCAGCCTGGTGCTCGACAACCTGCATCCGGAAATGGCGCGGCTGATCCTGTCGTTCCAGGACATCGCCACCATCAGCCTTGCCGCCGTCATGGCCGATGTGCCGGACATCGCGATCCGCCAGAGCTGTGACCTCGACATCACCTCCGCGACCATCACCGGCGGCGAGATCACCCTCCGGTACGGCTTTGTTGCACAAATGGGTCAGGGAGTCATCTTGCGAATCCAGCATGATAGGCGGGAGGCATGAGCAGATGGCCCCCCACGAAGCACAAGACCACGACCTGGTCGTCCTACAATGACGGTCTGAAGCGGCGCGGATCGCTGTCGATCTGGTTCGATCCCGAGATGGTCTGGGTGCCGCCGCCGAATGGCAAACGCGGTCGACAACAGCAGTTCAGCGATGCCGCAATCCAGACCTGTCTGACCTTGAAGGTGCTTTTCGGGACGCCGCTCAGGCAGACAACCGGGTTCGTGCAGAGC
>NZ_QLMG01000072.1 GCF_003259905.1 Salipiger aestuarii | reverse complement strand
CCCCCAAGGCGGCGATGCCGCCTGAACGAGGGTTTCACCCTCGCGCTCCCAACCAGCGCAACCAGGCGCTGGACCCTGTTTTGAAGAAAGGCGTCAGAGGCGTGGCGATCTACCATCTCAGTGCGAAAGTGATCAGCCGGGCCGGGGGCCGGTCATCGGTCGCAGCCGCCGCCTACCGTACGGCTGGGCGGCTGCGGGATGACCGGCAGGGGTTGGAGCATGACTATTCCCGCAAGGGCGGGGTCGTGCATTCCGAGATCATGGCCCCTGAGAATGTGCCCGACTGGATGCGCGATCGCGACCAGCTCTGGAACGCGGTCGAAGCCGTCGAGAAGCGGCGCGATGCCCAACTTGCCCGCGAGATCGAAGTGGCGCTGCCGCGTGAGCTCGATCGGGGCGAGAGGTTGGAGTTGTTGCGCGGATTCGTGCAGCGAGAATTTGTCGATCGCGGCATGATCGCGGATGTAGCCGTTCACGAGGGCAAGGCCCGTGATGGCCAAGGTCAGCCTCATGCGCATGTCATGCTCACCATGCGGGAGCTGACCGGCGAAGGGTTCGGGAAGAAGGACCGCAGCTGGAATGCGCCAGACCTGCTGATGGGCTGGCGCGAAGCCTGGGCGCGGGACGCGAACACCGCCCTTGAGCGGGCAGGGCGGTCGGAGCGGATCGACCACCGGTCCCTCGATGTTCAGCGCGCCGAAGCCGAGCAACAGGTCGCGCGGGCGCGCGGGGGCGGGCAGGAAGAGCTGGCGCTTGAGCGCGCGAAGAAGGTGGTCGAGCTCAGCCGCGAGCCCGAGCCGAAAATTGGCCCATCGGCCAATGCCCAGGAGAAGCGCGGGATCGTCACAGAGCGCGGCGAGGCTTTCCGCGCGGCACAGGCGCGCAATGCACAGCGCCAGGAGCTGGGCTGGCGGCAGTTGGAATTGCGGCTTGAGCTGATGGAGCGGGGGCGCGCCTTCATTGCCACCGCACGCGAGCGGCTGGATCAGCTTTGGGGCCGCGCTGAGGCGGCGATGTCACGGATCAAGGAGAGGGTTATGGGAGAGGTTGAGAGGCCGCAGGATGGTGCGGAGCGGGGCGACATGGATGCGCGCCGGGCGGCGGTGTTGGGGCGCGATTTTAATCGACCCGAGGTGCAAGCGCCGGACATCGGGCGCGAGAGGGTCGCACCCGGCGATCTAGACCGAGATCGTCGGGACGCCATCCTTGGGCGTGGGCGTGATATCGGGCAGGAACGTGATGCCGCCGCCGTCGAGCGGGGCATCGTCGCCCGTGACGGCGAGGGCCGTGACCAAGGGCGGCGGGATGACATTCTCGGGCGTGGCCGTGATACTGCGTCCGAGCGCGGGCAAGGTCGCGATCGAGACAGAGAACGTTAAGCACAAAGAGGAAAACTAAATGGAAAGCGTACAGGAAATTATCGCGGAACTTCAGCGGCGCGGGCCGATCGACGCTGCTGAACTCTCCCGAATGTCGGGTCCAGTGCCGACCGTATCTTTGGTCCGCGCTGCCCTTGAGAGAATTAGCGGTGAAGAGGGTTGGGGTGGATACCGATACTACTGCGATGTCGTCGAGCGTTGCGGATGCCATCCAGAAGAAGGTGCCTCTGAGGCGTCGATGCTTGCCTATGAGAAAGCACGGCAACTTCTTGTCGCTGGGCCAAAGAACAGAGCTGACCTGGATGCCATGCTCGAACAGAATGCGCTTTGAACATGCGCGTGGATGACCGTGAACCCTTCGTTCTGCCCGACGGTCGCACGGCCTCAATCAAGTACACGTTCGTAGTGTCACCTGATCGGCCAGGGCTTGACTGTCATGGGCTGTTTCGGCCCGACGCCGGGATTGTTCTATGGCAGAATGGGACGGAAGAACCCTGCCTGCTGTTCGGCGGTAGCGCCAAGGCGCTTGACGAGCTGCGTGAGAATGCAGCCCTTTTGCCCTGCGGATCCGCGCGGCAGAACGCGCATGAAGCGTATCTGAAAGCTCGCAAATATCTTTGGGGTGAGATGGTCGGGCGCACGGTCTCAGTCGAAGGCGGTGGTAATGCCCAGAACAATATCTGGGTTGTCGGCATCGAGGAAAGCTCGACCGTGGAATTCGAGATTATGCTGGCGAGAGAGCAAGCCGGCTGACTTTGTACGGCCATGCCCCCGACAGTTTAGCCGGGGGCAAGTGGCGTGGCTTTGTGCCTAGCAATCAGGCAGGTTGTCTAGGTTGTTCTGAGAAGTCTTGTCCGCATACGTCCGCAGGTACTTCTTCCCACCCTCGTTGACGACATGAATATCGGTTCGATAGCCAGCACGGTCGACGAAATAGCTGTGCGTCTTGCTCTCAATGTCGCTGATGGCGTCAGCCTTGGATCGGGGTGACCAGTATTCCCCACCATTACATAGACTGGTGATATCTCCATCCCGATCTTTGCCCGATGCAGTTACTCTTCGATCAGCCATTTTTGAATGTCCTTCTACATGAAGTATGAATCGCAACAAGAGCCACACAATAGCAGGTTATTAGCTGGAACAAAAGAGAAACGCCTCAGCGGCTCCTTTTTGAAGCGCCCTTTAATGGGTGTGATCCCGGCAGCGTGCCGGTCTCGCTTTGAGCGATAGACAGGGCAGGGGATCGACGGGCTGACGCCCGCTCACCCCAACCCTGACAGTTTCCAAATCCTGTTGATCCGCCTGCCATCCTGACAGGTCCGAGAAAACCGGCAAGCGCCGCCTGCGGCGTCGGTTCCGGTCGAGAATCCCGGTTCCTCCCACGCGTGAACCGCGCGGTTCCCTCCCAAATTCACGCCCTCCACCCGGTTGTCACGGCCCCGCCAGGCCGCAGGACGGGCTTTGCCCTTACCTGCTCTGCCCTTCGGAATGCATGGGCATTCCAAAGATCAGAACAGGAAGGCCCGCCCATTGGCGGAAAGGGGAAGAGACCCGGCCCGCGTCACTCGAAGGAGGGTCACAAATGACTGCAGAGAAGTTTGACGTTTATTCCCATGTCACCAATCAGATCATCGCACAGATCGAGGCGGGAACACCGCCCTGGCGCAAGCCGTGGACCGGTGGCGGGGCATCGGTCAGCCTGCCGGAACGGTTCAACGGCGAAGCCTATCGGGGCATCAATGTCCTGATGCTTTGGGCCACGGCGATGGCGAGGGACTACAGCTCAGCCCGCTGGATGACGTTCAATCAGGCCAAGCAGCTTGGGGGCCATGTTCGCAAGGGCGAGAAATCCGCAACCGTGGTGAAATACGGCACCGTCGAGCGCGAGGACGAAAACGGCGAGGAGCGCCAGATCCCCTATGCCAAGGCTTACCGCGTGTTCAATGCCGACCAGATCGAGGGTTTGCCCGCTGAATTCTACATCCTGCCCGATCCGCCCCGTGATCTTGGCACCGTGGCCGATCCCGCGTTGGAGGCGTTCTTTGCATCAAGCGGCGCACAGATCGACAGCACCGAAGAGCCGCGCGCCTATTACAACATCAAGACAGATCGGATTCACATGCCGCCGATTGGCACGTTTCACAGGGCCGCAGGGTATTACGGCACCTTGGCGCATGAGCTGACCCACTGGACAGGGGCGACAAAGCGGCTGGACCGCTTGGGCCGGTTCAATGATCGCAAGGCCTATGCGTTCGAGGAGCTAGTCGCCGAAATCGGAAACTGCATGCTTTGCGCGCAGATCGGGGTAGAGCCTGAATTCGACCAGAGCGCCTCCTATGTCGAAGGATGGCTGGAAGCGATGAAGGAAGACAGCCGCGCTATTTTCCGGGCCGCGTCCGAGGCGCAGAAGGCCGTGGATTACATCATGGAGCGCACCGCGCAGGCCGACCGGATGGCCGCCGAGTAACAGCCCGCATTACCGAAATGATCGAGGCCCCCGTCAGCAGGCGGGGGCCTTTTGCGTTCTGGCGTGATCCAGGTGGTGGCGGTTTCAGGGTGGCCTGTCGGCGGGCAACCTGAAGGCCGCCCGCCGACAGGCCCGGCGCTTCGCGCGGACGCCCCAAAGGGGCGGTGCTAAATCTATTTCTTATCAGACCCGCCCGCCGGACGAGTCGGGGTAGGAGGTGGGGGGCGTGACGTCACTTGTGAAGTCGCCACGTTTTGCCCACCCTTTTGGATGCTGCCATCATTGATGATTATCTTCTTCTCTGACATCTTTGTATCCTTCAGCTCGGTAGGGAAATTCCATCCAGATGTTGTTTTTCGGGCGCGACAGGTAGAGGAACGGGGGGCGAGAAATCTCGTTTCCGGCTTCATCATACACGATCACGCTTGCGAGCAAAATCTCGCGAAAATCTTCGCTTTCCGAATACGCGTTCACCCAGCCCGCAAAAATGAATCCGTTCTCAAGGTCTCGGAAGTGAACGTATTCCACGTTCGCTTGATCAGAGTTGAGAGTGTAGCTCCACACATCTTCATCGCCATAGCGCCGAGTAGCTCCGATCTTATGCAGAAGCTTTACCAGAAGCCGAAATTTGACAATCCACAACCAACAGACCGCAAGGGAAAATGACAGCGGAACCGACCACGCGATTTCATCCTTCAGCTCTAAGAAATTCACACTTTCTGGGCCGTTTGCCAAATCCTGATACCCAAAAGACTTTCCGAATCCTAGATAAATCAGGAACAGAACAGCGTAAGTTGCCATTCCAAACATGAAGGCCCGGATTAGAAGCGTCGTTTGTTGCGGCTTCAAGCCTGCGCCATACTTTGCATCAATAGTCGCCCAGATAATTCCAGGCATGAAAATGAGCGCCAATTGCGCGAGAGCAAAATCCACTACCGCCTCTTAAACCATTTTGTTTCTGTTACGGATGCGCGGTTTTGATGCGCTGTGACCGCCTCGACAGCATCAGCATAGAGAGCTGTATCACTTCGTGCTGGCGTACTTGTCATATTGCAGCTTCCAGCAGTGCGACTTCGTCTTCGGTCAGATCGAACAGATCATAGACGATGCTGTCGATCTGGGCTTCAGCCTGGGCGATTTCGGCGGTCAGGCGGGAAATTTCGGCGCGGTCGCGGTTGATCCAGTCTTCCCAGTCGGAACGATCGGTCAGGGGGATGTCAGCATTGAAGACCTTCTTTACTTCAGCGCGGAAGGCGGCGAAGTCGGGCAAAGCCCACCATTCCTTGAGCTTGTTGGTCAGCTTGGGTTCGCGGTCAGGCGGGCAGAGATCGGGAATGCGACGGGTGATTGAGGTCCGGAGTTTAAGCCGTTGATGCGCGAGATCGCCACACTTGTCGACCTGCGCGGCTAGTTTCGATCGGGCCTCTGCGGAAGCATTTGGAATAGGTACTTGCTCAATATACTGGTTCTTTTTTCTTCGGTAACCGCCTTGAGCCAAAGGAGTTAAAGCAGAAAGAACAAACCAGAACACTTTTGAGTTCAATATCGCGAGCAGGAAGGGGTCATCCGCATCGACAAACGAAGCGGTTGAATCCAAGTGAAGCCCACTTTTGTCGAGCGCGAATGAGGCTTGCCGCGACACGTCCCGATAGATGATCTTGTTGTGGGCGAAAGACGCATGGTAGCCAATCGTGTCTTGCACTTCGAACCACTGATATGAACCTGATTTTCTGCCAGGCCATTTGTCTCGTGGCGTTGGCGGCGTCCAGCCTTCAGGTTTCGGTTCAAGTCTTTCGCGATGGCTCTGCAAGTAAGCTTTGATCGCTGGATAAGACTCAATATCAAGGCCCCGCCTTGTAAAGATCAGCCACCTATCGGTTGGTTCAGCGCGCCAGCGTTTCAAGTCCTTCCCCTCAAGAAACGGCTTCAACAGTTCTGCAGATCTCGGATCTTCTGCGCAAAGTTGTTCCTTGGTCGTTGTATCGATAACAAAGATAGGATTTGCGCCTGTAACGATGCCGCGAAACGGTGCCCCATAGACCTCCTTCAACGTCTTCTTCCCGGCCCAAATCTTTTCTCTGAGGGCCCTGAGTGACCGGTTTTCCAGCTGCCAAGACCCAGAATCTAATCCGGATTGTGTGAACGGTCCCGCAGCGGCTTCCCAAGTGGCGAGGAAGTTGTTGTCCGGCAGGGCATCGACCTTCCAGAAGCGCAGCTCATGCCCCTTTGGCGCGGCCCCGCGTTTCATAGTCAGGATCGCCGGATAGGTGGTTACGCCCTCGAAGACTTGCAGGTCGCCAAAATCGACCACGCTTTCGATGGTGGCCTCTTTCAAAAGGTATTCGCGCAGAGGCTTGCCCGAACCAGTCTTGAAAAAGGTGTTCGAGGAAATATAGCCCAAGCGCCCGCCCGGCTTCAGAAGGCGCAGACCCCTCTCATAGAAATAGCAGAATAGATCAGCTACGCCGTGATAACTCTCAAACCGGCGCTGCAAGTATGGTTTGAGGTCTGAAATTAGCTCCTGGCGCACATAGGGCGGATTTCCCAGAACCACGTCGAAACCGCCTTCGGCAAAGACGCCGGGGAAGGCTGTTTCCCAGGTGAAAGCGTGATCGAGATAGGCGAAGTTGCTGTCCTCGATCAGGCTGTCACCGACACGGATACTGCCCGAGAGGCTGTCCAGAACCTTGCCGCGCCGGGCGGTCTTGATCCAGAGCGACAGCTTGGTGATCTCGATACTTTCCTCGTTCACGTCCACGCCGAAGAGGTTGTCGGTCAGAATTTCGCTGTCGGGGACATAGTCGAGCAGATCGCCAAAATGTTCGGCCTTGGGCAGCAGGTCTTTGATCTTGTCATTTACGCGGGTCAGTTCGGCCTTCATGAAGTCGAAGGCCATGATCAGGAACACACCGGAGCCGCAGGCGGGATCGACAATGCGTAAGGATTTCAGGCGATCGCGATAGGCTTGCCAGGCTTCCAGCTCGGCCGACTTTTTACGCCAGGGGATGTTTTCGTAGTCGGTGACATCCGCGCCCTTCTTGGCATGAGCGCGTAAGGTGTCTTCGAAGATTTCCCGCAGATGCGTGCCCAGGGTTTCGGCCACGATGAAGCGCGCGATGTAATCAGGGGTATAGACGACCCCGTCACGTTTACGACGCCCGCTTGTACCAGTGCTTTTCTCTGGCTCTTCTTCTTCGCCGCGCGCGATGGCTTGCAGGCGTTCCACGTCCGCGATGGACTGCTCAAAGATATGACCGAGGACTGTGACCGAGACTTCGGAGGCGAAGTCATAGCCGCCCAGGGTCTTGAATCCTTCACAGACGTCATCGGCTATGATTAGCCCGTTGATCACCGTATCTTCACGGAATAGCCCGCCGTTATACCGCGGGATTTTCAGCTCGTTGTTGCCTACGTCGATAGCGCGGAACAGGCCTTTGAAATTGTCCCAAATGGGGCGAGGGTTGTAAGGGTCACGCGCGACGAAGGCGTTTTCCAGCGTACTGTCTGGCAGCAGGCCGGTGTCTTCGGCAAAGGCGATAAACAGCACCCGATCGAGGATCTTCTGTGCTAGGGCGATCGCATCGAGGGGCGCGATCGCGGCATCGGCTTCCTGAACCGCGCTCAGGAGCTTGAGGCGCAGGTCCTTGTAGTCCTGATACAGGCTGTCGGTGATGTCCTTGTCTTCACGACGGCTTTCTTTCAGCAAATCAGCCGTGCGGCCAGACAGCAGGTTTTCCGCTGACAAGAGCAGCATGAAGCGCGCGTACTCTTCCGGGTCTGTCAGCTGGTCGAGGCGGAATTCCTCATAGGCCGAGGTGCCTTCCCCGAAGCCGTAGAAGCGCAGCTCGATCATGTTCGAGACCAGCACCCATTTCACGCCGCGCGCGTTCATGGCGTATTCCCACGCCTGTTGAACGGGGCTTTTGTTTCGGCCCGGCATGATTGCATCGAGGTCGCGGGTATCCGCGCCCTTCAGCTCGAATGGTGCCACGATGTCAGGCGTCTTGCCGCCAAAGCGGCCAAGCGCCAGATCAACGCTGCCGCGCAGAATATTTTGTTCGGTTGAGACGTTATAGTCTGCGCCACCGGCTGGGCCGTGGTATCCGAGAACACCTTCAACGATCTTGGAGGCGAACTGCCCATGCAGGGCGGTCTCTTTCAGGCGTTCAATCCGGCCCGAGCTGATCAACTCGGCCCAGGCTTCCAGCGCAGCCAGATGGTCTGATGGGATCGGATCGGCTTTGATGTGGCGCTTCAGGGTCTTACGGTTGAACAAATTCATGAATTAAGGGGCTTTCTTGATACTGCCCCATGGCAGCGAAACATAGAGATCGCGCATCAGAGCAAAGCGCTCTTCAAAGGGCGGAAGGTCACCAATTTCGAGGGCGAGCGTTTCCCAATCGGCCTGGGCGCGTTGCTTGATTTCCGGGTCATCCATGGACTCTGGCTTGGCCTCGATCCCACGGCTGCGGCATTTCTCGATCAATGTGGTCAAGATGGCTGTTTTGTCAGCGCCGCTGAAATCATGCTCGCCAATCAGAAATGCGATGTCGTAGACGTCCTGTCGCCGGTTGCGCTTCCGTATGGTTTGCTGAAGCAGAGCACGGAATTTTTCGGCAATGAGCTCATGGATAGTGAACGCGCGTACCGCCACACCGGCCCCGTGCAGGTTCAGCTCCTGGAAGGCATAGACTTGATCGCGGAAGCTGATCTCGACATCAAGAACTCGGCTTGCCTTGCCGTCCGCCAGCCGGGCCTCTTCACCTGTGCCGCGCTTGGCGGAGCCAATGCGGACCCGGAGCGCGGGGAATTCGTGATCCTCGAAATTCTGGGCGCGTGGCATCTTCTTCACCGATTGCACTCGACAGAGGAGATCGGGGTAGCCGAGCTTGATCGCGGTGCGAGGCAGAACCTCATTCAGTTCGGTGATGATCTTTTCCGTCAGGTCATTAGGTTCTGCCATGGAGGTGAAGTCCACATCCCCGGTGACCCGATTGCTCTTGAAAGCCAGGGCCATGACCGCCCCGCCCTTCAAGACGAGCGTTTTCGACAGTGAAGGGGCCAAGCCGATTGCCCCTAAGACAATTTCCGTTACCTGGCGATCTCGATAGAGTGTTGGGTCTGCGCGCGCGGTTTCGACCCATGCACGAACATCGACATCGACGATGTCGAATTTGCTATCTTGCGCGTGGGGGTCGTTGTCAGACATTTATTGAAATCATCCAGCGTTCTGAGAATTCAGGGGCATATTCGGCGTCAGGATCGAGTTTGCGTGATCCACCCCGTTGAGCAAACTGCTCCCAGTTGTGCAGCGCCGGATCATCTATGTCCATGACTTCAGACAGAATATAGCCTGCGCGGACTTTGGCGATCTTGCTGTCGAGGAGATCAATTGCGGCAATAATCTCGGGCACCCACTGATCCGCCTCATTTTCCCAGACATCGAGAACATGGCGCATGCCCCCACAAAGCTGTGGTTCAGCAAGCATGTCAGCAAAGGTTTGGCCAATCGAAGTGATCCGCGTTTCCTCACCACTCACGGAGACCGGTGTCCAAGGGTGGCTTGACACATGCACCACGATTGGTCGGCGACGGATCGTATCCTTGAAGCCGGGCCTGTTCAGAACGGGCGCTTCGATCTGGTCCAGATCGGGCAGGTCTTTATGAAGACGTTCATCCCGGAGCGCATTCCAAAGGGGTCTTTTGGGGGTTGTCAGGTGCAGCGCCTGTGGGCTGCGATCAGTAAGGCCATAGCGCTGCATGGCAGATAGATGCGAGACGTAGGCGAAGGGATCAGCGATGCAGGCGACCTCTTCCGCCGAACCAGCTCTCGTTGATTGCGTGACACGCCAGACGCCCGATCGGAAGTCAGAGTCCATGACAAGCGCCTTCCGGGCCTCAAGGCGACGTAGCGCATTTTTGGCGCGTGTCTGGTCCCAGTCGTGCGGGAGGCGCTTCAACGGCTCGCCGTTCAGCACTTTCTTGTGAAACAGATGGTAGCCTAGAACGAAGAAATCGTAGAAGGTTATGACCGGCAAGTCCTTGTCGGTTATAGCTTTTTCGATACCTTCGGTAAAATTCATCTGCCGTCCTTACCCCTATGTCCTTAGGACATAGGGGTAAGGACGGCGTTATGTCAAGAGCGGCCATCATCGTATGCCACTTAGCATATTAGACACGACTGCGATATCTGTATGTCCTAAGGACATACAGATATCGCAGTCAGATGTAAATAGCGGCTTCAAATTCACCCAAACATCGCCAGCTGCTGAGGCTCCACCCAATAGCCGCGCTGACGCTTGGACGCTTCCAGTGTGATCAGAGCCACGACCGCTTGGCTTTCATCCGCGAACCAATCCATCCGAACCTGACCGCCCTGGCCTATCCGTCCCCATTCCCGATAGAGCGTCCATTCGCCAAACAGGTTGGGCATGACGGCCATCCGGTAGAACCGGGCGACATTCTTCGCAGGCAGGTGTTTTTCGAGATAGGTCTGCATGGGTCAGAGATGATACTTGCGCGCGATTTCCAAGGCTTCGGCCTGTTCGGTACCGATGTATTCCTTGGTGCTTTCGATGCTGGCATGGCCGAGCAACAACTGAGCTGCGCGCAGGTTGCCGGTTTGCTGATAGATATGGGTCGGGAAGGTGCGGCGCAGCGAATGCAGGCCATAGAGGCTGGGATCGAGGCGGGCCTTTTCCAGCCAGGACTTGAAGAGCCGCCAGAGCTGGCTTTCGCTGAGATGGGTGTGGGACCACCGTGCCCCCTGCCCCGTGAACAACCAGCCATGCAGCGGCTTTTCAGAGTCGGCGAGATAGGCCCGCAAACTGTCGCGCGTCCCCGAGGACAGCCGCGCTTGGACCGGCCGTGCATTGCGCGTCTCGGTCTTCTTCTGCCGGATTTCCACGATCTCGCGCACGCCTGCCGGTGTGGCCACATCCGAAACCCGCAGGCGCACCAGGTCAGACCCCCGGAAACTGGTATCGAGGGCGGTGTTGAACAGCGCCAGATCACGCAAGGCTAGCTCTTGGCGCAGGATCATCCGGATCAGCGATACCTGGTCGGGCGTCAGCGGTGGCTTTTTGCCCACGACTCGGCCTTTGTTCCAGATGGTCTCGGCGGCAGCTTTCACGGGCAAATCCTTGCAAGGTTGTGCGGGTAAAATATCCACAAACCTTGCATGATGAAAGACACATGTTGCGCGACTGTGCATTTTGCCCATGTTTTGTTGGCTTTTGGGCTTTGCCCGTCATGCGAGCTTTTAACATAAAGCTCGCATGGTGGCGTGAGCTTCGCGTCAATGTGACCCTTTGCTTGGCGCGACCTCTTTACTTGTACTTAATGTTGTACATATAAGGTTGCGACAACAAGGAGAGTCGCGATGGATGTTATGACCTACTCAGATGCACGCGCCCAGCTGAAGGGCGTCATGGATCGAGCGATCCACGACAAGCAGGAAGTTGTCGTGACGCGCAAGAAGGGCGAGTCTGTTGTTGTCGTGTCCTTGGACACCTGGAACGCTGTCAACGAGACGTTGCACCTCCTGTCCACACCGAAAAACGCTTCCCGCTTGCGCGCGTCGATCGCGCAACTCGATGCCGGAACTGGCGAAGAGCGTGAGCTGACCGAGTGAAGCTGGTTTTTTCCGATCAGGCCTGGGAAGATTATCAATACTGGGTCAACACCAACGACAAGGTGCGCGACCGGCTCAACGAGCTGATCAAGCAGTGCAAGCGGACTCCCTTCAAGGGAACCGGCAAGCCGGAGCCCTTGAAGGGCGATTTGACTGGCTGGTGGTCTCGGCGGATTTCTCAGGAAGATCGCATGGTCTACCGGGTCAGTGGAACTGGCGATGGCCAAAGCCTAGAGATTGCGCAGCTGCGGTTCCATTACTGAAAACCCGTAGGATTAAACGATCTATATGTGACGAAGTCGAACTTCTCAAAGCACTCTCAATTTTAACTCTAACTATGTAGTTAAAGTCAACTCTATAACTAATTTTGAAGACATAGTTGACGTTAAAGTTGAATTTAGGCAATCTCCTGCTATGTATGTAATCACCTTCGCAAACCCGAAAGGCGGCTCGGGGAAAACCACGTCCGCCATGCTCTTGGCTGAACAGATCGCTATTTCTGGCGGTCGCGTTGCAATTCTCGATCTGGACCCGAACGCTAACATCCTTGCATGGGCCCAGGCCCGCGAAGCCGAGGGTAGAGACGTTCCTTTCACGGTTCATGCGCGACCGCAGGCTGAAGAGACGGTCGAACTCATCGACAACCTATCCAACGAGGCGGACTATCTCATCATCGACCTTGAAGGGTCGAAGGATCAGATCGTCACTTTCGCGCTGTCGCGGACAGATTTGTGCATCATCCCACTTGATGGCTCGCCTATGGAAGCACGGCAGGCCGCGCAAGCGGTTCGCCTGGTACAGACCACGGCGAACATGATCCGCGCGCAAATCAACTACGCTCTTCTGTTTACTCGCACGAACGCCGCGTTCCAAACCACGGATGAACGCGACGTGCGACAAGAAATGGAGATCAACAACATTCCGACGCTGCCCGTTCGGATCGCCAAGCGCGCGCCTTACACCCGCATCTTCCGGGACGGTGTGCTCTTGTCAGAGCTGCCTGACATCGTGACGCAAGAAATGCAGGGCAAAACCGCGTCTGTATCCGACAAGGCCATGAAGCAGGTGACCGGAGCCATCGAGAATGCCCGCGACTACGCACAAACCGTGATTGCAACCCTTACCAAGGAGCAAGTGTCATGAGCGGGAAATACGGCTTCTCAGGCGGGATCGACCTGCCAAAGACAACACCAGCACCCAAGCCTCGGCCAAAGGTCGATGGCAGCTCATTAAGCGAGGCCGTCAAGGCCGGTGCCGATCTTGGCTTCGTCAACAGGGAGCCAACGACGCGCCTTAAACCTGGCCCCAAACGCAAAGAGCCGCAGGATAAAGTTTCGATACCTGGCCCGAAGCGCGTGGTGGATGATTTCCGGGTTTTTTGTTCAACGCGCGACCTTACCCTTTGGCAGGGCTTGGAGTTATTGCTTGAAGAACAGAAGGGTAGAAGCGGCTAAGGGTTGCCGCGTTTCTCAAAGATTTTCCGGCAGAACCCTAAGAATGCCCTGTCCGGGTTGGCCGGTGCATCGAGACCACCGTCGGCCATCCATTCGCGCCATTCTTGCTCTAGCGTGTAGATATCCCATCCCGGCGCAACCTTACGAGCTTCCTGATAAACGTCAGGGCTCAAACGGATCGCCCCGGATGGAGCCGCCAGAGCTTGCGGCTTTTCCGCGTGACGGTTTACAAATACGACCATGTTTTCGTCTAACCGGACTGAATAGTCCGGCATGTGATTGTACGCCTCATCTTGAGCGACAATGTTGCCGACCAGCCGCTTAAACTCGCGAGAGGTCGAAGCCGATCCGCACTTGTCTTGCAAAGCAGAAAGACTGATTTTCCACTCTTTCTTCGAGCCACAGTGCTTGCGAGCGATCTCATAGATGCGCCGCTCTAATGGCTTACGCAGCCGGAAATAGTTCCGGTGGAGGGTCAAAACTTCATGCGCTTGGATCGCGTTGAACACCCAATCTGAGAGCTGCACCTCGATCTCCTGCATTCGACCATCGCGGGTTTCACGTACGATACGAGCGCGGTCGATGATGCTGAAAATATCCAATTGCTCGGTATCGCCGGTCACGATGTTCGTCTCAATCTGTGTCCCTTGCAGCCGGGCGAGGGCGCTTCGAAGGCCGCTATATCCACGCCCATCCGATGGCCGGTTCGTTGCTTTCAGAAGGTCGAACGCCTTCAGGCGAACGATTTTTGAAACCTTCTGACCTTTGTTGATAGCTGCCATAATTTGACTGATGCAGTAGATCAGCACATCGCGATCGTGGATCGTTGCCAGACCATCGGACGAAGGTTTCACTTCGAGATAGTTTCGCCCCGTCCCATCTTCGTATCGCCGCACTCGGTGATCTGGTTTTGTAGAAAGCGAGAAAATCGGATGCGCCATCGAAGCCATGTCGCCCTTGGGTGCGGCATCAAAGATATCGCATACAAAAAAGTCGCCTTGTTCCTGCCGATCTGGCAGCAAGGGAGAGCGGTCGCCGTCTTTCGTGATTTCACACACCATGACCTATGTTTCGTGATTTCACACACACGGTCAAGCCCTTTCGTGATTTCACACACAGGCATAGAGCTTTCGTGTCTTTACACACGTTCTTTCGTGTCTTTACACACGCTTTATCGTGACTCTACACACAGGACACCTCTAAAAACCTAATAAATTCATGGTCCTATGGACACTTATCCACAACGTAACACATTATATAACACATATTTAACACTACAAAATTTCCCGTCATTTAAGCAGCGGGTTTCCGAACCCGAATGCATGGAGAAGTGCTCGCAACTAAAAATGCGCGCGAAAGGCCGCGAAACGTGCCTCAGTTCAAGGGATTCTGATCGAATCTTCCACGGTAGGCCTTGCTCTTGAAATACAGGTTCTGGTTTGCCTTGAGCGGGCTGCGGTTGCCCACCAATAGAAGCAGATCATCCGCCTTCATGCCGGTGATCTGTTCAGCGGTCATGAGCTTCTGACGCTGCTCCGAGTAGGAGAAATCCCGCCCCTCGTTCGGGGCCTTGCCCTCGCGGATTTGCTGAGAATAGACCGTGCTTTCGCCGAGGTGGCGCGCAGCCCATTCGGCGGTTTCGATATCGTTGAGGTTGAAGACACGCTTGGTGATGCAAGAGCCGAAGATCGACCGGGCATCGTTTGGCCCATAGGCCTTTTCGACCTGACCAGTATCCTGGGTAACGAACAACGCTTCGACACCGGCCCCTGCGGCGACATTGGCGATGTTCATGATCTGCTCCATGCGCCCCATGCGTACGAATTCATCGAGAACCAACAGGATCGGGGCCTTGACCTTGCGCCGCCCGTCCTGGCGCACAACCGTGCCCAGGACAAGGTTGATGAACAGGCGCATAAAGATCGCTTGCTTGTCCACCTGGTCGAGCGGCACCGCGATGAAGAGATCGACCCGATCATCGAGAAGATCATCCATGCGGAAGCTGGACCTGGCCAGGAAGTGGCGCATGTTGTCGGACTGCATCCACTCAAAAGCTTTCGAAACCGCTGTTTGAATCGACCCTCGTTCTCTGTCACCTGCGCGCAGGATCGTGGCAGCAGTCTGGGCAGGGCGGTGGCCGACAAGGTCGGCGTTTTCGGCCCAGGCCTCAAGCGTGCCGTCGAGGTTTGCTGACAGAAGCAGATCGGTGACGGCGATCAGGTTGCGCCGGTTGGGTTCTTCCTGGGTCACGATCACTTCGATCGCCGCCGCGACCAGCTGGCGGGCCATTTCCGAAAAATGCGCGCCGTCTCCCTGTTCGGGTTTGACCAGGCCATCCGCAACCAGGGCCACGTCTCGCGCCAACTCGTGGGGCCGGATGTAGTCGAGCGGGTTGAACTGATCCTGTCCGTCCTCGACGAGGCCGAAGGGGTTGAGGACGGACACCTTGCGCCCGAGCTCTTCCCGGTG
>NZ_QLMG01000071.1 GCF_003259905.1 Salipiger aestuarii | reverse complement strand
GAGCTCGCAAACAGAGTTTACAGCGACATGCTCGGCTGCGATCAGGTCCTCGATGCGTTCCCGCGCCGCTTCAAGTTCGCCCTTCATTTCAGCGGACTGCAACTCACGTTCAGTCAGAACCGCTTGTCTATCGGCATCCAGCTCTGCAATGCGCGTCCGGGCAGCTTCCAGCTCTGCGCCCCTTGCATCTCCTTGCACCTCAAGCGCTGCAATTCGCTCCAAGTTGGCCGCAAGACTCGCTTCGAGTGCCACCAACTGTGCCTCTGCCGTCGCTTTTTGCGCATACAGCATCGCTTCCAGTTCTGCGATCCGATCCGCTTGTTCCTTTTGCCGTTCGGCACTGGCTTCTACCTGCGCATCCAGTTTCGCCCTCACTGCCTCAAGGCTCTCTGTTTTCTCACGCACTCCCTGAGCCGAGTTTTCGATTTGCCCTCGCATCCGGGCAATCTGCGCATCCTTCTGGCGCAGTGTCGCCCGCGTCGCTTCAAGATCCGACGCCTGCTCCTGCACCCGCTGCTCTACTGACTGTTTTATCACGCTCAGTTCCGCAATCTGCGCATCCCGCTCGGCCACTTCACCCTCGACACGCAGAAGTTTTGCTCCCAGTGCGCGCGCCACGATGTCCACACGCAGCAGGTAAACCGGAAAATCACTGTCCGCCTCGTCGGAAGACAACAGCTGGTAGCCTCCCTCGCGCGCCGTCTCCAGCACCGTTCCGGCATCCGTGCCGCCTTCGAACAGCACCTCGCGGGACAGCCGCAGCAGCAAGTATTCGACCCGCCCTGCCAAGCCCGCCGCCAACAGTCCTTCAAGCAGCGCACCGGTTTCGCCGGGTGCATCGATAATAGCCAGTCCGCCCCGTACGCCATCGGGCAACGCCTGCGCCAACAGCGCCTCGGGGCTGATCAACGCGACCTCGGGTGCCGCGATCTGCCGCAGCGCCGGAAACAGCGTCCGCAGCGCATCGGTCGGAGTGCGCAAGCTCGATTGCGCCTCAATGTTGAAAACATGCAGCGGCGCGCGGGCGGTGGGCATGGTGGAAACCGCCGCCTCGATCACTTCAATGCGGGCATCCTGTCGCGCGGCGTTCCGCAGTTCTGGCAAGCATCCGGAGTTGGGTTCGACCAGAAGAATGCGTGTGGCTGGCAGCGCCTGCAACGCGGCCAGATCCCCACCATAGCCCGCGCCGATGTGAAGAATCACCCCAACCTCGTCCTTCCATTCGATTCCGTCCAGTTGCATCGTCATTTCGTCTTCTCTCATGAGTCTGTCGCAGCTCAGAATTCCAGTCCGCTGCGTTCGATCGCCCGGCGCGGGCGCATCAGCCGCTGCGCCATGTCTGAAAACGAGCTCCAGGTGCTGGCAAGCAAGCGCTGCGTTGCCGTCAGCAGCAGCAGATCGGCCAGCCCATATTGCAGTTGTGCTGCCGAGCGGTCGTAAAGGTCACGCCGCAGCATCCGCACGCGCGCGCCGTATCGGTCGGCAAACAGATCGTAGGTCTCGGGCAGATCGGCGGCAAGAAAGATCGAATTGGCCTTGCCCTCGGCGGCCAGCGTATCAATGCGCGCCACGAAACGGCTGGAATGGCTTTTGGCGCGCCATTCGGCGATCTCGCGGTGGCGGTGTTCGGGCCAGTTGTCCGGCGCTTCTTCGGGGCGGCGGTCGTGGTTTTCACCCGAGACCATGCGAATATGGGCGCTGATCGCGCTGGGGCCAGGCACCCTGGCCACCAGATCGGCCACCGGGTCCGAGGGGCACAACGCGTGCAGAAACGCCTGTTCGTCATCGAACCGTCGCAACGGAGATCGCAGCGTGTAAGCTGATCGCACATAGCTGTCGCCGCCCCGCCGGTCGGGGTGAATCTGCGCCCCATGGCGGGCGCCGGGTTCGATTTCCATGTCGTTGAACACCCGCGCGGCGCGGGCGCGGCACAGATCGGCCACATCGTCTTCAATCACCGGGCCGGGATAGTTGAACAGATCGCGCATGCGGGCGCCGCAATGGATGTCGGTGCGCCAGATCACATACAGTTCATGATCGGCTTGTGCCGCGATCGAGGCTGCCGAGGCGATGGTACGCATCCGGTTCGCCAGCCCGTGCTGGGCATCGATGAACAGGCGCGGCCGATGCACACGATGCGGGGGCGCAGCACGAGGAAGCGGCGCCGGTATCACTTGCGAAAGCCATAGCGGATCGACCGGATCGCCCCGGCAATTGCCCAGGACTTCGACCGATGGATGTGGTCCAGTTCCGAGCGGGCCTGATCGAGTTCACCCTGCAACGCGACCAGCCGGTTGTTCTGGGCGTCGATGTCTTTTTGCTGCGCATCCACAAGCCCGGCCTGGGTGCGGCGGGTTTCATCGGCGGCGGCCAGTTCCAGTTCCAACATGCGCAGGCGATCGTCACTTCCGCCGCGCAAGCTCGTGGTTTTTTCGCGCAGATCGTCTGCCTCGCGGCCAAGGCGCAGGACCTCTTCGCCAAGCGCCGCCTCGCGCAGTTTGGCCTGTTCCTGCAACGTGGCAATGCGAATTTCCATCGCATCACAATCCGCCTGCAACAGGTCACGCGCCACGGTTTCGTCGGTAAGCTGGTGCTGCAGTTCGATCACCGCGTTGCGCAACTGCTGGCAGCTGGCCGCCAGCGCATCGGTATCTTCGGCAGGCTGCAGGTCGGGCTGGGGCTTTGACGGAGGCACGGATTGCGCCGCGGCAAAGGCCTGATCAAGCCGGTCCGCGTCCGCCGCCACCGCCATGTCGCTACCAACGATACTGGCATCCAGTTCTTCGGCCATAGCGCGCAGCCGGGGCGAGGATGTCAGCAGATGGCGCGCAAGAATCTCATGCAATGGGGCCTGCGGGTCCTCGGGCACCGGGCGGGGCTCCGGCAGATCGGTAAAGCCACAACCCAGCCGCTGGTTCAGTGCTTGCGTTAGCACGCCGGGGGTTGTCAGCAACGCCTGTTCATTCAGCAGCAGCACCCGCGAACGCGCGCGGCGCAAAAGCGCCAGCTGGCCGTCGGCCCAGGTTTGCCAGTCGGCCACTGCCTGGGATGGCAACGCCCCCCCCGCCAGCGCCTGCGCCAACATCCGGTCGGGCATCATGGTAACGACCAGAACAGGGCCGCTGCCACCATCCAGCGCATCGGCCAAGGTTTGTGCCTGCCGAATATCCAATGCCGGGTCCGTTCCCTGCAGCAGCGTTTCAAGCATGCTCAGCCCATCTCCCAGCCCCTCCCCAAGCGGAGCAAGGGTGACCTGCCCCATGTTGTCACCAGAGCCGCTTTTGATCTGCAATTCGCTGTCTGCCATCGTCTTTTCCATGTCTCGGGGCCTATTTGGCAGAATCTCCTGCCGACGCACGGTCAAGCGTTTAGAACGCTGCCCAGCTTGTCCAGATGCATCGCCAGAAGTTCGTCGGCACGCACGGTGCTGGCGGATTCGGTGTAGCAGCGGAATTCCGGCGCGTTGCCCGAGGGGCGCAGATGCACCACATCGCCACCCTGGAAACTGACGCGCAGCCCGTCTGTCAGATCGACGTTGGTTTCGGCGCCGACCCCGTCAAAGAACGCAGCCCGCGCGCCCGCGTCGGTGCCCAGCTCGTTCAGCAGCCGCCCCGCGCGTTCGGGCGCGATGCCGGTCAGCCGGTCGGCGGCGGTAAAGCGCGGCGGCAAGGCGGCGGACAGGTCGGCCAGCGGTTGCCCGGCGGCCTTGGCAGCCGCAAGCGGCGCAAGGATCGGCAGCAGGCAGTCGCGGGTCATCAAGGGCGCCAGGGTTCCAGCGGGGCCATCGGCGGCAAAGCCCAGAAGAAAGCCGCCGTTGGCTTCGTAGCCCACCACCTTTGCCGATGGGTCCGCGGCCAGGGCGGTTTCCATCGCCGCGATGACAAAGGGCGACCCGATGCGGGTGTTGTCGACAGTGTCGAACCCCGCCATCCGCGTCACAAGCGTGTTCGACGACACCGGCGTGCAGATGTGGCGCGCCCCGAGCGCGCGGGCGGTCAGCGGGCCCAGCACATCGCCGGGCACGATGGTGCCCTGCGCATCCGCCACCATGGGGCGGTCGGCATCGCCATCGGTCGAGATCAGCGCATCCAGTTGGTTGTCCGCGCACCAGCCCGCCAGCCCGGCGCGGGTTTCGGGGTCGACCGCTTCGGTGTCCACGGGGATGAAGATGTCGGACCGCGCCAGCGGCACGGCCACGGCGCCAAGCGCCTCGACCACGCGCACCATGATGTCGCGCGCCACGGAACTGTGCTGATAGACGCCGATGCGCATCCCCGCCAGCGCCAGCGCCCCGAACGCATCGGCGTAGCGCGCCACATAGGCATCCGGTGCGGCGGTGCCCGCATCTATGCGCGCGCCTGTGCCGGTGCCCTCGGGGGTGGTGAGATTGGCATTGATGCCCGCCTCGTCGTCTTTGGAAATCTCGCCCGAGGGGGTGTAGAATTTCAGCCCGTTGCGATCGGCGGGAATATGACTGCCGGTGATCATCACCGCGCCCTGCCCCGCATCAAGCGAGGCCAGCGCCAGCGCCGGGGTGGGCAGCGCGCCATGCACCACCGCATCCAGCCCCGCCGCCAGCACCGCCGCGATCACGCTGTCGGCAATATCGGGCGACGAGGGCCGCAGATCCCAGCCCACATGCACGGCCCCCCCGGTGGGACAGGCGGTCAGAAACGCGCTTGTGTAGGCGCGGACAAGGTCGGGCGTCAGTTCCGTGACAAGGCCGCGCAGTCCACTGGTGCCGAATTTGGGAGCCATGGGAATTTCCTTGCTGTAGCGGGATCACTTGAGGATGGCGCGCACGGCGGGGCTGTCGAGCCAGGGCACCGAGATTTCGGGGTCATAGATAACCTCGCGCCCCTCGGACACGAGGGCAAGATAGCGGCGGTATTCCTCGGCATTGTTGAAATGCTGGCCACGGGCGACCTCGTCCAGCGCCTTTTGCCGGAAATGCGCGTTGTATTTGAAATGCGCCAGCAGCAGCTTTTTCTCTGCCGGGCGGATGCCGGCGGCGTAATGCAACCCGTCCGACAGGCGCATCCACGGGTAATATTTCAGCACCGCATATTTCTGCGCCACGAACAGGTCGGGGCGGCTGCCCCCCAGCAGCCGGTGGCGCAGCGCCGAGGTCACCGTGGGCGCATCGGAATACGGCCCCCGGCTGAGCGTGCCCGACAGGAACGGTTCGCGGTCGACAAACCCCGCCTCGGCGAACAGATCGCCCGAGGCAAAACCGGCATCCGACAACGGCCCCTTGGGGTACATGTCCAGCATACCGGTCCAGATCGCGTCCGAGTCGGCGAATTCGGGACGGTTGAGGAATTTCGCGATGCCGCCGCGCTGCCAGTTGGGATAGACCAGCATCTCGTCGATATCGGCCACCACCGACCAGCGCCCGACGCGCAGCTGCGACAGGATCGCCAGCTGCCAGGCAACGCCGTAATGGGAATTGCGGTAATCGGTATCGACCGAGAACACCGCCACGTCGGGCTGTTCCAGCAGATATTCCAGCGCGCCGTCATCCGAGCAATTGTCGACGACCAGAAAGCCTTCGACCCCCAGCTTGCGGTAATGGGCCAGGAAATGCGGCAGCATGGGCATTTCGTTGCGCAGGCAGGCGACCACCGCCACGGGGGCGGCGTTGACGCGGGCAAGCTGCGCCTCGTCCGAGATCAGTTCCAGCGCGCCGGACTGATAGCCCAGTTTCACCGGCGCAAAGCTGGGCCACAGCTTTTTGGGGAACAGGCCGGGCGCGCCAAGCTGCGCCCGCGCGGCTGCCATGTGATCCTGCGTGTCCAGATGGATCTGCGACACGCCGGACGAGGGGCCCGGATAAAAGCTGTTGAGCCACATCGACACCGGCGTGGCCCCCGAATGGGTGCGGCGGCGGATCGACACGAGGTAATCCTCGTCATGCACACCGATACCGGACATGGCAAGCAGGTCGCCCACCATCTTGTCTTCCATGAACGAGGCATTGATCAGGCGGTGCCCCTCTGGGGTGGCGGCGGTGTCCAGCAACACCTTGATGGCGTGGCGCGACAGCGTGTAGGCGCTTCCCCCGTCGGCATATTCCGACGGCTCGGGCGAGCGATCCAGTTCCAGCCGCCCGCGATCCGACCGGGCCTTGGTGCAATGCCAGGCACGATCGGTCTGGCCGATGCCGCGATGCAGCTTGCGGCCATAGTAATGGTGCTTGCGATAGCTTTGAGCGTGAAAGAACGTGTCGACATCCAGAAAGCAATCGTCGTCGATTTTCAGCATGTGGCTGAATTCGGTATGATCGCGCACCCAGCGCGCGGCGGCGAGGGTCTTTTGCGGCAGGCTTTCGTAATCATCCGCCACATCCAGATGGATGGTGTCACCCCGGTGCGCCCCGTCGCCATCGCCCACCGCGATCAGATACGGAATACCCAGGGCGCCCAGCCGGTTCAGCCAGGCCTCGCGCATCGCCGGAATGCGGGTATCAAGGTTGGGCTTGCAGGACACCACCACAACAACCGTGTCGAACAGCGGGCTGACCCAGCTCCAATCGGCGATGCCCTCGGGCTGGGGCAGCTCGCGGTCCATCTGGAAATTCGGGAACAACGCCAGCGCCGAGGCGGCAAAGCCGGTGCCGTCGGCGCGGGCCGCCGGGGTCAGCGCCATCAGCGCGGCGCGGATGGCGGGAACCTTGAACAGGCCCACCTGATTTTCGGACGGCAGTTCGGCGCGCACGCCGCTGATGCGGGCCAGCGCCTGCATGCACAGCGGCTTGTGCCCCTGACGTTGCAGCCCGTTCAGCAGCATCAGCATCATCCCGATACCGATGAAGCCGCTGCGCGCGCTGGCCAGCGCCGTCATTCGGTCCAGCAGCGCGATCAGGCGGGCCTCGGCCAGTTCAGGCTTGAGCCGCCCTGCAGACAGATCCGCAAGGAAAGCGGCGCTGTCACGGCTGACCTCATCCTGCAGAGCCAGCATGGGGGCCTTGGTAATTTCGCTATAGCGATTGCGCACGGCACGGCGGGTCAGGCCCGCCAGCGCGGCACCATCCGCTGCCGGAACATCCGCGCCGGGAAAGGCCTGCAGCCGGATTGCCGCAGCCTCGCCGCGCGTACCGGACGCAGCCAGCTGGGCCGCAAGCGCCGCGCCGCTTTCGGGACGCGCCAGCCCGGCGGGGCCGCACAGTTCGATGCGCCAACGGGCGATTTCCACGTTGTCGAAACGCTCGAACAACTCGATGTCGGCGGGGTCGGGCGCCTGGCCCGCGGTGGCGGCCGATTGCAGCCGATCAAAGGCGGCGGCCGCCACCTGCATCACCGGGCTGCCAAGCCGCTCGGGCGGTCCCAGCTTTTCCCAAAACAGCGGCGACAGGCCATAAGCCTTGAGCGCGAAGCTTTCGATATCGGGGGCCAGCCAATCCGACATCCGCGCGCGCGCGCGCAGCAACTCGGCGGCGGCGGCGGTCAACTGGGCGCAGGGAGCGCGATCCCAGTAACGCTCGGCGCGGGCAGAAACCAGCGCCATAAAGGCCCACAGCACCGCCTCGGCGGCAGCTTCGGTCGCAGGCTTGCGCGGGCGGCGCAGGATCTCGCGCACCACAAAGGAGATGGCGGGCGTGGCAAGCCAGCCCCCCTGCGCCCCGGCAAGCTGGTGCAGGATGCCCTGCACCTCGGACAGCCGTCCTTCGAGGTAGAGAAACGGCAGGATGACGGAATTGTACCAAGCGCCATCGCCCTTGTTATAGCGGTGCAGATCCTCAGAGGCGGCCAGGCGGTAGAGCGCGCCAAAGGCATCGGCGGTGCAAAAGGCATCCGTTACCGACAAGAACAGCTCGCGCTGCTGAGCGGGCGTCAGGCGGTAACGATCAAGCACGCCGGTCAGCTGCGTCATCATGTCCGACGCCGACGCCCCGGACACGCCGGCGGCCACCTCGGCCAGAGCGCAGCGCAGCAGCATTTTCTCGGGATCCTCAGCAGGCACCGGCAGCAGCGGGGCAGGCACGCCACCCAGCCAATCGGATACCCCATATTGCGCGGCAAGGGCGAACAGCCGTTCGCGTTCGGGGTCCGACAGCTTGTCGCCCAGCCCGGCAAAGCGCACATGTTCAATGGCCAGCAGCGGTTCCTGCGCGCCCTTCAGACTGTCATCCGTCAGGATGCGGGTGACTTGGCCCAGCAGTTCGCCACGGGTCAGTTCCAGCACGCCCCCGCAGGGCACACCGTTGGACCACAGCTGGATGCGCAGCGGTGCATCGGGGGCCACCCCCGCCCAGGCCCGCCCCGGCAGTGCCGCGGCAACGCCGATCATCGGGTTACGCACGCCGTGGCGTTCGGCAATGGCGGGGCGCGCGCGGGTTTCCGACAGGATCGGCGCATCCATGCCTTCGATGCGGATTTCGGGCGTCTGGACCCACAGCGCAGAATCGACCGCCCAGCCCTCCAGCTGCAGCGGCGCGACAAAGCCCAGCTGCCCCGCGGTCGGGCGCGTGGCGTTGGCCTCGCCCTCGATCGCAATGCTGGCCTGCACCAGCCCGCCCTGACAGGTCATACCGGTGATGCTGTCCAGATCGGGATACGCCTCTCCGCCGGTCACGATCACCTGACCGTTCAGCGTGGCAGTGACGCCGGTGTCGTCAAAGCGGATGGAGACACGGTCGCCGGTGCGCGCCAGCGTCACATCGGTGCTTTTCTCTTCGGCCCAGACACCGCCCCTGCGGGCGTTGGTCACCGCGATCTGTTTGGGCGCACGCAAGGACAGGTGAAACAGAATATCCCCGTCCGGACCGTCAAAGAACGAGATGTTGGCGTAATGAAATGTCCGGAAATCGAGCGTGTAGTGAAGCACGCCATTTCCCGCGACCCGGAATTTTTGCATCTTTTTCGGTTCCTGAAACGTCTGTCTTCCGGAGAGAATGCGTTCTCCCACACGGTGTTTGAAGGGTTTTCCCCCTGAGCGCAAATTCAAACTTGGCTCAGCTGTGACCGGGGTCGGGGATGTTCAGCAAGCTGCGCACCCTCTGCCCGACATAGGCATCGGGCACCACATCCACGGCATTGTACTGTGCGAACGCGGCCGCGGCATCGGCATCATAGGCGGCACGGGCGGCCGGATCTTTGAAGGCGGCAAAGTTGATCTTTTCCCAAAGCGCGCGCACCAGCAGCCGCGCCGCCGCCCCATCGGGCAGGCCTTGCGCCATCTGTTCCACCGCCCGCGCAAGGTCTGCGGGGGGCACCGGTTCCAGCCAGAACGCCCGGGTGGCGGGGCGCGATGCGAGCTTTGGCGCAGGCCCCGGCAGATACAGGATGCGCCCCGCCTGTTCGCCCGCGCGCAGCAGGAAATCCCAGGACGACAGCGGTAGCGGCGCAAAGCGGATGCCACTGGCCTGCACAAAGCTCCGGTCCCAGATCTTGGCCGATGGATGGGCGTGTATATATACTGTGTCGCCCGGGCGCGGGGCAAAGCCTGTGGCGCTGTCTTCGCGCCCTTGCAGGGCCGGTCGGTCGTGCAGGCCGGTATGGGGCGCGTCGGGTGCCATGATGAATCTGGCAAAGCCCATGTCGGCCCCGGCCTTGCGCAGCCGCGCGGTCCAGTTGGCCAGGGCCCGTGGCGGCAGCGCATCGCCTGCATCCAGAAACACCACCGCGCGCCCCCGCGCCGCATCCAGCCCCGCGTTGCGCGCGCCCGCGACCCGGGCGTGCATGTCAGCCCCCCCCGGCCCCTGCATCAGCGCCGCACCGGGGCAAAGCCCGGACAGGTCCAGCCCCGCAAGCGCGGCATGGGCGGCGGGACTGTCGGCCACCACGAGGATCTGCGCCTCGGGCAGGGTCTGCGCGGCGAGCGGTTCCAGGCTTTGGCGCAGCGCGGCGTCGTCGCCGTTGGACGGGATGACCACACTGACCGGCACCGCGCCGTTCAGCAGGTCCATCCACCAGGCGGGCACGCCGAGCCTGTCGTCGGGGGGCAGGCCCGTGGCGGCCTGGGCCGCGCGCGCGCCGTCAAGAAACCGGGCGCGGCGGGGGCGGTCGGCGATCGCCTCGATGCGTTCAAAGGTCAGGCGCGTGGTCAGCTGCGCCATCGCCTGCGCGCCGCCGGGCTTTTCGGGCCCCGCCGTGATACCGCGCAAGATGTCCAGCACATCGAACTGTTCGAAGATCCGGTCGGACCCGTCGCGGGTGATCTGGCCCGGCCGCCCCTGACGGCACCGATAGAGCGGCGCATGCAGATGCACCAGCCGGTCGGTGCGCGCCGCACAGCGATGAAAGAACGCGTGGTCCTCGTAATTCAGCCCTTCGTCAAAGCGGATGCCCTCGATCAGCGCGCGCCGGTAGAGCTTGTTCCAGGCGGACGGGAAATGGCAGACCACGTCGCGCCAGTCGGTCAGCGGGTAGGTCTGCGGCAGCGGCAGGTCCGGCTGGTCCTCCAGCAGGCGGGGGGCGTCGTGGCGGGCGGAATGGCGCATCTCGGAGTCGGGGCCATGAAACAGGATACCGCAGGCGACCCAATCGGCCCCGGTGTCGCGCAGGGTGCGTTCCAGCCGTTCCAGATAGTCCGGCGCCACCGTGTCGTCGCTGTCGACAAAGGCGATTGTTTGCCCATGCGCCACATTCAGCCCGGTGTTGCGCGCCCCCGACAGCCCCGCGTTGGCCTGCCGGATCAGGCGAAAGCGCAGATCGCCCGCCGCCGCCCGTTCGGCGATCTCGCCGCTGCCATCAAGGCTGCCGTCATCCACCGCGATCAGTTCGAAATCGCCAAAGCTCTGGTCAAGGATCGACCGGATGCAATCGGTCACGTAATCGGCCACATTATAGATGGGCACGATGACGGAAATGCGCGGGCTCATGTCTCGCGCGCCCTTGTGTCGAGCCAGGCCAGGAACGCCCGGTCCGGCGAGGTCAGGCGCGGGCGGCCCGTGCTGGCCCACCACGCCTGCCATTCGGCGGCAAGCGCATGCACATCCGCCCCCGGCAGACGCGCGCGCGCCCCGTCCAGCGCGTCCGATGACAGCAGCGGGCCTGTGCCCGGTTCGACCACCACACCCTGACGGGTGAACAGCACGATGTCGCCGTCCTGTTCGGACATGGTGTAATCGGGCAGCGTTCCGGCGGTGATCATCCGGCGCATGGCGGCGCGGAACACCCGCAGCGGCGCGGTGCTGCCGGATTTCTTGTGCAGCACGGTCATGCTGACATGCCACTCGGGCTGGCGGCCGCAATGCTTGCGCGCAATCTCGTAGACGCGCCGTTCCAGCGGCTTGCGAAGGCGAAAGTAATCGCGCGACAACGTCAGCACCGATTTGGCCAGCACCGAGCGGAACAGCCAGTCCGACAGGGTGACCATGACCGACACCATCCGCCCCGATCCCGTGCGCCGCACGATGCGCCAGCTTTCGATCAGGCCGAAGCCCGTCGTGGTCTCGGTCCCGCCCGCCGCCAGGTTGGTGGTGATGCGCGTGCCCGCGAGCCGTTCGAACGCATCGCGCAGCCGGGTGTAGCTGTCGCCGCCCGTGTCGCGGTTGGTGGCCACCAGAAAATCATGCGCGCGCAGCCGCACCGTGCGCGACACCTCGCGCCCCGCGTTGATCGCCGCCATCAGCTGCGAGATGCAATAGATCAGGATGTCCTTGTCGTGGATCGTCGCCCGCCCCAGCACCGAGGGTGTCACCTTGATCGACACCCCGTTGTGGGCGTAATCCAGAATGCGCCGGTCGGGTTTGGTCGACAGCGAAAACACCGGATGTTCCATCGTGCCCAGATCATCCTTGGGGCTGGCATCGAAGATATCGCACAAAAAGAAGTCGGCCACCGGGTGCCTGTCGGGGGCGAGCCCGCCTGCCCCGGCCGGAATCGCCCCGCCTGTATCGCTCATGTCGCCTGCCCTGCCCGTGGCTTGCCTGTGATTTGCCTGCACCGATCCCCGGCTTTGTTATCGGGGTTTCAGTGACACCCACCTTATCCACAGGCCCCTCAGGCGTCCAGCAAACATCGGGGGGTCAGAGTCGCCTGTTCGGAGGATCAGAGTCGCGCTATCGTCGGATCAGAGTCGCGTATGCCTGTGACTGCCCGCCCAAGCCCATGAAATATTGTCGAAATTGTCTGTCCAAGTGATCCCGTAACATAATAAATAACAGAAAATAACTGAACAGCCCGCATAAGCCCGCTGCCCTGCCCCCCCCGCATGCAACGAAAATGGGCAGATATCGCGAAATTCCTGTCATGTGCGCATTTTGGTGGTATCATGCCCCAAAAGGCGCACATCAAGCGGCGCCGGACACATGGCAGAGCGCAGGACAGGCACGACACATGGCACCCAAAAACACGGTGAAGGGCGATGGCGGCAAGACCACGCCGCCCTATTTCAACATTGATCCCACCCGGTCGATGGAACAGCTGGGAGCGCGCACCCGGACCTCGGATTTCGAACGCATCGCCGAGGCCTGCGCCAGCGGACGGCGCGATCTGGTCGGGCGCGGGCTTGAAGAAAGCGGGCAGCGCCGGCTGCGGCTGTTTTCCACCTGGGAGATCACCCAGTACCTGATCCCTGTCGCGCCCGCCCATTTCCGCCGGGTGCTCAAGGCCAACCCCGATCTGCCGCAGGGCAGTTCCGAAACCGCCAATGGCACGCGCTGGTTCGCGCTGGACGAGGTGCTCAAGCTGCGCGCCTTCTTTGGTCAGGAGGGTGCGCGCAACAAGCAATACCTGCCCTACCGCCCCAAGGGGTTGCCGGCGAAAATCGTCGCGGTGGCGAATTTCAAGGGTGGCGTCGGCAAGACATCGACCGCGGCGCATCTGGCGATGAGCGCGGCTTTGGATGGCTACAAGGTGCTGGTGGTGGATCTGGATAGCCAGGGGTCGATGACCTCGATCTTCAATGGCCGCATCGAAGACGAATGGCAGACGGTGTTCCCCCTGATGGCGCGCCATTACGCGCAGTCCCTGCGTGAGGAAAACCAGCGCCGGATGGATCGCGGCGAGGCGCCCATTCCGCTGGATGACACGCTGACCGAGGCGCTGGACATCCGCGCCCCCGACCTCGTGCAGAAAACCCATTGGCCCAACATCGACCTGATCGGCGCGCAGCTGAACCTGTACTGGGCGGAATTCCAGGTGCCGGTCTGGCGGATGCAGGGGCGCGGCTGGAAGCTGTGGGATGCGCTGACGGATGTGTTTCAGGCCGACGGCCTGCTGGATCAGTACGACGTGATCTTTGTCGATACGCCCCCCGCGCTGGGGTATCTGACCATCAACGGGCTGGCGGCGGCCGATATCCTGCTGGTGCCGCTGGGGGCGTCGTTTCTGGAATTCGACAGCACGGGGCGGTTTTTCGACATGCTGCATTCCACCTTCGGCTCGATCGAGAGCGCCGAGAACATGGCCGCCCGCGCGCTGGGGCGCGAAGGGCTGTCGTTCGAATGGGATGCGGTGCGCGCGGTGGTGACGCGCTATGACGACGGGCAACAGGCGGAACTGGCCGCCTTGATGCAGGCCTATCTGGGCCAGACCCTGTCGCCGCACCGCCAGCATTTCACCGCGCTTATCGGGCAGGCGGGCGAACAGGTGCAGGGCATCTACGAGGCGGATTACCGCGATTTCAACCGCGAAACCTATGTGCGCGGGCGCGAGGCGTTCGATGCCACCTATGCCGCCTTCAAGGCGTTGCTGCTGGGCAGCTGGCGCCGTGACGAGCTGGCCGCCGAAGCCGCCGACGTCGTCTGAGCCGAAAGGAACCCAAGATGTCCAAGCGCAAGCGCCTGTCGCCCCCCGCCTTTCTGCCCGAGGGCGCCGCCCCTGCCGCCCATGATACCCCGGCGGATGCCTTTCCCGGTCTTGCCCCGCGGCGCCGGTCCGCCCCGATCGCGGATGTGGCCGCCGACAGCTCGGCGGTGGCCGCGCTGGAAGAGATAAGCCGCACCATGAGCGAGGCCCGCGAGGGCGGGCGCATGGTGCTGGAGCTGCCGCTGGAGGCGGTCGATCTGGACCATCTCGTGCGCGACCGCCTGCCGGTCGAAGACGAAGACATGGCCGCCTTGCGCGACAGCCTGCGCGCGCGTGGCCAACAGATGCCGATCGAGGTGACGCGGCTGGCGGATGGGCGTTATGGGCTGATCTCTGGCTGGCGGCGCTGTCACGCGCTGCGCCAGTTGGCGCGGGACACCGGCGAAGCGCGGTTTTCCACGGTGCTGGCCCTGCTGCGCCGCCCCGAACAGACATCGGGCGCCTATCTGGCCATGGTCGAGGAAAACGAGATCCGCGCCGCGCTTTGCCATTACGAACGCGCGCGTATCGTGGTGAAGGCGGTGGAACAGGGGGTGTTCGGCTCTGACCGCGAGGGGCTTGCGGTGCTGTTCGGGTCTGCCAGCCGGGCCAAGCGGTCGAAGATCGGCAGCTTTGTCGGGATTGTGCGGGCGTTGGACGGCGATCTGCAATTTCCCCGCGCGCTGGGGGAACGGCTGGGGCTGTCGCTGGCCAAGGCGCTGGAAGACCGCCCCGCGCTGGCCGAAGGTCTGGGCGGTCTGCTTGCAGGCAGTGCGACCCCAGAGGAGGAGCAGGCCCGTCTGCGCGCCGCGCTGGAAGACAGGCCCGCCCCGGCGAAAGCGCCCGCGGCGCAAGTCGATACCCCCGCCCCCGGCATCAAGGTGACGCGCAAAGCCTCGGGGGCGATCACGCTTGGCGGTGCGGGGGTGGATGCGGCGCTGCACGCCCGGTTGCTGGCCTGGCTGGCAACCGCAGGGGCGCGCGACAGCTGAGATGTTTCGCGCGCGAAACATCCGTGCCATGGCCCCCGCAGCGTTTCGCGCGCGAAACATATCCCGCTCTGGCCAGCCCCCCTGCCCTGCGGTAGAGCCAGGTCGCGCAAGGCAGAGGCAGACGTGAGCACATCGCAAAGAACACTCGCCGCCGTGGTGGTGACCTTCAACCGGCTGGACAAGCTGAAGGACACCGTCGCCGCGCTGCTGGCCAGCCCGCCTGAACATCTGCACCACCTGCTGGTGGTCGACAACGCCAGCACCGACGGCACCGCCGCTTGGCTGGCGGGCCAAAGCGACCCCCGCCTGGAGGCGCTGGAACTTCCCACCAACACCGGCGGCGCGGGCGGGTTCGAGGCCGGGATGCGCAAGCTGGTGCAGGACCATGACCCCGACTGGATCGCGGTGATGGATGACGATGGCCGCCCCGCCCCGGACGCGCTTGGTATGTTCCACGCCAGCCGGCCCGAAGACTGGGACGCCGTCGTCTCGGCGGTGCGTTACCCGGACGGGCGCATCTGCCCGTTCAACCGCCCCGGCATGAATCCGTTCGGCGGCGGGCGCAAGCCGCTGCACCTTGGCCCGGAAACATACGACGGCCCGCCGCGCGCGGTCGAGGTCGCGTCCTTTGTGGGTGTGTTCGTCTCGCGCAGGGCCATCCGGACGGTGGGGTATCCGGACGGCGGGCTGTTCGTTTATGGCGACGATCACATGTACACGCTGCGCATCACCCAGGCCGGGCTGCGCATGGGGTTCGTGCCGCAGATCCGGTTCGACCATGATTGCGCGACCTTTGCCGGGCTGGAGGGGCGGCTGCAGCCGATCTGGAAGGTCTATTATTACCACCGCAACCTGATGCTGTTCTACCGGCAGGCGGCGGGGCCGAAGTTCTGGTTTTTGCTGGGGCCGATCGTGGCGAAATGGGCGCTGAAGACGCGGTTCTATCGCGGTCAGCGACGGATGTTCGCGCGGCTCATGGCGCGGGCCGTGCGCGATGCCCTGAGGCGGCGCACCGGCACCGACCATGCGGCGCTATTGGCCAAGACGCAGGCATCGGACCTGAAAAAGGGGCGCTGACCGCCCCCAAGCCCCTTACCAGATGTGTGGAAGATTGCGCGCTGCCATTGGCAGCGCGCTTTTTCGTTCATTCTCCGAAGAGATCCCGC
>NZ_QLMG01000070.1 GCF_003259905.1 Salipiger aestuarii | reverse complement strand
CGCCGAGGGGCGGACCATCTTGCGATCAGCCCCCGAAATCCGGCACGCCCGACACTCCGACACTCCGACACTCCGACCAGGGCCTTCAGCTGCGCAACTGCCTCGCGCTTCACCGCAGGCGTCACCCCTTTGTTGAAACCAGTTCCTTTATCGCCGCCAGATCCAGCATCTGCTCGGCCAGCAGCTTCCAGAGCTTTGCGTTCTCGTCCTCCAGCGCTTTCAGCCGCTTGGCTTCCGAAACCGTCATGCCACCAAATTTGGCTCTCCAGTTATAGAACGTGCCTTCCGACATGCCGTGCTAGCGGCACACTTCGCGCCAGCCTCGTGCCCAGCCAAGATGCCGATGATCTGTTCGTCCGTAAATCTTGTTCGCTTCATTGGCCGTCCTCAAGTTAGGACGGGCTCTGATCAACGGGCGGAAAAACCCCCTGGCAGGTCCCGAGGCTCAGGAAATGGATCGAGTTCTACAATCACAAGCGCCCGCATTCCTCACTTGGCGGCAAACCACCCGCCGTGATCTACCGGCACAAAATTGAAACAACAAACCCCCGATCAGCCGATGAAAAGAGTAGCTTGATTTACGCCGGAAACTGTCCAGAAAATGGGCCGTAGCTCAGATCCGCGGGACAGGTTCAGCCAAACACCTCGATCCGTTGAGGTTCCGGCGTCGTTACCGACGGCAGCGTAAAGCGGAAGGCGGTGCCGCGCCCTTCGCCGGATCTGATCTCGATACGGCCGCCGCGCAGTTCGACCTGTCGCTTGACCATCGCCAACCCCATGCCGCTGCCTTCGACCCGATCGCGCGGCTGGAGCGTTTCGAACATCCGCAGCACGCGTTGGTGAAATTCGGGGCGAATGCCGGGGCCGTCGTCGGCCACCTCGAACACCTGCTGACCGTCGTCGTATTCCGTCGAAATCCGGATCCTCCCGGCGCCGCGATCATGGTGTTTTATCGCATTGGAAACCAGGTTGAGAAGGATATTCTTCAACGGCATCATCTCAACGTCCAGTTCCTTCATCTTATCCGAAGTCTCGATTTCAAAGCCCTCGGGAACGTCGCACAGCCCGACCACCTCATGCACCAGCGCGGCCCCCGACACGACATCGGACGTGCCCTCGACGCGCCCGATGCGGGAATAGTCGAGCAGATCGTCAAGCAGGCGTTCCATGCGCTGGATACGCGAGCGCATCATCTTGAAATTATTCGCGGTTTCCGCGTCGATCGTGCCCTCGAAATCGTCTTCGATCCAGCCGGATATGTTCCTGATCGCGCGCAACGGTGCCTTGAGGTCGTGCGAGGCGCCGTGGGCGAAGTTATCAAGATCATGGTTCGAACGTTCCAGTTCCTCACGTTGCTTTTCCAAGGCGGCATAGGCGGTTTGAAGCTCCGCCTCCGCCGCCTTGCGTTCGGATACGTCGCGGAAGATCCCGACCAGAGAGGTGCCGCCGTCCGCATCGATCTGGCTCAGCGACACTTCCATTTCAAAGCTCTCGCCGGTCTTGCGATGCCCCTTAACGTCGAAATGCCCGGGGGGGCGCGGGCCAGCGTCGTCGGCGTCGGCCAAAGCGGGCGCGACCAGGACATCACCGCCTTCGATGATCGACGGAAGCAGCGTGTTGAGATGCAGTCCGATCAGATCGTTGGTATCCAGACGGAACATCTGTTCCATCACGACATTCGCGCTTTCGATAAAGCCGTGCTGATCGGCGGTGATGATCCCGCTGGGCGCGTTTTCCAGCAGTGACGTCAGCTTGGCATGGGTCGACGACAGCGCCAGCGAGGTGATGCGGAACCGCTCTACCGCCTGTTCCAGTTCACCGACTTCATCAGAGGCCAACTTTCTGACCGGGTGTTCGAATGCCCCGTCCGCAAGAATGCGCGCGCTGCCGACCAGCTGTTCGATACGGGCAAAAAGATTGCGTTCGATGAGCATCCAGAAGATGGCGACCCCACCGACCCAGGCCAGGCTGGTGACCAGCAGGTCGATCTGGCGCGTGGACCGTGTGGTGACACGGTTCCGGGCCGCCAGCGCGCGGAAATCCGCCACGGCCGCGCCGGTCAGCCCTTCGGTTTCGACCACGAGCTTTTGCAGCAGCGCATTCGCCCTTTCGCTCGCCCCGAGCTTTTCCGCGTTAAGCGCCTCCAGCGCGTGGAATAGGTTGAATACCCCCTCTGCCCCCACCATCGCCCGCTTGTGGGCCAGAAATTCGGCCGCAAGCACCCGGCGCGTCTCGGACGCCGGCATGCGCCCCAGATGCGTTGCGATGACGTCGGTTTCGCGCAGGAAAATCGGTTTGAGATGAAAGCTCTCGCCGGCCAGGCGCATGCCCATGTCATGCGTCGTCGCGCGCAACGCGCCGATCCCCGAAGTCATCCGCGCCACGCCCGCCAACGTCGCGAGCGTGGCCTGCATCCGTGGCATCGCATCCCGTTGGCCGGTGATTTGCGACAATTCCAGCGCCAACTGCGCCTGTTCGGTTTCAAGCGCCCAGACAAGGCTGTCCAGCCGCATGGTTTCCCGCGCAATCCGTTGTCCGATTTCATCGCGTTCCCGTACGATCCGGGTCTGAAGCGCCAAAATCCTGCCAAGCGCGGCAAGCAGGTCGTCGACCTCTAGGTCGAACCGCGCCTTCGCGGACTTCTTCAGGACATCGACATGCGCCTGCAATGCGATCAGATCCGTTTCGCTATCGGCCTTTTCTATCAGCGACGAGGTGCGGCGGAAATCCTGCACCAGTTCGGGCACCGATCTTGCGGCCTCGATGACCGGCGTCGAGCGTTCCAGCAGATCCCGCGCGCGCTGTTCGGTCAGGCTTAGAAAGTAGCTTTTGACACCCAGTCCAAGAACGCTGATGGCCAGGCACAGCGCCATCAGGACTCTCAATCGCCGCAAAAGCGATCCCGTTCGTTTCAACTGCAGGTTTTTCATGCCCATCCCAGCGCAAGGTCATCCGCGGATTTTCCACCGTAGTCATTAAAACCTTGCAAATGTTTTCACTCCAAAGATGAGTGCATCTTTCGGCTTTTAGGGTTTTTCACGTTGCATCGCAGAACATTCCTGTCGGGGGCTTCGGCCTGGATCGTGGCACCGGCGGCGGGCGCGCCGGCACTCGCACCCATGATCGACAAGCTCGGGCGCCCGCTGCGCCTGCTCGTGCCAGACGGATCGCAAGCCAACGTGGCGCCCGTGATGCAAAGCTTTCAATCAACCTAAGGGTGCAAGGTCAAGAGTGTCGTGACCGATACCGACGGCATCAACGCCACCGTCACGCTCGAAGCGATCCTGCCCGAGCTTGGCATCGACATCGCCCTGCCCGCCACCTTCGGCATTCCCGACCTGTGTGAGGCCGACGCGATCCTGCCAATGGACGGGCTGGCGGGCCGTCCGGCGCATCCGCGCTGTGGCAAAGGGGTGATCGGTATGACAACCGGCGCAGGGGCTTTCAAACCGACGACGACGTCTATCTGATGTTCTATCATCGCGACCGGCTTGAGGATGCGACAGAGTGGGCGCGCTACGCCGACCAGACCGGCACCCCGCGGGATATCCCCCTGACATGGGAAACACCGGACCGGCAGATGGCCTTCTTTCATCGCCCGAACGAGGGCCGGTTCGGCGGATGCCTGTTTCGCACTGCGTCCTATGCAGCCTGGGAATGGTGGGCGCGGTTTCACGCGCTGCGCGGATTGCCCTTCGATGACGACGGCATGGCGGCGATCCTGAACGATGCGGGCATCGGTGCGCTTGAGGCGATGATTGCCAGCAGCGCCCACCTGACCGGCTCTGATCTGGCGCTGTTCGACAACTGGGCGCGCTACAATCGCGGCGACATCTATGCCAATATCGGCTGGGGCGGTACGCAGAAGGCACTGAACCGGCGTGGCGCGGGTCTGCGCGGGCGCGTCGCGCATGGGCCGCTTCCGGGCGGCAAAGACCTGCCGCTTGCCTGTTTCAACTGGGGGTGGAGCTATGTCATCGCGCGAAACTGCCCGGCGCCAGAGCTGGCCTATGCGTTTTGCAGGCACGCCGTGTCACCCGGACCGTCGAGCGATACGGTCGCCGCGCCTGAAGGGGTCTTCGATCCGTTCCGTCCCGAACACTACGCGGCCCCCCGAATCATCGACGCCTACGGCCCGTCGTTTCTGGCCGAACATCGCAAGGCCATGGCCGATCCGATCCCCGATCTGTATATCGCCCGGCGCAACGAGGATTTCGAAAGCCTGACCATGTGGCTTTTGCGCGCCCTTGCCCGCCAGTCCGATCCGGAAACGGCGCTGCGCAACATCGCCGCAAGGTGGAACATCATCACCGAACAGGTCGGAGCCGATCAGCAGCGCGACCGATGGCTGAACCTGCGCGCCACCTACCCGGATCGCTTCGTGAGGACATGAACGGGGTGTGTCCTGAGGGCCGCTACGGGCTTGCAAGCCCCCCGACCAGAGCGCGGCGGGCCGTGCTGCCCCTTACCCCCACCCCCGCGCATCGTCCTGGCGCGCCTCTTCGCGGGCCGCGTCCAGCTGGGCATCGCTGCCCGCCGCCGTCCGCCCGGCCCGCGCCGCCGCCACGAGCGATCGGAACAGACGCCGGTGCGCACGGCGATACACAAGGTGTTCAGGGTGCCATTGAACCCCCAGCGCGAACGGGTCGGTCATGCGCTCGATGGCCTGCACCATGCCGCCTTCGTCGCGCGCCGCGACCCGCAGCCCGTCGCCAAGCACATCCACCGCCTGGGAATGCAGCGCGTTGACATAAAGGCACGACGCCTTGGCCGACCGGGCCAGCAGCGTCTCATCGTCGATCTGAACGCGCTTGCGCGGCAACACCGTGCGGACATAGCGGCTGTCTTCGTAGACACCATAGGCATCCTGATGCAGCGTGCCGCCCAGCACCACGTTCAGCATCTGCGAGCCGCGGCAGATTCCAAGGACCGGCAGGCCGCGGTCGAACGCGCCGCGCAGAATCGCTTGTTCAAGCGCGTCGCGCGCCGGATCAAGGCGAACGCCGACACGCAGCTCTCCACCATATAGCGTGGGCGCGATGTCGTCGCCCCCGCCGATCACCACCCCGTCGACGCTGTCGAGGTCGACCGTGCGATACCCCGTCTGCCAGCGCAGCGCTCGCCCGCCCGCAAGCCATACCGCAAGGCGCATCAGCGGAAACACCCGCCAGCCCGACTTGCGCGATACCGTCACACCGATCAGCGGGCGTGCCGTCACAAACCTGCCTCGCCCAGCATCCTGGCGACCGTGCCTGCCCATTCCGGGCGCAGCGACGTCAGCGAGCCGCGATGGTCGCGCCAGGCCGCGCTCAGGCGGTGCAGCAGCTTGTCATCGCCCGCGACCCGTTCGACCAGAACCCAGCGGTTCCATTCACGCGCCAGCGACCAGTCCGGTTCGTCGATCCGGCAATCCGGCAGCCGCCAGTGAAAGGTCGGTCGGATGCCGATCTGTTCCATGTCCATCGCGCGCGCCACGCGGTCCTTGTCGATCAGCGCAAACAGGCACAACATATCCAGCCCGTGGTTGCGCGACGGAGAAATCCCCAGATAGGCGTCGATCAGCGCCGTCATGTCGGTCGGCGGCTGGCGCGACGCCAGCCGGTCGATCAGGGCGCGGGGATAGGGATCGACCCAGGGCAGCAGACGGCGCGACATGTCAATGTCCGCGACGCGGCGGATGTGATCCTCGATCAGCGCATAGGCGGTCAGGACGGGCATGATGTCGCTGAAGTCAAGCGAGACAGCCTCGGGGTTGAAATGCACGCCAAAGCCCAGCAGCACGCCGCCGGTGGTGCCGGTGGCCCCCGCCCGCGCCAGCGCCACCAGCGCCTCGTCCAGATCCACGATCTGTTCCACCGCGATCGGATCGCTGACAATCTCGACCGGCACGACCACGCGCGCCACGTCGCGCAGGTGGCGGGTCAGCGCGTTGTCGTCCAGCTTGTTCAGCGGGCGGCTGTCCAGATATACTTCGAAACCGCCCAGCCGGGTATCCTTGGCCAACCAGCGGCCTTTGGCCTCTTGTTCGGGGGCGCCCCCCAGCGTGTCGCACAGGATCTGCGCCGCGCGCTCTTCGGTCAGGCCGGAAAATTCGATTTCTATCCCCACCTTGCGGGGGGCGCCCTTGGCGGTTGTCGGACGCGGCAGCGGCTGCACCGCAGGAGGCTCAGAAATCCGGGACATTGGGCACTTGCGTCGGTGTGGTTTCATCGTACTCAAAGGTCTTGAGCTGAAAGGTCACGCGCACGACAAAGCGATCCTGTTCATGCCCATGCTCCAGTGTTCCGCCAAGCTGCGTGGTGAATGCCTGGATCAGGCGGGTGCCCAGCCCATGGGGTTCCACCGCCGGCTTTTCGTCTCTTGGCGAACCCTCTGGCAGGGCCGTGTTGGCGATTTCCAGCGTCGCCTTGCGGGCGCCATCCCCGATGAAGCGCACCGAGACCGAGGCGCCGCCCTCGGTTCCCGAGGGCGCGCCGTATTTCAGCGCATTGGTCAGCGCCTCGGCGGTCAGCAGCGACAATGGCACCGCCTGATCGGGCACGGCTTCGATGTTCTGAAGCTCGGTTTTCACGGTGACCGGCTCGCCCGCGATCTGCGCCATCTGGGTCATCTGCTGCACCAGCTCTTCCAGCAATATGCCGGCATTCACATGACCGAGGTCCTCGGTCTGGTAAAGGTTGCGATGGATGGTGGCGAGGCTGCGGATACGGTCCTGAAGACGTTGCAGCACAAGACGGGTTTCCGGTTCCCGAGACCCGCGGATCTGCATGTTCATGATCGACGAAATCAACTGAAGATTGTTCTTGACCCGATGGTGAACCTCTTTCAGCAGGATGGTCTTTTCCCGCAAGGCGTTTTCCTGGGCCGCCTCGTCGCGCAGAATGCCATCGGCCATGTCCAGGAAATCGTCTTCCATGTCGGCCAGTTCGGCCGGCATTTCCCGATGCCGGCGGGTTTCGGGCACGCGCCGTGTGCGGGCAAAGACGCGCATCCGGCGCGATAAAAGCTTGATGTGGCGGATCACCAGCCGGTTCACCGCGAGGAACGCCACAATCACTGACGCCGCCCACATCAGCAAGGGCAGCGCGCGGGCGATACCGCTGACGGTGATCGCCTGCGCCTGGTCGTTGTCCTCGCTCCAGATGCCGATTGCGGTGATCATGCCCGGCACCAGGGGCGCGGCAGCGTAGACGCGGGTCGCGCCGTCCTTGCTGCGCGCCGCAAAGCTTTGCGCACGCGCGCCGATCAGGCTGGCGAGATCCAGTTCGGCCGGAAGGATGTCCGCCGCCTTGTCCACCCCCCGGCGCGACGACAGGATCTGGCCTTTCGCGTTGATCGTGACAATATCGAGATAGGGGGTCGCCACGGTATCGTTGGAATCCGCGGGCAGCAGCGCCGAAGGCAGCGACAGAACCACATGACCCGCCAGCGTGCCGTCGATGAAAAACGGTTCGGCGACGATGATGACGGACCGGCGGCTGACGGGCGCGCTGCGGTTCAGCCAGGCGGCGGGGCCCGGATCGGCGATCAGTTCCCGCAAGCGGGGAAAATCCGCGATGTCGAGCGCGGTCCCGGTCGAGGTGCAGGGGATGCGCCCGTCGGCGGTCAGCAGCCCGGCAAAGGAATATCCGGGCGAACCTTCCAGATAGGAGGCCAGCCGCGCCGAACAGGTCTGCGCGTCGTCCGCGCCGAACAGGTCCAGCGCCAGCGTGGCCCCAAGCGCCTGCGCCCCACCCTGAGCGCGCAGCACCGTTTCGCGTTCGGCCAGCGCCGCCGCCTCGGTCAGCGCCACCAGCGACAGCTGGGTGCGCAGCCGGGTCTCTTCCTGCAACTTCGTGGTCTGGAACCAAGCGACGACTCCGATCGGCACAAGTGCCAGGGTCAGGAACAGGATCATGCGCGCGGCAAGCCCAAGCGGGCGCATGCGCGGCACTGTATCGGTCATCTTCACCTTGCCCGTCTTTTCTGGCGCGTCCCGGTCACTGCGGGCGCTTGCCTCATCCTTCGGTCTTGCCCGGTGGGCATGGGGGCGAATCGCGGATCCGCCGCCGTCGCGCCGGGGTCAGGCCGCACACTACATACTTGAGGGCCGCTGTCACCTGTACCGTCGGCGCGCCGTCACCTTGCAGACGGGCTGGTCCCCGTCACCACCGCCATCGTCGCCTGATCGGTCATTTCCAGCTTGTCGTCATCGTCAAGCTGAAGCAGTTCTGTCAGCCGGGCCCGGGCGCGATTGACGCGGCTCTTGATGGTGCCGACCGCAACGCCGCAGGTTTCGGCGGCGTCCTCGTAGGAAAACCCCTGCGCGCCCACAAGGATCAGCGCCTCGCGCTGTTCGTCTGTCAGCTTGACGAAGGCACGCCGAAAATCGGCCAGCTGCAACCGCCCGTCATGGGCCGGTTTCTCCGACAGGCTTTCGGTGAACACACCTTCGGCATCAGAGACTTCGCGCCCGGCCTTGCGGCGGTTGGAATAATATGTGTTGCGCAGGATGGTGAACAGCCAAGCGCGCATGTTGGTACCAGGTTCAAAGCTGGCAATCTTGGACCACGCCTTGACCAGCGTGTCCTGCACCATGTCATCGGCGACGGCGCCGTTGCGCGTCAGCGACAGGGAAAACGCCCGGAGGGCGGGCAGGTGCTGGACGATCTCGTCACGGGGATCTGAGCTCATGTGGCGCTGCCTTCGGTGGACGTATCGTCCTGCGATTTCAGTTGCGCGATCAGATCGAGAAACCGGTCGGGGACCTTTTCATCCAGCATATCCTGATAGACGCGCTTCAGGTTCTCATCGATGACCTCTGAATCCTTGTCTTTGCTCCGTGTATGACCCATTTGGTTCCTTGCTCTTTTTTTTCCGCCGCGACATGGCACTATTTTGACTGCATGCGGGAACAAATGCCAGCAGCGGGCGTTTGGTTCCCGAAAAAAGCGAAAAAAGGACAGCACACATGACAACGGGTGACCTGAGTCAGGCCATAGGGACAGCACTTCCATATCTTCGCCGTTACGCGCGGGCACTGACCGGCAGTCAAAGCACCGGCGACAACTACGCCGCAGCGACGCTGGAGGCGATCCTTGCCGACCGCAGCACCGCCGCCGAGGCGTCATCGCCCAAGGCCGGCCTGTTCAAGGTCTTTCACGGAATCTGGGTCAGTACCGGCGCCCCGGTGGTGGACGAAAGCGAAAGCGCCGTCGCCAAGGCGCAGGCGCGGCTGTCGCGGCTGACCACCAACAGCCGCGAGGCGCTGCTGCTGCATTCCATCGAGGACTTCAGCCTGGCCGAGGTCGCCGAGATCATGCAGATCGAGCGCGCCGAAGCCGAACAGCTGGTCATCCTGGCACGTCAGGAGATGGCCGACGCGGTCACGGGCCGCGTCCTTATCATCGAGGACGAGGCGATCATCGCCATGGATCTGGAAAGCATCGTGTCCGATCTGGGCCACAAGGTCACCGGCGTGGCGCGCACCCGCTCTGCCGCCGTGGATCTGGCCGCGTCCGAAACGCCGGACCTTGTGCTGGCCGACATTCAGCTGGCCGACAATTCGTCGGGCATCGACGCGGTGAACGACATCCTCGAATCGCTTGGCGACCGGCCGGTGATCTTTATCACCGCCTTCCCCGAACGGCTGCTGACGGGCGAACGGCCCGAACCGGCCTTCCTGATCTCCAAGCCCTATTCCGAAGAACAGGTGCGCTCGGCGGTCAGTCAGGCGATGTTCTTTTCCTCGACCGAGACGCTACGCGCCTGAGCGCCGCGCCCGAAAAAGCCGCGGCCCCGGACGGGCTCGCGGCTTTTTGCCGGCTGGATTTTCGTGACTGATTGCGGACCGGAATGCTGGCCCGACACGCCGCCCGTCACCGCGCCGCGACGACCTCGGCGGTGTGCGGCGCAGTCTCGAAATCATCGCCGTTCTGGGCCGAATCCAGCACCACCAGCGCGGCAAGCGCCAGCAGCACGGCAAACACCAGCCCCGCGGCACGATCCAATCCGCGAAGATCGGCGACGGGCGGCGGATCCGCGGCAAACGGCCCCGTCGGGGGCATCGAAGCGCGGGCCTGGCAGGGTGCGGCGCGACGGGGCATATCTTGTGTGTTCGAAGACATCTGGCAGCTCGATGTATGATTGTGACCGGAGAGAACCGTTTAAGACCGCCCTTCTGTGCGTCTTTTCGGATGGCTTGTCTTGGGGGAAATCACCGCAATGCGCCGGATGCGCGGCAACCTGCCAGTCGGGCGCTGTTTGCGCCACATTTTGTGACATATCTGTAACAAGGCGCCCTCGGCGGTGCGCCGCGCGCGTCCTGAACCCGACAGTGACAGCCCCGCCCCTGCCGGAGCGGGCCCGCCCCGCGTCAATCGCCCGACCCCGGCACGACAGGATCCTGACCGGTCCCGGCGGGCAGGTCGGCCGTCGGGGCCACACCGTCTTCGGCGGGCGCCATCGCCGCCGGCTGCCCGGTGTCCGGGGCGTCGTCGTTCCCGAACAGGCTGACGCCGATCACCAGCGCCGCCACGATCACCAGCGCGACAACCCAGCCCACGGCGCCGCGCCGCCCTTTGGGCGCCCCCCGGGGGCGGGTGCTTGGGTCGGCGTCGACCTGGGCGCGATAGGCGTCGGATGCGTGCTTCTTCTCATCGTCATAGGCCATATCGGATCTCCTCATCCTGGCATCGGTCCGTTCAGTCCGGGGCGACCCCGGACCTGGTGACGGGATAACCCCGCCACCCCATCCGCGTTGCCTCGCAACCGCGTGAGCGCGGATTTCCGGCACAGCCCCGCCGGAACCCCGCCCCGGCCTCGGCGCCACGCCGCCGCGCCGCGCCGCGGCATCGTGGGAACCGGCAAGGTCTTGCGCATATTCGCCCAAGCGCCCCGGTTTCCCGCCGATGGCACGGGCACTGGACCATGACGGAGCGGGTGCCTATAACGCCGCCATGATGGGCCGTTTCGGAATCCTCTTTCGAATTACCTGCCCGGCGCTCTGATCTCACGAGCCGCCGGGACAAGGCGTATGCTCTCCGCGCGCCGCAGACACCCCCCATCGCCGAAATTCCAGACCTGGGACCGCAGATCATGTGCGCCGACACCACCGACACCACCCTCGTGCCCGATTACAAGGACACGCTGAACCTTCCGAAAACCGATTTTCCGATGCGCGCTGGCCTGCCCAGGCGCGAACCGGAATGGCTTGCCCGTTGGGAACGGATCGGCATCTACGACCGCCTGCGTGACCGCGCCGAGGGGCGCACGCCGTTCACCCTGCACGACGGCCCGCCCTATGCGAACGGCCATTTGCACATCGGCCACGCGCTGAACAAGACGATCAAGGACATGATCGTGCGCTCCCACCAGATGATGGGGCACGAGGCGCGCTATGTTCCGGGCTGGGATTGCCACGGCCTGCCCATCGAATGGAAGATCGAAGAGCAGTACCGCAAGAAGGGCAAGAACAAGGACGATGTGCCGGTGGTCGATTTCCGTCAGGAATGCCGCCGTTTTGCCGAAGGCTGGATCGACATCCAGCGCGATGAATTCAAGCGCCTCGGCATCACCGGCAACTGGGCCGATCCGTACCTCACGATGGATTTCCACGCCGAGCGCGTCATCGCCGAGGAATTCATGAAATTCCTGATGACCGGCACGCTGTATCAGGGATCGAAACCCGTGATGTGGTCGCCGGTCGAAAAGACCGCGCTGGCCGAGGCCGAGATCGAATACCACGACCACCAGAGCCACACGATCTGGGTTCCGTTCATGGTATTTTCGGAAGATGCCCCGCAAGGCATGCAGTCGCCGGACGACGCCCCGGAGGATTTCGGCGACCTGATCCATGCGAAAGTCGTCATCTGGACGACGACACCGTGGACAATCCCTTCCAACAAGGCGGTCGCTTACAACCCGAAGATCGCTTACGGGCTTTATGAGATTACCGGAACGCCTGAAGAATGCTGGGTGAAAGTCGGCGAACGCTTCCTCTTCGCGGACGCTCTGGCGGAAGATGCACTGAGCAAGGCCCGCCTCGAACCTTCCATGTACAAACGTGTTCGTGACGTGGCGGCGGAAGAGCTCGGCAGACTTGGTTTGAAACACCCCTTCGCCGGCCTCGAAGGCGCGGATGGCTTCTGGGATTATGCCGTCCCCATGATCGATGGCGACCACGTCACTGACGATGCGGGCACCGGCTTTGTGCATACCGCGCCCAGCCACGGCGCGGATGACTATGAATGCTTCGTCAAGCGGGGCTGGATCGACCGGATGACCCACAACGTGGGCGAGGAGTCCGAATTCCTGCCGCATGTGCCGTTCTTTGCCGGGCTTCAGGTGTTCGACCGCAAGGGCAAGGAGGGCAAGGCCAACCCTGCCGTCATCGCCAAGCTGGTCGAGGCGGGCGGCATCATCGCGCGCGGACGGGTGAAACATTCCTACCCGCATTCCTGGCGCTCCAAGGCGCCGGTGATCTTCCGCAACACGCCGCAATGGTTCGCCAGCATCGACCGCCCGGTGGGCGACGGGCAGGACGATTACGGTACCACGATCCGGCAGCGCGCGCTGTACAGCATCGACCAGCTGGTCAAGTTCACCCCGCAGACGGGGCGCAACCGGCTGTTCTCGATGATCGAAACGCGGCCCGACTGGGTGCTGTCGCGCCAGCGCGCCTGGGGTGTACCGCTGACCTGTTTCGTGAAAAAGGGCGCCCTGCCCACCGACCCCGATTTCCTGCTGCGCGATGCATCGGTCAATGCCCGCATCGTCGAGGCGTTCGAAGCCGAAGGCGCGGACGCCTGGTATCAGGACGGCGCCAGGGAACGGTTCATCGGCGACGCCGCCAACCCCGACGATTACGAACAGGTGTTCGACGTGCTCGACGTGTGGTTCGATTCCGGCTCAACCCATTCGTTTGTGCTGCGCGACCGCCCCGATGGCACGGCGGACGGCATCGCGGATGTCTACATGGAAGGCACCGACCAGCATCGCGGATGGTTCCATTCGTCCATGTTGCAGGGCTGCGGCACCATGGGTCGCGCGCCCTATCGCAACGTGGTGACGCACGGGTTCACGCTGGACGAGAAGGGCAACAAGATGTCCAAGTCGCTTGGCAACACCGTCGCCCCCGAGGATGTCATCAAGCAATACGGCGCCGACATCCTGCGGCTTTGGGTGGCGCAGGCGGATTACACCGCCGACCAGCGCATCGGGCCGGAAATCCTCAAGGGCACCGCTGACGGCTACCGCCGCCTGCGCAACACCATGCGCTTCATGCTGGGCGCGCTGGGGCATTTCAGCGAAACCGACCGGGTCGAGGCGAAAGACATGCCCGAACTGGAATCCTGGGTGCTGCACCGCCTGGCCGAACTGGATACGCTGGTGCGCGAAGGCTACCGCGCGTTCGATTTTCAAAGGGTGTTTCAGGCGATCTTCAACTTCTGCACCATCGACCTGTCGGCGTTCTATTTCGACATCCGCAAGGACGCGCTGTATTGCGATGGCGACACCGAACGCCGCCGCGCCGCCCGCACGGTGATGGATCTGCTGTTCCACCGGCTGACCACTTGGCTTGCGCCCGTGCTGCCGTTCACCATGGAAGACGTCTGGCTGGACCGGTTCCCGGGTGACGACAGCTCGGTGCATCTGCAGGACTTTCCCGAAACACCGGCGGACTGGCTGGATGCGCCGCTCGCGGCAAAATGGACCAAAGTCCGCGCCGCGCGCCGCGCAGTGACGGCGGCGCTGGAAATCCAGCGCACCGACAAGGTCATCGGTGCCTCGCTTGAAGCGGCGCCCGTGGTGCATGTCGAAGACGCCGCCATGCTGGAGGCGCTGAAATCGGTCGCCTTCGAGGATCTGTGCATCACATCCGACATCAAGCTGACCGCCGATCCCGCCCCGTCCGAGGCGTTCCGCATGACGGAGGTGCCCGGCGTCGGCGTGGTGTTCGAAAAGGCGATGGGCCAGAAATGCCAGCGGTGCTGGAAGATCCTGCCCGATGTGGGCACGCACGCGCATCCCGGCACCTGCGGGCGCTGCGACACGGCGCTTGGCTGACGGCGGCGGGGCTGCGAAATGCAAGGGGGCCGTCCCTTTGCATTTCGCCCCGAAATCGGGCATTGGGGCGAAAAACCGGCATCTCTGCGCGGCGCATACCGGCATCGCGCAAGAATTCCTTGAAATGACGCGCCACTTTCTGCTCTGAACAAAATCATCGTCCCGGCAATGGCGCCGGGGCACTCCCGACATCGGGAAACCTGAGCAAAGCTGCTCGATACGTTGCATCCCTCATTGCGACGCGTCGGCAGCTTTTTTTGTGTTTGGCCCCCTCTGCGGAGACCCGTGATGATGACGCGAAAGACTGGACATATCGCCCTTGTCGGGGCCGGGCCCGGTGCCAGGGATCTGCTGACCCTGCGCGCGCTGAACCGCATCCAAAGCGCGGACCTCGTGCTGTTCGACCGGCTGGTCGATCCCGACATCGTCGAACTGGCGCGCGACGGCGCCGAACGGATCTATGTGGGCAAGGAGGTGGGCCGCTGCGCCTGGCCGCAGGGGCGCATCGACCGGCTGATCGTCGCCAAAGCCAAACTGGGGCTACGCGTGGTTCGGCTGAAATCCGGCGACCCGTCGGTGTTCGGGCGCGCCTGCGAAGAGATCACCGCCGCCCGCGCCGCTGGCATCGAGATCGAGATCGTGCCCGGCGTGACCGCCGCCTCTGCCGCCGCCGCGTCGATCGCGCGCCCGCTGACAGAGCGCGGCGAAACCGACAGCTTCGTGCTGACCACCGGCACCGCCCGCCCCGGCGACGCCGCCCCCGACCGCGCACGCCTGGCCCATCCGGGAACCTCGATGGCGTTTTACATGGCGGTGCAGCGCGCCGGCGAGGTGCAGGCCGACCTGCTTGCCGCAGGGGCACCGGCCGCCTGCCCCGTCGACATCGTGGAACGCGCCAGCACGCCCACCGAACGCCACATCGCCACCACGCTGGGCCAACTGGCCGAAACCATCGCAACACAGGGGGTAACCAATCCCGCGATCCTGTTCATCCGCTATCCGAAATCGCTGGCCGGCGCGCTTTCGGACACGCCGCGCGGCATCTTTGCGGCCTGACCGGTTGGCGGCCCGATGGGCGCGACCATGTGAAGCGATCCTGCATCAGGGCTTGATTTTCGGCCCCCTCGGGCCGACCTTGAAGGGATCACAGCACGGAGCCTGCACATGTCCCTGCTCGCCGATCTTCTGTCCACCGTCTTCGAACGCCGCGCGCGGATCGGCCCGATCCTGCGGCGCGATCCGCGCAGCACGCAGGCGCTGGTCGCGGACCTGTTGGTCGCCACATCTGAAACCGCGCAGCTTTGGCTGGCACGGCGCATTCTTCAGCGGTTTGCCGAAATGGACGATGCCGCCAAGCTGGATTTTTTCCACCATCTCGCCACCGCGCACACGCTGGACACGCGGACCCTGCGCGCGGCGCTTGACGCGTTCGAATCCGACCCAACCGGGGCCACCTACCGTGGCATCACCTCCGCCTGCGAACCGCCACGGCTGGAACTGATGCGCCGTCTCAACGCGGTTCCGGGCGCCACCGAACGTCTGGTGCGGATGCGCGCCGACTTGCTGCGGCTGGGCGGCAGGGACCCGGTGCTGGGCCAGCTTGACGTCGATATGCGCCACCTGCTGCGCAGCTGGTTCAATCGCGGCTTTCTGGTGCTGCGCCCGATCAGCTGGGAAAGCCCGGCGCATATCCTGGAAAAGATCATCGCCTATGAGGCCGTTCACGCCATCCACAGCTGGTCCGATCTGCGCCGCCGCCTGAAACCCGAGGACCGGCGCTGTTTCGCGTTTTTCCACCCCGCCATGCCGGATGAGCCGCTGATCTTTGTCGAGGTGGCGCTGACACGCGGCATCCCCGGTTCGATCCAGGCGCTGCTGGCCGAGGACCGCGCCCCGCTGCCCCCCGAAGATGCGGACACCGCGGTGTTCTATTCCATTTCAAATTGCCAGCCGGGTCTGGCGGGCATCTCGTTCGGCAACTCTTTGATCAAGCAGGTGGTGGGCGACATCCACGCCGCGCTGCCGGGGCTGAAAACCTTTGTCACGCTGTCTCCGATTCCCGGACTGCTGCGCTGGCTGGGCGCGCAGGATCTGCCGTGGGATGCGGACGACGACAAGGCGATGACCACGCTTGCCGCGCATTACCTGCTGAACGCAAAGCGCGGCGATGGCCAGCCGGTCGATTCGGTGGCGCGCTTCCACCTGGGCAACGGGGCGCGGGTGCAGGCGGTGCATGCGGGCGCGGACCTGTCCGAAAACGGCATGGCCCAATCTGCCGGTGTGATGGTCAACTACCTGTACGACCTGTCGAAAGTCGAACGCTACCACGAAGCCTATGCCGAAACGCACGAGGTGAAGGCCGCGCAAGCCGTCCGGTCGCTTGCCGGGGCGCGCAAGACCGTGCTTGCCCCGGTTGGCTGACGGCGGCCTTGCCGCGCCTAGGTGTTTAGTCCCGGCATCTGGTGGATCGGATTCAGGATGAATCGATCAGGCTCGGAAGTCGAGATCTTGCAGATGTATTCGTAGGGCGTGAGGCCGC
>NZ_QLMG01000069.1 GCF_003259905.1 Salipiger aestuarii | reverse complement strand
CGGACTTATCATCGCCTCCAACGCCCCGTCAGACGGCCCACGCCGGAGGGATACATTGCGCGCTGTCCCTGCACAGCACCTGGCCACAAGGTCGCGCCTGCTTCCGGCGGGAGTTTGACAGGCAAGATGAAGGAATGCGCCGCCCCCCGGCCCCTGACGTCGGATGTTCAAGAGTTTGGTTGGCCATGCTGCTGACAGTCCAAAGAAAAGGCGACACCGATCCGCGAGCGAGCTTTATGCCAGACCATTGCAAATCTGTCCGATCACATAGCTGCGTATCACCAGCCCACCGAAAGCCGTCGCTTGGCTGACCGGAAGCGCAAGGAACCGGTCCCCCACAACCGCGCCTGCCGGAGTCAGGAGCATGGCAGTGGCGCCGGCCCCTCCCAGAGCGAAGAGTGGCTGGAGTGAGCGGCGATTCTCCCGCAGCCGACGGCGCCCGGGTGCCTGGTTGCCGGAATGAACGCCGTAGGAGATGACGGAGTCGGTGGTGATGCCCACGCGTCGGGCTCACCGTCCCAGCGATCAATTCGGTAGCGACGCTTGCCCCTGCGCTGCGGCAAATTCCCCATATAGGCACGACCTCCGCCCACCCGATGTGCATCGCGGGCGCCTTCCTGTCCAGACTCGGTCGTGGCCTGCGGTCGAATCGCAAAGCGGACAATAAGGCGCGCGCGTCCGAAGTCGTTATCGCGCGGCGGTGCGTGGCCAGACGCAACAGCGGGGCACCTTCGGCTCCGTCTTCAAGTCTTTTACAGTTGCGCGCTTGCGCCACGTCGCCATCGTCTCGGGATTGAGGCCAAGCTCCTTGCTCTGCCGCGCGAGCGACGCTTGCGATCGCTGTACTGCAGCTGCGACGGTGTGCGTGGTCGTGGCACTCGCGTGATGAACTCGCCCGCCCCCTTGCTTCCCTCCGTGCCAACGAAAAGATCACACCAGCAAACCGTGGGATCAAGCACCTGGTCCGCATGAGGCCATCCCGGACAGCGTCGGCCCGCGCGGGAGACGACACCTTGAGGCCCTTGAACGGATCAGGCAACGCACCACTGCCGGGGCATAGCGGATTACGGCAGAAGGCAAGATCGCCTCCCGGTACGGGGATGCGTGCCTCAGCGACGACCGACACCTTTTCACCATTCGCAAGACCGTCAACCATGGTGCCGAACAGTCCGTTTTCCGCGGTGCGGCCAACCAGGGAACCTTTTCCGTATTCGGTGTCACCGGCAGGTAAGATCACCGGCTGGGCGCCGCGCCCGGTCTTCATCTTGCCAGATAAACTCCGGGAGGAGTCTCCGGCAGGAGACGGGGGCAGCGCCCCCGCTTTTGGGGGCCGGTCAGAAAAACGCCTGAAGCCCGGTCTGCGCGCGCCCGAGGATCAGCGCATGCACGTCATGCGTGCCCTCATAGGTGTTCACCGTTTCAAGGTTCGCCGCATGACGCATCACGCCATATTCGATCTGGATGCCATTGCCGCCGTGCATGTCGCGGGCCATGCGCGCGATATCCAGCGCTTTGCCGCAGTTGTTGCGCTTGATCAGGCTGATCATCTCTGGCGCGGCCTGGGCGCTGTCCATCAGGCGCCCGACCCGCAGAGCGGCCTGAAGACCAAGAGCGATCTCGGTCTGCATGTCGGCCAGTTTTTTCTGGAACAGCTGCGTGCCGGCCAGCGGTTTGTCGAACTGCTTGCGATCCAGACCGTATTGGCGCGCCTGCATCCAGCAGAATTCGGCCGCGCCCATCACACCCCAGGCGATGCCATAGCGCGCGCGATTAAGGCAACCGAACGGTCCCTTGAGCCCTTCCACATTGGGCAGCAGCGCCTCCTCGCCGACCTCGACATCGTTCATGACGATTTCGCCGGTGATGCTCGCGCGCAGCGACAGCTTGCCGCCGATCTTGGGCGCGCTCAGCCCTTTCATGCCCTTTTCCAGCACAAAGCCGCGGATCTTGCCGCCGTGAGCCTCGGATTTGGCCCAGACCACGAACACATCCGCGATCGGCGCATTCGATATCCACATCTTGGACCCCTTGAGCACATAGCCGCCCTGGGTCTTGATCGCGCGGGTTTTCATGCCGCCGGGGTCGCTGCCCGCATCCGGTTCGGTCAGACCGAAACAGCCGATCCACTCGCCGCTGGACAGTTTGGGCAGGTATTTCATCCGCTGTTCTTCGGACCCATAGGCATAGATCGGATACATCACCAGGCTGGATTGTACCGACATCATCGACCGATAGCCGCTGTCCACACGCTCGATCTCGCGCGCCGCCAGCCCGTAGCTGACGTAGCCCGCGCCGATTCCGCCGTATTGTTCGGGCACGGTAACGCCCAGCAGCCCCTGCGCGCCCATTTCGGCAAAGATGCCGGGGTCGGCGGTTTCGTCCATATACGCATCGTTGACGCGCCCCATCAGCTTGTCCTGTGCAAAGGCGCGGGCGCTGTCGGCGATCATGCGTTCGTCTTCTTCAAGCTGGGCGTCGAAGAGGAACGGATCCTCCCACGAAAAGCGCGCCAGCGCGGGGTTGTCCTTGCTTCGCAATGCGGGGGCGTCGGCCATCTGAGACTCCTGTTCGTCTTTGCGCGCGAGACTAGCCTTGAGCGTTCCGGGATGGAAACGATTTTATCTGCGCGGGTCATGAGTTAAACTCATGACATTCAGGCCAAGGATACCCCCGTGCGCAAGCCCTACATGCCCTCTGTCGCAGAGCTGACCGCCTTTGTCGCATGCGCCCGGCGCGGCACCACGACGATGGCGGCGGACAGCCTTGGGCTGACCCAAAGCGCCGTGTCCCGTTCGCTTGCCTCGCTGGAGGATCGGCTGGGCGTGGCGCTGTTCAACCGCGTGCGGCAACGGCTGGTACTGTCGCCTGCGGGACATGTGTTTCTGGGCCGTGCCGAGCGGTTGCTGGGCGATCTCGACGCAGCAGCGATGGGGGCCATGGCCTTTGGCGGCAGCGATGCGGTGTTGCGTATGGCGGTGCTGCCCAGCCTGGCGCGGATCTGGCTGATCCCACGGCTGGGACGTTTTGCCAAGGCCGCGCCGGGGATCAGCCTGGACCTGTCGGCGCGGTTGTTGCCGGTGAATTTCGGGCGCGAACCGTTCGATCTGGCGATTATGCGCGCGGGGCATGACATGCCCGGCACCGTGACCGAACCCATTATCCCCGAGACTCTGGTGACCGTGGCCGCCCCGCACCTGCTGGACGGGCGCGCGGCGCTCAGCGATGCCGCGCTGCTGGACCGCCCCCTGTTGCAGCAATCCACCCGCCCGACCCTGTGGCTGGACTGGTTTCGCGGGACCGATACCGACCCCAGGCGCATTCTGCGCGGCGCCCGTATGGATCATTTCGACATGATCGTGGATGCGGCCATCGCCGGGCTTGGCATTGGCATCGTGCCCGACATCGTTGCGCGCCCCGCGCTGGATCGCGGCGCGCTGGCGCTGGCCAGCCCGCGGCGGTTCGACACCGGCGAAACCTATGCGCTGATTCTGCCGGACCGGGTCCGCGCCAGCCCGCATGTCTGTCGCTTCCGCGACTGGCTTCTGGCGGAAATCGCTGTTTGACCCGTTGCGACCCTGGCCCTGACCGGGCCGGCGTTCCGCCTCCGAGCGCGGCACCGAGAAAGCCCCGCCGGCGACCCGGGCGCGCGGCATCAGATGCCAAGGGCGGCCGCGTCGGTCAAGGCGGCGATACACGGTTCGAGGGCGATCCTGGCCGGAACGCGACCTCTGGCCCCCGGCTGACGGGCGTTGCACAAATCGCATGCATTCATCATTCCTTAACACATCACCCATAGTTTTTTGGATGATCGGCGGAATTTCCGATGTAAGTTAAGCTATTGAACGGCGATATCTCGTTACATTTTTATAGGACTCGGCGGTTCGTGAAGCTTGCATTGAACGTGACCCCAAGCCCCCGCGCTCCGCGCCCCGCCGCATTGGCCTTTACCGATGAAGTCGACCAGATCCTTGGCTTCCTGCTGTCCCCCGGCACCGAAGCCCTGTATTTCTTTGCCGCGCCATCATACCGCCTGCCCGAAATAGCGCCGGTTTCCCGCGCCCGTGACGCCGGCATGTCGCCCGCGCTTCTTGCCTGGGTCGAGCGTTGCGTCGCCGGCAAAAGTTGGGATAACATCCACGCCCACGCGCGACAAAGCGATGATCCGCTCGCCGCGGATCTTCAGAACGGGCAGCGGCTGACCCTTGGCTGTGTAACATCCGACACCGGCGAACTGTACGGGATGCTGGCGTCGCGTCAGAAACTGGCGCAGCTGGCCGACCCTGCCGATGCGTCCGACCTGACCGGCGCCCGCGGCCTGCTTGCCCATTCCATCTCGCGCTGGCGCGACCTGAAGTTGCTGGAACTCGATTGCGCCGATGAGATGCAGCGCAGCGAGCGGCTCGCAAGGCAGGCCCAGCTTGATGGCCTGACGCTTCTGCTGAACCAGAATGCCTACCGGATGCACTGCGCCGATCTGCTTGCGGGCGATGCCGCCAACCATGCCGTCATCATGATCGACGTGGATAATTTCAAGGCGGTCAACGACATATACGGGCATCATTTCGGCGACGTGTACCTTCGCGAGGTCGCGCGGGCCATATCGCGGGCGCTGCCGCGCGATGCGCTGATCGGTCGGATCGGCGGCGATGAGTTTTCGGCGATGATTCCGCTGCCCCCCGACGGGCGCCCCTATGTCGACCGGCTGATGACAAGCTGCGTCAGCGATGTGCAGCGCGCCGCGGCCCGGATCGGGAAACCCAACCTTGGCCGGATCAGCATCGGCTGCGCCACCTGTTCGGAATGCGGGCGCGATGTCGATACCATGATGCAATGCGCCGATGCCGCGCTTTATGCGTGCAAGAACGCCGGGCACGGCTCGGCCGTGATTTTCGATCCGCTGCGACACGAAAGCCTGAGCGCGCTGCTGATAAAGCCGCGGTTCCTGGCGGCGTTGCACAACAACGAGATCAAGCCGTATTTCCAGCCGGTCGTCGATCTTGCCAGTGGCGGTATCCGCGGATTCGAGGTGCTGCTACGCTGGATTCACCCGCAAAAAGGCGTGCTGGGACCGTCGGAATTCGCCAGCATTGTCTCGGACCCCGAGATGGCCGAAACCCTGACCCGCCACGTTGTCGACGGCGCGCTGACGCAGTTTTCCCGGCGGTCGAGCTACCGGCATGAAACGCTTGCGCTGAATCTCGGGACGGTCGATCTTATCAAGGCTGAATTCGTGTTCGACCTGCAGGCGCAGCTTGCCGCGTTCGACATCGGCTGGCACCAGATCGTTATCGAGGTGACGGAAAACACCATGCTAGGCGCGATCAACGGCCCGGTGTTCCAGAACCTCAAAGAGATGCGCAGCCGGGGCGCCAAGGTTGCGCTGGACGATTTCGGCACCGGTTATGGCGGGCTGGCCCATCTGCGCGACTGGCCCGTCGACATCATCAAGCTTGACCGAAGCTACGTCCATCATGCCTCGCGCAGCGACGAGGACGCAATCTTTGCGCGGGCGCTGATCGACATCGCGCGCACGCTTGGGCTGGAGGTGATCGCCGAGGGGGTCGAAACCCCCGAGACCGCCGCGCTTCTTTGCGCGCTTGGCTGCCGGATGGCCCAAGGCTACCTGTTCGCGGCCCCCGGCCCTATCGAGACCTTTGAGGAGGTATCGGGCCTGCCGGGCCGGGCCGCGCCGGGCCAGGCGCGTCGACCCCTGGGCGAAGGATGCGAATGGCGTTGGCCAGAAGCCGAAGACTGATCGGTTTGCGCAGGACCATCGCGCCGATTGCATCGCCGCCGCGCGACACCCGATCGTGATACCCGGCCATCAGAAGGACCGGCAGGTCCGGCATCTGCCGGGCGGCCCGGCGCGCAAGGTCGATCCCCGTCATCGCCCCCGGCAGCCGAATATCGGATAACAGGACATCGCAGAATTCCCCCGCCTCAAGCCGCGCGAGCGCCGCCTCGGCGCGGGTTTCATGCACCGCACGCACGCCGAGCGACAGCAGCGCGGCGGACAGCGCGTCGTGAAACTGCGGATCGTCCTCGACGACCAGCAGGGTCAGTCCGGCCAGATCAGGCGAATCGCCGCGCGCGTCGCCGGACAGCCCCTGTACCGCCGTTCCCGCCAGCGGGAGGCGAACCGTGACGCGGGTGCCTGTGCCGGGCGCCGAATCCAGGGACAGCGAACCGTTGCCGCGCCGGGCGAAGCTTTCGGCCATCGACAGGCCCAGCCCTGTCCCGGTTTCGCGAGATGTGTAAAACGGCGTCGTCGCGCGGGCCAGCGTATCGGCGGACATGCCCGCGCCCGCGTCGATGACCCTGATCAGGGCTGCGCCATCGCGAACCCCAAGCCGCAGCCAAAGCAGTCGCTCTGCCCCCGGACGGTCACGGATCGCGTCGCGCCCGTTCATCACGAGGTTCATCAACACCGCGACAAGATCCGCGCGGTTGGCAATCACCGTCACCGGCTGATCAGGCAGATCCAGCATGAGCCCCGCCTCGCCCGCAAGCGCCGCGTTCAGCATCCCCTCGACCTCGCGGATCACCGATGCCAGGTCCAGCGGCTCGGACGTATCGGAGCCGTCGCGCGACAGGTCGAGCAGGCGCTGCGTCATTCGGGTTCCGCGCAGGCACGCTTCGGACACCGCCTGGAACTGCGCCCGCACGGCGCCTTCGGTTTGCAGCACCCCCACATCCGCCGACAGTTGCAACGCTCCGAAGATATTGCCGAATTCATGCGATGCGCTGGCCGCCATCAGCCCCGCCGCGTCGAGCCGCTCAAGCCGGGTGATATGGTCGCGCGCCGACCAGCTTTCGGTTTCATCGGTGACGGTCAGGATGGTGATGCGGCCCCGACCGGGAACGTCGTCGACCTGGTGAACGTACAGCCCCAGATCGCGCTCGCCGCGGTCGGGGTCGATCCAGCCCACATAGTGACGCCCCCTGGTGTCATGCACGCCAAGCAACGCCCGCGGATGCCGCGCCCCGGTCAGCGGCTCCAGCGTACCGGGCACGAAAAACCGCGTTTCGCGCAGCCAGCGCACAGGGCCGCCGGACCGCGCGGTCAGATCTTCGGCCAGACGATTGGCCAGCACCGCGTGCCCGGCCGCGTCAAAGACCATGGCGGCAACGCCGGTGGTGTCGAAGACGGTGCGCAACCACGCGATTTCAGACCGTTGCGTGGTGTCCGCCAGCAGGCGCGCATGGCTGATCGCCAGCACCGTGGCGACCGACGCTGCCATGATGATGCCCGCCATCAGCGCCACCCCAAGCGCCACGGACAGGCGATCCGACAGAACCAGCGCCTTCAACCCGAGACCAAGCGCCACCGGCAGGGTCAGCGCGACCAGAACGCCCTGCCGCGCGGCCCGTCCCGATGCCCCCGGCGCAGCCAGAATGCCCATCCAGCACTGCGCGCGGTGCTGCAACAGCAACGCCAGCGCCAGCGCAAGGATAGACAGCGCCGTCGGCAGCGACATTCCCGACAGCAACGGGACATCGAACAACGCCCGTGCGTCGAACAGAAGACCAAGCAGGCAGAACAGCGACCAGAGCATCGCCGCGCTGCCCATCAACGACACCAGCCGCGGCGGGGCGCGCACAAGGATCGGCACCGCGATCAGGCCCAGGCCGATCATGGTCCCGATCGAAGCGCGATCCGCCGTCGCGTCGATGCCGGGGGCCAGCGTTGGGACGGGGGCGAACGGCCCCATGATACGGCACGCCACGACTCCGATGGCGCATACCACGACCGCCGCCGCGCTGGCTTGCGCCAGTTTCGTCCCGTTCGCCCAAAGCGCCACGCACAGCCCAAGCACCAGCGCAGAGGTCACCGGCACCATCGCCGGAAAGCCGACGGCCCAGCGCGGCAGGAGCGCGGCCAGCGGCCAGAGCCACCCGATCAACGCCATCATCGCCGAAAGCGCGGCAAATCCCGTCAGCAGCGTTTCAAGCCGGACGGCCCCGCCCGCGCGCTTTTCGGCGGGGGCCCACTGCGCGCGCATGCTCAGCCGCACAGCAAACGGTGGATCACCTCGTCAAGCTCCCGAAGCCGGGCCGGTTTCGCAAGACGCTCGCTCGCAAGTTGCAATCCCTCGGTGAACAGAGGTGAATCGGCCAGTTCGAGCTGCCCGGTGATCACCACCACCGGAAGGTCGGGCCAGATCTGGCGAATGCGGTGCAGCGTGATGGCACCGCCACCGCCCCCCATCAGCATGTCCAGAAAGACAAGGTCGATGGCCCCGCCAATTTCTTGTAGCCTTTTCAGCGCCATATCGCCGGTTGAAGTGGTTTCGACCTGATGGCCGAGCGCGATCATCCCACTGCGAAACGCGTTGCAAAACAACCTGTCATCATCCGCGAGCAATAGACGCGCCATAGGTCGGGGTTTCCTTCTGCCCGGCATGCGTCCGGCAACGCTTGTCCAGAAGGTACTATGTGCTACGCTGGGTTGTACAACAAGCGGTTGAGGGGATTATTTTGTCCGAGGACGCGGCACCCAACACCGGACCTGCATCCTGCGGGACCATCCCGGTGGTCGCCATCGGGGCCTCTGCGGGCGGTCTTGTCCCGCTCGAAGACTTTTTCCGAACCGCGCCCGCCGACGCGGGCTGGTGCTACATCGTCATTCAGCACCTGTCGCCCGATTACCGGTCGGTCATGGACGAAGTGCTGGGCCGCAAGACCCGGATGCGCATCATGCACATCCAAGACGGGCTCGAAATCGCCCCGAACACCATCTATCTGAACCGCCCCAACACCCGGTCGACGCTGGATTACAACACCTTCCGCACCTCGACCTACACGCCCGAGGATCATGTGCCGCATCTGCCGATCGACAGCATGTTCGCCTCGCTTGCCAGCCGGGGTGGCGACCGCACCGCCGCGGTGATCCTGTCCGGCGCCGGGCGCGACGGCGCAAACGGGGCGCAGATCCTGCACGCGGCGGGCGGGGCCTTGCTTGTGCAGGCGCCGCAGGACGCGGATTTCCCGTCGATGCCCCGCGCGGCGCTGGCGCTGGGCATCCACGACCGTATCGCTTCCGCTGCGCGCCTGGCCGACGACATCCGCGAGATCTTTGATACCGGCCAGCGCGCATCGCCGCCCCCCGATGCCGGATCAGAGCCGGACATCACCGCCGCCATCCTGGAACTGCTTGAAAAGCAGCATCACCTGGATTTCGGATCCTACAAGGAAATCAACGTGCAGCGTCGCATCCTGCGACGCAGGGCCCTGCGGGGCATCGACGATCCGCGCCAGTATCTGGACCTGCTGATGGCCGATCCCGACGCGGTCAACGAGCTGTATCAGGACCTGTTGATCGGGGTCACGCATTTCTATCGCGATCCCGAAGCCATCGCGCTGCTGCGCACATCCGTCATCGAACCGCTGGTTGACAGGAAATCCGACCACGAGATCATCCGCGTCTGGGTCGCGGGATGCGCCAGCGGCGAAGAGGCCTATACCATCGCCATCGAACTGAACGAAGCGATGGAGAAATCCGGCAATCACCGCAGCTTTCGCATCATCGCGACCGATGTGCACCGCCAGTCCATCGACCAGGCATCGACGGGCACCTATTCGGAGCAGGCGGTCCGCAGGGTTCCGCAACATCTGCGCGACAAGTATTTCACCCGCAAGGGCAATCTTTACGCCGTCGCGCCCGTGTTGCGCCAGCGGATCATCTTTTCGGTCCATGACGCGCTGAGCGACCCGCCCTTTCTGGATCTGGATCTGGTGTCGTGCCGCAACCTTCTGATCTATCTGCGTGACAAATCGCAGGCGCGGGTCATCTCGATGTTCTCGTTCGGGCTTCGCAGGCATGGCGCGCTGCTGCTTGGCCCGTCCGAGACGCTGGGCCGCTTTCACGAGCAATTCCAGGTGGTCAACGCGCGTTGGCGGCTGTTCCGCAAAGCCACCGACCGGCGCCTTTTCGACAGCGCGGTCGTGTCGCGCAACACCCACATCGCACCGCGCAGCCACGCGCCGCACGCGCACAACGACGACAGCATCCCCACGCCCAAGCCCCAGCCGCGCCTGTCGCCGATGCTGCGCGAATTTGCCGACATGCGCGGACGCGAGGCGATGTTGCGCGCCTACGACGTGCTGCTCAAACGCTACACGCCGGCCTCCTTGCTTGTGACATCGGATTCCGAAGTGCTCAGCTGGTTCGGCGCGGCGAGCGTCTTTGTCGACACACGCAGCAATCTGACCGACTGGTCGGTTGAACATATCCTGCACCGCGATCTGCATTTCGTGATCAACGTGGCGCTGGAAAAGCTGCGGTCGGGTGACTTCGAGACGTTTTCGCGCCGTGTCGAGATCGAGCTGGGCGAAATGCATCCGCAGGCGGTGACGCTGACCTTCGAACCTTTGGACCGGACGTCGAAACCGGGCCTGATGTTGATTCGCATCCGGCTGGAGGACGGCGCGGAACAACTGCCCGCCGCCCCTGCCGATCAGGCCGGAGAGGAAATCAGTTCGCAGGATGCGATGCTTCTGGCCCGGCGCGTCCACGAGCTGGAACGCGATCTGCGGCTGACCGAGGAAACCCTTCAGCACGTCACCGAGCGCCTCGAAGCCAGCGGCGAGGAATTGCAGGCCTCGAATGAAGAGCTTCAGGCCTCGAATGAAGAGCTGCAGGCCTCGAACGAAGAGCTGCAAAGCGCCAACGAAGAACTGCACGCGGTGAATGAGGCGCTTGTGGCGGTCAGCGCCGAGCACGAGCACAAGATCGTCGAGCTGTCATCGCTGAATGCCGAGACGGAACAGTTGCTTGACCGGCTCAACACCGGGGTGATCGTCGTGGACGAGGCGCTGCTGGTCAAACGCTTCAGCGGCCTTGTCGGCCGCCTGTTTTCGCTTGAACCGCATGACGTGAACCGCAAACTCAGCGTCATCGGTCCCAGATTCAGTTTCATCGACCTGACCGAGGCCACCCGCAGGGTGCTCGAAACCAATGAAACGATAATCGCGCGCGGGCTTTGCGAAGGGCGCGGCATCACCATCGAGGTGCGGCCTGCGCTGGACGACCATGGTAACGGTACCGGGGCCTTCGTGATCTTTCGCCCCGAAGACTGACCGGGCACGCGGTGACGATTTCCTAACACTTCGGGGATAGCTCTCGGGCGGGGCATGACAATTTGGCGGGTAGTGCGATGTCAGACAAGATCACGAGCATCCTCGTCATCGAGGATTCGGCAGCAGACCGCGAAATGTTCCGGCGGGTGCTGGGGCAAATCTGCGCGGCCGATGTTCAGGTCTGCTTTGCGGCCGACCTCGCGACCGCCCGGCAACGGCTCGATGAACATCTCGTGGCCTTTATTATCCTTGACAACGTCCTGCCCGACGGGCGCGGCGCGGATTTCATATCCGAACTTGCGCAGCACAGGGACTGGCAGAAAATTCCGGTGCTTGTGGTCAGCGACTGGCCAACCCCGTTCATGTTCGACAAGGTCCGCAATGCCCGCGCCAAGGCGATTTTGAGCAAGGACGATTTTCGCGCGCCGGTCATTCGTCCCTACATCGAAAACATTCCGCACGCCGCCAAGCGCGCGTGACGCGACCTTTTGCAGACACGGCCCGGCCTGCATGTGCAAGCCGAATGGCCTTTGCATGCTGAATGGCCTGCCGTCCGCGTCCGGCAGCTAGACCTTGCGCGCGTCCCTGTGTAGCGCGTCCCTGGCGAGCCGCGCCTGAAATCCGCCACGCCTGAAATCCGCCGCGCTCAGACGTCCGCTGCGCCAACGGCGCAAACGGCACCATTTGCTCCGATGCCGAATGGCCCCCGCGCAAGGCCGCCACACCCCAGGCCTCTCCGCGCGGCAAACACCTTGCGTGACAGAGGTGCAGGCGGTATGCGCCTTCTTGCCTCGGTTCCGGGTTCATGCCCGGTGAAAAGGGAACGCGGTGCCATTCCGCGACTGCCCCCGCAACTGTGAGCGGCGAGCGCCACCGGAAGATGCCACTGGGCCGCATAGGGTCCGGGAAGGCCCGGAAGGCGCGGTGACCCGCAAGTCAGGAGACCTGCCAGGGTGTTCACCCTCCCCATGCGCGGGGCGCGCCTGAGGGAACGGTTCTTTTCCGTTCGTGGTGACGTTCACCTGCCGGGGCACAGCACACCCGCCGCCGGACACACACATCACGATGGCCGCGCATGGATCGCGGTCCCGAAAAGGAAATATGCCGTGAAGCAAACGCTTTGCTCCGTATCCGCGCTGGCGCTCGGATCCCTGCCCGCACTCGCCCAGGATGACACGCCCTATGTACTGGACCCGCTTGTCCTGCAGGTAGGCTATGAATCCACCACCGCCCTGCGCACCGGCGTCACCGTCGACGTCATCACCCAAAGCGACCTTCAAGGCCGGGCCGACACCCGCGTGATCGACATTCTCGCGCGCCAGCCTGGGGTCAGTGTCCGGTCCAACGGCCCGTTGGGCACGGCGGCGGGGATCGCCATTCGCGGGGTGTCGCAGCAAAACATCGCGGTGCGCATCGACGGCATCGACGTGTCGGACCCGTCCGGCACACAGGTTGCGTATGATTTCGGCGGATTGACCGCCGGCGACATCGGGCAGATCGAAATCCTGCGCGGCTCGCAATCCGCGCTTTACGGATCGGAATCCATCGGTGGGGCGATCAACATCACCACCAAAAAGGCGTCCCGCGACGGCATTTCGGCCGAAGCCTTTGCCGAATTCGGCACCTATGACACCTGGCGCGCGGGCGTGTCGCTGTTCAACCGTGGCGAAGGCTATGACAGCGCTGTCACGCTGTCCTGGATCACATCCGAAGGGTTTTCGGCGGCGGATGAAGGCGGGTTGGACCTCGGCACATCGGACCCGACCGATCATAACGACGAAGACGATGGGTACGAGGCCCGTCGCCTGAGCTACTCGGGCACCTATGACATCGCCCAGGGCGCCGCCACGCTCGATCTGTCCGCCTTTACCGAAGAGGCGCGCTATGAATATGATGAAAGAGCCAGTGGCAACGTTTTCGACGGCAGCCCGGACGACCACGTCGATCGCAACCAGACCGGCGCGCGCGCGGCGCTGTCGTTTGCCACCGGGCGCGTGGATCACGAACTGTCGCTTGGCTACTATGAGATCGAGCGTACGCTGTCGGGGACCACGCTGGATTCATCGGCCGCAGACACCGCGCCCTACAATGGCACGCCCTATCCGTTCGAATTTGACTACAAGGGCACGCGTCTGACCATGCGCTACCAGAGCGCGTTCGATATCGGCAACCATACCCGCGCGGTGCTTGGAGCCGAGCATACCAATGAATCCTACACCGACGATATTTCGGGGGTCACAAGCTTTGGCGCCTATGGCAGCAGCCAGGATCAGGACACAGACGTCGATTCGCTGTTTGCCGAAATCAGCCTCGCCCCGCGCGGCGATCTGGATCTCGGCCTGGCGTTGCGCCATGACGAGCATTCCGAATTCGGCGGCTACACAACGGGCCGCCTGTCCGCCGTCTGGCGCGCCCGGCCCGACCTGATCTTTCGCGGCAACCTTGCCAACGGCTTTCGCGCGCCGTCGAATTACGAACTCTACGATGCGTATTCCGGTAACGACACGCTGGATCCCGAAACCTCGGTCAGCGTCGATCTGGGGGTCGAAAAACGCTTTGGCGACACCGGCTTTGTGCGCGCCACCGCCTTCTGGATCGAAGCCAGGGATATCATCGACTACAGCTACACCAGCTACACCTATGTGCAGGTCGACGACACCAGCACGCGACGAGGCCTCGAACTGGCGGGGGCCTACGCGCTGGGCGATCGCGTCACGCTCGATGGCAGCTATACCTGGACCGACAGCTTTTCGGACGCCGATCTCGACAGCTCGGGCTGGCGGCTGGAAATCCCCGAACACAGCTATGCGCTGGGGCTGACGGCCGCCGTTACCGATACGGTCGCCGTTTCGCTCAGCGGATTGTACGAGGCCGACCGCAGCGGCATCGACGATTACGGCCTGCTGAACGCCGGTGTCAGCTATGACATCACCAGCGCCGCGACGGCCTACCTCAAGGTCAGCAACCTGGCTGACGAGGATTACGAGACCGTGCCGGGCTATGAGCAACCCGGCCGCGCCTGGACCTTTGGCGTCCGTGCGACGTTCTGATCCAATAAAGCTGGCCGCCGCGGGCCTGATCTGGGGCGCGGCGGCCCTTGCCCAGGCGGGTCCGTCGCGCGTCGTGTCGTTGAACGTGTGTACCGATCAGCTTGCCTGGCTGGTCGCAGACCCCGGCCAGATCCTGTCGGTCTCGCCCCTTGGGCACGATCCGCGCAGCGCCGCGCTGGCAGACGCGTTGCGCGCGATCCCCGCCAGCGACGGCAGCGCCGAAACCGTGGCGCTGATGCAACCCGACCTGGTGGTGGCTGGCAGCTACACCGCCCGCGCCACGGTGCAGATGCTGGAACGCATCGGCATCCGCGTCGAACGCTTTGCCCCGGCGCGCTCGCTTGACGATGCGCGCGCCAACCTGATCCGCATGGGCGATCTGCTTGGTCACGCGGACCGCGCGGCCGCACTGGCGAACGCCTTCGATGCGCGGCTGGCCGAGCTGACCGACGCGCCCGAAACGCGCCCCGTCGTCGCCTATTACCTGCCGTTCAACGAAACCGCGTCGGGCGAAGGACTGGCCGGCGGGATCCTGCACGCGGCGGGCATGACCCCCATCTCCGAGGCGCTTGGCCTTGCGGGCGGGGACCGCCTGCCGCTGGAACGGCTGGTGCTGGCGCAGCCCGATCTTATTCTGGTGGGCCCGGCCTATGACAGCCCGGCGCAGGCGACCGATCTGCTGGCCCATCCGGTGCTGGCCGCGACCGGCCCCCTGCACCGGATCGCCAGCAGCGCGGCGTGGATTTGCGGCACCCCCGCGACGCTGGATGCCATCGCCGCGATGCGCGATCTGCGCCGCGACTGGGAGGCCCACCAGTGAGGCCCCTGCCGCTTGCCACAGCCCTTGGCGCGCTGGTGATCGCGCTGCTGGCCGCCTCGCTGTCGATCGGATACGCGCCTATTCCGCTGGGCGCACTGTTTGGCGCGGGGGATGCGCTGCACGTCATGGTCATGCAACAGATCCGCCTGCCGCGCAGCGCGCTGGCCGCGCTGGTGGGTGCCGCGCTGGGCCTGTCGGGCGCGGCGATGCAGGGCTACCTGCGCAACCCACTGGCCGAACCGGGGCTGATCGGCGTGTCCGGGTCGGCGGCGCTTGGGGCAGTGATCGCGCTGCAAACAGGCCTTGCGGGGGTCTATGGGATGGCGCTGCCGCTGATGGCGCTGCTGTTCGCCGCCGGCGCGGTCGGGCTGATCCTGTTGCTGGCGGGCCCGCGCGGAGGTTCGTTGACACTGATCCTGGCCGGAATCGCGGTGTCGGCGCTGGCGGGCGCGCTGACCTCGCTGACGCTGAACCTGTCCTCCAACCCCTATGCCACGTTTGAAATCGTGTTCTGGATGATGGGATCGGTGGCCGACCGGTCGCTGGATCACCTTGCCCTCGCGGCCCCGCTGGTGGCGGTCGGTTCGGCGGCGCTACTGACCACCGGGCGCGGCCTCGATGCGCTGACGCTGGGCGAGGACGCGGCCGAGGCGCTGGGCATTTCGCTTATCCGTCTTCGCCTGTCGCTGTTGCTGGGAACGGCGGCGGCGGTGGGCGCGGCGACGGCGGTTGCCGGGGCCGTGGGCTTTGTCGGGCTGGTGGTGCCGCACCTGTTGCGCCCGGTCTGCGGCGCGCGCCCGTCGCGCCTGTTGTGGGCGTCGGCGCTGGGAGGCGCCGCGATGGTGCTGTCCGCCGACATCGCGGTGCGGTTGATCCTGCCGGACCGCGATCTCAAGCTGGGGGTGGTGATGGCGATCCTCGGCGCGCCGCTGTTCCTGCACCTGATCTATCGCACCCGGAGAGCCGCATGAACCTGCTGACGCTGGACAAACTGACGGTCAGGCGCGGTCGGTGCCCGGTGGTCGACGGCGTGTCGCTGACCATCGCGCCGGGCGAATGCGTGGGCCTGATCGGGCCGAACGGATCGGGCAAGACCACGCTGATGCGCGCGGCCCTCGGGCTGCTGGCGCATGGCGGGCAGTCGTCGCTGGCACGCCTGCCCGCCCGCCAGCGCGCCCGCGCCGCCTCCTGGCTGCCTCAGGCGCGCGAAATCGCCTGGGGGGTTGACGTGGAAACCCTCGTGGCCCTTGGCCGCCTGCCCCATGACAGCCGCGCGGGCACTGCGCAGGACGATGCGGTGGCCGCCGCCCTTGCCCGCATGGGACTGGAGGGGTTCCGCCACCGCCGCGCCACCGCGCTGTCGGGCGGCGAACAGGCCCGTGTGCTGATCGCGCGGGCGCTGGCGCAGGACGCCCCGCTTCTGATCGCGGATGAACCCATCGCGGGCCTGGATCCGGCGGCGCAGCTTGGCACCCTGCGGGTGTTCGAACAGCTTGCAAGCGAGGGTCGCGCCGTTCTGGTGTCGCTGCACGATCTGACGCTGGCGGCGCGCCACTGTACGCGGCTGGTGATGCTGGACCGGGGCCGCCTTGTGGCCGATGGCCCGCCCGCGCAGGTGCTGAATGCCGGCAACCTTGCCCGCACCTTTCACCTGCACGCCGAGATGCTGCACACCGAACACGGACCGCTGCTGCAACCTCTGGACGTGCTGCCCCAGGTCACGCACTCATAAATCCCTAGCGCGTTTGGACTCTGTTTGATTCACTGCCCTCCAAAAGGAGAGCAGCATGGCCCAACGTCGTTATGAAC
>NZ_QLMG01000068.1 GCF_003259905.1 Salipiger aestuarii | reverse complement strand
CCTCACCAAAATCGACCGGAAGGAAAACGGTCCCGCGATCCGGCGACCACAAGCCCTTCTTCTTCAGATCACGCCGCCAGCCGTAGATCTGGGAGCGCGTGATCTCGTGCCGCTGCGCCACCTGCGTCACCGACGCGCCGCCGACACCGACCTCCGACAGGATCTCGAGCTTCTCGTCTTCGCTCCACCGCCGGCGCCGCTCAACGCCCAGAACCTCGCCCAGCATGGCCCCTCCTAATAAGACACGTCGTTAAGGACGTCGTTATGCACGTGTCTTAGCTCGGAACCCCGCCGTCAGGCAGGCGGCCTCAATCGGGCGGTTACCCTGTGTGCAATGTGGCTAAACCTATTCGAAATATGGTGGCCGCCGGTAAAATTTGCCCCGCACCACTCTAAGTGCGGGGCAACCGTATTTACAGGTTTAGCAGTGCATCCGGCGGAAGGGCGAGGTTCACGTCACTTTTGCGCTGATCGCAAATCAATCAGTGACGCGGTTCTTCGCACATATTTTGACCCAACCACGAGCATCGCCATGGCAGCCACAGGTGCTCGACTTGTGAACCAGAGCCGACACTGCTTCCGATCGTTCGCGCGACTGACGTCGCGATTAAGGAAGAAATCCGAGGAATATATGTTACCAAACGAAGCCGGGATTTCGCGGCGCGCGTTGCTGTCCATGATCGGAACAGCGGCAGGCAGTGCCGTGATGTATGGAGCCATGTCCAAGATGGGCTTGGCGCAAGAATCTACTTGGACAGGTCGTCTTGACCTGCAGGGCGACCCGAAAGGCGCCAGCGTCCTGATTTTGGGCGCCGGTCTGGCCGGGATGACGGCCGCATTCGAACTCCGCAACGCCGGATACACGGTAAAGGTACTGGAATACCGCAAAAAGGCAGGCGGCCGGTGCTGGACCCTGCGCAGCGGCGATACCTACACGGAACTCGGCGGTTTCACCCAGCAGGTGGATTTCGCCGAAGGGAACTACATCAACCCTGGTCCCTGGCGAATTCCGTCCGACCACTTCGCGGTGCTCGACTATTGCAAGCGTTTCGGAGTTGAGCTCGAACCGTTCCAGCAGGTCAACTACAACGCTTATGTCCATGATACGAATGCGTTCGACGGCAAACCGCAACGCTTCAAGGAAATCGACGCCGATTTCCGCGGTGGCGTCAGCGAATTGCTGGCCAAGGTTGCCGACCAGGGCATGCTGGACCAGATGGTCACCGAGGAAGATGCAGAGATTCTTGTCAGCGCGCTGAAGGGTTGGGGCGTGCTGGATGACGATCTCGAATACGTCACGGGCGAGGCCAGCTCCTCGCATCGCGGCTGGAAAGTCCCAGAAGGCGGCGGAACCACGGGCAAGCCGGTGCCGTCAGAGATCACTCCTCTGTCGGTGATCCTGCAGTCCGGCTTGTGGTCCAAGATTAGTGGTGGTCACCACCTGCACATGCAGACCACCATGTTCCAGCCCAAGGGTGGCATGGACATGGTTGCCCGCGGTTTCGAAGGCGAGGTCGGCGACCTGATCACCTATGGTGCCAAGGTCACGCGCATCGAGAACACCGAAACCGGAGTGCGCGCAACCTGGATCCCGTCCGAGGGCGAAGGCGAGGAAACCGTCGAGGAAGCAGATTACTGCATCTGCACCATTCCGTTCTCGGTGCTCGGTCAGATCGAGACGAATTTCTCGTCACGAATGACCGGTATCATCCAGAACATGCCCTACTATTCCGCCACCAAGGTCGGGTTGGAATTCAAGCGCCGCTTCTGGGAAGAGGACGAACATATCTACGGCGGGATCAGCTACACGAACCTGCCGATTTCGCAGATCTCCTATCCCTCGACCGGCTATTTCAGCGACGGCCCTGGCGTGTTGCTTGGGGCCTATGTCTGGGGGGCCTACTCCTACCAGTTCAACGCGCTTCCCGGCGAACAGCGGGTCGAGAAGGCACTGGAATACGGCGCGCAGATCCATCCCCAGTATCACGACGAATTCAAGACCGGCGTCGGCGTCGGCTGGCACCGCGTGCCGTGGTCGCTGGGCTGTTTTGGGCAGTGGAAGGACCGCGATGCCGATTACATGGATGCCTGCCAGATGGACGGGCGTACGCTGATGGCGGGCGAACACATCTCCTACCTGCCTGCATGGATGGAAGGTGCCATCCTGTCGTCGATCGATGCCGTGAAGCGGCTTCACGAAACCGTCACGGCAACCTGAGACCAGGGGGAAGAGCCATGAAGATTAAAGCCATTGCCACCCTCTTGTGCGCCGCCGCCCTGCCCGCTACCGCGGACGAGGCACCGCGCGTCGACACGACGGGTTGGTTCGAGAATCCTTCCAAACTCGATCAGGTCGAGGGCGAGGACATCTACAATGCGATCTGCGCCGCCTGCCACATGCCGAATGGCAAAGGTGCTGTCGGCGCCGGGATGTATCCCGCGTTGGCCGGCAATGAGAACCTGTTGGGTGCGGACTACCCAATCTACGTGATCGTGAACGGTCTGCGCGGAATGCCGGCATTGGGCGGCCAGCTTGACGACGAACAGGTTGCGGCAGTCGTGAACTACATCCGCACCGGTTTCGGCAACGAATGGTCCGAAGACCCGGCCACCGCCGAAACGGTTGCCGCGTCGCGTTGACACCGTATCTTCCGGGCGGGCTAGACCTGCCCGGACAACTGAAAACCCAAGGAATGAAAGTCTAGACAATGAAATTTGCAGCCACCCTGGCCGCCGCCTTTGTCGCCTTCGGCACGATCGCCCATGCTGATGAGGTGATCCGCCACCCGATCCCAAACTCGGATTTCCCGATTCTGCAGGCGGTAGAGGTCCCAGGCGATGCCACTACCGTCTATCTCAGCGGCGTGGTTCCCGCGAAGAAGGCTGATGCCGGCGACGCGACGGGCATCGAAGCGTACGGCAACATGGAAGAGCAGACCGTATCCGTCCTGACGCGCATCGAGAAAACGTTGGTTTCGCTGGATCTGAGCATGGGCGACGTGATCAAGATGCAGGCATTCCTCGTCGCCGAGGACGGCCAGCCGGTCGATTTCAGCGGTTTCATGGCCGGATACACGCAGTTCTTCGCCACCGAGGCGCAACCGAACGTACCCACCCGCTCGGCGATGGTTGTGGACGCGCTGGCTTCGCCGGCCTGGCTGGTTGAACTTGAGGTGACGGCTGTTCGTCCGTGATTCAGCCGTGGACCGCCGCATTGCCGCGGCGGTCCACTCAATGACGAAAGCACGCCTTTTCTATCTACTTCTAATTCTTGGAACGGCCTTCTGGGGCGTATCCTTCTCGCTAGTGAAGGTGGGCGTGGGGGATGAGTCTCCCTGAATAGCCCCCGCGTTTTTTTGACCCCTTCGTGTCTCAGTTTCTGCAGCCGCTCGAAGTCGCGCTACAGACAGCATCTCCTTTCGGGCGTGCTTGCGCTTCGGGTTGTAGAACATCTCGATATAGTCGAACACGTCTTTGCCTAGCTTCCTCGCGCGTCCGGTAGATCCGTCGTCTGATCCGTTCACGCTTGAGCAGGTTGAAGAAGCTCTCGGCGACCGCATTGTCATGGCAGTTCCCACCGCGGCTCATGGAGTGCTCCAGATTGTGGGCCCGAAGGAACGCCTGTACCGACTGACCTTTACTGAGTGACCGATGCTGCGCGACTTCTCCGACGGCCGCTTTAGCGACGCCGCACCGCGGCCCCGGCAGGCCGTCCGAAGGTCCGGAATGGGCCGGGAGCGACGGTCGCCGACACATGCGCCGAACGTCCGGTCTGGGCCGGCCGCGACGGACCGGCCCCTGGCGCTCAGATCTCTACCGACTCTGCGATCGCAAGCGCATCCTCAAGCTCGACGCCGAGGTAGCGCACGGTGCTGTCCATTTTTGTGTGGCCAAGCAAGAGCTGCACTGCTCTAAGATTGCCAGTCTTCCTATAAATCTGCGCAACCTTGGTGCGGCGCATGGAATGGGTGCCGTAGGCGCTCGGCTCGAGACCGATAGAGGTCACCCAGTCCCGGACGAGGCGAGCATACTGCCGCGTCGAAATGTGAAGCCGTTCGTGAAACCTTCCCGGCCAGAGATGCTCCGACCCGACCATTAACGGGGATTCGAGCCAAGCTTCGATTGCCTTGCGGGTCCCATCGGTAATCTCGAAACTGACGGGCCTGCTTGTCTTGCTCTGAACTATCGCAGCGCGGTGCTTGACCTGCCCCGCCGCGTAGACGTCGGCGACCTTGAGCCGTACCAAGTCGCAGCCACGCAATTTGCTGTCGATGGCGAGATTAAATAGCGCCAGTTCTCGGGTCCGATGGGCGATCTCCAGCCGGACCCTGATAGCCCAAACATCCTTCGGTTGCAGCGGACGCTTCTGGCCGACGATGCGCCCTTTGTTCCAAGCGGGCCGGCAGGCACGGATTGCTGGTAGGTTGGCGGTAGACATGGCGGTTCCTCCACTCCACCGGCCCCACCACGTCCTCGGAACTTCGCCGACGCCCAACTATACCATCGATCTGCGGCGAAGGTCGGCTTCGAGCCCAAAACTGACTGTGCTGGTCTTAATATGCTTCGCAGTCGCAGCATGGGCGCGCCTCTCGTTCCCGGCCCAAAGCAGACGTCGATGCTAACCCAAACCAAAGTCCGCAAAGGTCAGACAAAAGAATGTTTGGGAGGGCCAAAAGGAATTGAGATCCTGATCAGTAGCCCGCCCTGCTCGCGGTTCAGTGCTTTTATCTCTCCTCCATGCGATCGAACGGCGCTCGCAGCGATCGCAAGACCGAGGCCGATCCCTTTTGATGCCGTTTCGGTGTCGACACGGACGAACGGGCTGAAGATCGCCTTGAGATTGGAATTGGGCACGCCCGGCCCGGTGTCCGCGATCTCGAGCACAATCCCGTCACGGTTCTGGCTGCCGGTCACGGACACAGTCTCGCCGTGGGCCGAATAGGACAACGCATTTCGGACGACGTTCTCGCAGGCGCGGTGCAGCAGTTCAGGGTTTCCCGTCAGCTCCAGTTTTTCGTCACCCCGGTATATCACACTGATTTCGTTTTCGCGGCCTTCGAAATTGGCGTCGGAAATGATGTTCTCGATAATATCAAGCAGGTCGAAGGCTTCGACCGTGCTCAATGGCTCACCGCGGTCCAGCCTTGCGAGTGTCAGGATTTCGTCGACCAGACGGTCCAGCCGGGCAATATCGCACTCCATTCGTCCAGCGAGTGCCGCACCCTTTGCTGGGTTCACTTCGATCAGGCCAACTGCCGCGCGCAGTCGGGCCAAGGGCGAGCGTATCTCGTGCGAGATGTCGTGGAACAGGCGGTTTCGGCCTTCGGTCAGCGCCTGCAACCGTTCGGCGGCGAGGTCGAAATCGCGGCCCAGATCGCGGATCTCACTGTTCGAGGTGCGCAGGCGTTCGAGGATCCGCGTGTCGAGCCGCCCGCCTGCAATCGCCTTGAGGCCTTGGCTCACGTCGCGGAGCGGGCGGGTCAGCCAGCGCGACAGAAAGATTGCCATGACAGCGCTGACCAGAGCACCGATGAACAGTGGCAGCAGGATGGGCGGCGCCAGCGAAAGGCCGTCGCGCGCGGTTTCGAGGTGGACCAGCCGCAGGCAGCCCCGCGCGGGCGTGCCGATGGTTGCAGGATCGGAACATGTTGCATCGTCCTCCAGCCGGAATTGCGGATGCCCAGGCGCGATCGTCCCGAAGTGTGAACGCGCGCCCGATGGCCCCAGCCTGTCGTAGACCAGGCCGAGATCTGTGATCAGCAACTCGGTCTCGGTTCTGCGGCGGACATCCTCGGGCGGGGTCAGATCGACGAAGTAGATCAGCGCCGAGAACAGGAGCAACGTCAGGAACGTTGCGCTCCAGATGAAGCCGAAGACCCGGACGATCATCGACGGTCACTCCCTGACGAGAACATAGCCAATACCGCGCAGACTCTGGATCGGAGAGCGGCCGTCCTCGAACGTCCCGATCTTCTGACGGATGGCGGAGACATGCACGTCGACGGCCCGGTCGTAGGAGGCAAGCGGACGGCCGAGACCCTGCAACGAAATGTCCGCGCGCGACACGGGTTTGCCGACTTGCGCGATCAGGACGTCGAGAATGTTGAATTCGATCCCGGTCAGGACGACAGGCGCGTCTGCCCAGGTCACGATGCGGCGCTGCCGGTCGATGGAAAGCGGTCCTTCGCGCTGGACACTGGCCACCGCATCGGCCTTGTCATCAGTGGGCCGGGTGCGGCGCAGGATGGCGCGGATCCGCGCGACCAGTTCTGCGGGCGAGCAGGGCTTGGCCAGGTAGTCGTCAGCCCCGAGGTCCAGGCCCGCGATCCGGTCCGCCTCGTCCCCACGGGCGGTCAGCATGAGTACCGGCACCGTGCTTTCCGCCCGGATGCGGCGCAGCACCTGAAGCCCGTCGACCTTGGGCATCATGATGTCGAGCACGACGATGTCGGCGCGCGAATCCACGATCCGTCCGAAGGCGCGTTCGCCGTCTTCCGCGATGGCCACGCGAAACCCTTCCTGCTCCATGTACTCTCCGAGCAGTCCGGTCAGTTCGGTGTCGTCGTCGATCAGCAGTATGGTTGTCATCCGGCATCCTCTTGTCCCAACCATACGGACTAAGCGCGGCGCGGAAAGCCAGCTTTTGCTAACTTTGCAAAGACTTGACACAACTTTACAATTCCCCGCGGCATACCGGTTTCGACGAATTCCGGAGTCTGCGAATGAAGATTGCCCCAGTCCTTTGCGCCGTCTGCGCCCTTGCAGGGTGCGGCGTGCCGGTGGTGCGGCCCGATGCGAGGCAGGCCGTCGCGGCGCGGTTTGACGCGGCCGTGCCGCAAGCCGGCACAGATCTGGATGTGGACTGGTGGTCGCGGGTCGGCGATACGCAACTGACGCAGATGCTGACCCTGTCGCGCGCCCGGAGCCCCGATCTGCGCACTGCCGCGGCAAATGTCCTGTCGGCCCGCGCCCAGGCGGGACAGTCCGGCGCCGATCTTTACCCCGATGTGACCGGCACGCTGTCCGCCTCCGTGGACGAGACAGAGCTTGCCGGCCGCACCGAAAGCCGCTCGGCCCTCCTGGACGCCAGCTGGGAAATCGACCTGTTCGGTAAGCTGCGGAACAACGCGCGCGCCGCAAAAGTGCGGGCGCGCGCCGAGGACGTCGCCTATGCAGGCTCCTACGTATCGCTCGCGGCCGAGGTCGCCGACGGCTACGTGGACTATCGCGCCTGCAAGCTCGCCGAAGCGGAATACCGCGACGCGCTGAGCTCGCAGCAGGACACCCTGACCGCGACGCGGAGCCTGGTCGACGCCGGGATGAGCGCGTCATCGGATCTGTCGCTCGCGCAGGCCAATGTCGCGAATGCGCAGATCACCCTCACGTCCCAGCAGGCCGACTGCAAGGTGGCGGCGCAAAGCCTGTCGCGGGTGGTCGGCGTGTCGCAAGGACAGATCGATGCGCTGCTTGCCAAGGGCGGCGGGCTCCCGTCTGCCAGGACGTTCCGCATTGCTTCGGTGCCCGCCGACATGCTGCGCCAGAGGCCCGATGTGATCGAGGCGGAGCAGCGGTTTGCCGCTGCGCTTCTGGATATGAAGGTCGCGCGCGCCAACCTCTATCCGTCGCTGACGCTCAGCGGCAGCGTGACCCACTCCGATACCAGATCCTGGTCATTCGGCCCGGCGCTGTCCTTGCCGATTTTCGACGGCGGCGCCAAGCGCGCATCGGTGGGCGTGGCTAATTCGGACGCTCTGATCGCCGCGGAAAACTATCGGTCCACCGTCCTGACGGCCGTGTCCGAGGTCGATGGTGCGCTCACCCGCCTTGAAGCGGCGCGCGCCAATCTGACCAGCGCGGAAACCCTTGTGCAGCAGTATCAAGCCTATTTCGACGCATTGGACGAGGACTGGCGGGCCGGTGGCGCCTCGCTGCTCGACCGCGAGGATGCCCGCCGTCAGGTGCAGTCCGCCCGTATCACCCGCATCAGCCAGCGCCAGGCGCTTCTGGTGCAATGGATCACGCTCTACAAGGCCGTGGGCGGGGGCTGGGTGCCCCCGACCGCCGCCGCACGCAGTTGAATCGAAAGCCTCTCATGACCCTGAAACGAAAACTGCTCCTTGCCTGCGTCGGCGCTGCCGCACTGATCGCCGTGGCGGTCCTGGCGCTGCCGAACGGCAGCGAGGCCCCGGCAGAGGCCTCCGAACCGGCGCAGACTGCCGCCGCCCTGACCGTTTCGCTCGTATCACCGCAGACGGAGGTCTGGCCGGAGTCGGTACGGGCCAACGGCTGGCTCGCGGCCTGGCAGGACGTGGTGATCTCTGCCCAGATCGGGGGACAGATGATCGAAAGCGTCAACGCCAGCGTCGGCGACACCGTGGCCAAGGGCGATGTTCTGTCCCGGTTTTCGCGTGGATCGCTGGAAAACGACATTCGGCAACTGGAGGCTGCGCTGGAATCCGCCCGCGCCTCGCTCGAGCTGGCGACCGCCGATGCGGATCGCGCGCGCAAGCTGAGCGGCGGCAGCGCGATCTCGCAGCAGCAGGCCGCCGAATACCTCTCGACCGAACGCAAGGCCAAGGCCGACGTGTCCTCTGCTGAAGCGCAACTGGCGTCGGCGCGGCTCGACCTCGACCATACGGAGGTCGTCGCCGTGACCGGTGGCGTGATCTCAAGCCGCAGCGCGGCGGTCGGCGACGTGGTGAGCGCCGGCGAGGAGCTGTTCCGGCTCGTGCGCGACGGCCGTGTCGAATGGCAGGCAGAGGTGCCGCTGAACCAGCTGCGCAACATCGAGGTCGGCACCCCGGTCAGCGTGCCGACCCCGCTGGGCGACATGCCCGGCGAGGTGCGGCGCATCGCGCCGTCGGTTTCCGAAAGCAACGGACGGGTGATCGTCTATGTCTCGCTCATGCCACCCGACGAGACGGTGCAACCTAAGACGGGCATCATGATCTCCGGCATCTTCAAGGTCGGCGAGAGCGAGGCCCTCTCGGTGCCCTCATCCGCCGTGGTGATGCAGGACGGGTTTTCCTACGTCTTCGCGCTGGAGCAGGGCGAGACGCCGACCGTTTCCCGCATCCGCGTCGAGACCGGAAGACGCCAGGACGACCTCGTGGAAATCATCAGCGGGCTGTCCGCAGACATGCAGATCGTCGAGTCGGGCGGCGCGTTCCTGTCCGATGGCTCGATCGTGCGGATTGCCGAGGCAACCGCCGCGCAGGACAACTCGACCGACGCGGAGCAAGACCGATGAACTTTTCCGCATGGTCGATCAAGAACCCGGTCACACCGATCCTCGCCTTCGTCCTGCTGACCATAACCGGATTGATGGCGTTCAACCGGCTGGACATCCAGAACTTCCCCGACATGACCCTGCCGACGATCAACATCTCGGCTAGTCTCGACGGGGCTGCTGCGGCCCAGCTGGAGACCGAGGTCGCGCGCAAGATCGAGGATCAGCTGACCGGACTGTCGCAGCTTGACTCTGTGACGACGACGATCACCGACGGATCGGTCAGCATCGCCGTCGCCTTCGAGGTCGGCAAGGATGTGCAGACCGCCGCGGACGAGGTGCAATCCGCCGTGGATCAGGCGCAAAGCGATCTGCCAACCGAGATGGATGCCCCCACCGTGTCCAAATCGACGATATCCGGCGGGCCGCTGATCACCTACGTCGTCAGTTCCGACAAACTGGACGATGCGGAACTGAGCTGGTTCATCGACAACGATTTCAAACGCGCGCTGATGTCCGTCGACGGGGTCGGTGAGGTGGGTCGCCTTGGCGGGGTGGACCGCGAAATCCGGGTCGAGCTGGACCCGCTTCTGCTGAGCGGTCTGGGCCTGTCCACCGCCGACGTGAACGCCCAGCTGGACGACGTGCAGCGCGATCTTTCCGGTGGCAAGGCCGAGATCGGGAATGGATCGCAATCCGTCCGAGTTCTGGCCGCATCGGAAAGCGTCGAGGATCTGCGCGCCCTCCCGATCCCGCTGCCTAACGGAAGCTGGGTGCGGCTGGACGAGCTTGGCACCGTCACCGACACCTTTTCGGACCTGTCGTCGCTCGCCTATCTCGACGGCAAGCCGGTGATCGCAGCGCAGATCAAGCGTCTCACCGGCTACTCCGACATTGCCGTGACGGAGAATACGCGTGAGGCCGTCGAGGAGTTCGCGGCGGAAAACCCGCAGGTGACGATCAGTGAGGCCTACAACACCATCCTGCCGGCCGAACAGAACTACTCCGCATCCATGGACATGCTCTACGAAGGGGCCATCATCGCCGTGATCGTGGTGTTCCTGTTTCTGATGGACTGGCGTGGCACGCTGCTGGCTGCCGTCGCGCTGCCCCTGTCGATCATCCCGACGTTTCTGGTCATGGATTTCATGGGCTATTCGCTCAACACCGTGACCCTTCTGGCGCTGTCGCTCGTGGTGGGGATCCTCGTCGACGACGCCATCGTCGAGGTTGAGAATATCGAGCGGCACATGCAGATGGGCAAGACTGCCTACGACGCGTCGATGGAGGCCGCTGACGAGATCGGCCTTGCCGTGATCGCCACCACGTTCACGCTGATCGCCGTGTTTGCGCCGACCGCCTTCATGGGCGGGGTCATCGGCATCATCTTCAAACAGTTCGGTATCACGGCCTGTGTCGCCGTGTTCTTCTCGCTGCTGGTCGCACGCTTCGTGACGCCGATGATGGCGGCCTACATGCTGAAATCGAAACCTCTAAAGGACGAGCGGGACGGTTTCCTGATGCGCAGCTACATGACGGTGATCCGGGGCTCGTTGCGCCGCCGCTGGATGCCGGTGCTGGGGGTGATCGTGTTCTTTGCCCTGACGGTTCTGATGCTGGGTCAGATTTCGACCGGCTTCTTTCCTGCCTCCGACGACAGCCAAACGCAGGTCACCGTCTCGACGGCACCCGGGTCGACAATCGAGCAGACCGATGCCACGTCGCGCGAGGTTTCTGAAGCGCTGGCAGGCGTGGACCACGTCCGCGCCGTGTTCCAGGCGACCGGGTCCGCATCAAGCGGCGGCATGGGGGGAGGCAGCACCACCAGTTCCGTCACATCGGCCACCATCGTGGTCGACCTGACCAACATCGACGACCGCGACGTGTCCCAGACCGATATCGAGGCGAACATCCGCCGAGCTGTGCAGGACATTCCGGGCGCGCGGATCGAGGTGGGATCGGGCGGCAACGGCACGCAACTGCAGATCACCATGGCCGGCGACAATTCCGACGCGCTGGAACAGGCGGCCGACGATCTGGGCGAAGAAATCCGCGCGAATGTCGCGGGCATCGGCAACGTCACATCCTCGGCGTCGATCCAGTCGCCCGAAATCATCATCACCCCCGATCTCGCACGCGCCGCATCCTACGGGGTGACATCGCGTGCCATCTCCAATGCAATCCGGGTCGCCACCTCGGGGGCCTACGACTCCGCGCTGTCCCAGTTGAACCTGCCCGAACGGCAGGTGCCGATCCGGGTGACGCTGGCCGAACAGGCGCGGCAAAGTCTTGACCAGATCAAGCTTATCCCGGTTGCGGGGTCGGACGGTAACGTGACGCTCGGCGCCATTGCCGAGATCTCGCTCGGGTCATCGCCGTCCGAAATCAATCGCCTCGATCGTTCACGCAACGTGTCGGTCACGATCGAGCTGAACGGGCGGTCGCTATCCGAGGTCAACGCCGAGGTCGCGCAGCTCGACGCCTATCGCAACCTGCCGTCGGGCGTGCATTTCATCGAGCAGGGGGATCTCAAGCGGCAGTCGGAACTGTTCACCAATTTCGCCACGGCGATGGCACTGGGGATCTTCTGCGTCTACGCGGTTCTGGTGATCCTGTTCCGCGACTTCCTGCAGCCGGTTACGATCCTCGCGGCACTGCCGCTTGCACTCGGTGGAGCACTGTTCCCGCTGGTCATCACGAGCACCAGCTTTTCGATGCCGGCGGTCATTGGCCTGCTGCTATTGATGGGGATCGTGTCGAAAAACTCAATCCTGCTGGTCGATTATGCGCTGGTCGCCCGCAAGGGTGGCATGAACCGGTTCGACGCGCTTGTCGACGCCTGCCACAAACGAGCACGTCCGATCATCATGACGACCGTCGCGATGTCCTGCGGCATGCTGCCTGCGGCCCTGAGCTTGGTCGAGGGCGATCCCAGCTTCCGTCAGCCGATGGCGACCGTGGTTATCGGGGGACTGATGACCTCGACAGTGCTGAGCCTCCTCGTGATCCCGGTTGTGTTCACCTTCATTGATGATTTCGAAGAAATCATCGTTCGCCGATTTCGGAAGCAAGCGAAAGCCGTAAGTGAACTGACCTAATCAATCGACTTGATTTCCTCAAAGCAGCCGTATGTTCAAGCTGCAGCGAATGACTGCAATCCGCCCGCTATGTCGGTCATGCGGGTTCTGGCAGCGTGATCCTAGCGGAATGTCCGCTTCCATGTCCTTGCGAGGGAGCATCGCACGCGCAGAGAAGGTCCAGTTCCCCCGCCCTGAGCGGATCTGGTCTCGGAGGGCCGCACTCATCATGCCCTGACCTGCCGCGCACTTGGTTGATAGCACGAAATCTGAGACCCGTTTCGCTATCGCGCTAGGCCCTTTTGCCCGGACCTGCCCCCTTGTGTTGATCCGGTCTGGACCGAGATCGATCGTTGTCCCATCTTCCGCAGGACAAGACCGATAGGAACTTCGATGCCTTTCCCACTGCCTCTCCGTCCGCTCCCGGCTCCGCGCGAAACGGTCCTGTCCTTCCTTTCGCGTTTCGCCACGATGAATGCAGCGGAGATGAGCGACTTTTCCATCGATCTCGGCCATCAGATTCGCCGCTTTCTGGACCTGGAAACCGCTGCCCTTGATTGTCTGGCCGAAGCGGCGGGGCTGGAACCTGCGATACGCGATGAACTTGCGTCTTGGACCGGCGTGCCTGCCGGCGACGTCAGAATGGCTTTCAGAGGTGAAGCCTTTGTGTCGCGCGCCCTGCGCAACCCGGTCATGCGGGGTTGCCCGTTGTGCCTGCAAGAGGATGCCCAGGCAACGCCTGGCCATCCGGAGCGGTTTATGGCGATGCGGGGCGACTGGCTGTTGCGGTCGGTCAATCTCTGCTGCCACCACCACCACCCTCTCGTGCCGCTTTGGGAGGTCGCCAAGCCTGCCGAGAGGTTCGACAGCGCGGCCCGGCTGCGCGATCTTGCCCCCAGGATCATGGCCGGGGCGTTTAATCGACCCTGCTCTGCACCGACAGATTACGATCTCTGGCTGGATATGCGCCTCGAGACCGGCGAGGATCCGACCTGGCTGGCCGGGCACGGTGTATATGCAGTAACAACGATCTGCGCGCTCTTCGGGATGGCCCTGCTGCAACATCGCTCCCCCGAAGCAAGCATTGGAGACAGGCGGGAGGCAGAGGCTCAAGCAGCCGGTTTCGCTGTGCTCTCCCAAGGAGAGGCGGCCTTCCGCCAGGCCCTGCGGGATCTCGCCCGAAGCAGCGGCGGCACGCAGATCGCGCCGCGGCAGACGTTCGGAAAGCTGTATGTCGCGCTCGACGACTACCTGACAGATGCAGCCTTCGACCCGTTCCGCACGATGCTGCGGGATTGCATTCTCGAAACCTGGCCGGTTGCCGCCGGTGAGCGCGTCTTGGGCGAGGTGCTGCCGGCGCGGCGCCTGCATACCCCCAGAACGGCGGCGAATGAGATCGGCGTCTCGACAAATCTGGTCGAGCAGATCCTGACCGATGCCGGGGCATTGCCCGCCGCGGATCCTCGCCCATCTGCGCTGCGCACCTTCGATGCCGCCGAACATGCGTGGCTTCTGGCCGAGATCCCAACACTGGTCGGACGGGGGGACATGCTGGCAGCCATGGGCGCGACCGAAGCGCAGCTTCGCACCCTACGGGAAGAGAAAATCATTTGCCCACTGACCAAGCATCCTCGGGTCAAGGCGCCCTGGCGGCTTGCCGACGGGCTGGCGCTGGTCGCGGAACTGCACGCCCTGACGCAACCCGATCCGGCCGATGGTTCTGGCTGGGAGGGGCTCCAGTTCGCGAAACAGCGCACCGGCCTGCCCGTCGGCGCAATGCTGAATGCCATCAGAGAGAGGCGCATGAGGGTTGCGTGCGATTCCGGGCAATCGGGCTATCGATCGTTCATGGTTCTGAAGGCCGAGGTCGACAGCTTGGCTGGAGCGCGCCCCCATGTCCGCCGTCGCGACGAAACGACGGCGACCGGGCAACCAGCCTCGGTCTTTGCGAACAGCATCGGCATGAGGCGCAGGGGCTGGTATCCGGCACTGCATGAGGCCGGCCACGCGCCAGCATTCTGGACTCGGCACCCTGTGACGCGGCGGGCCGTTCTTTATGTCTCTGAGGACGAAGAGGCCAAATTTCACCGCCGCTTCCTGACCCCTACGACCATGCAGAGTGAATTCGGTCTCCATCGCCAGACCTGCACCGCCCGGCTGCGCGCCGCCGGCATCAGACCGTTCTCGCCTGGTGGAGTGGACTTCGGCCCCCTTTACCTACGCCAAGAGGCCGAACCGGTGCTGCAAAAGGCGGTAGATCTTGGCCAAGGCTGATCGCGCACGTCGCATTTGACCGCAGTGTCCCGGCAAGGGCAGCAAGATCGACAGCAGGACACGTTGATCGTTCAAAACCCGTCTTTTGTCGAAAAGACGGCCTTTGGATGTCGAACAACAGTTGCGATGTCTGGAAAATGGCAGGGGCACACGGACTCGAACCGTGGGCCTACGGTTTTGGAGACCGTCGCTCTACCAACTGAGCTATACCCCTAAGGCCGGTGCACCCTTTACGAAAGGCAGCGCAGCTTTGCAAGGGGAAAGCCGGGGTCAGATCCACTTCAGTTTGCGCAGAATCACGAGCTGAACCGCGACCACTCCGACCAGCGCCCCAACAAAGATCCAGAAGGCGTTGTCATTGCCGGCGCCGGGCACACCCGCGACATTGATCCCCAAAAGGCCGGTCAGAAACCCGAGCGGCAGGAACAGGGCGGACAAGACCGACAGCATGTACATGTTGCGGTTCAGCCGGTCCGACAGCTGGCTCGCGATCTCGTCACGCACCAGCGCCATGCGGTCGCGCATCGCATCCGCGTCCTCGACGACCCTCTCCAGCGCGTCCAGTTCTTCGGCGAGGTGACGCAGGTCGTCGTTTCCCAGCCAGACGGGGTGCGCCCCTTGCAGGCTTCGCAGCGCATCCCGCTGGGGCTGAAGATAGCGCCGCAGGATGATCGCCCGACGCCGCAGTTCGACCAGCCTGGGGCGGATCTCTGGCGCCGCTTCCATCAGGACGGCCTCTTCCAGATCGTCCGCCTCGTCATCTATGCCGCTCCAGAAATTCTCGATCCTCTGGGTCAGGCGCTCGACCAGCTCGACCAGAAACGCGGCACAGTCCTCAGGTCCCCGGCCCCGGTCGAGATCGGCGGCAATATCCGAAATCGCCTGAACCGGGCGGCGCGACAGGCTGATGATTCGGTGCGGGTCGATCCACAGCCGGATCGAAACCATGTCTTCGGGTTCTTCGCCGTCGATGCTGTTTATGCCGCGCAGAATGACGATCAACCCGTCGCCGACGCGGGTGACGCGGGGGCGCGTCTCTTCGGCGACCAGCGCGTCGATGATCGTCGGATCAAGATACGACAGATTCGCGATGATCCAGCCTGGCGTATCGGGGTGCTGCGCCCGCAGGTGAACCCAGCCCAACGCATCGCCGCGCAGGGTGTCGCAGATCTCGGACGGCGCAAGGCGCGCGCCGCGGTCTGGCCCGTTGAGCACGAAGCTGGTTTCGACCACGGCGTCGGGGGATGGGGCAAGCTCTCTCATGCGGGTCAGAATAGAAGCTGCGGCGCGCGCGGCAAGCGGCCCTGCCACGCCCGGCTTCGCGGTTTGCGGGGTTGTGCATGGCTGCACAACGCCGGTGCAATTACAAAACTTTCGGGTTTCCTTAAGATAGCCTCACGAAGAATCAAAAACGCGTGAGCGCGCAGAGCCTACTGTATCAGGCCGCGCGGCAGTTTCCGACGATCTGTCATCTATTCTTCACATTCAAGATCACATCGCAGGCATTCTGCGAGAGCGATCCCGTGATTTGATAAACCGATGATCCCAAACGATATATCACATGTCCAGTACACGGACAGTCATTCACGCACCCACCGGTGCGCAGCCGATCAAACAGGAGATCACTCATGAACCGTTTTGCAGTTCTCACCGCCGCAGCCCTGACCGCAACCGCCGCCCTGACCGGCGTCGCATCGGCCCAGGCCTATAACACGGGCGACTATGCCCGCGCCACATTGGTCAAACTGGTCCCGAGCGCGGACGTCTCCGGCCTGACCAACGCCGAAGCCGTTGCCGTTCTGCAGGCCGCAAACGCCGAGACCGGACGCACGAATGCCAAAGAAACCGCATCGTCGATGATCCGCGACTTCACGAACTGATGTCGGGACGAAGGCAGGGAAAGACCCTCGGGGCTATCCTTGTCTTCTGGTCGTCAGACCGCAGGAGCAGGGGCGCCCGGTGGGCGCCCCTCATACGTCTTCGCACGATGCACATGAAAAAGCGGGCAAACGCCCGCTTTTTTTATTCCGGGATGCGCCGCCCCGAAGAGCGGCGCTGAAAGGTCATTCGGCGACCTTCGACACGGGCGGTGCCGGTCGATCATCGATTACCCGATGATCCTGGACACATCTTTAACAGCGCATCAGGCGATCATCGATTACTCGATGATCTTGGACACATCTTTAACAGCCCATCAGGCGATCATCGATTACTCGATGATCTTGGACACGACGCCCGAGCCGACGGTGCGGCCGCCTTCGCGGATGGCGAAGCGCAGGCCGTCTTCCATGGCGATCGGGGCGATCAGCTCGACGCCGAACTTCAGGTTGTCGCCGGGCATGACCATTTCGGTGCCCTCGGGCAGCGTCACCGTGCCGGTCACATCCGTCGTGCGGAAGTAGAACTGCGGGCGGTAGTTCGCGAAGAACGGCGTGTGGCGGCCGCCTTCTTCCTTGGTCAGGATATAGACCTCGGCCTCGAACTTGGTGTGCGGCTTCACCGAGCCGGGCTTGCACA
>NZ_QLMG01000067.1 GCF_003259905.1 Salipiger aestuarii | reverse complement strand
TCACCGACCGCCTCTTCGGCGCGGCCACCGGCGCGCACGAGTTCGACAAACTTTGCGCCGCTCTCGATACTGATCATCGCCTGACGCCGCCGAAGCCGCCTCAGACCGACGGTATGATCCCCTTTTATGGTTTGAAGCCAAACTATTGCGGGGCAAGGGAACGGTTCAGCGGTCGCATTGAAGAGGGGCTGCAAAGCCATCCCCTCCGATCCGGCAAGGAACTGGAAACCACGCTGCTCCGCTATGCCTTGGCTTCCTACCAGCAGCTTCCGCAATCAGCCTTGAGCAGCAAGACGCCCTTGCAGGCGATGAAGGACCGGCACGAGCTAAAGCCGGAACTGATTAACAAGCAGCCGTATTGTCTCCCGGGATGTGACAGCTACCTTCACTCACGCGGCGAATTGGGTCATCGCGTTGGAGCTGCGCTTCGCGCAACGGGATCTTCCGATGGGCATTCGCGCTTTTGAGCCGACGCCCGTCAGGCTGGATCGAGATCCGCGGCACCTCGTGGTCGAGGGTAATCTGCTCAGGCGTCTGCGCCGCCAGTTCGCTCGGCCGCGCGCCGGTGTTGTTCATGGTCAGCACAATGAGCGGCGCCGCCTCGGTTCAATCCGGCGAGCGCCCCAGCTGCAGGCAGCTTCTCCTTGATGACCGGTCAGGAATGACACACAGCCCTTGTCAGGCTACTATTGCCTCCAGGATCGTCCCGGCGCGATTTTGGCGGGTTGTTGTGCCCCGGCTTGTCGAAAACGCTCTGGGTACCGGTCCTGAAGGTGCAGCCAGCGGGCGCACTGGGCGTCGGCACCGGCCTGTTGAGTGATGATGTCCCATCTGCTTGAAACATATCCCAGGGCGCTTTCGGGATCGGTGTGCCCGGCCAGCGCCCGCAGCAGCCAGGCTGTCAGGCTTTCGAAATATTCGTTTCGCCGCGCGATATACAGATCGGGAATGGGGTCGGACATGGCCTTGCGATGCTCGGCGAGAAACGTGTCGCCGTAAGCGGCGATGATCCTTGGGTCGTCGTAATGTTCGGCTCGGAATGGGTCGAAATACCCTTCGAGCGCGGCGACCGCGTCAGCGGACGGCCCGGGCGAAACCGCGTGGTCGCAGAACAGATAGGCAAGCTCGGGCACGGGGCAGTGCCGGGCCACGACATAGCTCCAGCCCCAGTTGAAATAGGCAAGCGGCTGATCGCCGCCGCCCGGAAGGGGGCCATGGACGACGCGGCCGCGCATGCCAGCGCCCGGCCGGTTCAGCGCCTTTTGCGTGCCGCCCCAGCCGATATTGGCATAGACATCGCCACGATTATAGCGCGTCCAGTTGTCGAATAGCCCCAGTTCGGCCCCCGTCAGATGCGCACTTGCCGCGATCATCGCTTCCAGCGCCCCGACGCCCGCATCGTTGGTGATGGATGCACGGCAGTCGCTGTCAAACGGCAGCCCGCCCCGCGCGTGAAACCGCGCCCACCATTCCCAGGCCGCGTAGGTTGCGGTACGGTACAGACAACCGCCGTACCGCCCCTGATCGGGGCGGTGAAAGAACGCCATCTGCCGATCCAGATCGTCCCAGGTGCGCGGAACCGCCAGGGCGGCGCCGGTGTCATCGGCGTATCGCGCCTGTTCTTGTGGATCTTCAAGCATCTCCCGGTGATAGAACATCAGGTAGACGTCTCCGTCGGTCTGAAATCCCCACAACCGATTGTCGTAGCGATCACCAATTCCGCCCGGAGAGGACAGCCCGAACCGTCCGGCCAGATGGTCCAGCGGCAGGATCGCACCGGCTTCGGACAGATCGGGGATGCCGAAGGTCGCGGGCAAGGCGATGTCGATCTGCATCTCGGGCAGGATCGCCTCAAGCAGGAGTGTCGCGTTGATGTCGTCAAGGTCGGTGACGATCGTCTCGATCTTGCATCCATGCGCGGCCTCGAAGCGCGCTATGACGGGCATGACATTGGCCTGGGACCCGTCGGGGACCAAAAGCCGCATGGGGCGCCCGAGCCTTTCGGCCAGTACTGCCGCCGAGTCCGCAGGCGCACCCAAAGCGGGCCATCCCACAAATGCCGAAGCCGCGGTAAGAAACGTCCTGCGCCGATACATGGCAATCCTCGCATACCATCAAACGTGCCCCACTGTGGCACCAAGACGTTTGCATAGATTTAACGCATCTTCCCGTAACGTCATCTTGGAAGCGGGTTGAGACGGGGAAGACTGTGCGGAAAGCAAAGGCACATTCGCTGCTGCGCCAGCTCAGGTTTCTGATCGGATTGGGGCTGACCATCAGCATCGTCGCGCTTGGGATCAAGAGCTATTATCTTAACAGCACCGAACGGCGCGCGCTGGACCTGATGCAGCGCACGGCCCCGGTGATCGAAGTGACGCAACACGTCCCGGAGCGGATCGTCAGCTTGCGACGGATCTCGCAGCGGATTTCTGCCGCGACGATTGATGCGGAACTGACCGCCTTGCAGGCGCGGCTGGACGCCCTGGAAGCGTCGGCCGGGGATTTCGACGCGCTGCGCGGCGACGCCTTGCTGACGGCGCTGGCGGTCAAGCTGGATATTCAGCGCGATATTGCGGATCGGCAGGCGGCGTTGGGCCGGATATTGCGACCGGAAACAAAGCGCCTCGATACCTTGGCCTGGCGGCTGGAAATCGAACAGGCGCGTCTGTCGGTCATGCTGTACCATGCGGCGACCAAACCCGAAACGTCCATGCCCGCTCCGGCGATTGTCGCGGATCTGACGGGCATATCTAAGATGGCTTCGGCCGTGGGGGCGCTGCGCGTGGCAGCCAATGACATACGCCTGCGCCTTCCGACCGCAAGCATCGAACTGAAGCCCATCGTCATGCGTGAGATCGAGGTCATGGCGATGCAGCTGGGCCGCATGCAGGATTCGGCCCTGCGCGATACGATCACCCGGGAATTTGCGGCCCTCAAGGCGGCGCTGCTCGGAAAGGACGGTGTTTTCGACCAGACCGGCGCCCTGCACCTGCTGCTGGAACGTCAGGCGAACATCAGCAGGCGGACGGATGTCGAACTGGACAATCTGGTATCGCAGGCCGAGCGCGCGACAAGCGAAACCGTGGCGGATTTCGTGGCCACCGCCCAAGAGAACCGGGCCACCACACGCGCAATGCGCAAGACCGATCTGCTGGTGACCGCGATCGGCTGGATCGGGCTGTCGGCCTATCTGTGGCTGTTGATCGAGCGCAATCTTTTCGCGCGGATCGAACACCTGGTGGCGCATGTGCGCGCCATTGCCGACGGCGGGCTGGACCAGCCTATCCGCATACGCAGCCCCGATGAAATCGGCGAGCTTGAACGCGCCACCGAACAATCCCGCGTCACCACGCGCGCCAAGCTGAACTCGCTGATCGAAAACGCCCCCAGCGGCATCGTCACCGTCGCAGCGGATGGAACGATCCTGAGCGCGAACCTCGCCATGGTGCAGATGTTCGGTCACGATCGCGAGGATCTGGCCGGCATGGGGATCGACGGCCTGCTGCCGACGATCACGACCGGTGAAGCCGCGCTGTGGTCGCTGGTGGGCGATTCCGCGCGGGATGATGCCGAACTCCCGCGCCACGGCGAAATGACGGGCGTCCGCAAGGATGGTTCGCGGATCGAGGTCGACGTGTCGATCAGCCGCATCGATGCCGCCGGAGAAACGAGCTTTGTCGCCGTCGTCAGTGACGTCAGCGACCGCAACGCGGCCGAGGCAAGGCTGCGCGATGCCTACGCCGAAGTGCAGCGCCATGAGCGGGACCTTGAAAGATCCAATCATGACCTCGACAATTTCGCCTACGCCGCCTCGCACGATCTCAAGGCGCCGTTGCGCGGCATCCAGAATGTTTCGGGCTGGATCAAGGATGACCTTGACGGAACGATCGACGCGGAAACGGCGCGCAACTTCGCGCTGATGGATGTGCGCATCCAGCGCATGTTGCGGCTGCTGGATGATCTGCTGGATTATTCGCGTATCGGGCGGGCATCCGAACAATCGGAAAGGGTGACCGGCGGCGCGCTTGTGACGGAAGTTGTCGGGCTGTGCGAAGTGCCGCCCGGATTCACGGTCGAAGTCGGAGGTTGCCTTGCGGATCTTCCGGTCGAAACCATGCCGCTCAAGAATATCCTGCTTAATCTCGTGTCCAACGCGATCAAACATCACGACCGTGATGCCGGGCTTATCCGGGTCCGGGCCGAACGCGAGGGCGACGGTGTGGTGTTTGAGGTTACCGACGACGGGCCGGGCATTCCACGCGAATATCACGGCCGCGTGCTGCGGCTGTTCGAAACGCTCAGGCCTCGGGACGAGGTCGAAGGCAGCGGCATGGGTCTGGCGATGGACAAGCGGCATGTGGATCTGCGCGGAGGCCAGCTTGAGATTCTGTCCGGCGACGGGCGCGGCACCGCGTTCCGCTTCGGCTGGCCGAAAGCGGCCGGATGCGAAGATGCACGGCTTGCCGGCTAGGCATACCCCGATTGTGTGTTCCTATCCCGTCCAGCGCCGTGGCCAATGCCCTGCCGCGCCCTTAGAACGCAAGCGCGTGCCGCGGTTGAGGGTAAATCATACGTATTGCCAAAGGCTTGCATGTTTGTCGCGGTATTTCTGAAACTCGGGCTTTGAAAGGGACGCGGCTCCGCAGGTCCAACACAGGAGCCCAAAATGGCACATCTCGATGCAACATTTTCATCCTACGCAGATTTCCTGAACCGCGCCGACGCCATCTGGTCGTCGGATCTGACGGCCCTGAACAGTTCCGGGGTTCAGGCGTCGGCTCTCTTTGCCATTGGCAGCGAAGACGATGGCACGCAGTGACCGAAGGTGGCTGTGACAGCGACCGGCGTCACCCCGGATCAGGTGCACGCGCAACACATCCACGGCCTTTTTGACGGCGACGGCGCAGCGGTCGATTCCGTGACCCCGACGCTTGCCGACGACGCGAACAAGGACGGCATGGTTGAAGTGCTCGAAGGGGTCGGCCAGTACGGCGACGTGCTGCCGCCTTTGGACGATGACGGCGAAATGCCCACCGTCAGCGGCTGGGGCACCTACACGTTCATCCAGAGCTACGATCTGGACGATGACAGCCTGTTCGGCAGCCCCGTCACCGGCAACGATTACACGTCAGACGACATCCTGCCGCTCGCGTTGCGCGAAATCGTGATCCATGGCATCGACGTGCCGGATGGTATCGGCGCAGGCACCGGCAACGATGTCGACGGTGGAACGAACGGCTATACCGGCATCCTTCCCACCGCCGCGGGCGAGATCGAACGCGCGGGATTGTCCTCGGCACTGTCGTTGGCGGACCGCCAGAAAGCCGCCGTGGGGGCCAATCTGTTCTATGGTACGGGCGCACAGACCTTCGAAGGCACCGTGGGCGACGACCGCGTCTCGGGCGGCGCTGGGATTGACAGCCTTTCCGGCGACGACGACAGCCGCATCGCGCTTGGCGGAGATTTTGACGTCAGCGCCGACGGTGGCGACACGATCTTTGGCGGGGCTGGGAACGATGAAATCCACACCGGGTCGTGGTCGGATGCGGACAATGGTCTGCCGAATGCACAGACCGGACGTGTCTCGGACTGGGCTGGTGGTGGTGCGGACGATGATCGCGTCCGGGGCGGCAACGGCGCCGATCTGCTGAACGGCGACGATTCGCTGTATGGCGCGGATGGTGACGATCTGCTGGTCGGCAATGGCGGGGATGACGTCATCTTCGGTGGGCCCGGTCTGGACATCATCGGCGGCGGCAGCGACCGGATCACGGGCGGCACTGGTGCCGACGAATTCCACTTCGATGCGGGCACCGGGTCCGACATCGTCATGGACTTCACCCCGGACCAGGACGAGATCTCGCTGCTTGACGGGGGCGCGATCGAGTCTGCCAATTCCTCCGAAGATGCGGCGGGCGGCGACAGCGATCTGTCGGCGGACGATTTCGACTTTGTCTTTGCGGGGGCCGCGCTGGGTGCGGGCAACGACCGTCAGGTGGTGGTTTCGTCGGGCGGCATCGACGAGGCGATGGCGACCACCGGCGCCGCGGTCGAGGCCTATGTGGCCGCCAACGACGGCACCGACACCCAGCTGTGGTACGACAACGATTGGTCCACCGCCGAGGGCCGCGAGCTGATCGCAACGCTTGAGGATTTCTCGGGCGCGATGACCGTGTCGGACTTCGACGTCTACCAGGCGCAGCAGGGTCTCGGCCCAACCGCCCCCGGTCGCACATCCGCGGCGGGGGGGCCGTTCCGCAAGGGCACGATGGGCGCGCCGAACCCTGCGGGCGCGTTATTCTGCCGGTGCGGGGACGAGGATGGCAAACACCGTCTCGTTGCCTGGGCTGGGGTGCCGCGGGATCATCAGCGCAAGGCCAAGCGACGTCAGTGCCATGCAGGCGGCAAGGCCAAAGACCGCACCGGGGGCCGCTAGCCACAGAAGGCCCAGCAGCACCGGCAGAAAGACTGCGGCGATGTGGTTGATGGTGAACGCGACGGCGGCCGTCGGGGCGATGTCGCGCGGGTCGGCGATCTTTTGAAAATAGGTCTTCAGGGCCAGGGCCAGCGCAAAGAACACATGGTCGACGACATAAAGCACCGAGGCCAGCACAACTCCCCAGCCGAACCAGTAAAGCCCGCCGTAGAGGATGAAGATGACCGTCAGGCCAGCGTATTCGAATATCAGCGCGCGGCGTTCCCCGAAACGGTGCACCGCTTTTCCCAGCATCGGCGCCGCGACAAGGTTCACCACAAGGTTTATCAGGAAAAGCGCGGTGATTTCATCCACCGAAAAACCGAAGCGTTCGACCATCATGAACCCGGCAAAGACCATGAATATCTGCCGACGCGCGCCCGACATGAATTGCAGAGCGTAATACAGCCAGTAGCGGCGGCGCAGCAGGAATTTCTTGCGCTGCGGGTGCGGGCTTTCGAATCTGGGAAAGGCAAAGGCACACCAGATGACGATGACCACGGTCAGCCCGCCCGACACCAGATAGACGCTGTCGTAGGACAGGTTGAACCGCTTCCAGGTCAGCACGATCACCAGATAGGCGACAAAGGTCGCGCCGCTTGTGGCCGCCAGAAGCCAGCCCAGCATCTGCGGCGCGCGATCCCTGGGAAGCCATTGAAGTTGCAGGCTTTGGTTCACCGTCTCATAGTAGTGAAACCCGATCGAACTAAGCAGCGTGACGGTCAGGATGCCCCCCATGGTCGGAAACCATGCGGTGACGGCGGTGGCGATGCCCAGCAACGCCAGCGCGGACAGCGCCAACGCCTGTTCGCGGATCACCAGCAGCACAAAGATCACCCCGATGGCAAGAAAGCCGGGGATTTCGCGCACGGTGTGCAACAGGCCGATGTCCGATCCGTCAAATCCCGCCGCGTCGATGACAAAGTTGTTGAGCAGCGCCGACCATGTGGCATAGCTGAGCGGCAAGGCCATGGCCATGAGAAACAGCAGCGTGACAGGGCGCCGCCAGAATGGAAGGCTATTTGCGGCGGCGAGGGGCACAACATGGGTCATATCGGTTGGTCTAGGGGCTTTGCGTGGCGCTGGCGAGCCTCGCAAGCCTGCGTTGGCGCACAGGCAGGGTGCGCAAAAGCGGTTTTTCGGCCTCGGCAAAGCTGGCGCGTGCGATCATAGAACAGAATGCTCAGGGCCTTCGGCGCTGGCCACGGCGCGATGTCCGCGAACCTCGGGGATGCAAAGCGCGGTTTCGGGTCCCATGTCGTACGGGATGCCGGCACCGGTGGCAAGGCCCGTGCCGGGCCGTGGCGATGCGGCAGCAGCGTGCCGAACCGACCTAATTCTGCGATGCCCGGCACCATGTTCGTGGGCGGAATGGGTTCGGCGCTGAACAGCGTGCGCCACCGGGCGGACCCAAAGGCGGGTCTTCGCCGCCCTCCAGCGGGGTCCGGAAATGCGGAGCCCGGCGCGCCCATGATCTGGATCAAGGCATTCATATTCACTCCACCGCATGAGTCTGCCTTCGGAAGGGAGCACGCGACATGGATCTGGTCACGGTTGTCGATGGGGTGGGCGAAAACGCAACCGCCGCGCTGTGCGGACTTGCGACCGGGGTGGTGTTCGGCGTGGCGGCGCAGCGGTCGCGGTTTTGTCTGCGTGCCGCGGTGGTGGAATTTGCCAACGGCGCGATGAAGCACCGGGTCGCGGTCTGGCTGCTGACCTTTTCCACCGCACTGGTCTGGGTGCAGGGCGCGCAGCTTCTGGGGCTGTTCGACAGCGCCAATGCCCGGATGATGGCCGTGTCCGGCAGCTGGTCGGGGGCCATTGTCGGCGGGCTGATGTTCGGCGCGGGCATGGTGCTGGCAAACGGCTGTTCGGGGCGTTTGCTGGTGATGGCGGCGACGGGCAACCTGCGGTCGGTGATTTCCGGGATGATCTTTGCGGTGGTGGCGCAGATGAGCCTGTCGGGCATTCTGTCGCCGCTGCGCGACCGGATCGCGGCGCTGTGGGTGACTGCGGGCGGGCGCAACATGGATCTGCTGGCGGCGGCGCATCTGCCGCCAGAGTCGGGGCTGGCAATCGGGCTTGGCATTGCGCTGCTGGCGCTGGGGCTGTCGCTGCGGCATCGGATCGGGACGGGCCGGCTGGTCTTTGCGTCGGGGGTCGGGTTCGCGGTGGCGCTGGGCTGGATGCTGACCTTTGCGCTTTCGAACGTCGCCTTTGAGCCGGTGCAGATCGAAAGCGCAACCTTTACCGGGCCCTCGGCGCACACCTTGATGTTCTTTCTGGACCGTGGCGCCGTGCTGGATTTCGACGTGGGCCTGGTGCCGGGGGTGTTTCTGGGCGCCTTTGTGGCCGCCGCCTGGGCGGGCGAGCTGAAGGTGCAGGGGTTTGACGGGCCAAGCCCGTTGCGCAACGCGATGATTGGCGCTGCGCTGATGGGGTTCGGCGGGATGCTGGCGGGGGGGTGCGCCATTGGGGCCGGGGTGACCGGAGCGTCGATCCTTGCCGGGACCGCGTGGCTGGCGCTGCTGTGCATGTGGATCGGCGGCACGGCGACGGTGCTGCTGACCGGTGGCCGGCGCGTGGCCGCGATGTAACGCCGTTGTCGATGACGTGGATGTCCCCTCCTGACGGCATCGCATCGGACCAGAGCGATGAGTGTTTCACAAAGCCATCGCAAAGGGAGAGCGCATCGCTGTCCGACGTAGCCATCATCGGAAGCGATCTGGCACAGCGTGTGTCCCAGCTGCCCGGCGCGCCCGGATGATCAGTGCCTTGCATGGGCATCCGGCAGAGCATGGTCAGGTCACGGCCTTGGCGATCAAAACGCTTGCGGCTGACCTGGCCACCTTCAGGCGTGGGCGCGGTTTTGATACGTCATGCGGAACGCGCGCCTTCGGTGTCACGCCCCGGCTTCTGGCGAAACAGCATCCGACGGGCGGGAAAGCACGGCTCGGGAAGACATCGAAGATGGGCCAGCGCGATCGCTGCACGCTTCTGGTTCGCGCATCGCCCCCCCCAGCAGCCATGTCAGCGCCGCGATGAAAGGCCCGATACATGACCGCAACCGATCACAGGCTCGAACCGTTCGAAACTCTCTCGCACATACGAGCGCATCCATGCCTGGGCAAAGGGTCTGTTGACGGGCGCCAGCGGGCAATTTCGATAGCGACGGCATGCGCCTTTCGCCGTGCGAATGGGTGATGCCCAACCGCCATGACGCGCTGATCGCTGCGGTTTGCGCTTTGGGGCGCCATCGTTATAAGCGGGCGCGCAACAATGGAGAGCCCTATGCAGCCGCAGCAGATCGAAGCCCTGTTCACCCGTGACGGTGCCTATCTGTGCGCCCGCTGGGGGCGTCCCCTCTCGCCCCTCGTTTTTGGCGTCGAGGATTCGACGCTTGCCACCATCAAGGGCGCGTTCGAGGCAGTGTGTGCGATGACCGGCCACAAGATGGCCGAAACCGATCCCGAGCTCGGGGCCAATGTCATGATGTTTTTCATCCGCGACTGGGACGATCTGCTGGTCGTGCCCGATCTGGACCGCCTGATCGACGGGCTGATGCCGCGGGTCGCACGGCTGAAGGCGGCGGGCGCGAACCGCTACCGGGCGTTCCGGTTCGATGCGGACGGGGCGATCAAGGCGTGTTTCGTGTTCCTGCGCATGGATGCGGCGCTGGCATCGCAGCCCGCCGAAGACCTGGCGCTGGTGCAGGCGGTGCAGGTGATGCTGACTTGGGACGAGGGCGCGTTTGCCGAAACCTCGCCCCTGGGGCAGCTGGACGACGGGCGTGTGGTTCTGCGCCCGGATGTGGCGGCGCTGCTGCGCGCAGCCTATGATCCGGTGATGCCCGTCGCCGCCACCGACCCAAGCCACGCCCTGCGCCTGTCGGCCCGGATGTAGGGCCCAGGAATTTTCATCCGAAAATTCTTCGCCCGGCATTGGCTGTTCACGCTTCCACAAGGGTTTGCGGGCCCTGCCGGGATGGGCGTATCGGGGCTGCGCCCGGCGCGTGGTTGACCGGTTCTCGGTGCAGGCGGTCATGACCCGGCAGGGACGCACGGGCCGCAATGACGGCCCGTGCGTTCGCCGTGTGTCAGGCGCCAACCATGCCGACGATCTCATAGGTTTTTTGCACGACGGGCGAGGCGATGGCGCGTGCGCGGCCCGCACCGTCCTTGAGGATACGGTCGATTTCGGCCGGGTCCCGCATGTAACGCGCCATCTCGGATGAAATCGGCGCGAGCTTTTCCACCGCCAGATCCGCCAGCAGCGGTTTGAATTCGCCGAACGGCTTTCCGCCCACCTGCGCCATGACATCCGCCACCGTGTCGCCCGACAGCGCGGCGTAGATATTGACGAGGTTGCGCGCCTCGGGTCGGTCTTTCAGCCCCTCGACGGATTCGGGCAACGGTTCGGGGTCGGTCTTGGCCTTGCGGATCTTTTTCGCGATGGCGTCCGCGTCATCGGTCATGTTGATCCGGCTGGCATCCGAGGGGTCGGATTTCGACATCTTCTTGGACCCGTCGCGCAGGGACATCACGCGGGTCGCCGCCCCTTCGATCACCGGGGCCGTCATCGGGAAGAAATCGGTCTTGAAGTCGTGGTTGAACTTGGCCGCGATGTCGCGCGTCAGCTCGACGTGCTGCTTCTGGTCTTCGCCGACCGGAACATGGGTCGCATGATAGACCAGAATGTCGGCGGCCATCAGCGCGGGATAGGCGTAAAGCCCCAGCGAGGCTTTTTCGGCGTTCTTGCCCGCCTTGTCCTTGAACTGGGTCATGCGGTTCATCCACCCCAACCGCGCCACGCAGTTGAAGATCCAGGCAAGCTGGGCGTGTTCGGGCACCTGGGACTGATTGAACAGGATCGACCTGGTGGGGTCCAGCCCGGCGGCCAGGTAGCCCGCCGTCAGCTCGCGCGTCTGTCGGCGCAGCGCGTCGGGGTCTTGCCAGACGGTGATCGCGTGCATGTCGACGACGCAGTAGATCGTCTCGATGCCGCTTCCCTGCATGTCCACGAAACGCTTGATCGCGCCGAGGTAATTGCCGAGCGTCAGGCCTCCGGATGGTTGGATGCCGGAAAAGACGCGCGGGGTGAAGGCGGTGGTGCCCTCGGACATGTGTGGTACTCCGTCTGGAACTTCGGGTGCGCTTGGCTTACCGATGCCCCGGCAGAGCGTCAAGAAAGAGCCCGCCCCATGGTGCACCCGATCAACGAGCCCCCCCTGAACCCCGTGCCGCCCGTCGTCATGGCGCTGTGCATTGTCATCGTCGGGGTCGAGGCGGTGTTTTCGCTGGGAACTTACGGGATCGTCGGCGGCCCCACGGCGCTGGGCTGGCGGCTGGATTCGATGGAGCGGTTTGCGTTCTTCGCGCCGGTGCTGCAATGGATGCTGGAAACCGGACGCCTGCCGCCCGAGCATCTGGTGCGGTTCTTCAGCTATCCGTTCGTGCATGCCAGCTTTACCCACGCGGCCTTTGCCGGGGTGATGCTGCTGGCGATGGGCAAGATGGTGGCCGAGGCGCTGGGCCCGGTGCGCATGGTGGCGATCTTTTTCGCCGCGGCGGTGGTGGGGGCGCTGGCGTACGGGGTGCTGGCGACCACCCAGCGCCCGCTGATCGGGGCGTTTCCGCCGGTCTATGGCCTGATCGGCGGGTTTACCTATTTGCTGTGGCTGCGACTGGGCGTGGCGGGGGAAAATCAGGTGCGCGCCTTTGGCCTGATCGGCGTTCTGCTGGGAATCCAGCTGCTGTTCGGGCTGATCTTTGGCGGGGCGCAGGACTGGATCGCGGATATCGCCGGGTTCATTACCGGCTTTACCCTTACGCTGGCGATGGTGCCGGGCGGCTGGGCGCGGCTGCTGGCGAAGTTGCGGCGCTGAGCGCGCGCGGGATTCCGGTGAGGCAGGCCCCGAAAAAGACAAACCCCCGGAAAGCAGGTGCCCCGGGGGTCAGCGTTTTCATGTGTTGGAAGGTCAGCTGCCTGACCCGGGGCAACAGCCCTGGGACAAGATCGCCGCGTGAGATCCTAGAGAAGACCTTCGCGCTGAAGCTTCTTGCGCGCCAGCTTGCGGGCACGGCGGATGGCCTCGGCCTTCTCGCGCGCTTTCTTCTCGGACGGTTTCTCGAAATGCTGCCGAAGCTTCATTTCACGGAACACGCCTTCGCGCTGCAGCTTCTTCTTCAGAGCGCGGAGCGCCTGATCGACGTTATTGTCGCGAACACTTACCTGCATGTGGTTTTCACCACCTTTCTAGGTTTGGAGTTGCAAGGATTTGCAGGAAGCCGCCGTATAGCAAGGGTTGGCCAAATTGTCTAGGCTCCTAGATAGATGAGTCGAAGGAGGAAGCCCATGACAGATTCCACGACGAACGATGTACCGGGGCGCCTGCTGGATGCGGCGCTGGCCCATGTCGCCTTTGACGGATGGTCGGACACGACCTTTCGCGCGGCAGTGGCGGATACGGGGGTGAACCCCGTTGTGGCGCGGGGGCTTTTCCCGCGCGGTGCCGTGGACATGGCCGTAGCGTTTCACCGGCGCGGCGATGCCCGGATGGCGGCGAAGCTGGCGGAAATGAGCAGCGACGGGATGCGCTATCGCGACATCGTCGCGCGCGCGGTGCGCACCCGGATCGAGATCGTCTCCGACCGCGAAGCGGTGCGGCGTGGCACGACGCTGTTCGCGCTGCCGATCTATGCCGCAGACGGGGCCAAGCTGATCTGGGGCACCGCCGACCGGATCTGGGACGCGCTTGGCGATACCGCGCGCGATTTCAACTGGTACAGCAAGCGAGCAACGCTGGCGGCGGTGTTCTCGTCGACGGTGCTTTACTGGCTGGGCGATGATTCGCCCGACTGCGACGCGACCTGGGCCTTTCTCGATCGGCGCATCGAGGATGTGATGCGCATCGAAAAGACCAAGGCGAAAATGCGGGGCAACCCGCTGATGAAACGCGTGCTGGCCGGGCCGGACAAGGTGCTGGGCCAGATCCGTGCTCCGCGCTCGGCTGCGCGCAACGACCTGCCGGGCGGCTGGACCGCCCCAAGATAGGACGACCGAATGACTGACATGATGCACGCCGTCGAGATTTCCGAACCCGGCGGTCCCGAGGTTTTGCGACCTTGCAAACGCCCCTTGCCCGTGGCCGGCCATGGGCAGGTGGTGATCCGCGTCGCCTGGGCGGGCGTGAACCGCCCCGATGCGCTTCAGAGGGCGGGCAGCTATGCACCGCCCAAGGGGGCAAGCGACCTACCTGGACTGGAAGCATCCGGCGAGGTTGCCTCCGTCGGCCCCGGTGTCGACTGGCCAAAGGTCGGGGATGCGGTCTGCGCTTTGCTTCCAGGCGGAGGGTACGCGGAATACGTGGCGACCCCGGCGGCGCATTGCCTGCCCGTGCCTGCGGGAATGGCGCTGCGAGAGGCGGCTTGCCTGCCGGAAACCTTCTTCACCGTCTGGTCAAACGTCTTTCAGCGCGGTGGTCTGCAAAGCGGGGAGCGATTCCTGGTGCATGGCGGCTCTTCCGGAATCGGCACGACGGCGATCCAGTTGGCGTCAGCGTTCGGCGCCCGGGTTTTTGCCACGGCCGGCAGCGCGGACAAGTGTCAGGCCTGCCGCGATCTGGGAGCAGAGCGCGCCATCAACTACAAGGATGAGGATTTTGTCGAGATTCTGCGCGGCGAGGGCGGGGCGAACCTGATCTTGGACATGGTAGGGGGCGACTACATTCGAAGGAACGTCCAGACGCTTGCCGATGACGGACGGCTTGTCCAGATCGCATTCCTGCAAGGTCCGAAGGTTGCGTTGAATTTTGCCCAGATCATGACGCGGCGACTGACGTTGACCGGATCCACGCTGCGCCCGCAAAGCGATCTGGCCAAGGCCCGGATCGCAGAGGCGCTGCGTGAACAGGTCTGGCCTTTGCTGGACGCTCAGCGGGTGGCACCCGTGATGGATTCGGAATTCCTCCTGGATGAAGCCGCGCAGGCCCATGCGCGCATCGAAAGCTCGGGCCATATCGGAAAGATCGTGCTGAAAGTGAGCTGAGCGCCAAGATTTTTCGTACGAAAAATCTTGTTTACCGAAACTTGCGAAACACCTGGGCGAGAGAAGATTTTTCGTACGAAAAATCTTCGGCTCCGCGGACCGACAAAGGGAAGACATTGAATGGCAAGAACAGTGATCATCGAGGAACACGGCGGTCCCGAGGTTCTGAAAATCGTCGACCGAGACGTGGGCGAGCCAGCGCCGGGCGAAATCCGTATTCGCCATCAAGCCTGCGGCTTGAACTTCATTGATTGCTACCAGCGGTCGGGCCTGTATCCGATGCAACTGCCCCATGCGCTGGGGATGGAGGCGGCAGGCGTGATTGAAGCGGTGGGCGACGGAGTGACCCATCTCTCCGTCGGCGACCGCGCTGCTTATGCCGCAGCGCTTTCGGGGGCATATACAGAGGCGCGCGTGATGCCCGCCGCGCAGGTCTGCAAACTGCCGGACGGCATATCGGCCGAAGAGGGTGCGGCGATGATGCTCAAGGGGCTCACCGTGCAGTATCTTTTCCATCGCACGACGCCTCTTCGGGCCGGGGACACGATCTTGTTTCACGCCGCTGCGGGCGGCGTCGGGCTGATCGCGTGTCAGTGGGCCAGGTCCGAAGGGCTGCGTTTGATCGGCACCGCTGGGTCGGACGAAAAATGTGCCCTTGCGCTGGAGCACGGCGCCGACGCCTGCATCAACTATGCGACCGAGGATTGGCCCGTTCGGGTGCGCGAACTTACCGACGGCAAAGGCGTTGATGTCGTGATGGATTCCATCGGAAAATCGACGTTCGGGGGGTCGCTCGACAGTCTCAAACCGCTGGGCATGATGATCTCGTTCGGCAATGCCTCGGGGGCGGTCGAGGCGTTCAACCTTGGTATTCTGGCGCAGAAGGGCTGCCTCAAGGTGACTCGGCCGACCTTGTTTGCGCATATAGCGGATCCGGCGGTGTGCCGGGAGATGGCGGCGATGCTGTTCGGCAAGGTCCTGTCCGGCGATGTCAAGATTCGCATCGGTCAGCGTTTCCCGCTCGAACAAGTGGCCGATGCTCATCGCGCGCTGGAAGCCCGCAGCACCACTGGCCAGACCGTCCTGACGCTATGACGGCAAACGGGTCAGGCGATGCGGCCTGGCCCGTTTGCGATCGGGGGCTTGCGTCAGACCGCAGCGCGGCGATGCCGGTGCCAGGAGGCATGGCGCAGCAGCGACAGGGCAACAACAGGCCAAGAAGGGCCGAAAGCAGTGCCAGGAACAGCCTCGCGGCCACGATGCCACCCCAGGCCATCACCACCGCCGGGTTCTGCCCGGTCAGTCGCAGCAACGCGCGGACCGCGGGGGTCAGCACCGATATACGGTCGAACAGCATCGGCATGGTGACCACCGAAATAGTCCGCACCGCCAGCGCCATAGCGCCGCCGCGGGCCATGCTCGGCACGAGGAACAGGTGCTCCGGCGCGGTCGTCGCGACGGTACGCAGCATGTCGGGCAGGGTGGCATCGGTGGCGTGACCGATCAGCCCTTCGAACAGCGCGAGCATCGCGCCAAGCCAGGCTGCGAGGAACAGCGCCAGAACAGAGCCCGTCGTCATGACCGCGTCCACCGCGGGGCTTTCGAGCACGCGGAACGCAGTGAACAGGTCCACGGTCTCGCCCATTTTGCGGCGCAGGCTGACCTCGTAAAACCCGATCGCGGCGACCGGGCCGACCAGCAGAGGCAGCGGCAACGACAACGGCGCGCCCAGAAAGCTGAGCGTCAGAAGCACCGCCCCGAGCAGGGCAAGGACGAGCGCGATCAAGCGCGTTTCGGGGCGGCTGCCGACGAAATCGGCCCAGCCGGCGCGCATGGCGGCACCAATGTCCGAAAGGGTTACAAGGGGTTGAGATCCATGTCGAACGCGGGATCCTGCACGGAGATCCCGCTGGCCAGCCCTCGCAGAAAGTCTGCCGGACGACGGGCGCAAAAGGGCGCGGGCAAGGGGGGGGTCATCGCAGCCTAAAAAATGGGGCGATATTATACTTACCGTACCCACTTTGATTTGCTAGAATGGTAACAAGCAAAGTGAGTGTCAAAAATGTCCGTTCTGTCCCGCCCTGAGTTCCATGACGAAGAAACCGCGTACGCCTATGTCGAAGCGCGCATTTGGCCCCATGGCGCAACTTGCCCTAAGTGCGGCGAGCGTGAGCGCGTGTCTAAGATGGGCGGCAAGTCTACCCGTATCGGCGCTTATAAATGCTACAAGTGCCGCAAGCCTTTCACAGTGAAAGTCGGCACCATATTTGAAAGCAGCCACGTTTCCATGTGCCTGTGGCTGCAAGCGATCTACCTGATGTGCGCCAGCAAGAAGGGTATCAGCAGCAACCAACTTCACCGCACGCTTGGTGTCACCCTCAAGACAGCGTGGTTTATGGCTCATCGCATCCGCGAAGCGATGCGCACCGATGGCACTGTGCAATTCGGCTCTGGTGGTGGCGTTGTAGAGGTTGACGAAACCTTCATCGGTCAGAAGCACAAGAAGAAGGAGGGTGCGCGCGGTTACGCCCACAAGAACGCTATGCTTTCTCTTGTGGACCACACCACAGGCCGTTCCAAGTCTTTCGTCGTCAAGGTGTGACCAAAGGAACTCTGGTCCCGATCTTGCACGCAAACATCGCCAAAGAGGCGGCCGTCTACACCGACGAAGCGAAGCAATACACCGGCCTCGGCAAGCACTTTGCAGATCACGACTTCACCACCCACAGCAAGGGCGAGTATGGCCGTGGTGTCGTCCACACCAACACGATTGAAGGTTATTTCAGCATTTTCAAGCGCGGGATGAAGGGCGTATACGGCGCTGTTGCAGACCTCTGACTGCGGGCGATTCACAACGGAAATCCATGCGGTTAGACGGGCCTGATGAGCAAGCCTCCTCCCGCCCGCGACCGCACCATGAACTGGTCCAGCGACAACGCGGCGCTGCGCAAGCGTGGCTCCCTGCTGATCCA
>NZ_QLMG01000066.1 GCF_003259905.1 Salipiger aestuarii | reverse complement strand
GAGATATTCAACACGGATCAGGGCAGCCAGTTCACGTCCACCGACTTCATCAAGGTGTTGGCCGCCCATGAGATCAAGATCAGCATGGATGGCAAGGGGGCGTGGCGGGACAACGTCTTCGTCGAGAGACTGTGGCGAACGATCAAATACGAGGAGGTCTACCTGCGGGCCTATGCCAGCGTGTCCGAGGCCCGCGTCGGGATCGGCCGCTACCTGAGCTTCTACAACACCCGGCGCCCGCATTCATCGCTTGACGGGAGACCCCCCGATCAGGCCTACTTCAAGCAGCCGATGCCCGGGGCGGTGGCGGCGTAACCAAGGCGGAAAACCACTTAGAAAACGCCCGGAGCCTGTTCAGACAACCCGAGCCACCTCTCTTCCATCGGATCAAGGTTGACGTAAACCTCGTTGTTGTTCGGTTCCGTCTGATGATTTGCAAACGTCTCACCCAGATATTTCTCCACATCAATGGCGTCCTGCACGGAGCCGATGGCTTGGTCTGTGTGCAACACCCACTGCGGTTCAGACGACAGCCGGAACTTGTTGAATTCGGTCACGCGCTTCGTCGCATCTTGTGCATGGCCGATTTTCACAACGCGACCACCTTTCCCAAGGGTAGCGACATAAATGCTGTTCGTAGCCTCTGTGTTCGGCTCGACAGCATATCCGTTTATCGCGAAAGGGTGCTTCTGCCGCAGCTGCCGCACTCGATTTTCCATGGTCTGGAAACGCGGTGTCATCACTTCCAGCTCTTCACCGTTCGTGGCGAGGAGGTCTATAAGAGTCGCCGCCAACTCGTCACCAACGTCTTGCAAGGTCGTAATGGCGCGCTGGGTGTGGGTCGAGGCAGTGTATCCCGGAAGCTCGCGAAACTCTGGGGCATCCCGGATGATCCACGTGCGTATGGGTTGGAGGGCGTAAGGCCAACGATAGCTGCCGTCTTCCAGCTTGTCCCAAGTGTTCGCCGCTTCAATTCCGAATTCGGAGGTGTCAGCCGTGCTGTGGCTTATCTGCCAGACATTTAAAACGCGACCCTTCCATTCATCAGGGATTTGTACGTTTGGATCGCCAGGGTTTCGGCTGACAACACCAAAAGCGAAGTCTCCCTCCTGTGTGCTGCGAACGGCGACGGTTCTATTTTGTTTACTGGTAAAGGTCAGCGGCCCGCCTCTTTTGCCGTGGCTACCCCAAACATAGGTAAAAAATACTGCGCTCATGAAACCCTCGTTGCGTCCGTTTTCCGCAGCTTAGCATCGAAAGCAGCTAATTCACAAAGGACGTGATGCCATCCTTTGACTGTGTCGATCGGATAACTTTCTCATGGCCACCTCTCGCGAAACCATGCTCACCGCGCTGCACATCTTGCTGCAATCAGGATCCGCCACCGTCCTGCGCGGCGAGGTTCTGCCCGAGCGTGTCCCGGCCGACGGCCTGCTGATCCTGCGCGACGGCGAACCCGGCGAGCCCGAAGTGACGCTTTCGCCCTTGCGCTACCACTACCAGCACCGCGCCGAGATCGAAGCGGTCGTGCAAGGTGCGGCGCGTGACGCCACTTTCGACACACTGACCGCCAGCATCGGCGCAGCACTCGCCGCCGACCGCACGCTGGGTGGCCTTTGTGACTGGGTCGAAGCCGAAGCACCGCGCCCGGTTGATCTGCCTATCGAGGGCGCGGCCAGTCTCAAGGCCGCCGTCATCCCGGTGGTGGTGCACTATTCGACGGCCGATCCGCTGGCCTGATCCCGACAACCCGAGGAGAACACTATGGCACGAGCCCAGGGGGCGCGGGCGCTGATGGCGCTTGCGTTCGAGACGACCTATGGAACGCCGCCCGTGAGCGGCTTCACCCGCATGCCCTTCGCCAGCACCTCGCTGGGCGCGGAGCAGCCGCTGCTGAACTCGGAGCTGCTCGGCTACGGCCGCGATCCGCTGGCGCCGATCAAGGACGCGGTGACGGCCGACGGCGATGTCGTGGTGCCGCTCGACGCCGAGGCCTTCGGCTTCTGGATGAAGGCGGCCTTTGGCGACCCGACCACGACCGGCACCGGCCCCTGGACGCACGAGTTCCAGTCGGGGTCCTGGACGCTGCCCAGCATGTCGATCGAGACCGGCATGCCGGAGGTGCCGCGCTATGCGATGTATTCCGGCTGCGTGCTCGACCAGATCACCTGGCAGATGCAGCGATCTGGCCTGCTGACGGCAACGGCCCGGCTTGTGGCGCAGGGCGAGACTGTGGGCACAATCACCAGCGTCGGAACGCCTGCCGCACTCGAATTGCAGCGCTTCGGCCATTTCAACGGAGCGATCATGCGCAATGGATCCGCCCTCGGCAATGTGGTGTCGGCCGACATCACCTACGCCAATAACCTCGACCGGATCGAGACCATCCGTTCGGACGGCCGCATTGATGGGGCCGACCCCTCCATCGCCGCGCTGACCGGCTCTATCGAGGTCCGGTTCGCCGATCAGACGCTGGTGACGCAGGCGATCAACGGCGATCCCTGCGAGTTTGAGTTCGCGTATGTGCTACCCTCGGGCGAAAGCTTCACCTTCACCGTGCACGCCGTCTACCTTCCGCGCCCCCGGATCGAGATTTCCGGGCCGCAGGGCGTGCAGGCCACTTTCGACTGGCAAGCCGCGCGCGACAGCACGGTCGGCCGGATGTGCACTGCCACCCTGATCAACGACATTGAGGTATATTGATGCTCACTCTCGATCTGACGAACGCGCCGCGCTGGCATGATCTCGCACCCGGGGTGCGCGTGCAGCTGCGCCCCCTGACCACCGCGCTGATGGTGGCGACCCGTAGCGATGCGGCCGTAGAGGCGGTCCCCGAGGACGCGCCCGACGAAGAACGCGCCGTCGCCTTCGCCAAGGCACTGGCGCGGCGGGCGGTCCTGTCCTGGGAGGGCATCGGCAATGCAGACGGCAACGCGATCGACCCGAGTTCCGACGCTGTCGACGCACTTCTCGACATCTGGCCGATTTTCGAGGCCTTCCAGCTGACCTATGTGTCCAAAGGCCTGCTGCTAGAACAGGAAAAAAACGTCTCCGCGCTCTCGCCGAATGGTCCTTCGGCGGGGGCGAGCGCTACTGCGACGCGTGCCAAGCGACCTGCGAAGACTGCCCGGCGCGGCTGAACCGACCAGCTACATTCGAAGCCTGGCAGGTCTGGGACCTCGTCGGCCGCCTCGGCGGCCAGCTCCGCGTGCTGCCCGGCGCGGTGATCGGCTGGGATATGTCGGCCGCACTTTCACTCGGTGATGCGCTGGGCATCCCGCCCGTCGCAGTGGCCGAACTGCTGCCCGTGATTGAGGCAGTGATGGTGGCAAAACTCAACGAACAGATGGAACATTCTAATGGCGGAAAAACGGGTTAGCGTCCGCCTTGCAGCGGTCGGCGGAAGGCAGGTGCGTGCCGAGCTGGAAGGCGTCGGTGAGGCCGGATCGCGCGGCTTCGGGCGTCTCAGCCGGGAGATGGAAGTGGCGAATGCCCGGATGGCGGCCTTCTCGCGCCGGGTCAAAGTCGCTGCGGCCGCCGCCGTGGTCGCCGCCGCTGCTGCTGGCGTGGCCATGGTCCGCTCGGGTTTGCAGACTGTCGACGCGCAGGCCAAGCTGGCGCAATCGCTGGGCACGACTGTCGCGTCGATCCAGACGCTGGAGCGGGCGGGCGAGCTGGCCGGTGTTTCCATCTCGGGCATCGAGCAGGCAACCAAGGATCTGACGCGACGGCTCAGCCAGGCAGCCGCCGGAACCGGCCCAGCCGCTGATGCGCTGGACCGGCTCGGTCTTTCGGTCAATGAGCTGATCGCCCTGCCGCTGGACCAGCGGGTGGGGGCGATCAACGCCGCCATCGAAAGCTTTGTGCCCGCAGCCGAGCGCGCGGCGGTCGCGGGCCAGCTTTTCGGCGAGGAAGGCTCCATCGCCATGTCGCGCATCGACACGGCGACGCTGCGCCAGGCGACAGAGGATGTTCTGGCTTTCGGTGTCGTCGTCTCGGAGCAGGATGCCGACCAGATCGAACGCACCAATGACGCGATCTCCCGTCTCGGCCTGATCTGGCGGGGCCTGTCAAACCAACTGGCCATCGCTGCCGCGCCTGCGCTGGAAGCCGTCGCTGCCGCCATGGCGGCAATCGCGAGCCAGACCGGGCCGCTGGGCATCGCCATTCGCGGCCTCTTCGACAACATCGGTCGTCTGACCACTTATGCAGCCACCTTCGCGACCCTTCTGGCGGGGCGCTGGGTGGCCGACATGGCCGCCGCGGCGCTCTCGGTGCGCGGGCTCGCCACGGCGCTCGTTCTCCTGCGCGGCGCGCTGATCCGCACCGGCATCGGGGCACTGATCGTCGGTGCGGGCGAGCTGGTCTATCAGTTCAAGAAGCTCGTTGCGGGTGCGGGTGGATTTGGCGCGGCCATGGGGCTGATGGGCGACGTCGCCAAGGCGGTCTGGGACGGCATCACCGCCACCGCCGGATCCTTCGCCGATGATTTCCGGGCGCTGGGCGCGGATATCGAGCGCATCTGGACCCGGCTGATGGCGTTCCTGTCGACCAAATGGGCAGAGTTTCTCGGGAAGATCGGCCCCACCTTCAATGCCGTGGCAGAGGAGATCGGGATTGAAAGCCGGATCGACTGGTTTGGCGCCATGTCCTATGCCTCGATGCTGGAACACGCCGCCAGCAACGCCGGGCACAGTGCCGACCGTTACCGCGAGCGTGCTGCGACAACCCGCGCCGGGGCGTTTGACGGGGTCGGCCCGGCCTTGCAGGCGCTGGGCGACGCCATGTCAGGCGGGGATGATACCGGCACTGATGCGCTGGATGAAGCCACTGCGGCGGCAGAGCGGTTTGAGGCGACGCTCGGGGATGCCGGGCGGGCGGCGACGGATGCGGGAACTGCAGCCGGGGCTGCGGCCGCTGCCGCCAAACCCGATACCGAAGCCGCTGTTTCGGGTTGGCAGGCGGTCACCACGGCGCTGTCGGACTATGCCAGCAAGGCCCGCGATATCGGCGGGGATATCGGCCAGAGCCTCGTCAGCGCGTTTCAATCGGCGGAGAATGCGGTCGGCGAGTTCGTGAAGACCGGCAAGCTGAAGTTTGGCGATCTGGTCACCTCGCTGATTGCCGATCTGGCAAAGCTCGGCGCGCGTAAGTTCATCCTCGGGCCGATCGCAAACGCACTGGGTGGGGTGCTTGGAGGTGCGGGCGGCGCTGGCGGAATATTCGCCAACATCCTGCATGCGGGCGGCGTGGTTGGATCGGGTGGGCCATCGCGGATGGTCCCAGCCATGGCCTTCGCGGCTGCCCCCCGGATGCATTCAGGCGGCGTCGCCGGTCTGCGGCATGACGAAGTGCCCGCAATCCTGCAGCGCGGCGAGCGGGTGCTGTCACGGCGGGAGGCACAGAACTACGGCGCTGGCGGCAATGTCAACATCACCATCATGGCGCGCGACGCTGAGAGCTTCCGACAGTCCAGGACGCAGGTTGCCGCCGATATTGCCCGCGCGGTGTCGCTCGGGCGAAGGGGCATGTGATGGCGTTTCATGAGGTCCGGTTCCCGGACAATATCAGCCGCGGTGCGCGGGGCGGACCGGAACGCCGCACACAGATCGTCGAACTGGCCTCTGGCGACGAGGAACGAAACGCCAGCTGGGCGAACTCCCGGCGGCGCTACGACGTCGCCTATGGCATTCGCCGCGCTGATGATCTGGCGGCTGTCGTGGCATTTTTCGAGGCGCGGAACGGCCGCCTGCATGGCTTTCGGTTCAGGGACTGGGGCGATCACAAATCCTGCCTGCCCTCGGGCACACCATCGCCCACCGACCAGACGATTGGTACCGGAGACGGCACGATGACGGCGTTCCAGTTGGTGAAGCGTTACGCCTCCGGCGCGCAATCCTGGACGCGCGCCATCGCCAAGCCAGTGGTGGGAACTGTGCGGATTGCGCTTGGCGGGGTGGAGCAGCCCTCCGGGTGGTCGGTCGATACGATCACTGGCCTCGTCATCTTTAGCTCCGCGCCCGGCGCTGGCGCCGCGATCACCGCAGGCTTCGAATTCGACGTGCCGGTCCGCTTTGATAGCGACGCGCTCGATGTGACGCACGACATTGAGCGACTAGGCTCGATCACCTCCATTCCATTGCTGGAACTGCGCCGATGAAAAATATGAACCCTGACCTGCAGGCCCATCTCGACGAGGGCACGACGACGCTGTCCTGGTGCTGGCGGATTGCCCGCGCGGATGGCGTGAGCTTCGGCTTCACCGATCATGATCGGACGCTGAGGTTTGACGGCACCGTTTTCGAGCCGGACAGCGGGCTCACGGCATCTGAAGTTCGTTCAGGTTCGGACCTGTCGGTGGATGCGCAGGACGCAGAGGGCGTGCTGACCTCCGACCGGATCACCGAGACCGATATCCTCGACGGCCGCTGGGACAACGCGGATGTCGAGGTCTGGCGGGTCAACTGGGCCGACACAGGTCAGCGCGTGCTGATGCGACGCGGCGCCATCGGTCAGATCCGACGCGGGCGGTTGGCCTTCGTGGCCGAGGTGCGATCGCTGGCCCATGTCCTCGGCCAGACGGTGGGGCGGACGTTTCAGGCGACCTGCGACGCCGAGCTCGGCGATGCGCGCTGCGGCGTTGATCTTGAGGATCCGGCCTTCAGAGGCATGGGAACCGTCCTTGACCTGCTGCGCGACCGCGCCTTCACCGCCTCCGGCCTCGGCGGCTTTGCCTCCGGCTGGTTCACTTTCGGCACTATTGAGTGGACCAGCGGTGCGAATACAGGGCGGCGTGCGGAGATAATTTCGCATGACGTGGCAGACGGCATTGCGGTGCTGACGCTGCTCGAAGCGCCGGTGCGGTCCATCGCCGAGGCCGCCACATTCACGATCCGTGCGGGTTGCGACAAACGTATGGAAGCCTGCGCTGCGAAATTCGCCAATGCCATCAACTTTCGCGGCTTTCCGCACATTCCCGGTCAGGATGCGGTTCTCCGCTATGCCACCAAAGATGGCGGGCACGAAGGTGGCGTGCTGTGAGCGCCGCCAACTCGGAGCACGTCATTGCAATTGCGCGCAGCTGGCTCGGCACACCGTATCACGATCAGGCCAGCCTCCGGGGCGTCGGCTGCGACTGCCTTGGGCTGGCACGCGGCGTCTGGCGCGAGGAGGTGGGCCCCGAGCCGTTCCCGATTCCGCCCTACAGCCGGGATTGGGGCGAGACCGGCCCGCGCGAGGTGCTGGCCGATGGCGCGCGGAGGATGATGACCGAGGTGGAGCCTGTGGCGGCCGGTCCCGGCGCGCTGGTCCTCTTTCGCATGCAGCCCCGCGCCATCGCCAAGCATGTCGGGATCCTGACCGGGCCCGAAAGTTTCCTCCACGCCTACGAGCGCCTCGGCGTCATCGAAGAACCGCTCACCCCGTCCTGGCGGCGGCGCATCGCCTTCGCCTTCCTGTTCCCGCAACGCTGAGATTTCGACATGGCCACACTCGTTCTCGGTGCCGCAGGTGCGGCCATTGGAGGACGCATCGGCGGGGGAATTCTCGGGGTCAGCGCCGTTACGATCGGCGGTTACATCGGCTCTACCATCGGATCGGTGGTCGACAGCTGGATCGTCTCGTCGCTTGCACCGACGCAACGGATCGAAGGCGCGCGGATGGACAATCTGCGGATCACCTCGGCCACCGAAGGGGCCGTGATCCCGCGGCTTTACGGCCGGATGCGGATCGGCGGCAACATCATCTGGGCGACCGATTTCCGAGAAGAGACGAACACCACGACGCAAGGCGGCGGCAAGGGAGGCGGGGGTGGTGGCAAGGTCAAAACGACCGAGTATCTGTACTATGCGTCGTTCGCGGTCGCACTCTGCGAAGGTCCGATCACCGGCATCGGCCGCGTCTGGGCCGACGGCAAGCCGATGGCTCTGTCCGGTGTGACGTGGCGCTGGTATCCAGGCGACGAGGCACAGGGGGCGGATCCGTTCATCGCCGCAAAGATGGGCACTGGCAACGCGCCAGCCTATCGCGGCACCGCCTATGTCGTCTTCGAAGATCTGGCGCTCGCGAATTTTGGAAACCGTCTGCCGCAGCTGTCCTTCGAGGTGTTCCGCCCGCTGGCTGATCCCGACACCGCCGAAGGCCTGACCCGCGCTGTCACCATGATCCCGGCCTCCGGCGAGTTTGCCTATGCCACGGGCGCGATCCGCAAGGGTGGCAGCGGAGCAACGCAGGCCGAGAACCTGAACGCCCGGGCCGATGTGCCAGACATGGTGGTGGCGCTGGACCGGCTGCAAGCATCCGCGCCGAAGGTCGAGAGCATCAGCCTGGTGGTGTCCTGGTTCGGCGATGATCTCCGCGCTGGGCACTGTCAGGTTCGGCCCAAAGTCGAACTCGCTGCCAAAAACACCACGCCAGCGGCATGGTCGGTGAATGGCGTGAGCCGCTCTGCCGCGCATCTGGTCAGTCGCGATGATCAGAACCGGGCGAATTTCGGCGGCACGCCTGCGGATTTCACGGTGGTGCAAGCGATCCGGGAAATGAAAGCCCGAGGGCTGCGCGTCACCTTCTATCCGTTCCTGATGATGGATGTGCCGCACGGCAACACCCTGCCGAACCCGTATTCCGACAACGCGGCCGGGACGGGCCAGCCCGCCTTTCCATGGCGAGGGCGGATCACCTGTTCGCCTGCAGCGGGTTATGTCGGATCGATGGACAAGACCGCCACGGCTACGACGCAGGTCGCGGCGCTCTTTGGCAGCGCCAGCCCTTCAGACTTTGCTGTTTCCGGCGAGAACGTCAGCTGGACCGGCGCGTCCGGTGATTGGGGCCTACGCCGCATGGTGCTGCACTATGCCCATCTCTGCGCGGTCGCGGGCGGGGTCGATGCCTTCCTGATCGGCTCGGAGATGCGTGGGCTCACGACAATCCGTTCCGGGGCCAGCACTTATCCGGCGGTGCAGGCGTTGCGCGACCTGGCGGCGGATGTGCGGGCGATCCTTGGGGCGTCGACGAAGATCAGCTACGCGGGCGACTGGTCGGAATATTTCGGTCACCAGCCGGGCGATGGCAGCGGCGACGTGTTCTTCCACCTCGATCCGCTCTGGGCCGATCCGGAGATCGATTTCATCGGCATCGACAATTACATGCCGCTCTCGGATTGGCGCGACGGATTCGATCATGCCGATGCAGCCGAAGGCTGGCCTGCGGTCTATGACCGGTCCTACCTGCAGGCAAATATCGCAGGCGGCGAAGGGTTTGAGTGGTTCTACGGCTCCGAGGCTGATCGCGCCGCGCAGGTGCGGACGGAGATCACCGATGGCGCGGCCAGCAAACCGTGGGTTTTCCGCACCAAGGATCTGCGAAGCTGGTGGTCGAACCCGCATTATAACCGCCCGGGTGGGGTGGAGAGCGGTAGCCCGACGGCATGGGTGCCACAGTCGAAGCCGATCTGGTTTACCGAGCTTGGCTGCCCCGCCATTGACCGCGGCACCAATCAGCCCAACGTCTTCTTCGACCCGAAGTCCTCGGAGAGTGTCACGCCGTATTTCTCACGTGGCTGGCGGGATGATGCAATCCAGCGGGCCTATCTCGAGGCGACATACCTCTGGTGGGCGACCCCGGCGAATAATCCGGTGTCATCTGTCTACAGCGGCCGAATGGTGCATGTACCCGAATGCGCCGCCTGGACATGGGACGCGCGGCCCTATCCCTTCTTTCCGGAACTGACCGATGTCTGGACCGATGGGCCGAACTGGCGGCTCGGCCACTGGCTGACAGGGCGGCTGGGGGCGGTGTCGTTGGCGGCACTGGTCCGCCACCTCTGCTTGCGGGCGGGCATACCCAAGACCCGGCTCGATGTCAGCGGCCTCTGGGGCGCGGTGGAAGGCTATGCGATTGTTGCGCTGGAAAGCCCGCGCGCTTCGATCACCACGCTGTCGCGCCACTTTGGGTTCGACGCGGTCGAGACCGAGGGCATGATCCGGTTTGTGATGCGCGGGCGCGCCGCCGTAGCAAGCGTGACGCACGACGATCTCGTCGCGGCCCGCGAGGGCGACGTGCTGGAACTGACGCGCGGCCAGGAGACGGAATTGCCTCAGGCGTTGAAATGGCAGGTGGCGCGTGCCGACGAGGATTATGACGCCGCCCTTGTTGAGGCGCGCCGCATCACGGTGGACACCACCCGGATCGCCTCGGAGAGCTTCCCCATGGCCGTTCCGCCCGAGGAAGCCGAACGCCGCTGCCGTCGGGCGTTGATGGAGGCGTGGACGGGCCGGGAGACCGCCGCGTTTCGTCTGCCTCCCTCGAGGCTGGGCTTTGATCCGGCGGATGTCGTGACGCTGGACCATGACGGGCGGCAGATGGACCTGCGGCTCTTTTCCATTGCCGACGCAGAGGCGCGAGGCATCGAGGCGGTGCATCAGGACCGCGCAGCCTACGATATGCCGCCCGGATCGCCACGTCCGTCGTCGCTCTCGAGCCCCGTCGTGTTCGGCGCGCCCGAGGTGGTGTTGATGGACCTGCCGCAGCTCACCGACGATCAGCCTGCGCATCGACCGTTCGTCGCCGCCCATGCCGTTCCCTGGCCAGGGGAGATGGCGGTTTTTCGCAGCCCGTCGACGGACAGGTTCGAGCTGCTGACCACGTTTGGCAGCCGTGCGCGGTTCGGCGAACTTGTCTCTGACTTTTACGCAGGCCCCACCTCGCGCTTCGATCTCGGCAATGCGCTGATCATCGATCTGCTGACCGGCACGCTGGAAAGCGTCACCGACCTGACCCTGTTCGGCGGAGCCAATGCGCTGGCCATCGAGAGCGCGCCCGGCATGTGGGAGATCGTGCAGGCCGGTGCTGCCGAGTTGATTGCGCCGGGTCGTTATCGCCTGACGCGGCTGCTTCGCGGCCAGCGCGGCACGGAAGCGGCCATGGCCAATCCGGCGCACGCAGGCGCGCGGGTCGTGGTGCTGGACGCTGCGCTGGCGTCACTTCCAATCGCCGAGGCCGATCTAGGACTGCCATGGAACTGGCGCATCGGTCCGGCAAGCCACCCCGTCAGCGACGAGACCTTTATTGCCGTTCCCTTCACGCCCGAAGGCGCTGGGCTGCGACCGTTCTCTGTCGTCCATGTCGAGCAGCCGTGGCGCAGGCCGCGTACACCAGGCGATCTGACCATTCGCTGGACGCGGCGGTCTCGCGCGCTCTCGGCCGACAGCTGGGGCGCGGTCGAGGTGCCGCTGATCGAGGAGGTCGAAGCCTATGAGCTCGCGATCCTCGACGGGGCTACGGTGAAGCGCACGCTGACCACAACCACGACCAACGCCATCTACACTGCGGCCGATCAGACCACCGACTGGGGCGCACTGCTCGGCCCCGGAGACACGCTGACCATCCGTATCTACCAGCTCTCCGCCCTGATCGGCCGGGGCGCGGCCAAAACCGTCACTCTCCAACTCTGAGGACCGTCATGTCCGACACCACCTCCAACCTGGCTCTGCCCTACATCTTGGCGGCGCAGGCTCAGAAGCACGTTACCCACAACGAGGCGCTGCGGATCCTCGACGGGCTCGTGCAGCTCTCCGTCCTCGATCGCGATCTGACTGCGCCGCCCGGTTCGCCCGCCGATGGCGTCAGGTATATTGTCGCCTCTGGCGGCGCGGGCGACTGGGCGGGCTGGGACACGAATGTCGCACTCTGGGCCGACGGCGCTTGGCTGCGCCTGCCGCCACGCACCGGCTGGCGGGCATGGGTCGAAGACGAGGGCGTGCTGCTGGTCTATGACGGCGCGGGCTGGATCGGGACGACACCCGAGTCGCTACAGAACCTCGCGCTGCTGGGCGTGGGCACCACCGCCGATCCCGCCAACCCGTTCTCCGCCAAGCTGAACGCCGCCCTTTGGACCGCGAAGACCACAGCCGAAGGTGGCACCGGCGATCTATTCTACACCATGAACAAGGAGGCTGCGGGCGACGATCTCGGCCTGACTCTGCAGACCGGTTTCGTGACAAAGGCGCTGCTGGGGCTGTTCGGGTCTGACCGGCTCCGCCTCGCAGTCTCGCCCGATGGCAGCACCTTCTTCGACGGCCTGATCGTCGACAACACGAGTGGCATCGTCGATCAGCCGCGGCTGCCCCGCTTCAAGGCCTATACAGACTACGACAACTATGTCGGCGTCGGCACCTGGACCAGGATCGCCCTCAACAACACCGATTATAACGATCAGGGCTGTTTTGATGCCGGAACAAACCGGTTCACCGCGCCCGTCGACGGCACTTATCATTTGGGCGCAACGCTGCTCTTCAAGGTCAATTCCAGCACCTCGGCCCGGATGCGCGGGCGGCTGGTGCTGAACGGTGCGACGGAAATCCGGGGCTCCGTCGGTGAGAGCTCTGCTACCCATGTCTCGCTGGCGACCGCCATCTGGCTGCAAACCATGGTGCCGTTGAGCGCAGGCGACACAGTCGAGCTGCAGGGATATTTCCGCGCGCAGGATGGGTATTTCGCGGCCGAGCACACGTCCTTCTGGGGCGCGAAGATCGGCTGAGTGGCGCATGAGGATCGATCATCGAAGGACATCACCATGACAGAACGTAACACCCTCGTGCAGGAGGTTGGCGCGACCTTGCGCGACCACGGCATCACCGCCGCCATCACCGCGCTGATCGGTGGCACCATCGCCCTGCTGGCCGCCGTTTCGCGCAGGGCGTTCACCAATGACGCCATGCTGTCCCGGTTGGACCGCGAGCTTCTGGCCGAGCGCGACCGCGTCGATCGCCAGCGCGCCGAGGACCGCAAGGGCGACGCCGACCGGCTGGAGCGGATCGAGACCGACATCCGTGCCATGCGTGATCTGATGTTCGAAGCGTTTCAGCGCAGCCGCAGCGACTGACCAACTACCACATCAACAAACCTGCCATCCACCCGCCCAGAAGGCGGGTTTCGCATTTCTGGAGACCGATATGCCAACCACATCCTATGCCCATTTCCGCGACGTGCCTGAGAGCGCCTGGCGCTGGCCGAGCTTTTCCCCCGCCGAGATCGCCAGTCGCCGCGAAGGCGCGCTCAAGATCAACACCGAGGCCATGGACAAGCTGCAGACCCTGCGCAACCGGCTTGGCAAGCCGCTGATCGTGCGCTCGGCCTACCGCAGCCCGGCTCACAACCGTGCCGTGGGCGGGGCACCGCGCTCCAGGCACATGCTCGGAACCGCGTTCGATATCGCGATGTCGAACCACGACCCGGCGACGTTTGCCGAGGCCGCTCGTGCTGTGGGGTTTCTGGGCTTCGGCACCTATCCTCGTTCAGACTTCATGCACATCGACCTCGGGCCCGCGCGGTCCTGGGGCGAGCCGTTCCCCGCACGCGCCACGTCCTTCGTGTCGGAGGTGCCGCCCGCCCGCGAGGTGCTGGCCGAGAGCCGCACGCTGAAAGGCAGCGGCGCGGCGGGGGTGGCGACCGTCGGCGCAGCAGGGGTCGAGGTGGCACAGGACGTCTTGGCTGAAACCCAATCCGCGATCCTGCCGCTGGTACCCTACCTCGACACCCTGCGCTGGGTGTTCATTGCCGTGGCCCTGATCGGCATTGCCGTCGCCATCCACGCCCGGATCGATGACTGGAAGCGAGGCCAGAGGTGATGGGCTGGACCGCCACGCTCCTCGCCAGCGGCCCGGCACGCAAAGCGCTGGGCCTGCTTTTGGCCGCCGCCACCATCGCCCTGTTCCTGCTGAACCTGCGCCGCGCGGGGGAGCGTGCCGGGCGGCTGGCGGAACGCTTGCAAACATCGGAGACAACCCATGAAATTCAGCGCCAGATGCTCGATGCCGCCAGCCGTCGTCCCGCTGATCGCGATGCTCTGGTTGAGCGGATGCGCAACGGTCAGTTCTGACGCGCGCGCGCCATGTCCGCCCGTAGTGCCCTACAGCGCAACCGACCAGGCGCGCGCCGCTGCCGAGGTGGCTACCTTGCCGGAGGGCGCGGTCGTGGTCCGGATGCTTAGTGACTACGCCGTCCTGCGCGACCAGGCCCGGGCGTGCGGATGAAGATCGGGCCGGGCAATTGCCTGCGGGAAGCGCCTGACGCCTCGACCACAACGGCACGCCCGGCCCGTTTCATGGATTCACGGTTTCAAAGAACGGCAGCGACTCGCTGCGCGAACATGATGGCATGCGACCTCGTCCTCTGTCGCGCGCCGAAATGGGCACAATTGTGCACCCGATGTCAGGGCCGTTTCCGGCACATCAACCTGACGGCGGCGGCACCGCGCTGGTCGCAAAGGGATAGGCTCTCAACCGCCGTTAGCTGCGCTGGTCACGAATGGTTGGTTCAGGGTCTACAGACTTTCGCTGCGCCCCGCATGAACCGGCAAAGTGCGGGACTTTTCGGACCTTGGCATCATCCAAACCAATGGCGGCAATGTTGCATAAAGCTGCCTTAAATGGACGGCTTCCAAGGGCCGTCAAGATGGGAAGCCTCCTGATCGCCGGGCCATGGTGGCATTGAGATGCAGATAAAACGCAACGGAGCTGCGCCGGTGTTCCGGTACTGAAATGCCGTACCTACGGGAATGTCGATGGACACGCCCTTGGTCAGCGATGTGATCCGTTCTTCGTCGTTATGCCTACGCCAGATTTCTCCCTCGCCCTCTAATACGTACCAGAACTCACAGACAGTCGCATGAATGGTTGCACGGTTGATTTGGCGCGGCGGAACCGTGCTGTGGATCATGTTTCCAGTCAAGCCATCCATGATGAACCTTATATCTGCACCAGCGGGCGACTTGGTGTCCGGTTCCGGCGAGAGTGTTGTTTGCTTCATGTGACTTTCCCCAGCGACGTGGCTTTATGAGATTTTAGCGCAAGGATGAACAGGATCACAAAGGACAGTGTAAATCCTGTGACTACCACCGGAATGGCGTCCCAGTCAGCAGCGGATATCAGGGCACCCACCATGGGTGGCCCTGTCAGTGCACCGATACTGCCGAGCTGCGCGACCAGCCCATTGCTTGGGCCGATCAAGCGTGGCGTACCTGCCAGCTTTGGCACTGCTGCAAAGGTTTGTGCCACGAGCAGCCCGGACATGAAGATCGATAATGCTGCAAAAGTAATGATCTGCATCGGTGGCGCGACGTTGCTAAATGCCAGGAATCCGGATGCGATCAACGTGATAGAGGCACCGGATGCGATGATGGTGTCTGAAAACCGGTGCGCAAGTAACCCGTAGGTCAGGCTTCCTGCAATGCTTGCAAGCGCAACGCTACCTGTAATGCCGCCAGCAGCGCTCGGACTGAACCCATGTTCTTGGACAAGAAATGTTGGCAGAAGGCTGAGGATCGAGAGGGTCAAAAGGGTCAGGCCGAGAAATGCGGCCCCGAGTAGCCAAGCTGATTTGGGCATTTCGAACAAAGTGGTCCATACATCTGGTGCGTCTTCAGTTGATTTAACATCTTTTGGAATTGCTATGAAAGCGAATAACGCTGCAAGAAAGACAAGCACAGAGCTTGTGAAGAACCAGCCACGCCATCCCGCGACCTCGGATACAATACCACCTGCAAACGCCGCGATGCTGAGGCCCAACGTGAAGAATGTTCCCCACATAGCAAGCGCGAATGGAACGTCTTTTGCTGAGGCGTCCCGCGCAATGAGTGTTGGTGCGCTGACCACGACAACAAGGTAACCAATCCCCTCAAATATCCGCGATCCGATCAGCATGGGGACTGATGCTGCGAACGCTGCAATCAACGCGCAGCATCCCATCAGAAGCGCACCAAGTACAATCGAAGCACGCAGCCCATTCTTGACAACGAGGTAGCCTGCCAACAATCCAAAGAGTGCGGACGCCAGCGTAATGAGTGATACCAGCCAACCGACGCTTAATAAATCAAGTTCAAGGTTTTGCTGTAGAAAGGTTGCTACGGGCGCGACGCGACCAACCTGAATAGCGCCAGCAACGCCCACAAAAAATGCCGAAAGAATTGCACGCCAGTTTGATTGTCCAGCCATCACCCACCTCAATATTTTATTATTTTAGGGTAACGCTACATCAACAATCAGCCTTCTCCAACCGTTGTGTGGCCAAGGTAACAGCAGTCTGCTTTGCGATGATACTGTTGAAGAAGTCGATGTTTTGGTCGTCTCGATTTTGAGCGAGAAGCGGGCGAGCGCGGTTTCCTATTACGTTGGCGCTGTTTCTGGCACCAACTTTGCCAGTTTCCGGAGGTTTTGTGCTGTTGCTGCGAGTTGGAACTGTTCGGTGGCTCCTTTGGGTCCTCGAAGCCGCATCATTCGCAATCCGATGTATTGTTTGAGATGAGCAAACAGCATCTCGACTTTGCGCCTTTCAATGAACGAGGTCATGTAGGCGTCGGTTTTTCGGATATCGCGCGCGACGTCTCGTGCCGCTTCATGCACTGACCGCATAAGGCGTCTCCCGTGGTCTTTCGGACAGCACTGCGGTTTCAACGGACATGTCTCGCAATCGTGTTTGGAGGCGCGGTATCTGATGAAGCCATCTTTGCCACCGTTGGGCTTTCGTGGCTTGGTAAACTTCCGGCGATATGTCTGCAGCACCTTGCCGTTTGGGCATGTGTAGTTGTCTGCCACAGGGTCATAGGCGAAGTCTTCACGAGAGAATGTGCCATCGGTTCGTTTGGATTTGTCCCAAACCGGAATGTGCGGTTCGATTTGACGATCCTCGACGAGCCCACCCAACATCTCCGCTGATCCGTAGCCTGTGTCACCGACCAGCTTGTCTGGCTTCATACCAAACCGCTCGTGGACGCGGTCGATCATGTCCCTCGCGGCCCGCGCTTCGGCGGGCCTTATCGGAGCCGTCGGTTCGACGTCCACAATGACCGCATTTTCCAAATCAACCATATAATTGGTGGAATAGGCAAAATAGGCAGCACCGCCATCGGCCCCGGTCCAACGAGCGGCCGGATCAGCCGGTGAGATGTATTTGGGAACGACCTTGGTTGCTGCGCCGAAGGCCACATCATCCAGGGTCTCTAGATATTCATCGACGGCACGGGATGTCAGGTCTCTTGGCAGTCCTTCTTTGCTATCAACGCCACGCGTTTGGTTCGCATTTGCCGGGATCAGGCTGGCATCAACGCCAAAGCTGTGACCGCCGACCAGGCCTTCATCCATGCAGCGCTGCAAAACTGTCTCGAACAGATGGCGGAACAGACCACTCTCGCGGAAACGACCGTGGCAGTTCTTGGAGAACGTCGAATGGTCTGGAACAGGATCACCCAAATCAAGCTTACAAAACCAGCGGTAGGCCAGATTGACATGAACCTCTTCGCAAAGCCGCCGTTCGGAGCGGATGCCCATGCAATAACCCAACAGCAGCATCCGGATCATCAATTCGGGATCAATCGAAGGACGGCCATTGGCACTGTAGTATGGAGCGAGCAAAGGACGCACATCTGTCAGATCGAGGAAGCGATCAATCCCCCGCATCGGATGATCCTTCGGCACAAACTCTTCGATTGAGAACTCATAAAACAAAGCACCTTGTGCAACTTGCCTTGGACCCATCATCGCCGAACCCTCCACTCTCAAAACAAGTGAATCAGGGATGGGCACGCCGGTCGTGTCGCAAATGCTGTGGAAATTCCCTGTCGGCGTGCTCCGGGCATTTGAAGGCTCGTTTTTTCAGGCGGCGAGGTCAAGAGGCATCGGTTCGATGGGCTGAGAGAGGGTTTCCCAGCCATCGACCTTTCGCATCTGGATCTGGCCTGAGGCGAGCAGCGCCCAGAGCAGCATCGGCACGGTTTCGGCGCAGGGCAGCACGGTTTGGGTCTTGATGCGACGGCGGAACTCCCCGTTCAGGCGTTCGATGGCGTTGGTGGTCCGGGCCGATTTCCATTGCGACGGGTCAAGCCGAGTGAAGGTGAAGAGGCGCGCCCCGGCTTCTTCAAGGCTG
>NZ_QLMG01000065.1 GCF_003259905.1 Salipiger aestuarii | reverse complement strand
GACAACGGCCCAGAATACATCAGTGGAAAGCTGATGGAATGGGCTGAGAAGCAAGGTGTTCGGCTTGAACATATCCAGCCGGGCAAGCCCCAGCAGAACGCCTATATTGAGCGATACAACCGCACGGTTCGCGGTGAATGGCTGAGCCAATACATCTTTGAAACCATTGAGGAGGCACAAGATCAGGCAACCGAATGGCTCTGGACTTACAACAACGAGCGACCCAACATGGGCATTGGCGGCATAACACCCGCCATGAAACTTAAAATAGCCGCATGAATTCTACGGCTGGACCCCATTAAAAATGGGAGGATTACCACACGAGATCGGCTTCCGTGATTTCTCTCGCAACCGTCAAACCATTTTTCCTCAACCTCTCGGGACTTCCTGTCCAGTTCAGATCGAACTCATGCAGGTGGGTATCTGACACTTTTGCCCCAGACCATTCGGACGCTGGCCCTCTGATGTTTGAATGCCCTCCAGAAAGAGACCGCCAATCTATCCTCTCCATAGGAAGGCAGCGCCGACCCGGAGATTTTGCTATCCGCAACTCAAAGGTAACATTGCAGTCCGGGTAGGTTTCGTAACAACCGCCATGCAAGACCAACCCCGTTTCGGTTACGCCGCCGATTTCCAAGGGCGCGTCGAAGAAAACGTAACCCGTTTCTGCCTCTGGCCTCGACCAGCCGGGGAAGAAGCTAATCTCCTTCGTTGCTCGAAAAATCTTGAGGACGTCCACCATATGGCATGGATAGCCCCTCAAAAGTTCCGGCGCGAGTCAAAACTTGCGTCAAGGGGATACACCCCTAACAAATTGCTGGGCGAAATGAAAATGCAGCATCGGGGGCAGAACGGCGACAAGCACCGCAACAATCAGCGCCACAACCGTCGCAAGATGTGTGGCCGCGACCGGTACCGAAGAGGCAGTATGAAGGGGCGCGTTTTTCATGTTATTCCTGCGGCGTGGCGTGATCGAATGAATCCAGGGTGTCCTGCCCTTCGGGGGGGGATGGACAACGGCAGCAAACGCTTGCGCAGCGGGCGAAACAGCGGATGTCTGAACCAGATACAGGCTCTTGTGAAATGCCATGCCGGTTTGGGGCGCCGGGCCGTTTCGTGACCCGTCATCGGTTCGCGCGGACGGCTGTGGCAGGATGCCATCCGGCGCAAGACCCTTCTGGCGGCGCTTTTCCGTCGCGATCTGCCCCGGCGCGACAGCGCCGATGGATCCGCTGACGTTTTTAAGGATGTCAGCGGTTTTCGGATCGTTTGTCATCATCACAAGGCCCGTGTCTTCGAATGCCGCGCGCATCGCCTGTGCCACGTCGTCCGACAGCGCGCGCAGGATCTGCATCTGGTTTCGGACGCGGGTCGCAGTACGACCGCAGTACGATGCGCCCGCGTTCGCCGGGCGGCCAGGTCGGCAGCGTGCCCGCGTTCATGCCCGCAAGCTGGCGGGTGGTGGTGGTTCCGTCGGTCCGGGTTTCGGGCGATGTGACGATGACCGGCAGCGTGGTGGCATAAAGAGACGCGCCTCGATGACCGGTTCGATTTCGCTGTCCTTCAACGGGCGTGAACCGACCGTCGGATCAGGAACACCGGCGGCCGGTGCCGTGATTTCGACACCGCCGCCGGGGCTTGGCAGAATTTCGACCGTAGCACCGGGATTTCGCGTTTGGAACGCCCCGCCCGGATTGGCCATCGCGCCAAGCGCAACGCCGGCGCCGCCGGTCCGCAGCCTGTCGGCGCAGACAGGTTCAGCTGTCGCAAGACAGAGCGTCAGAGCCACCTCACATGCGCTTTCAATCGATTGGTATCTCATCGTCACTCCGGCAAAACTTGCGTCCATTCATATGTCGAAATGTGTAAATCTATGCTCACCGCCCGTGGGTCGAAGGCGCGGAAAGAGCCAAGGACTTTAGACATTTTTCGAACTGTCCGGTGCCGTGGAATGCTGCCGCCCGGACCGCCGCAGGGCCGGCCGGAATTTTCACCCTTGACGCGTGCGGGGCGGATGGCGGCATCCTGTGAGTGTTTCAACCGAAGTTATTGAGGATCCCGGAATGGCACGGCTGGTGATATGTTGCGACGGGACGTGGAACAGCCCCGAACAGGAGGTGAACGGTCTGCCGTCGCCGACGAATGTGGTCCGGCTGAAGGCGAGCCTTGTCAGGGCAGGGCCGGACGGGCTGGCGCAGACCGCCTATTACAGGTTTGGCGTCGGCACGTCGGGGGGTCTGTTGCGCCGCCTGCGTGAGGGCGGGTTGGGCATCGGTCTGGGCGAGGACATCAAGAGCGCCTATCACTGGCTTGCCACCACCTGGAAACCCGGCGACGCGCTGTTTCTGTTCGGGTTTTCCCGCGGCGCCTATGCGGTGCGCAGCCTTGCCGGGATGATCGCGCGCTGCGGGCTGCTGGATCTGGGCGCCGTTACGGGGGAATCCGCGCGCTGGGATCGGGTGGACGCGGCCTATGCCGCCTATCGGCGCCTGCCTGCGGGAACGGTGTGGGACACGCCGCTGCCCCGGGCGCTGGATGTGCCGATCCGCTTCATGGGCGTGTGGGATACCGTGGGCGCGCTGGGGATACCGCAGGATTTCGGCATCAACGTGTTGCGACGGGTCAGCCGGTACCGGTTTCACGACACGCATCTGGGAAAGTCGGTGCAGACCGCGCGCCACGCGCTGGCCATCGACGAGCGGCGGCAAAGCTTTTCCCCGACGCTGTGGCAGGGCCATGACGCGGGGCGCGACATCCGGCAGGTATGGTTTCCCGGCGTGCATGCCGACATCGGCGGCGGCTACCGGGAACGGGGGCTGGGGGATATTTCGCTGCGCTGGATGATCGACGAGGCGGCGGCCTGCGGGCTGACGTTCGATGCACGGGCGCTGTCGCAGATCGCGCCGGACGCGCGCGGCGTCAGGCATCGCTCCGCGCGGGGGATCTTTGCCGTTCTCGGGCGCCGGCGGCCCCGCGCGGTGCCCCGTCTTGATCTGCCGTCGGATGCGGTTCATCCCTGCGTTCAGGCCCGGCGGCAAAGCCCGCCGCTCGATCAACCGGACTATTGGCCCGAGCGCCGCCTGGACGGGACGGCGCGCCTGCCGGTCTTTGCCCGCGAACGCTGGAACGCCACCGGCCTCTGGCTGGACAAGGGCAACCGCTATCGCCTTGAGGCGTCAGGCGAATGGCTGGATCTGGGCATTCGCTGCACGCCGGCCGGGCCGGAACCGGGACAGGCGCTGTTCAAGGCGTTCTGGCTGCTGTCGGCGCCCTCGAACGCCCTGCAGACCCGGCTGCGGCGCAGGCCGGGCAATGGCAGCGCCGTGGTCTGGGGGGCCCGTCGCGCGGCGCATCTGCCGTGGTTCTCGCTGGTCGGCGTGATCGCCAACGGGCGCGGTGCGGATGAGGCGCGCGGCAAGGTGATCCCGCACGAGACCCTCGCCATCGGCGCGGGCGGCACGTTTTCACCCCGTCACAGCGGGTATCTTTATTGCTACGCCAATGATGTCTGGCGCCTTTACGGCAACAACCGGGGCAAGGTGACGCTGACCGTCACTCGTCTGGCGCCCTAGCCCCCGAATCCGCCTGGCGCATCGCAAGGATCATCAGCCCGCTGTTCGCGTCGCCGTGGGGCACCCGCGTCAGAAAATCGGGACGCTCGCCGGTTTCCAGCAGATGCCCGAAGCCGGTGAACCCGTGACGATGCAGCGTGGCCAGCTCGGGGTCGTCGGGGCACAGGACGACATAGTCGATGCCGGTGTCGACCAGCAAGGCCTTTGCTGCCTCGGGCGTGGCGGCCATGGTGATTTCAAGCTGGCGGCGCATGCCGGACTGGTTGCGGTGATAGGGGCCGGACAGGGTCCGGTGATCGCTGTGCAGCAGGATCTGGGCTCCGAAGTTCGACGGTGCCGACACCACGCCGGTCGGCAGCGCTGCCAGCGCGGACAGGGATTGGGGGGTAAAGCAGGCCCGCCTGTCCTTTCGGGGCGCAAGCGCGGCTTCGGCCGGCCCGGCAACGCGGCTTAGCACGGCGCTCGCCCCGTTTGAAAATTCGCCCCAGGTCATCGGCATCGCCAGCACGCAACAGGCGATCGCCCCGATCCCGGCAGCCGGGCGCCGCCTGGCCCGCCAGTCTTCGTGCAGGCGCGTGACGAGAACGCCCAGCACCGGGGCCGAGATCGCGAGCAGGGCCGGAGCTCCGCGCAACTGATAGATTGTGATGGTCAGCGCGCCCGCCAGCAGCACCGTCATCAGCAGCCAGTCGCCGCTTTTGCGCGCCCAGGCGAAACCGGCCGCGATCGTCATCGCCGCAAGGCCAAGGGCGTAGTAGCCGAACAGGTACGGCATGGCGGGTCCGGCGATCAGGTCGCCCAGGCTCCGCGCTTCGGTGACGAAGGTCAGCCAGCGGTCGACCAGATAGGGATCAAGCGACTCTAGCGGATTGTGCAGGCACGACGGCATCACCGCCAGCGCGAATGCCCCCACGGCGGCAAAAAGCGCCGCCAGGATGCCCGCCCGCACCGCAAGCGCGCGGCCCGATACGGCGTATGCGCAGGCGGCCATCGCGCCAAGTCCCAGCGCCGCGGGCAGCGCAAGATCGACCGACAGCGCGTCGCAAAAGCCCCCCGCGTAGGCCGAGGCGGGTGCGGTTGCGGGAAACAGCACCGCCAGCCCGCCAATGCCCCCACCGGCAAAGCGCAGCGTCGCGGCGCGCTCGGGCGTGCCGCGCGCCAGCCAGAATCCGACCATGCCGAAGGTGCAGACCGCCAGCAACGGCAGGGTTTCCACTCCGATGGCAAGCGAGGCAGCCAGCGCCGCCCCGGCGCCTGCGGGCAGCGCGCGGCTGTCGTGGCGTCCCAGAACGCCCAGCATCGTAACCAGCAACAGCACGATCTGCACGTTATGATGGTCGATGGCGCCGGGCAGAAACCGCGCTTCCTGCAACATCATGAATCCCGACAGCGCCGCGGCAAGGGGCGCCGCGCGCGGCCCGTGCAGGGTTGCGGCGATGCGCCCGACAAGCCACATGACAAGGCCCAGCATGATCAGAGGCCAGGCGACGATCACCAGGTATTCGGCCCTGGCGCGGCTGGTGAACAGATCCAGCAGCAGAATGAGCCCGGCAATCGGCGCGTCGATCAGACGCGACCAGTGCATTTCGAACCCGCCTTCCAGCCCAAGCCGCGTCTGATCCAGATCGAACCAGGGCTGACCATTCAGCAGGTCGCGCACCTCGACCAGTCGCATGGCTGAATCGTTCGTCATGCCGACCAGAAATTCGGGCAGGCCGGTGATCTTGCTGATCGTGATGGCGCAAAGGTAGATGAAAACGGCGACAGGAATCCATCGCAGTCGGTCGTGGCAAAGGGGCGTTCGGGTCTGGCTCATCGGGGCTGCTCGTGTTCAAGGGAAGCGGGCGTGCCGCTTTCGGTATCATTTGAAAAGGCGTGATCCGCATGCCACGACGGGGCAAGAAGTGCAGGCAATGCTTGATCTTGCCGGCGCCCTGCGTGCATCAATTGCCGCGCTTCACCCTGCGAGATCCGCCCGTGCCCCAATCGCGCCAAGCCCCAAAACCCGCCACGCGCCGCCATCTGGTCGGCTTTGCCGTTGCGGGCGGGCTTGGGTTCGCGACGGACGCGGGCGTTCTGATGCTGGGCACAATGCTGGGGCTGAGCCCGGCGCTGGCGCGGCTGCCCTCGTTCCTGGCGGCGGTGCTGGTCACCTGGGGCGTCAACCGCAGGCTGACCTTCCGCACCGCTGCGGCGCCGACGCTGCGCGAATTCCTGTCCTATCTCGCAGCCATGGCGCTGGGGCTGGCGGTCAATTACACGGCGTTCCTGGCGGTGCTGAGCGTCAGCGACATCGCCCGCGCGCTGCCCGTGCTGGCGCTGGTTCCCGCCACGGCGGCGGGAATGGTGGTCAATTTCATTTCGGCGCGACACGTTCTGAATCGCTAGGATCATCACCGCCCCCGGTTTACCCTCAGCCCCGAGGGCCGGGGATGTGACGGCCCTCGGGGCCTGCAATCTGAAGATAGGTCATGTAACGCGCCTCGCGTCGGCCCCGCGCCACGGTTTCCAGGATTACCGCGCAAACCAGTGACAGCGCCGCCAGCCCGATCCCGGTCAGCGACACCAACAGCGACGGGAACCGCGCGACCAGCCCGGTTTCGATGAATTCCGCCAGGATCGACACGAACACCGCCGCCGAGGGCAGCGCCAGGATTCCGGCCACCGCGGCGAAGAACTGCAGCGGCTTTTCCTCTTTGACCAGCAGGCCGATCATCTTGAGAATGCGGAAACCGTCGCGATAGGTGCTGAGCTTGGACGTCGAGTTGTCGGGCCGCGCGCAATAGGGCGTTTCGATCTCATCGGCGGGCATGCGCAGTTGCAGCGTGTGCACGGTCAGTTCGGTTTCGATCTCGAACCCCTGGCTGAGCGCCGGAAAGCTTTTGACAAAGCGGCGCGAAAACACCCGGTAGCCCGACAGCATGTCCTTGAACTGGCGCGAGAACAGCGTTTGAACCAGCCCTGTCAGCAGCCGGTTGCCGAACCTGTGTCCGGCGCGATAGGCGGCCGCGTCGGTGCTGAGGCGTGCGCCGTTGACCATGTCGAGCTTGTCGTCGATCAGCCGCGCGATCATCGCCGGGGCGCTGGAGGCATCGTAGGTCGCATCGCCATCGGCCATGACATAGACGTCAGCCTCGACGTCGGCGAACATGCGGCGCACGACGTTGCCCTTGCCCTTGCGCGGTTCGAACCGGACGATGGCACCGGCGTTGCGGGCGACCTGGGCAGTGCCATCGGTCGACTTGTTGTCATAGACATAGATCTGCGCCCGTGGCAGCGCGGCGCGGAACTGGCGCACGGTCTGGCCAATGGCGGCGGCCTCGTTATGGCAGGGCAGGATGACCGCCACGCGGGGGCCGCGATCGGGGCGGGGCGCGCTGTGAGCGACGTGATCAAGCAGTCCGGGACCGTTCGCCAAATCCTGCGCGTAGGGTGCTGCGTAATCCTTCATTCCCGTGCCCTTTTCCGGTCGATTTCCGGCCGATCCGTCCGTTCCGGGCGGAACGTCGCCCCTGGCCGCTAGCGGCGTTGTCAATCGGGCATAAAGAGGCAATCGGGCGCCGGTTGGCCGCGATTGTGGCACAAGCGGTGTTTTTCCCGGGGCTTTCGCGGATCGCGGGGGCGGGCAGGCGGACAAACGCAAAACGGCCCCGCCGATCGCTGGCGGGGCCGTCGAAAGCTGTCGAAATGCCGGAGCTTATTCTTCGGCGGTCTCTTCGGGCTCGTCGTCAGCCGCGGCTTTCAGGCCGCGCGGCGCCGAGATGTTGGCGATGACGAAATCGCGGTCGATGGTCGGTCGCGCGCCTTCGGGCAGCACCACGTCCGAGATGTGGATCACGTCGCCGATGTCCTTGCCCTCAAGATCCACGGTGATGTGGTCGGGGATGTCGCCAGCCAGCACGTTCAGCTCGACTTCCTGACGCACGATGGTCAGCACGCCACCCTTCTTGATGCCGGGGGCCTTGTCCTCGTTGATGAAATCAACGTGGATATAAAGAGCGATCCGGCTGGTGCGGCGCAAGCGCATCAGGTCGAAATGGGTCGGAAGGTCCTTGACCACGTCCCGCTGCACGTCGCGGCAGATCACGCGGACATCGTCCTTGCCTTCCATCTTCAGATTGAACAGCGTCGACTTGAAGCGGCCTGCCTTCAGGCGCTTGAGCAGGACGTTGAAGGGCATCTGGATGGCCAGGGGGTCGCCCTCGCCACCGAAAAGGATGCCCGGAACCATGCCATCGCGGCGGGCCTGCCGAGCGGCGCCCTTGCCCGTCCCCGACCGTTCCAGGACTTCGAGATCAGGAATCTCACCAGCCATGTCGTATCTCCATATGATAAGGGCGGGGTGCCTCCAAGGCTGTCACCCCGCATAAGAGCCGCCCCATTAGACTGGATTGGCGGCTTTCTCAACTGCTTTCTGCGCAGCCGATCACCGACAGGCGGGCGATCACGGGCGCGGCCGGCATCGCCGCCACCGCGCTGCGGGTCGAAATCGTCATCGCCGGGCCGACGGCCCGTCCGACAGCGCACCGCGCGGGGTTTTCGCCCGCCCGCCGTTCATCGGCGGATTGACCGGCGCCGTCGGTCTGCCTGCCGCGTTCTGCGCGGTGGCGGCGATTCTCACAATCGGTCCGCCGGTCATCCCCCCGCGGCCGGGCCGCGTGCCGCCACGTCTCAGTCTTCCCAGTCGCCCGAAAAGCCGCGCGGGATCATCAGGATGTCCCGGTCCAGCGCACGGACGTCCGTGCGGCCGCACAGCCCCATGGACACGTCCAGCTCCTTGTGGATGACGCGCAGCGCCTCGGACACGCCCCGCTCGCCCATGGCGCCAAGACCATAGACATAGGCCCGCCCGATCCAGCACCCCTTGGCGCCCATGGCGAGGGCCTTGAGCACGTCCTGGCCCGACCGCACGCCGCTGTCGAGGTGCACCTCGATCCGGTCGCCCACCGCATCCATGATGGGCCCGAGCGCGCGGATCGAACTCAGCGCGCCGTCCAGCTGCCGCCCGCCGTGGTTGCTGACCACGATGGCATCGGCACCGACATTGCACGCCTCCAGCGCGTCGCGCGGGTCCATGATGCCCTTGATGATCAGCGGGCCGTCCCACATCCGGCGGAATTCGCGGATGCGGTCCCAGTTCAGCCCCTGGTCGAAATTGTGATGCGTCCAGTCGCTGAGGCTGCTGGCATCGCCGACGCCCTTGGCGTGACCGACGATATTGCCGAAGAACCGCCGCTTGGTCCGAAGCATTTCCAGCCCCCAGGGCACACGCCAGCTCATGTCTGCGATGGATTTCGCAGTCAGCTTGGGCGGGGCGGACAGCCCGTTCTTGATATCCTTGTGGCGCTGCCCCAGCATCTGCAGATCGACCGTGATGACCGCCGCGGAACATTTCGCCGCCCTGGCCCGGTCAAACAGCCGCTGGGTGTAATCGTCGTCCTTCATCGTGTAGACCTGCAACCAGAACGGCGCGTCGGTGTTTTCGGCCACATCTTCGATCGAACAGATGGACATGGTCGAAAGACAATAGGGAACGCCGAACTTTCCGGCGGCACGGGCGGCGTGAATTTCACCGTCGGCGTGCTGCATGCCGGTCATCCCGACGGGTGCCAGCGCCACCGGCATCGCCACGTCCTGACCGATCATCTGCGACGCCGTGCTGCGCCCGGTCATGTCGATCGCCACGCGCTGACGCAGATAGATCTGCTCGAAATCCGACAGGTTCTCGCGAAAGGTCTGTTCGCTCCAGCTGCCGCTTTCGCAATAGTCATAGAACATCTTGGGCACGCGGCGTTTGTAGATGCGCCTGAGGTCCTCGATCTCGGTGATCACGGGCATGAGGCCCTCCCTTTCTTCAAACCGGTCAGGTTTTCTTACCGCCTTGGCGCATATGGCGCAATCTTCTCGCGCGAATACCGCGATGTGCGCGCCACATATGTCCAAAGCCGCGCCGGGCCGTCACGATACCACGCGTTTCCATCACCCCCGCGCTGTGCTAAGGGGCGATCATGCATCAACGGAGGCACACATGGCCTGGAAAGTGTTCATCGACGGCGAAGCCGGCACAACGGGATTGCAGATTCGCGAGCGCCTTGCGGCGCGCGCCGACATCTTGCTGGTTCATCTGCCGCACGAGCTGCGAAAGGACACGGGCGCGCGCTCCGATGCGCTGGCCGAGGCCGATGTGGCGATCCTGTGCCTGCCCGATGACGCCGCGCGCGAAACGGTGGCGCTGTCGGAACCGCACGGCACCCGGATCATTGATGCGTCCACCGCGCACCGGGTGGCCGATGGCTGGGCCTACGGCTTTCCCGAAATGGCAAAGGGCCAGCGCGAGGCGATCGCGGCGGCGCGGCTGGTGTCCAATCCCGGCTGCTGGTCGACCTGCGCCATCGCGCTGATTCGCCCGCTGGTCGACGCTGGCGTGCTGGCCCCCGATGCCGCGCTGGCGATCTCGGGTGTGTCCGGATACACCGGTGGCGGCAAGGCGATGATCGCGGAATTCGACTCTGGCGAAACAAGCGGTGGCTTTCTCTATGCGGCGTCCCAGGGTCACAAGCACCTGCCCGAAATCGGCAGGCACGGGCTGCTCACCGCCGCCCCGGTGTTCGTTCCCTCTGTCGGGGATTACGCGCAGGGCATGGCGGTGGCGGTTCAGCTTCCCCGGCTTGGCGCCGACGGGATGGCCGCCGCGCAGGCCGCGCTTGAAGCCGCCTATGCGCGGGAACGGTTCGTCTCCGTGGTCGCGCCGTCGGTTCACGAACCCCGCGTGATGCCCCAGCGGCTGAACGGCACCAACCGGCTTGAACTGTCGGTGCATGGCAATCCCGGATCGGGGGCGGCGGTTCTGGTGGCGGTGCTGGATAACCTCGGCAAGGGCGCGTCGGGCGCGGCGGTTCAGAACCTGAACATCATGCTGGGCTGTGACGAGGGCGCGGGCCTTGAGGGCGCCGCGCGCATCGCCGCGCAATAGGCCGCTCGCGGGAATCAGGCGCGACGGTCATCAGGCGCGACGGGCACAGGGGGCGCTGCCCCCGCCCTTCGGGCCCCCCGGAGTTCAAGGGGCAAGATGAAGCCGGGGCGCGGCGCCTTGTCTTCATCCTGCCGAGCACATGCCTGCCCGAGCCATGCCGGAGGTTGCGCGGTGCCGGGACGGGGTGCGCAGTCAGGCGCGGTGGGCGCCATCCGCAAGGGTTTTGACGAAGGACAGCACATCGGCTGCGGTTTTGCCGTCTGCCTGCGCCGCCACGATGGCCGAGCCGACGACGCAGCCATCGGCGACGCCCGCGATGCCCTGCGCCGCGTCGGGCGTGCGGATGCCGAAGCCGACGATGACCGGAAGGTCGGTCGCCGCCTTGATGCGGGCGACTTCGGGCGCAACATCGCCTGCCTGTGCGGCCGCAGCGCCGGTGATGCCGGTGATCGACACATAGTACACGAAGCCCGAGGTGTTTTGCAGCACCTTGGGCAGGCGCGTGTCGTCGGTGGTGGGGGTTGCGAGGCGAATGAAATTCAGGCCCGCGGCCTGGGCGGGAAGGCACAGTTCCTCGTCTTCCTCGGGGGGCAGATCGACCACGATCAGCCCGTCGACGCCGGCCTCCCTGGCATCGACCAGAAAGCGGTCGACACCATGGTTGTAGATCGGGTTGTAATATCCCATCATCACGATGGGCGTGGTATCGTCGCCGGCGCGGAAATCGCGCACCAGTTGCAGCGTGCGGTTCAGCGTCATCCCCGATTCGAGCGCGCGCTGCCCGGCCAGCTGGATCGTTTCGCCATCGGCCATGGGGTCGGTGAAGGGCAGGCCCAGTTCGATCACGTCGACCCCGGCGCCCGGCAGTCCGCGCACCAGATCCAGCGAGCGCTCGTAATCAGGGTCGCCCGCCATGACATAGGCCACGAAAGCCTTTTTCCCTTCGGCCCTGAGGGCGGCGAACGTCGCGTCGATGCGGGTCATGGTCGTGCCTTTCTGATGTCGCGCGCAGGTCTGCCGGATTGGAGGGCGGAAATCAATGGTCCGCGCGGGGCGCGCCGGGCTTTGTTGATACGGGTCAAGGTGGCGGGAGGTCCCGGCGGGTACGGTCCCTGTGGACCACAGGTTGCGGTTCAGGCCCGGAACGCGGGCCCCGACTACAGGCCATAGATTCTGGCCCTAGATTCTGGCCCACAATACCGGCCCCAAATGCTGGCGCAAAATCTGGCCCGGAACACACGTCCGGCATACGCGCCAGAACACAGGAAAGGACCCGCATGACCGACACGCCCGATCCGACCCCGTTGCCCGGCCCTGGCCCCGCCGCCCCGCTTGCGGTGAACGACACCGCCCCCGCCAAAGCCGTCGATCAGTCGCGACAGGCGCGCATCCGCCGTCACGCGCCCACCCCGGACGAAATCCGCCGCGCCTTTGAAACCGGCGAATACCCTTATGACACCAAGCTGTCGCGCCGCAGCTACGAACGCCAAAAGGCGCTGATCCAGGCCGAGCTGCTCAAGGCGCAGCTCTGGGTGCAGCAGACCGGGCAGAAGTTCGTGCTGTTGTTCGAAGGGCGCGACGCTGCCGGAAAGGGCGGCACGATCAAGCGGTTCACGGAACATCTCAACCCCCGGCACGCCCGCGTCGTGGCGCTGGACAGGCCTACCGAGGAAGAGCGGGGCCAGTGGTATTTCCAGCGCTATATCGAACATCTGCCAACCGCCGGGGAAATCGTGCTGTATGACCGATCCTGGTACAACCGGGCCGGGGTCGAGCGGGTGATGGGATTTTGCGAGCCCAACGACTACCTGGAGTTCATGCGCCAGACCCCTGACCTGGAACGGATGTTCGTCCGCTCCGGCATCAAGCTTTACAAATACTGGTTTTCAGTGACGCGGGACGAACAGAAACGCCGCTTTGAAAGCCGCGAGACCGATCCGCTGAAACAGTGGAAGCTGTCGCCCATCGACAAGGCCAGCCTCGACAAGTGGGAGGATTACACCGAAGCCAAGGAGGCGATGTTCTTTTATACCGACACGGCGGATTCGCCCTGGGTGGTGGTCAAATCCAACGACAAGAAACGCGCCCGGCTGAATTGCATGCGCCATTTTCTGTCGACGCTGGATTATCCGGGCAAGGACCGCCACATCGCCACCGCGCCCGATCCGCTGATCGTGGGAGGGGCGGGGCATGTGATCCACCGTTCGGAGCATATCCTTGGCACCGCGCTGCACCCGGATGCCCGGCGCAGCGCGCCCTGACACCCCCTAAAGCGCGCGGTCCAGCCAGTCGTGAATTGGGGCGAGCCGGTCGAACGCGGTCAGCAGCGCGGCCTCGGGATCGTCGCACAGCGCACCATAGAGCCCGTCGATCCAGACAACGCAGCCGGTGCGCCGCAGCAGATCCGCATGGGGGTGATCGCAGGCGAACGGTTCGGGCGGGGCATCCAGCTCGGGCGGGTCAAGCCTGGCGTTCAGATCGTGCAGAAGCGCTGCCAGCGCGTCGCCCTGCGGCCCGTCGATCGCCGTGGCCCAGTCTCGGGCCTGGGCGTTGTCGAATTGCATGACCCCGGTGCCGGCGGCGGCATACTCGGGCGACAGGCCGAAATACCAGGCGTGCCCGTCCGGAGGTGTCCATGACGCGTGCAGATGGGTGTAAAACGGGGTCTTGTCTTCGGAACGGCGCACATCGCGATGCAGGCGGAACAACTTGGCGCGCACCGTGCTGTGGGTCTGGCCGGCCAGGGCGGTGGCAACCCGCGCGACCAGATGTTCGGCGGGGCGGCGGACCTCGGCATCATAGCGCGGCTTTTCGGCGCGAAACCAGTCGCGATCGTTATGCGCTGCGAGATCCGTCAGAAAGCCGCGGGCACGCGGTGCGAAATCGCTTCGCTCGTCCTGGGTTGTCATCGGCCCCCCATTGCACAATGTGACTCGAATTCTATCGTTTCGTTCCTTACCCTGAGGCCGGGCAGCTCGTACCGCCCTTGCCCATCAACCCCTTCGCAACAGGACCGGTTCCCCGAAATGCGCCTCTGTCTTGCCGTCCTTTCGCTTCTGCTGCCCGCCGCGGGCGCCGGGGCGCATCCTCATATCTTTGTCGATACCGCGCTGCGGCTTGACGTGACCGACGCGCGCGAGGTGACCGGGGTGACGGTCAGCTGGGCCTATGACGAGTTCTTCACGCTGCTGCTGTTCGAGGACATGGGGCTGGACCCGGACGGCGACGGTGTGCTCAGCGACCCGGAGATGAATGAATTGCAGGGGTTCGAAATGGCCAACTGGCCATCCGACTACGAAGGCGACCTGTATCTGGAAAGCGGCGGCGCGCCGGTCGCTCTTGGCCCGCCGCAGGCACGCGGTGTGCGTGTGGTGGACGGGCGCATCCTGTCCGACCATTACCGCCCGCTGGCCGCGCCCGTTCCGGCGCAGGGTCTGCATATCGCGCAGTACGATCCCACCTATTACATCGCCTACACCCTTGGGCGCGGGGTCGAGATCGACGGTCCGTGCGAGGCGTCGGTGCGCGATCCCGACCTGGACGATGCGGCGCGCGCGATGAAACAGGAACTGGCCACGATCCCCGAAGACGGCATGACCGAGCTTCTGGCCGGGCATCTCTATGCGCAGCAGGTCATGGTCACATGCGCGCCCTAGCCATCGCCGCCGCGGTGGCGGGCGGGGCGCTTGCGCTGTGGCTCTGGGGTTTTGGCGGGGCCGAGGTCGTGGCCCAGGCCGCCGCCCAAGGGCAGCACAGCGCGCAGGTCTCCATGGCCCGCGCGCTGCGGGCATTGCGCGCGGGCGAGCCGGGGGCGCTGGCGACGCTGACGGGGCTCTGCTTTGCCTATGGCGTGTTCCATGCGGCGGGGCCGGGGCATGGCAAGCTGCTGATCGGAGGATATGGCATCGGGCGGCGCGTGCCGCTGCGCAAGCTCGCCGGGCTGGCGCTGGTGTCAAGCCTGGCGCAGGCGGGGGTGGCGATCGCGGTGGTCTATACGGGGGCGGCGGTGCTGGGGCTGGGGCGGCGGGCGCTGACCGATGCCGCCGAGGACTGGTTCGCCCCGGCAAGCTATGTCGCCATCGGTCTTGTCGGGCTGTGGCTGGTGGTGCGGGGCGCGCGAAAGCTGGGCGCGGTCGGGACCGGGGCGCATCATGGCGTGCATGACCACCCCGATGACCACCGCTGCGCGGACTGCGGCCATGCCCATGGCCCCAGCCCCGACCAGATGGCCGAGGTTCACAGCCTGCGCGACGCGGCGGTGCTGATCGGCGCCATTGCCATACGCCCCTGCACCGGAGCGTTGTTCCTGCTGATCCTGACGTGGCGGATGGGGCTGGATGTCGCGGGCATCCTTGGCGCGGTCGCGATGGGGATGGGCACGGCGACGATCACCGTCGGGGTGGCGCTGGCCTCGGTCTCGGTGCGCGAAGGCGCGCTGATGCACATGGCCAGCGGCCCGTCCGCGCGGCGCGTCATGGGCGGTATCGAGACGGCGGCGGGGCTGGTGATCGCACTGCTGGCGTTCCAGATCGCCGGGCGGACGGTGTTCTAGGCGCGGGGCATCTTGCCGGGGCACCCCGCCCGATATAGAGGCGATGTCATGACCGCCCCCCTTTCATATGGCGCCCATGCAAGGGCCATTCTGCGGCTCGGCCTGCCGCTGATCGGCGGCCATCTGGCGCAATTGTCGATCAGCTTTACCGACGCGGCGATGATCGGGCGCTATGGCGTGCCGGAGTTGGCGGCGCTGACGCTGTCCACCACGGTGTTCTCGGTGTTCTTTCTGTTCGGGTCGGGCTTTGCCTGGGCGGTCATGCCCATGGTCGCGCAGGCCGCGACAGCGGATGACGACACGCGCATACGCCGCGTCACGCGCATGGGGCTGTGGCTGTCGGGGGCGTTCTTCGCAATGGCCATGCCGGTGATGTGGTTTGCCGAACCGATCCTGAACGCGCTGGGCCAGAACCCGCAGGTGGCCGCCGGGGCGGGGGACTATCTGCGCATCGCCGGCGTGGGCCTGTTGCCGGCGCTGGCGACGATGGTGCTGAAAAGCTACCTTGCGGCGCTGGAACGCACCCGCGTGGTGTTCTGGATCACGGTGGCGGCGGCGCTGGCAAACGGGGCGGCGAACTATGCGCTGATCTTTGGCCATTGGGGCGCGCCCGAACTGGGCATCCGCGGCGCCGCCATCGCCAGCCTGCTTGCGCATGGCGTGTCGCTGGCCGGAGTCATCGCCTATGCACGCCTGCGCCTGCCGCAATATCCGCTCTGGCAGCGGTTCTGGCGCCCCGACCCCGAAGCCATGGCCGAAGTCTTTGCCCTTGGCTGGCCCATCGGGTTGACCACGCTGGCCGAGGTCGGGTTGTTCGCGGCCACCTCGATCTTTATCGGCTGGTTCGGCACCGCGCCGCTGGCGGCGCATGGCATCGCGCTACAGATTTCGTCGGCCACCTTCATGGTGCATCTGGGGCTGGCCAACGTGGCGACGGTGCGCGCGGGGCAGGCGCGGGGGCGCAATGCCGGGGCGTTTCTGGAACGCGACGCCAGAACGGCGCTGGGGCTGTCGGTCGTCGCGGTGGCGATCACCGTGGCGCTGTTCGTGCTGATCCCCGAACGGCTGATCGCGCTGTTTCTCTCGCCGGACGACCCCGAGCGCGACGCCATCCTGCCGATCGGCGTCGCGCTGTTGATGATGGCGGCAGTGTTCCAGCTGGTGGACGCGTTGCAGGTGGTGACGCTGGGCTTGCTGCGCGGGTTGCAGGACACGCGCGCGCCAATGCTGATCGCGGGGCTGTCCTATTGGGGGCTGGGGTTGCCGTCGGCCTGGGCGCTGGGGCTGGTGGCGGGATGGGGCCCGGTGGGCATCTGGTCGGGGCTGTGCATCGGGCTGGGGGCCGCTGCGGTGCTGCTGCTGCACCGTTTCTGGTGGGGCGCTGTTCCGGCGCTGAGGGCCACGTCCCGGCCATGACCATCCGCCGGTTCCCGAGGCGGGCGGTCAATGTGCCGACCCCGGGGTGCTCAAGGTCGGGGGTTCGGAGCACCGTGCCGTTGCCTCGCAGCAGGTTGCCCGGAAACAACAGGTGGATCGCAAAGCGCATTTCTCTCTTTTCACGACAGGCATCGACACCCGCATGACCCACGGCCCCGCCCTTCGCCATCCCGCCACGCTTGCGCTTGCGCCGATCCCCGCCTAGAAGGCGCGAAACCTCAGGCATCAGGAGCAGCACATGGGTTTCCGCATGGGCATCGTGGGTCTGCCGAACGTCGGCAAATCGACCCTCTTCAACGCGCTGACCAGAACCGCCGCGGCGCAGGCGGCGAATTTTCCCTTCTGCACGATCGAACCCAACGTGGGCGAGGTCGCGGTCCCGGACGCACGGCTCGACACGCTGGCGCGCATCGCGCAGTCCAAAAGCATCATCCCCACCAGGATGACCTTTGTCGACATCGCGGGACTGGTCAAAGGCGCGTCCAAGGGCGAAGGGCTTGGCAACCAGTTCCTGGCCAACATCCGCGAAACCGATGCCATCGCTCATGTGCTGCGCTGTTTCGAAGACGATGACGTGACCCATGTCGATGGCCGCGTCGACCCGGTCAGCGACGCCGAAACCATCGAAACCGAACTGATTATCGCCGACATGGAAAGCCTGGAAAAACGGCTGACCAACATCACCCGCAAGGTGCGCGGCGGCGACAAGGACGCGGTCCAGCAGGAACGGCTGATGAGGGATGCGCTTGCGATGCTCGAACAGGGCAAGCCCGCGCGCGCGGTCGAGGTCGACGACGATGACGTCAGGCAATGGCGCATGCTGCAACTGCTGACGGCCAAGCCGGTGCTTTACGTCTGCAACGTCGATGAATCCGAGGCCGCGACCGGCAACGCGCTGTCGCAAGCGGTCGCCACCATGGCCGCCGAGCAGGGCAACAGCCATGTCGTGATCTCGGCCAAGATCGAAGAGGAGATCAGCCAGCTCGACCCGGAAGAGGCCGAGATGTTCCTGTCGGAACTGGGTCTCGAAGAAGCGGGTCTCGACCGGCTGATCCGCGCGGGCTATGAACTGCTTCACCTTGAAACCTATTTCACCGTCGGCCCGAAAGAGGCCCGCGCCTGGACGATCCGCAAGGGCACGCAGGCCCCGCAGGCGGCCGGGGTGATCCACGGCGATTTCGAAAAGGGATTCATCCGCGCCGAAACCATCGCCTATGATGATTTCATCGCAGCGGGGGGCGAGCAACCCGCCAAGGAAGCGGGCAAGATGCGCGCCGAGGGCAAGACCTACACGGTCAAGGACGGTGACGTCCTGCACTTTCTGTTCAATACCTGAGCGATGTTCCACGGCGCCGCCGACCGCGCGGCGCCTGCGCTTGTTCCGGCCGAAAACGCCCCGGGCGGGGGCGGGGCTGGCCCCCCCCGCGCACCTTACCTGTCCGGCAAAGGAAGGTAAGCATCCGGCGTAGGCTGCGGTCATGTAGCGAGTTGGCGCTGCGATGTCTGCCAATTCCATGGCAGAAGGTCCGGCACCCGTGAAGCCGTTGTGTTGGGGAGCTTGTCGCGGACGTCGGCGCGCCAAGCTTGCGGG
>NZ_QLMG01000064.1 GCF_003259905.1 Salipiger aestuarii | reverse complement strand
GCCGAACTTGAGGCCGGACGCGACCGTATTCAGGCGCTGGCCGCCGGCGAACACGCTGCGGTCCAAGCATCGCAGGCGCAAGGGCAGGTCTTGGCTGAAAAAGATGCGCGCATCGCGACGCTCGAAGAGCATGTTGCTACCGGGAAAAACCGGATCGAGGCGTTGACAGAGCGCACCGATCGCATGGAGTTCGATCTGGGTGTGGCGCTGCGCAGCCAAGCATCAGCGCAAGCGGATCTGACGGAGCTGCGCGGTCGGTTCGAGGCGCTTCGGGCCGAGAAGGAAACCTTGGACGGGCTGCTGATGCAGGTGACTTCGCGGCTGAGTGCAGCTTCCGAATACCTGGTGCGACTGGGCAACGACGAAGGCGACCCCGCCGCGCCATCGCTTGAACAGCAGGCGGCGCCAAGTGGCGCCCCGACGTCTGGCCGCAAAAAGCCGCGCAAACGCAAGGCAGGCATATGAGCGACGACCGGGATCTGAAGCTTCTCGTTGACGATGCTCTGGCACTACTGTCCGGATCGGGCTTTCCTGTTGCGATTAGGCGCGGCAACGAGCCGACACCGCCCCTGGGCAGCTTGCTGACGCAATGCCGCAATCAAGTGCGGGTCAGCGCCGAGGCCGGACCCGAGCCACTGCGGATGCTGCATCATTTCGCCTGTACCGGCGGCACGCTTGTCGCTCGCGCGTTGGCAAGTCAGCCCAACACCATGGTGTTGAGCGAACTTGATCCGCTCAGCACCATGGTACCGGGACCGGGGGTCTTCGCGCCAAGCGACGTCATTCTGATGGCACGGCATACCCATGCGCCGCCCTCAGATGCGGCGGTGGGGCGGATGTTCTCGGCTGCGCTGCGCAGCCTGCGGGACGACCTAGCACAAGAGGGGCGTTACCTCGTCCTGCGCGATCACACCCATTCCCATTTCTGTACGAATGCGGATCCGACCGGGCGCGCGACAATCGGGGCGATTCTGGCGCGGGATCTCGCTTTGCGCCAAGCGATCACTGTGCGTCATCCGCTTGATTCATACGCATCGCTGCTCAGTATGGACTGGGTCGCCAACTCGCTGAACCTGCTGGATCACTATGCCGGGCGGTACCTGATATTCCTTGATGCCTATCCGGGGGTTCCGATCCATTACTATGAGCATTTCACCGAAGATCCGGACGATGTCTGTCGGCAATTGGCGCAAGATCTCGATCTGCCCTACTCGGCTCGCTGGCAGGACCTCCTGCCGATGATCCGAATGTCGGGAGACAGTGGTCGCAAAGGGATGCGTATCGCACCTCGCGCGCGCCGTCCGCTGCCCCCGGCTCTTTTGGCCGAGGTCGAGGCCGGCTGCCCGGCCTACGAGGCGCTGTGCGACCGGCTTGGGTACGATCCCGATCCGGCCGCCTCGGCTGTGCCATTTGTTTAGGCGGTTTACCGTACTCACCTTGCCAACGGTCTGCCCCCGAAGGCTTTCCATACTTGTGACACGCATGGGCATTTGGTACGCAGCCCATGAAATAGGCTGGTGCTTGTTTTGTGCTCGGACCCTTCGCCGTATTCGGCATTGGAACCGGGCGTCGGCAGGGCCGGATGGACCGATTACAGCGACGGATTGCGACAAATGACAAAAAAAGCACTTATTACCGGCGTTACCGGCCAGGACGGATCGTATCTTGCGGAATTCCTGTTGGCCAAGGGCTATGAGGTTCACGGCATCAAGCGCAGGGCATCGCTGTTCAACACCGGCCGGGTGGATCACATCTATCAGGATCCGCATGTCACCAATCAGAATTTCAAGCTGCATTACGGCGATCTGAGCGACACCTCGAACCTGACCCGCATCATTCAGGAAGTGCAGCCCGACGAGGTCTATAACCTCGGCGCGCAGTCCCATGTCGCCGTGTCGTTCGAGGCGCCCGAATACACCGCCGACGTCGACGGCATCGGCACGCTGCGCCTGCTGGAAGCGATCCGCTTTCTGGGGCTGGAAAAGAAGACGCGCTTCTATCAGGCGTCCACCTCCGAACTGTTCGGCCTGGTGCAGGAAACGCCGCAGAAGGAAACCACCCCCTTTTATCCGCGTTCGCCCTATGCCGTGGCCAAGATGTACGCCTACTGGATCACCGTGAACTACCGCGAAAGCTATGGCATGTATGCCTGCAACGGCATCCTGTTCAACCACGAGTCCCCGCGCCGCGGCGAAACCTTCGTGACCCGCAAGATCACCCGCGGGCTGAGCAACATCGCCATGGGTCTGGAAAGCTGCCTGTACATGGGCAACATCGATTCCCTGCGCGACTGGGGCCACGCCAAGGATTACGTTCGCATGCAGTGGATGATGCTGCAGCAGGACGAGGCGGTGGATTACGTCATCGGCACCGGCGTGCAGTATTCGGTGCGCGAATTCATCACCTGGTCCGCCAAGGAGCTGGGCATCGAGCTGGAATTCACCGGTGAGGGCGTGGACGAGAAGGCCACCGTCAAATCGGTCGACAACGCCATTTCCCCCGCGGTCAAGACCGGCGACGTGATCATGAAGATCGACCCGCGCTATTTCCGCCCCGCCGAAGTGGAAACTCTGCTGGGCGACCCCACCAAGGCCAAGGAAAAGCTGGGCTGGGTGCCGGAAATCACCGCGCAGGAAATGTGCGCCGAAATGGTGGCCGACGATCTCAAGACCGCCAAGCGCCACGCGCTGCTGAAAGAACACGGCTACGAGCTGCCCATGGCGCTTGAGGGGTAAGCCATTCGCCGGGCGGAACTTATAGGCTAAGCTTGTGACCGCTACCAGCTTGGCCCTATAAGGCAGCGTGAAGGGTGGCCTGTCATCTCTGCTGGTGGTGCCCCGTGACGCAATCCTAATTTTTCGGCATTCATGCCCCTTAAGGCAAAGCGAGATCTTCGATGTCTAAACTGTACTTGGACATGCCCTATATTGGCCGCGTGTCAGCGGCCTATCGTAAGTCTGCTTCAGAACTGGCTGCGGTATCGGGCATGAATCTTGGCAATTTTGTATTCCGCCAAGCGCTTTGGAACATCCTCGGGGATCTGCATGCATTCCGCCCAGTGACGGGGGGTGAATATCGCCGCATCATCGAGACCGACCCGGTCGAGCGGCTGATCATCTCTTGCGCCAACTGGCTGGGCCAGACCGCTCAGGACGAGGCTCACAACCGCGGCCGCGCCGAAATCATCGAAAAGTGCCAAGGTCCCGTCACGGCCTTTGGTCTTGGTGCCCAAGCCCCTCTGGCCAAGGATGGCCAGCCGACAATCGTGCGGCTCGGTCCGGAAACCTCACGTTTGGCCAAGATTATCTCAGAGCGCAGCGCCAGCATCAGCGTACGTGATGAGCTGACCGCCGCCACACTGGAAAAGGCAGGCGTGACCAACGTAACCGTCACCGGCTGCCCATCCAACTTTCTCAACCCCGATCCCGACCTTGGCGTGCAGCTGACACGCCGTGCCGAGAAAGGTATGGCCGAGCTGAACGGCTGGGAAGACGTGCGTCTGGCGATCTCCGAGGCCAACGGCGGCCATGGCGCCACCGGGGCGGTGCTCGAGCATCAAATGCGCTTGCTGGCGGAAACCCCCGCCTTCTACGTGGTGCAGACGCCGCAACTGATCGAGTTTGTGCTGGGCGCACGCACCAACATCCCCACGCTCTATCGCCAGCATAACCCGTTCGGCGATACGCTCCATAAGCTGACCCGGACGTTGAAGGCCAAGGTGCTTCATTTCGCCGATGTCGAGGCTTGGATGGACTTCTCGCGCACCTGCGATATGTCCATCGGCATGCGCATTCACGGCACGATGGTGCCGCTGCAGTCGGGTACGCCGTCGATCTTGGTTGGCCACGATTCCCGGACCTCGGGCCTGGCCGAGACCATGGGCGTGCCGTGGATCGAGCCCGAAACCTATCTTGAGGTCATGGCCAAGGGACCGAAGGCGGCACTGTCGCTGTTCATCGAGCGCAACGCAGCCTTCGACAGCCGCCGCAAGGAATTGGCGGGGACCATGCTTGATTTCGTGGTGAAGAACGGGCTGACCCCGAATCCGAAGCTGGTCACTCTCGCTGGGCGGGTGGCTGCAGAGGCTCCCACCTGACACGACAACTGCCCGTATGAAGTACAAGGATATTTTGCCGTTGCTTTGTACGGGACATTGCCAAGGCTTAGATTGACACCTGAGGACTGATCCTAAACAAAGCAGCGTCAAGATTTACAAGCCGCTGCTGCTAAGAGGGTTCGCTAGGTTCGATCCCAGGGCGCGTAGAGGACTAGGCAAGACATTATGACTACATTTTCTTTGATCGTCCTCGCAGCCGGCTCTGACGATGCGCTCGACAGGACGATCGGCTCGATTGATGGTGCACTGTCGGATGGATTACTCGATTGCATCGTTCTGGTGCCCGGGGACAGCACTCTGGAGCTTCCGGCGCTGACTGGCCTGTCGCTGCGTGAGCGCGGCGCGGACCTTGCGACGGATCTGCGCGCGGCCGTCGCTGATCTGGGGGGGCAGACCCTTGCCGTGCTGTCTGCGGGCCAGTGTCTTGAGCCTGGCGCTTTCCAGGCACTGGCGGCGCTGCGTGCGGCCGATCCGGCCCCGGCGCTGATCCTGCCCCAAGACGTGACGCTCGATTTCGGAGCCTTGCTCGGGGCGCTTCCCTGCGCCCCCGAGACCGTGTTTGCCGACCGCGACCTGTTCCTGTCCGCCGGGCCGTGGTGGCCCGATGCCGAAGGGGCCGCATTTCGGCGTGCGCTGCCTGCCATTCTGGATGCGGGCACGCCATGCGCCTGTGCCAAGCAGCCGCTGGTTTGCGCAGACACCCCCGCCGCGCTGGCCACCGACAGCCTGCCGCTACTGCGCCGACTGTTCCCTGAACTGGCTCTGACTGCTGCCGATGCGGCGATTCTGGCAGGGGTGCTGGACGGCGGCGACGCGCTTGCGGCAAGAAATCTGACGCAGAACATGCGCTCGCCTCGGCTGAACATCGCGCTGGCTCAGGCGCTGGAAGCTCAGGGCCGGGCCGAGGACAGCCATGCGCTGTTCGGCGGGGTCAACTGGACCCGCGGTCCGGTGCGCATCGTGCATACCTCGTCCGGCAAGGTACGCGCGCCGCTGTTCACCGTGCTCATAGCCACCTTCAACGCCGCCGCCGACCTGCCGGCCACGCTGCGCTCGATCGAGGCGCAGCGGCGCGACGATGTGGAATGTATCGTGCTCGACGGCGGTTCGCGCGACGAGACATTGGAGATCGTCAAACAGTGGCCGCATGTGGTCACCCAGTGCTTCAGCCAGCGCGACGACGGACTGTACGACGCGCTCAACAAGGGTCTGACCGTCGCCCGCGGCACGCTGATCGGCATTGTCGGGGCGGGGGATTGCTACCTGCCCGGAGGGCTTGAGGCGGTGGCCCAGGCCCACTACCGCGAGAACACCGACGTCTACGGCGGCAGCACGCTGGAACTGCGCAACGACGGCACGCTGTTCAAACGCCATGACGAACCTTGGGGGCTGAACGCCTTTGTCAGCGGCGGGCCAGTGGGGCACAACGCGATGTTCGCCACCCGCGCGGCCTATGACGCGGTGGGGTTGTTCGGCCGCACCTATCCCATGGCCGAAGACACCCGCTGGATGCACCGCGCCATCCGCGCCGGGCGCAGCTTTACCTATGTGCCCGAGCCGGTGACCATGTTTCCACTGACGGGCATGTCGAATTCCAACCCCGAGGTGGTCTGGCAGGAAGCGCATGGCCTGATAAGGCAGAACTTTCCCGGCCTCGACCTGGGGCGCGAGGATGCGCTGGCACTGCTGTTTGCCGCGCGCGCCTGGAAGCCGGCCGAGACCGCCCGCCCGGTGATCGAGAAACACGATCATCTGCCGTTGAACATCTCGATGGCCGCCGCGCTGGCTGCGCAGGGCGTGCCACTAGACGAGCTTCTGGACATCTTCGGCGGTATCAAGTGGGATGAGCTGATCCCGCTGTATCTGCGCAACGGCAGCCGCTTCATCGATGCCAAGCCGCCGGACGCGCCGTTGGTCTCGATCGTGCTGCCCTCGTACAAGGTGGGGCAGTATCTGGGGCATACGCTGTTCACTATCCTCGGCCAGGATTTCGAGAATATCGAGGTCATCGTGGTCGACGACGGAGGCCCGGATCATACGCTGGCGGTGGCGCGGGCCTTTGCCGCTCTCGACGGTCGGGTGCGCATCCATTCGCAGGCCAACGCGGGGCTTGCGGGTGCGCGGATGGCGGGACTGAAACTGGCGCGGGGCGAATACGTCTGGTTCATCGATTCCGACGACCACCTGCGCGAGCACGCGCTGGGCCGCATCGCCAACGTGCTGCAATCCGAGGCACCCGACGCCTATTTCATCAACTATGCCTTTATCGACGAGCACGGCACCATCCGAAACGACCGCCACGCACCGCCCGAGATCGCGGGTATGGTCTGGCGCCCGCGCCAGGCCGAAGAGATCTATGGCAGGATCGCCGGGTGGAGCGCGCAAACCTGGCGTTTTATCATTCGGCGTGAGGTGATCGAGGCCAACGGGCTGAGCTTCCCGGTCGGATACTACTACGAGGACCACCATTTCGCACTGTCTCTGGTCAGCGTGATCGACACGATCTACGTCGATCCTGCGGTCAGCTACTACTACCTGCAGCGCAGCGATTCCATCATGGCAGAGCGCAGCCCGCGGGTGTTCGAGTTCCTGCACATCCGGCGGCTGTGCCTCGATTTCCTTGAGCAGAGCGGGTTTCGAACGCAGATGCCTGCCATCGCGCTCAGCTACATCGTGCCACAGATGTTCATCCATCACCTGATCGACGACGAACTGAAGCCGAAGTTCCTGGCCGAGATGATGGCCGACATGTCCGAAGCCGAGGCACGGCACCTGTGCCGCTTTGGCGGCAGCGCCGAGTTTGATCTGTTGCGCGACCATCTGCCCGAAGCGCTGGAGCGCTTGGCCCAGATGCCCGGCTGCCGGCGCTACGTGGACATCCTGCGCAGACGCAGCGGCGTCAATGTGCCGAGCGCGGCAGTGGGCGAGACGCTGCACCCGTTGTCGCGCACGCTGCGCGCGCATCAGGTCATCGGCCTTTGGGCGCCCGAGGACGGCACCCAGCTTCCGGGCGCCCCCGCCTCGTTTGCCTGGAGCGATGGGCGCGACGTCTTCGTGCGGCTCGACCTGCGCGGTTTCACCCGACCGGTGTTCCACATCAACGTGCGCAACATCCTGCCAGGCCAGGTGCTGGTCTGCGAGACAAAGCGCTTTATTGCGACTTATCCGTGCATTGATGCCGAACTGTCGAAGCAGCACAGCTTCGTCTTCCCGATCGACGCCTCAGAGCCGGACGCGGTGGTGCATGTGCGCTCGGTCTCGACCTCGAACATGCAGGGGCGTGATCTTGGGTTTATCGTGGAATCCATAGATGTTTTCGACGAAGACTTGTCGCGGCACCTGCCGGCGCCCCCGCCGAAGAGTCATGCACCGGTGCTGGTCACCGGCAAGGACAGCCGCACCCAAGGCCTGCATGTGGACGTGCGGGTGCGCCACGATAACCGCCCCTACGCGGTGGTGGGCGAGCGCAGCGACGTCAACGGCACCTTTGTCTTCGAACGCGGCGCGGGCCAAATCCGCGTCGGCAGCGGCAGCTCGATCGGTGGCGGCTGCCTGCTGATCTGCACCCAGCCTGGCGGCATCACCGTGGGTGACAACACCATGCTTTCCTGGGACGTGGTGGTGATGGACAGCAATGCCCATTCGCTCGACCTCACCATGCGCGAGAACGATGCGGACGACTGGCGCATCGGCGTGGTGCAGGGACGCATGGGCGCCTTCAAGTCCTGGCACGACGTGACCTCGGCGCCAGTGACCATCGGCAGCGGGGTCTGGATCGGCTTCGGTTCGCTGATCATGAAGGGCGTGACCATCGGCGACGGTGCTGTAGTCGCTTCGCATTCGGTGGTGACCAAGGACGTGCCGCCCTATGCAGTGGCCGGTGGCAACCCCGCGAAAATTCTGTCCCGCCGCGACGAGATCCTCGCCGCCAAAGAAGCCCGCGACGCCGCGCGCTTTCCGCCCCAGCGGATCCCCGAGGTGATCATCGACAGGAACCGCAAATGACCGGAGTTGTCCTGCCCAAAGTGGCCGTGGTGACGGGGGCTGGTGGCTTCATCGGGCGCCATCTGTCGAAATACCTGGGGGATCGCGGCTGCGACGTGCGCGGCATCGGCCATTCATCCATGGCAGATGAGGACCGTGACGCACTGGGGATTTCGCATTGGTATTCCGGCGGGATCAGCACCAGCGCTCTGTCCGAGGCCTGTAAGGGCGCCGAGATCATCTATCACTGCGCCGGCAGCGGCTCGGTGCCGTTGTCGATGCGCGAACCGATGACCGATTTTCGCAGCAACGTGATGGCCACTGCCGAGCTGCTGGAGTTTTCGCGCGAGGAAGGCGGCATCCCCTTGGTCTATCTGTCGACCGCCGGGGTCTACGGCAAGGCTGACAGATTGCCGATCCGTACTGACGATCCGTACCGGCCGATTTCGCCTTATGGAATGAACAAGCTGATCGGCGAGCAGCTGGTGCAGCAGTATGCCACCTTCTTCGGCGTGCCCAGTACGATCCTGCGGCTGTTTTCGGTTTATGGCGAAGGGCTGCGCAAGCAACTGCTTTGGGATGCCAGCCACAAGCTGCGCAAGGGCGAAAGCACCTTCTTTGGCACTGGTGACGAGACTCGCGACTGGATCCACGTCTCGGATGCGGTACGGTTGATATGCTGCATTGGCGCCCGTGCCGACCACTCGGTGCCGGTGTTCCACGGCGCCACCGGCGAAGCGGTGCGCATCCGCGATATCCTTGAGCCGCTGGCTGCTTGTTACGGCATCGACACGCCCATCACCTTCAATGGGAAATGCCGGCCGGGTGATCCCACTGATTACCGCGCCGATGTCTCGGCGTCATTTGCGCTTGGCTGGAGGCCGCAGGTGGCGCTGACGGACGGCATCGCCCGTTACGCCGACTGGTTCCGCCGCGATGTAGCTGGCGGTTCCGCGACCCAGACCCTTCTGAGAGGCATGCCATGAGACGGATCGCTATTCCGTTTGAACTTGACGAGAATTGGGTGGGTGGTAGCTACTACATCCGCAATCTGATTTCGGCCATGTCTCTGCTGCCGCTCGAAGAGCAGCCCTTTATACTGCTGGTCAGCGAAAAACCGGAATCGGTGCGCTTCATTCAGGAAAGTGGTTATCCGAATTTGGGTTGGGCGACTTACGCCGAATTTGGCCAGATGGCTGCCGAGGGGTTGGCGGACGTGGTCTTTCCGTATCCGATCGCCGGGCAAGAGGCGCGGACGATTTCTTGGATCCCGGATTTTCAGGAACTGCACCTGGGCTATTTCTTCGCGGATGACGAGATTGCCCGCCGCCGCGACCACCACCGGCGCCGCTTCGCCACCGCCGGGCTGATCGTCAGTTCGGAAGACGTGCGCAAGGATGTCGACACCTTTTACCCCGGCGAATGCGAGAATGTCGCAGTGGTGCGTTTCGCCAGCTTCGACTGCTATGATCCGGACCGGGTCGATGCCGTGCGCCGTCAGTACGCGCTCCCCGAACGCTACGTATTCTGTGCAAACCAGGTCTGGCTGCACAAGAACCACATCTTGGTGATCCGAGCGGTGGCGCTGCTCAAGGAAATGGGCATCGCGGTGACCATGGTCTTCACCGGTAACGAGGCCGATTACCGCGTTGCCGGCTATGCGGATTTCCTCAAGCGCCAAGCGGCGGAATGGGGCATCGCCGATCAGGTGCGCTTTCTCGGCTTCATCCCCCGCGGCGATCAACTGTGCCTGATGAAAGCGGCCAGCTACATCGTGCAACCCTCGCTTTTCGAAGGCTGGTCGACGGTCATCGAGGACGCCAAGTCGATGGGCAAGTTCATCGTCGCCTCGGATCTTGGGGTGCATAAGGAACAGCTTACCGAAGCCTGCCGCTTCTTTTTTCGGCACGATCCGCAGGCCTTGGCCGAGACCATGGCGCAGATCGAAGAGCATCTTGACCTGCATCCGCTGCCTGAGCGAGGCGCCGATTACACCGAGGCGCGCCGCAGCTTCGCCCGCGATCTGATGGCCGCAGTGGACCGGTTCGTGCCGCAAGGGGCGGATGCGGAAACGGCATTGGCCCAGATGCGCAAGATCTCGGGCGCTCGTCTGGCGTCGCTGCCCGAGGATCTGCCCGCGGCACCGGCCCTCACGCCAAAGGCACCGGCCCGCGCGCCGGTCGCCACGCCCCAGATGCCCCAGATGCCCCGGGGCCGGCTGACCGGAATTCGGATATCCGTCGAGGAACGCAGCGACGATTTCCGCGCGCTGATGATGTTCTGCTCTCAGTCGGTGCGGATGAGCCGACCATATGACAAGTTCATGGTCAAAGTGCTGCAGATCCGCGGCAACTATCAGATCGAACTGCGCTCGGGCAGCATCTCTCCGCCGCTGGTGACTGCTGACAATAGTGACGGTAGCGACAGCTACGGGTATTTCCTGCGCATCGCCCTGACCCCATGCAAGGATAGCGCGCTGATGATCGGCCGCGTCGCTGGCTTGGGTGAGGAGGTGATCGAGGATATCAACTGCGTGATCGAGGCTGGCATTGCCCGGCTACAGGACGATCTGCGGACCCAGCATGTGAAAGCTTCGGAATTTGTGACATCTGTGGCGGCTGGCGTACGACTCGCGCAGAAACCATGATCCCTTCTAAAACTGAGGGCGGTCTTTTCCTGGTGGGTCATTGCCCGCGGCAGGGAGCCGCGACAAAGTGAGAGACATGACAAAGATATACATCGCAGGCCATCGCGGCATGGTGGGTGGGGCCATTCTTCGCCGTCTCGAAGCGCGCCGGGCCGCAGGCGAAGACCTGACGATGCTGACCCGCACCCATGCGCAGCTGGATCTGACCAGCCAGGCGGCGGTGCGTGATTTCATGCAGACCGAAACGCCCGACGTGGTGATCCTGGCCGCGGCCAAGGTGGGGGGCATTCATGCCAACAACACCTATCCGGCGGATTTCATCTACGAAAACCTGATGATCGAATGCAACGTCATCCATCAGGCGTTCGATGCGGGGGTCAAGCGCCTGCTGCAACTGGGCAGCTCGTGCATCTATCCCAAGGCCGTGCCCCAGCCGATGAGCGAGGACGCGCTGCTGACCGGCACGCTTGAACCCACCAATGAACCCTACGCGGTGGCCAAGATCGCCGGCATCAAGCTGTGCGAAAGCTACAACCGCCAGCATGGCGTGGACTACCGGTCGGTGATGCCCACCAACCTGTATGGCCCCGGCGACAATTTCCACCCCGAAAACAGCCATGTGCTGCCCGCGCTGATCCGCCGCTTCCATGAGGCCGCGCAAAACAACACCCCCGAGGTGGTGATCTGGGGGTCGGGCAAGCCGATGCGCGAATTCCTGCATGTGGATGACATGGCCGAGGCGTCGCTGTTCGTGATGGATCTGGACAAGGCGACCTATGACGCCAACACCCAGCCGATGCTGAGCCACATCAACGTCGGCACCGGCAGCGATATTTCCATCCTCGATCTGGCAAAGCTGGTGGCAAAGGTCACCGGCTACACCGGCAAGATCTCCAACGACCCCAGCAAACCCGATGGCACCATGAAAAAGCTGATGGATATCAGCCGACTGGCTGATATGGGCTGGCGCGCGCAGGTGGGTCTGGAAGACGGCGTCGCTGAAACCTATCGTTGGTTTGTACAGACCGAAACCATTCGGGGCTGATCCCCGCTTGCGAAGCGGCGAAGGCACCCGGCAAAATACCCAATGAAGATCATTTCCTCACATATCGGCAAGACCGCCGGCACCTCCGTCCGGATTGATATCGGGCGGTTCTTCGACCCCGATCATGTCATCTACGAGGGCGCGACATCGCAGCTGCGCGCGCAGGGGCGGCCCCATGCGGATCATCTGGCCACGCTTGGGGCGCTGTGTTCCGGGGCGGTGCGCCGGGGCGCGCGGCGGATCTCGTTTTTCGACCTCCCGCGTGAGGACGTAACCGAAAACGGGGACTGGTTGCGGCAGATGCATCGCGAATTCTGCGCCGAGCACGGGCTGAGCCCTGTCTCGGTGTCGCTGGATCGCGACGGCATGCTGCGCGACGTGGTACATTCCACCGATCTGGGCAAGCAGGTCTATACCGACGCCTTCATGGGACTGCAGGACCCCCCCGACAGCCCGGGTATATCGGTAAAACGCCCGCAAGCAGCGTCGGCCCCGACGGCAACCTCCGTGCGGCCTGCCCTGACCGGGGTCGCCCGCGACAGGCGGCTTATCCATCTGCGCACGGCGGGGCGATCGTTGCGTAAGGCCCTTGCCGGTCGTCTCGCTCCGGGGCGGATCGAAACCTGTCAGCCTGCAGACTCCAAAGCGGTGCAGCGTATGCTGGATTGCGGCGCATAGCAGGTGTTCAGTGGCCGCTTTCAGGCGTTTCCCCGCCGCATAGAAAGGCAGCTGTTGGCGCTGCCTGTCCGGATGACCGTGGTGCGCGATCCTGTCGAACGGCTGGTGTCGTTTCTTCATGACGCCCGCGCCGTGCCCGCGCTGAAGGCGTGGCATCACAAGCTGACACCCCTCAGCCTTGAGGTCGGGTTGGCCTTGCCGGTTGACGTTTGGCCAAAATATGCTCAGTCCAGCCATTGCCGCGCCATCGCCGGGGACGAAGACGTCCCTACCGCCAGCAGCGCGCGGCGCGCCATCGACCGACGCTATCGCATGGTCTGCACCATGAAGCAGCTGGGCGAAGCCTTTGGCGCGTTGAAACGCCGGGATCTGGTGGCGCAAGAGGCGACGCTGCCTCATATCTTCACTGGACCGGCGCATGACGCGACTCTGCTGGCACAGGCGCGGCAGATCTTGGCCGAACACGCCGCCGAAGACGCGGCATTGCACCGTATGCTCTTGCAGGATGGTTCCATCCTGCGTGACAGTCCCCCCGAGGTATAGACCTTGCCCGACCCTTCATACATTCTCGACATGCATTCAGACGGAGAACAGCCATGACGATCCACCCCATCCTCCTTTGCGGCGGATCCGGCACACGGCTCTGGCCGCTTTCGCGCAAATCCTATCCCAAGCAATTCGCCCGGCTGATGGGCGATGACAGCCTGTTTCAGGCCTCGGCCCGGCGCCTGTCGGGGGATGGCTTTGCCGCGCCCATGGTGCTGACCGGCGAGCCGTTCCGGTTCATCGTGACCGAGCAACTGGCGCAGATCGAGCAGGCGGCGGCGGGCATCGTGATCGAGCCCGAGGGGCGCAACACCGCCCCCGCCATTCTCGCCGCAGCGCTTTGGATGATCCGAAAGGACCCCGCCGCGCTGATGCTGGTGGCACCGTCCGATCATGTGATTCCCGACGAGGCAGGGTTCCGTGCCACTGTGCAAGCCGCCGTGCCGCGCGCGCTGGCCGGTGATCTCGTGACCTTTGGCATCGCGCCCAACCGTCCCGAAACCGGCTATGGCTATCTTGAGTTGGCTGCCGGGGCCGACCCCAAGGCGAGCGAGCCGCAATCCTTGGCACGCTTCGTCGAAAAACCCGATGCGGGGCGCGCGGCCGAGATGCTGGCGGCGGGTAATTTCCTGTGGAACGCGGGCATCTTTTTGTTCACCGCCGAAGCCGCCGTCGCGGCCTATCGCGACCACAGCCCGGCGCTGGTCGCCGCCGTGGAAAAGGCGTTGGACGAGGCATCCGAGGATCTGGGCTTTACCCGCCTTGCGCCAGGCCCCTGGGCCGAGGCCGAGGATATCTCGATCGATTATGCCATCATGGAAAAATCGACCAATCTGGCCGTGATGCCTTATTCGGGCGATTGGTCGGATCTGGGCGGCTGGGATGCGGTCTGGATGGAAAGCGGGCCTGACGCGGCCGGAAACGTGTGTTCCGAGCACGCCACCGCCATCGATTGCAACGACACGCTGCTGCGCTCTGAATCCTCGGCCGTGGAACTGGTGGGCATCGGGCTTGAAGACATCGTTGCCATCGCCATGCCCGACGCGGTGCTGGTGGCCCACAAGTCTCAGGCGCAAAAGGTCAAGGAAGCGGTCAGCGCGCTAAAGGCCAAGGGTGCGCCCCAGGCCGTGCAGCTGCCGCGCGACTACCGCCCCTGGGGCTGGTACGAAAGCCTTGTCATCGGCAGGCGGTTCCAGGTGAAACGCATCCATGTGACCCCCGGCGCGGCACTAAGCCTGCAATCGCACCACCACCGGTCCGAACACTGGATCGTGGTCGAAGGCACCGCCAAGGTGACCGTCGACGACGAGGTCAAGCTGATCAGTGAAAACCAGTCTGTCTATATTCCGCTGGGCGCGGTGCACCGGATGGAAAACCCCGGCAAGGTGCCGATGGTGCTGATCGAGGTTCAGACCGGCAGCTACTTGGGCGAAGACGACATCATCCGCTACGAGGACATCTATGCCCGCAGCTGATGCGGTAGCCATCGGTCTTTGGATCGGAAGGTCCTTGTCATAGGCTTGCAAACACAAGCGTTTCCATCCGATCATTGCGATTTTGGCGCACCTTCCACAGACCGCCGCAAGGTTACGCTTGCCTGTGCGGCGGTCCTGATTCCAGGGTCCCCGCGCGCGGACCGGCGCACGATCGAACCACCAGGATTGCTTCCATGCCGAAGACCATTTACATCACGACGCCCAGCTACAATTGCGTAGCCACGATTGATCGCACCATCCAAAGCGTCGTGACGCAGGCCGGGGATTTCTTTATCCGCTATCACGTTCAGGATGCGGGATCGGATGACGGTACGCTGGACCGGCTGGCATGGTGGCAGCGCCAGCTGGCCAGCAAAGGGTTTGCCAAACATTGCCGAGGCATTGAATTCAGCTTTGCCTCTGCCCCCGATGACGGGATGTATGATGGCCTGTGCAAGGGCTTTGCCGCCATGCGCATTCCGATGGACGGCTTCATGAGCTGGATCAACGGCGACGATTTCTTCGTGCAGGGCGCGTTTGCTTTCATCGATGCGGTGGCCATGCAGTTCACCCAGCAGCAAGTGTCCTGGGTGGGTGGGGCCACGACGATCTTTCGCGAAAACATGCCGCTGGCGCAGTTCGACAACCCGATCGTGCGCGATGCGATGTGCACCGAGATATGCGAGGGCAAGCACTGGAATTTCCTGCAACAGGAAGGCGCGTTCTTTCGCAATTGGCTGTGGCGTTCAATCAAACCCGAAGACACCATCGCTCCCATGCGCCTTGCGGGCGACTGGAACATGGGGCGGCTGTTCGCAGCAAAGGCATCTCTGGTGCAGACCAAGATGGCGCTTGCCAGCTTTCGCATCACCCAAGGCCAACTGTCTGCCAGCCAACGTGAAAGCTATCAGGCCGAAATCGATGCTTTGATTTCTGAAGCCGACCGGCGCGCCGGGTCAGAGGCGCTGGCTCTTCCGGACGCCAATCTGGTGCGCTGGACGTTCAAGATCAACTATGGCTCCGGCCAGCTGACCGTGGTTGAGGAGGGCCGCAATGGCATGATGCAGCACAATCCGACCGAGCTGTTCGAAGAGGAGGATGCCAAACGCTTCAAACCGGCCAGCGATACCGACCAGGACGTCATCGTCTACACCGGCGTCATGCCCGAACCTGCGGTCGCGCTGGAAGACGGCATCAGCTTTGAAAACGGCATCCTTGCCTTTGATCGCGACTGGCAGTTCCCTGCCATCACCGAACAGCAGGCGTTTCACCAGATCCGCGATACGGGCAGCGTGCCTGAAGGCGTGACCTATGTCGCCTATCCTTGGGCCCATCTGATCGACAAGATCCAGACCAAGTCATCGGATGCCAATGTGCACCTGGCGCAGTTCCAGGCATTTTGCGACCGGATTCCCATGGATACGACGCTGGTCACCGTCTGCCAACATATCAAGATGAAGGAGTTCTTGGATCTGTTCGAACAGGCGGGCATCGCGCATGTGTTCTGGTCCCATGCCACCCACGAAGATGTGGCGATGAACGGGGCAGGTGGGCTGGATATCCGACCCTTTCCGTTGTTCCCGGTGCAGATTCCCGAAGTCGGCGAGCAGATCGACATCGCCGCGCGTCCCTATCTGTTTTCGTTCGTCGGGGCGAAATCGAACCAGTATTACCTGACCGACGCGCGCAGCCATATTTTGGATCTTCTGCGCGATCATCCCAAGGGGCTGATCATCGGGCGCGACGACTGGCATTACAACAAGGTCGTCTACGAGCATCAGATCCGCCCCGGCGGGCGCAACGGCAACGCTGACGACCTGGTGAACAAATCCAATTCCGAACAGTTCCGCATGTCGCTGGCGCAAAGCGTGTTCTCGCTGTGCCCATCGGGGTCGGGGCCCAATTCGATCCGGTTGTGGGAAAGCCTTGGGGCGGGGGCAATCCCTGTCGTGATGGCCGACACCTATGCCCCGCCAGGAGACCCGGCGCTGTGGCAGGCCGCCGCCGTGTTCTGCGAAGAAACCTCCGAAGCCATCGCCGCCCTTCCGGCCCGGCTGGAAAAGCTCGCCGCCGACCCCGAGCAGCTGCGCGGCATGCAGCGCGCTGCGGCGCAGATCTGGCTGCTGTACGGTCCGCAAAGCTTTGTCTACGACGTGCAAAAGCGGATGCTGGAACTGGGGCAGGGGCCGCAATCGGGCGAACCGGAGCTGGCCCCGGCCCATGGCGGGCCGGATGTGGATCAGCGCAGTGGCACGGCGCTGCGCGATCTGCTGGTGGCACGTTTGCGCCTGCAACCGCAGCTGTCGCAACGGGACGCGCTTAGTCTGCTGCGCATCTGCGCCAGCAACGCTCTGATCGAAGGGGCTGCCCTCTTGCCGCGTTTGCGCGATGACGCCACGCCACTGGGCCAGATGCTGACATTGGCCCAGGAAATGCTGCCCGACAGTCATCCCACGCTGAGCCATTACCGCGCGGTCATGGCACATGTCGCCAGCGCCCCTGCGCTGACGGATCTGTCCGCCCCCGCCGTCGCCAAGGGGCAGGGACCGAAAATCTGTTTCCTGGGGCGCCATGCCAACCGCACCCCGCTAAGCTATCCGGCGTTTCAGGCCACGGCCCAAGGGCGCATCACGGTGGTCGATGACCCCGTCGGCGCCGATGTGATCATGACCGGGTTCAACCTTGATCTACAAGAAAACGCCGAGCGGTTCGAACAGATCGCCAAGGACAGCCCCGACACCCGCATCATGGTAATTTCCGAAGAACCCCTGTGGGATGCCAATTGGTCGGGCGGGTTCAGCGACACCGCCCGCGTGGCCAAATGCGGCGATGCGCAACTGCCCTATACCTTTCTCAACCATTCCAATTCGAACATCTACACGTTCGACCGCATTCCATACTTCCTGCTGACCTCGGACGATCTGCTGACCCGCTACAGCACGTTGATCGCGCGCAATCTGAAACTGACGCCGCAGGACCTGCTAAGCCGCTGGCGGACCGCCGCGATACCCGCAGCCTTTGTTGCCGAAAAGCGAGAGGGCGATAAATACGCGCTGGCCTTTCCCGAACAAGAGGTCTGGGGCCTGAGCAGTTATCGTTCGGAAGTGGCGGCAAAGACTGATCTGCCGGGCGTGTATATCGAAGGCAAGGGCTGGCATTCCGAAGCCCGCCGTCAGGATTTGCCCGACTGGCATCTGGACAAGCTGACCAAGCTGGACGGGCGCGTGCGGGTGTTGTCGAGCTATGAAAACACCCACCAGCAGCATTACATTTCGGAAAAGATCTTTGATGCGTTCATCGTGGGCGGGGTGCCAACCTATTACGCCAGCCCGACCCACGCGATTCACCGGTTGGTTCCGGGGTCGTGCATCATCAACAGCTTTGGACTGACCTCGGATCAGGCCGCAGCGCAGATCCGCGACTTTGATCCCGATCTTGCAACCGCCGAGGCCTGGCTTGACACTGCGCGACAGTTGCGCGCCCGCTTTGCCGACACGCAGGCGATCTGCGCGGAACGGCTGCGCATCGTCGATGTGATCCTGACGGCAGTTTCGGGGCTTTAGGCTCAGGACTCATAGCCAATAGATGACCGTTGCAGCGAGGGCGCTGGCTGAGAGGAAGACCTTCGGACATCTGCCGTATCGGGTCGCCCCGCGCCTCCAGCCCTTGAGCCTGCCGAACATGATCTTGATGCGGTTTCGGCGTTTGTAGCGGCGCTTGTCGTATTTGACCGGTGTCTTGCGTGGCTTTCGGCCCGGAATGCAGAGGCGTATCCCTTTGTCTTTCAACGTTTAGCGGAACCAATCGGCGTCGTAGCCGCGATCTCCGAGCAGCCAGTCGACATCCGGCAGACTGTCGCAAAGCGCCCGCGCACCTATGTCGTCGCTGAC
>NZ_QLMG01000063.1 GCF_003259905.1 Salipiger aestuarii | reverse complement strand
ACGTCGCCTACAATTGCGTCGACCGCCACCTGCCCGCCCGCGCCGACCAGACGGCCATCATCTTCGAACCCGACAACCCCGACGATCCCGCCCGGCACATCACCTATGCCCAGCTTTACGACAAGGTGAACCGCATGGCCAACGTCCTGCTGAGCCAGGGCGTCATGCGCGGCGATCGCGTTGTCATCTACCTGCCGATGATCCCCGAGGCGGCCTATGCCATGCTGGCCTGCGCGCGCATCGGCGCGATCCATTCCATCGTTTTCGCGGGCTTTTCCCCCGATGCGCTGGCCAACCGCATCAATGATTGCGGCGCCAAGGTCGTCATTACCGCCGACACCGCTCCGCGCGGCGGCCGCCGTACCGCGCTGAAATCAAACGCCGACGCGGCGCTGCTGCATTGCTCTGACAAGGTCCGCTGCCTGGTGGTCAAGCACACCGGCGACCAGACCAGCTGGGTGCAGGGCCGTGATGTCGATCTGAATTACCTGATGGAACACGCCGCGCCCGATTGCCCGCCGCGGCCCATGAACGCCGAAGATCCCCTTTTCGTTCTGTACACCTCGGGCTCCACCGGCAAGCCCAAGGGGGTTGTGCACACAACTGGTGGATATTTGGTTTACACCGCCCTCACCCATGAAATTGTTTTCGATTATCATGAAGGCGACGTCTATTGGTGCACCGCCGACGTGGGCTGGGTCACCGGGCATTCCTATATTGTTTACGGGCCCTTGGCCAATGGCGCCACAACCCTGATGTTCGAAGGCGTGCCGACCTGGCCCGACGCCTCGCGGTTCTGGCAGGTCTGCGAAAAGCACAAGGTCAACCAGTTCTACACCGCGCCGACCGCGCTGCGCGCCCTGATGGGCCAGGGCAACGATTTCGTAACCAAATGCGATCTATCCTCGCTGAAACTGCTCGGCACCGTGGGCGAACCCATCAATCCGGAGGCGTGGACCTGGTATAACGACATCATCGGCGGCGGGCGCTGCCCCATCGTCGACACCTGGTGGCAGACCGAAACCGGCGGCCACCTGATGACGCCGCTGCCCGGGGCCCATGCCACCAAGCCCGGCGCGGCGATGAAGCCGTTCTTCGGCATCAAACCCGTGGTGCTGGAACCGACCAGCGGCGAGATCATCGACACCCGCCCCACCGACGGTGTCCTTGCCATCGCCGACAGCTGGCCGGGCCAGATGCGCACCGTCTGGGGCGACCATGAACGGTTCGAACAGACCTATTTCCAGCAATACAAGGGCTATTACTTCTCGGGCGACGGCTGTCGCGCCGATGCGGATGGCGATTACTGGATCACCGGGCGCGTCGATGACGTCATCAACGTCAGCGGCCACCGCATGGGCACGGCCGAGGTCGAATCCGCCCTTGTCGCCCACGCCAAGGTCGCCGAGGCCGCGGTGGTGGGCTATCCGCACGCCGTCAAGGGCCAGGGCATCTATTGCTACGTCACCCTGATGAACGGGGTGGAACCCTCCGACGAGCTGGCCAAGGACCTGCGCGCCTGGGTGCGCACCGAAATCGGCCCCATCGCCTCGCCCGACCTGATCCAATGGGCGCCCGGCCTGCCAAAAACCCGCTCCGGCAAGATCATGCGCCGCATCCTGCGCAAAATCGCCGAAAACGACTTTGGCGCCCTGGGCGACACATCAACACTCGCCGACCCCTCCGTCGTCGACGACCTCATCGAAAATCGCGCAAACAAGGGGTAAACTGGCCCAGATCGCGTGGCCGCGCGGGTGCCAAACCGGCGCCCGCCTGCATTCGGCCCGCGTTTTAAAGATCGGGTTAACCACCTGCGCCGGTTTCCCCCCGGATCCTGTGAAATTTGCGCCCTTTGCGAAGGAATATGTTAGTCTTGTTAAGTGGGGGCGTCGTATCTGTTGGAGTGAGTCCATGCAGTTCACAGGCGTTCTTCCCGCATTGGCGCCGCTTGCCACAGGACACCCTCAGGGGCTTCCTGACCCCGCAGACGGTCCTCCCCCCGTCACCCGCGTACAACCCGTGGCCGAGCAGGCCGACATCGGAGCCGACCCCGGCAGCGACCGCGAGCCGCCTTCCGAGGCACGCCAGCTTCAGTCCCGTCAGACACCCGAGCGCTCCGCGCCCCCGTCCGTGATTCAGATTCGCATCGCCAAGATGTTGCAGGATCAGGCCGAAAAACTGGCGACGGACAGGCAGCCGCCCCCGGCGGGCGGACCGGATCTGGATCAGACCACACCAGCAATCGAACCTGCCGACACCGCCGAAACGCCCGACACCGACGATGACAGCGCATTGCCCACGCTGTCCGGGTCAACCGCGCCGGCCCCGGCGCACCCCGAACCGGACACCGCCGCACCGCAACAGGACGCCCTGCCGCTGCCAATCCCCTATGGCGCCCGCGCGGACCTGTCCCAGACAAGCGGGGGGGGCGCCGGGGTCGACAAGACCACCTGACCCGATCCGGCCGGATCCGCGGCATGCAAAGCCGGGGACCGACCGAACTTGCCGCGATTCCACGTCGGCGTCGCTTTTCATGACGCATGGCTTGCCCTATAAGCTCGACAATCCACGGGCCGTTTCGACGCAGGCCCTGACATCTACCGGCGAGGATTGCATGAGCAACAAGAATCACGAAGCCGATGTGGCCTTCATCAGGGCATTGGCGGAACTGCTCCGCGACAACGATCTGACCGAGCTACAGGTCAAACGCGACTATGCCGAGGACGACAGCCTGAACGTCCGCGTCAGCCGCCACCTGCCGATGACCGCCCCGGTGACGACGCCCATGGTTGCCGCGCCAATGGCAGCCCCGGCGGCCGCAGTGGTGGCCCCGGTCGCGGACACCATGCCCGAGGACCCCGCAGCGCACCCTGGCGCCGTGACCTCGCCCATGGTCGGCACGGTCTACATGCAGCCCGAACCGGGCGCGCCGGCGTTCATCAGCGTCGGCCAGCAGGTGCGCGAAGGCGACACGCTGATCATCGTCGAGGCGATGAAGACCATGAACCACATCCCCGCGCCCCGTGCCGGGACCGTCAAGCGCATCCTCGTCGAGGACGGCGCCCCCGTCGAATACGGCGCGCCTCTCGTCATCCTTGAATAAGGGGGCTTCATGTTCGACAAGATCCTGATCGCCAATCGCGGCGAGATCGCCCTGCGCGTCATTCGCGCCTGCCGTGAAATGGGCATCGCCTCGGTCGCGGTGCATTCCACCGCCGACTCGGACGCCATGCATGTCCGCATGGCCGATGAAAGCATCTGCATCGGCCCACCGTCCTCGACCGACAGCTATCTGTCGCCCGCCGGGATCATCTCGGCCTGCGAAATCACCGGCGCCCAGGCAATCCATCCCGGGTATGGCTTCCTGTCCGAAAACGCCCGATTCGTTCAGATGGTCGAAGACCACGACCTGACCTTCATCGGCCCCTCGGCCGCGCACATCCGTGTGATGGGCGACAAGATCAGCGCCAAGGACACGATGAAAGAGCTTGGCGTTCCTTGCGTGCCCGGCTCCGAAGGCGGTGTTCCCGACGTTGACGCCGCCAAACAGATCGGCCGCGATTTCGGCTACCCGGTCATCATCAAGGCCACCGCCGGCGGCGGCGGGCGCGGCATGAAGGTCGCCAACTCCGAAGACGAGATGGAGCGCGCCTTTCAGACCGCCCGCGCCGAGGGCAAGGCCGCCTTTGGCAACGATGAGGTCTACATCGAGAAATACCTGCAAAAGCCGCGCCATATCGAGATTCAGATCTTTGGCGACGGCAAGGGCAATGCGGTGCATTTGGGCGAACGCGATTGTTCTTTGCAGCGCCGCCACCAGAAGGTTTTCGAAGAAGCCCCGGCCCCCTGCATCACTCCGGAGGAACGCGCGCGCATCGGCAAGACCTGCGCCGATGCGATGGCGGCCCTGGGCTATTCCGGCGCGGGCACGGTGGAATTTCTGTATGAGGACGGAGAGTTCTATTTCATCGAGATGAACACCCGCCTTCAGGTGGAACATCCGGTGACCGAGGCGATCTTTGGCGTCGATCTGGTGCGCGAACAGATCCGCGTCGCCGAAGGCAACGGCCTGTCGTTCACGCAGGACGATCTGCAAATCGACGGCCACGCCATCGAAGTGCGCATCAACGCCGAAAAACTGCCGAATTTCACCCCCTGCCCCGGCAAGATCAGCCAGTATCACGCGCCGGGCGGGCTGGGCGTGCGGATGGATTCGGCGCTGTATCAGGGCTATTCGATCCCGCCCTATTACGACAGCCTGATCGGCAAGCTGATCGTCAAGGGCCGTGACCGGACCGAGGCGCTTGCCCGGCTCAACCGCGCGCTGTCCGAGCTGATCGTGGACGGGGTCGACACCACCATCCCGCTGTTCCACGCGCTGCTTCAGGAACCGGCGATTCATGCGGGGGATTACAACATCCACTGGCTGGAAAAGTGGCTCGCCACAGACCCGTTCAAGGCCGGGTGATGCGGCCGCGCCGGGGGTATGGGGGCGCCGGGGCATGAACCTCAGCGCGGACCAGCTTCTCCTCGCCTATCGCTCGGGCATCTTTCCAATGGCCGAGCACCGCGACGACCCAGAGCTTTTCTGGGTCGATCCGCGCCGCCGGGGAATCATTCCGCTGGACGGGCTGCATGTCTCGCGCAGCCTGGGCAGGCGGCTGAAACGGGACGATTATCGCGTCACCGTGGATACCGCCTTTGAACAGGTGATCGACGCCTGCGCCGACCGCCCCGAAACCTGGATCAACCCCGAAATTCGCCGTATGTTTGCCGAATTGCACCGCCGCGGCGTCGCGCATTCGCTCGAAGTCTGGATCGACGGGCACCTTGCGGGTGGGGTTTATGGCATCGAAATCGGAGCGGCCTTCTGCGGAGAATCAATGTTTTCGCGCCGCAGGGACGGATCGAAGATCGCGCTGTGCTGGCTGGTGGACCTGTGTCGGCGCGCCGGGTTTACCCTGTTCGACACGCAATTCCTGACCGATCATCTTGGCTCGCTCGGTGCGATCGAAATCAGCAGAATGGAATACCGGCTTCGCCTGCGCGATGCCCTCTCCCGCACGGCGGATTTCGCTGGAACCCCCCTTCCCCTGTCGGGTCAGGACGTCGTGCAGCGCAACACCCAGACGTCGTAACGCTGGTGATCCATTGCGTTCAACGCCGGTGAGGATGCGACCATCCAGCCACGAAACGCCGGGACAGGCCGGCCCGCTTCGCGCACGGTTACAAAGGCGAACGCATCGCTGGCGGGCTCGCCTTCGGGATATCGGCATTCGGACAACGATACCTCGATTCGGCCAAACTGGGCCATGCTGCCAGCGCGCAGTTCGATGTCACGCGCACGCCCCGTCAGCTTGTCGAGCCCACGCAGCATCGCGCCGGTTCCGGTGTCGGTCGCTTCCTGGGCAATCGCCCCCGTCGCGATGCCCGACAACAGAGCCAGCATCAGACTGAAACGCCGCATCAGTTGTCTCCTCCGCCGACATATTTCAACAACAGCGACAGCAGGCTGACCGAGCCTTGCGTGTCGACGATTTCATCCCCGGCCTCAAGATAGAACATCGACCCGCCAGGACTGATTTCAACGTAATTTCCCCCCAAAAGCCCCTCGGACGAAACCACGATGGCGCTGTCGTCGGGCACCTGAATCGTCTCGTCCATGCTGATCGCCATGTCCGCCCGGTAGGTGTCCGGGTTGAGCACGATGCCGGTCACTGTGCCGACACGGACCCCGGCAAGCCGCACGTCGCTGCCGACCGTCACCCCTTCGAGCGAACGGAAACTGGCAGTGAGAGGGTAGCCGTCTTCTCCAAGCGAGAATCCAGTGGATGTGACGGCGTAGGTGCCGAAGGCGATGGCCGCCGCAAGGACAACCCCGCCGACCAGAACCTCTGTGGTCGAGGTACTCATGGGGTTATTCCGGGCTCCAGGCCTCGTAATCAGAACGCGGCTTGGGCGCGGGCCGGCGGATCGACCCCTGCGGGGCATAGGCCAGAGCGGTGCCGGTCAGATTCTCGATATGGGGTTTTTCCCAGGATTTATGCGGCAGCGGGCGGTCGGTCGGCGGTGTTTCAAACGTGTGATGCAGCCAGCCGTGCCAGTCGGGACTGACGCGCGATGCCTCGACTTCGCCGTTGAAGATGACCCAGCGGCGCTTGCCATCCTTCGTCTGATAGAAGGTGTTGCCCTGCTCGTCCTCCCCCACGCGGCTGCCGTTCCGCTTGCTCCACAGAAGCGTGTTCAGCGTGGCGCCGTTCCACCAGGTCACGGCCTTCAGGAGCGAATTCAGCATTCCCATGGGCGACTCCTCAGATATTCCTGTATCGCTTATGGACAATTGCGTGCCGCGCGTCCAGCACGGGGCCTTGCAAATGCACTCAATTGTGCGTTGGCGCTGGCGCGGTGCCGGGGGTCAGCTTTGGCGGGTAAGCGCCGTTAACTCGGTCTCGTTGCGATATTTCGGGGGGATCAGCGTGGTCTCGATCATTGTGGCAACTGGCGGATTTTCCCCAAAGGTTTTCGCAAAGACCACCCGGCACGCTTCGAATTCGGCAGCGTCGGGCAGGGCAACATGGTGTTGGCACCGCGCTGCCTGCCGAAGCGGGCGCAAGTTTTGCCGATGCGGTCCGCATCACCTACCGCCCGCCCGACGGTGCCGGCGTCATGTCCAAAACCGCCCGCAGCCATCGTGCGGCAATAGCCGGGTTTTGCCTCGAACGGGCCGCCACTACGCATGCGTCTGATGATCATGACGTCATCACATGAAAATAGGCGGGGGATTTCCCCCGCCTAGCCATCGCGCGCCGGTCAGGCGGGGCCGGGCTTACCCGGCCGAAGCGCCTTCTTTCTTCTGGTCGGCGTAGATCATCAGCGGCTTGGCCTCCGAGGTCACAGCCTCTTCGTTGACCACCACCTCTGTCACGTCATCCATCCCCGGCAGTTCAAACATGGTATCCAGCAAGATCGCCTCCAGGATGGACCGAAGACCCCGCGCGCCGGTTTTGCGTTCGATCGCACGCTTGGCGATGGCGCTTAGCGCATCGTCAGTGAAGCTTAGCTTGGTATCCTCCATCTCGAAGAGACGCTGATACTGTTTGACCAGCGCGTTCTTCGGCTTGGTAAGGATGGTCACAAGCGCCTCTTCGTCCAGATCCTCCAGCGTCGCGATCACCGGAAGGCGGCCGACGAATTCCGGGATAAGGCCGAACTTCAACAGATCCTCAGGTTCGAGATCGCCAAAAATCTCGCCCACGCCGCGCTCGTCCGGGTCACGCACGTCGGCGCCAAAGCCCATGGCCGACCCCTTGCCGCGCTGCGCGATGATCCGGTCCAGCCCGGCAAACGCACCGCCGCAAATGAACAGGATGTTGGTCGTGTCCACCTGCAGGAATTCCTGCTGCGGATGCTTGCGCCCCCCCTGCGGCGGAACCGAGGCAACCGTGCCCTCCATCAGCTTCAGCAGCGCCTGCTGCACGCCTTCGCCGGACACATCGCGGGTGATCGACGGATTCTCGGACTTGCGGGTGATCTTGTCGACTTCGTCGATATAAACGATTCCGCGCTGCGCCCGCTCGACGTTATATTCGGAAGACTGAAGCAGCTTGAGGATGATGTTTTCGACATCCTCGCCGACGTAGCCGGCCTCGGTCAGCGTGGTCGCGTCCGCCATCGTGAACGGCACATCAAGGATGCGCGCAAGCGTCTGCGCTAGCAGCGTCTTGCCGCAACCGGTCGGCCCGATCAAAAGGATGTTGGACTTCGCAAGTTCGATATCCGCGGACTTCTGACTGTGATTCAACCGCTTGTAATGATTGTGCACCGCAACGGACAGCACGCGCTTGGCCGTAAACTGGCCAATCACATAGTCGTCAAGCACATCGCAGATCTCACGCGGGGAAGGGACGCCCTCGGACGATTTCAGCCCGGCGCCCTTCGTTTCCTCACGGATAATATCCATGCACAGCTCGACGCATTCGTCGCAAATGAACACCGTCGGTCCCGCGATCAGCTTGCGGACCTCGTGCTGGCTCTTGCCGCAGAAGCTGCAGTAGAGGGTGTTCTTGCTGTCACCGCCGGAATTGGTCGCCATCTCACACCTTTCAGGGCCGTTTTTCGCCTGGGCAGGCTCAAAATACCTGCCGTGGCCCGTTCTCTTTTAGCATCCCGCAAAGGATAGGGCACAGCCCCGGACTCTACAATCCGGAAATTGCCCCGCGGCCCGAAGGCCGCGGATGCGGAACATCAGGCGCTGACGTCGTCGCCACCGCCGCGCTTTTCAACGATCTCGTCGATGAGTCCCCAGGCCTTGGCATCCTCGGGCGACATGAAGTTGTCGCGTTCGAGCGCCTTTTCGACCTCTTCCAACGTACGTCCGCAATGCTTGACGTAAATCTCGTTGAGACGCCGTTTGAGCTTCAGCGTTTCTTCCGCGTGAATCATGATGTCTGTCGCCTGGCCCTGGTAGCCGCCCGAAGGCTGGTGAACCATGATGCGGCTGTTGGGCAGCGAGAACCGCATGCCCGACTCGCCCGCCGCCAGCAGCAGCGAGCCCATCGACGCCGCCTGGCCGATCACAAGCGTCGACACCTTGGGTTTGATGTATTGCATGGTGTCGTAGATCGACAGCCCAGAGGTCACAACACCGCCGGGGCTGTTGATGTACATTGAAATCTCTTTCGACGGATTCTCTGCCTCAAGGTGCAGCAGCTGCGCTACGATCAGCGACGACATCCCGTCATGCACGGGGCCGGACACGAAGATGATCCGTTCCTTAAGCAGCCGCGAAAAAATGTCATAGGCGCGTTCGCCACGGCTTGTCTGCTCGACCACCATGGGGACGAGCGTGTTCATGTATGTTTCGATCGGATCTTTCATCTTCGCCTGCCTGTCGTAACTCTGTGTTGCCTAGCCGGGTAGTGTTAACAGATTCTTAGTGTCGGGCCCGCGGGGCCGCAAGGGCCACCCGTGGAATTGGCTTGTGGTCAACGTCGCATCACGCGTCGCCCCACCGAACCGGCGAGGCGCAGGCATGGCGCGCGCATTCCATCTCTAGCACCACATGGCTGATGCCAAAGCGGTCCCTCATGCGCGCCTTGACGTGCGCCTTGATATCGTCGGCCCGCTCCCATGCGCCTTCGTTGACCACCACATGCGCCTGAAGCGCCGCCTCGTGTTCGTCGATTTGCCACAGATGCGCCCTGTGCATGCCGGCCACCCCCTCGATCGCTTCGGCCTCTGACAGCACGTCGCCCGGAACCATCGCGGGTGGGCTGCCCAGCATCAGGATGCGGATCACACCGCCGATCTCGGAAAATGCCATCCACAGGATGTAGCCCGCGATCAGCAGTGTCACCGCCGGGTCGACCCATGTCCAGCCGAAAAGCAGGATCAGCGTGCCCGCGGCGATCACCGCCACGGACCCCAGCGCATCCGCGATATTGTGCAGAAACGCCGCGCGAATGTTCACGCTGTCCTTCGACATGGTCCAGGTCAGCAGCGCCGTCACAAGATCGACCACCAGCGCCACACCCGCGATAACCACCACAAGCCAGCCCTCGACCCGCTCGGGCGACAGAAACCGCAGAACCGCCTCCATCGCGAGATACAGCCCGATGACGATCAGCGTCGTGTAGTTCACCAGCGCCGCGACGACCTCGGCGCGGGCATAGCCAAAGGGCATGTCCTGGTTCGAGGGTCGCCGCGCGATGCGCCGCGCGGCGGCCGCGATCACGAGTGAAATCGCGTCCGAAAAATTGTGCAGCGCATCGGCGATCATCGCCAGGCTGCCCGACACGAGCCCCCCCGCCACCTGCGCCACCGTCAACCCGAGATTCACGGCGATCGCGCCGATCAGACGGCCATCCCCGGCGTTCGGATCGACGTGATGATGATCGTGGGACATGGCGGCATCCAGATAATGGTGGCGGTGGGCGGCCGGGTTGCGACCCGTGTGCACAAGGTGGCTGCTGGCGCGCCAAGGTCAAGGCCGGGGCCTTCACCTGTTTTGGCGTGGCGTCAGGGCGCAAGCGGATCGGGCCTGACCAGCCGTCCCTCCCACGGGGTCCTGGCGTACCAAGGTTTCTTGCCAAAGGTTCTGTCCCACAGAACCTCCTTTTGCGGGCGCCACTTGTAGCTGTCTTGCGAAACCGGCAACCAATAAAGGTTTCCGCTGCGGCGGCACCCGTCAAGCACAAGGCCGCTGGACAGCGGCGCGCCTCTGGCCGTCACCACGACCGTCGCGTGCTGGAACGGTGTCCTGATCCGCGGATCCGCCAGCGCCATGTGCAGGTCCAGCGTGCGCGGCGATTCCTGCCGAAGGCGGCGGAACTGGGCATCGGCCCAGTCGGCGCAGACAGCGGGCGTCTTGAGATCCAGCGCCGGCGGGCGGGCGGCATTCAGCCGCGCCAACTCTGCGGCGTAGCCACGGGCAAGCACCTGCGGATAGGACCAGGCCACCGCACTGAGGCGCCTGGCTTCGTCGTAGCTTACGCCAGGGCCAAGCTGCATCATCGCAAAGGTCAACGCATCGCGGTGCTTGTCCTCGACCCGACCGGGCGGAGGAGGCGCGCCAATCGCGCAGGCCGCGACCAAAAGGACCACAGAGAAGGCGAGTATCCGAACCATACCCGATGCATATCAGGCGGATCGGAAAAATATGGTTAACGCCTCTCCCCCCGAATCAATGCCCCACGCGTTTGGTCCCACGGTGGGCCGCTGCGATCCTGATGTGGTCTCGCGTTTCCCGGACAGGGTGGCGGCGCGCGGTGTTGCAGACCCTCATCCACCTGCCCATCCGATCCCAGGCGGCCGTCTCGGTTCCGAAGGCGAGGCGTCAGGTGCATTCATGTTCCAGCGATCGCCACGGTCGTTCAATCACGATATTTCCAATCCAGCACCCGCAGCCGCCCATGCAGAGAGTCACGGTCGCATCCGACGAGATCCGCGTGCCCATCGGGCCCGTTCGTGGCCGTGCAGATCGACGGTGCGAGTTTGCTCATGTCCTTCAGCCATGGCGTTCAGTCCCGGCATCTGGTGGAACGGATTCAGGATGAATCGATCAGGCTCGGAAGTCCAGATCTTGCAGATGTATTCGTAGGGCGTGAGGCCGCTGAGCGTCTTCAGCCTGCGTGCGAAGTTGCAGGCCGCCATGCAGTCCGAGAGGGGCGTGCGCAGCTGATCATGGCTGTCGTAGCGGTATCATTTCACCGTCGCCTCCTTGATCGTTCGGTTCATCCGCTCGACCTGGCCATTCGTCCACGGATGGTTTGGCTTGGTTAGCCTATGCTCGATCTCATTGGCCTTGCAGATCATGTCGAAACGCATGGGCTGAGAATAAGGGGTGTTACGATTGCGGGGCTGTTCGGCGAATTGGATGCCCTTATCGGTCAGGATCGTATGAATGCGATAAGGGACGGCCTTGAGCAGCAGTTCGAGGACCTCTCCCACGCTGTCCTGCGATCCGCCTTATCCACGAGTTGCGTGACTACAAATTTGCTGGTCCGGTCAATGCCCACGAACGGATACAGCTTGCCCTCGGCGGTTTGAACCTCCGCGATGTCCATGTGAAAGAACCCGATGGGGTAGCGCTTGAAGCGCTGCCGCTTAGGCTTGTCACCCTCTACATCCGGCGAGCGAGAGATGCCGTGCCGCTGAAGGCCAGATGGAGCGCCGACCGTGTCAGATGCGGAATCGATGGCTGAAGGGCATAGAGGCAATCGTCCAGCGGCAGCAGCGTGTGCCGTCGGAATGCGAGGATATTGCCTCCTCAGCTTCAGTGAGAACGGTTGAACGCGGCTCCTTTGGACCGGTCTTCAAGTCCTCGACCGTCGCACGCTTGCGCCACTTCGCGACGGTTTTGGGAGTGATGCCCAACTCCTTGCTCAGCTGCGCGAGCGAAGCTTGCGCTTCTCATCGTTGTGCTGCGCAAACGACTGCCAGCCAATGGATCGCTGTATCGCTGCTCTGATGGCGTGCGTGCCCTCTCGGCAGATTTGCCTTGCAAATCGCCTGCCGGGTAACAGTGCGTGGCGCTCCCATGACGAACTTGTCCCATAAGGCTTCCTTCCATTCATGAGAAAGGATCGCGCCATCAAACCGTGGGATCAAACACCTAGGCGATCAGACGAATGACGGGGCGTATTATCGCGACCCGGTCATTTTGTTGCGCTGCGCTGGCGGCATCTTGGCTCCGGACCGTCTGAGGATCAGGCGCAACCGGTTGAACGCCGCGTTGGCCCCATGCGGAGATGACTCGCCTATAAACCCATCGAGATCGGGCCAGGCCCGGATCGCCTGATCAAGCACCGGATCCTCGCCTTCGCGATACAGCCCGGCCCGAATCATAGTTTCAGACCGGGAATACGCCCCAAGCAGCTGGCGCGCCTGAAGGATAACTGAATTCTCCTCGGCGTTCGCCGCCTCCGGAAGGCTGCGCGAAACGGATCGCAAGATATCAATGGCGGGGAAGCGACCACGCTCGGCAATATCCCGGCTTAACACCACATGGCCATCCAACACACCTCGCAGAATATCCGCGACGGGCTCGTCCATATCGGAGCCTGCAACCAGAACACTGAACACTGCGGTAATGTCGCCCGCTCCTGGCAGGCCCGGCCCTGCCCGCTCTGCCAGACGCATGATCTGGTGCGCGGTCGAGGGCGGAAAGCCCCGCAATGCGGGCATCTCGCCTGCGGCAACGGCGACCTCACGGTGCGCCTCGGCAAAACGTGTTATCGAATCGGCTAGGTACAACACATGCATCCCCTGATCGCGAAAATGCTCGGCGATCGTCATTGCGGCGAGCGGGCAGCGACGGCGTTCAAGTGGCGAGCGATCCGACGTTGCCGCCACCACGACACTGCGCGCCATTCCCTCTTGTCCAAGAACGGAATGAACGAAATCATGAACTTCGCGGCCGCGTTCGCCGACGAGCGCCAGCACGACGACATCCGCAGTCATTCCCCTGGCAAGGGCGGAAAGCAGGCGCGATTTTCCCACGCCCGACCCTGCGAACAGACCCATGCGTTGCCCGCGCGCGATGGGCAGCAGCGTGTCGAAACTGGCAAGGCCGGTCGGAAGCCGCGCCCCCAGTCCGCGACGCTGTGCAGCCGGCGGGGGGCTGGCGCGGAAGGGTCTGCGCATCGGGCCGGGACTTAGCGGCATCTCGTCCAGAGGCATCCCGTAAGGGTCGATCACCCGCCCGATCCAACCATCAGAAGGCGCAAGCGTCGGCGGCCCCAGAACGGCGACGCGATCGCCTTGGGAAACGCCATCGGCACCCTCGTCGGGCAGCATTGCGACAAGGTCCTCGCGAATCCTCAGCACCTCTCCGTCAAGTGTGTCAGTCCCGCGATACAGCCGCAGCCGGTCGCCGATGCAGGCGGTATGCGCCAGTCCGCGAACCCAAATCACTGTTCCATCGACGGATCTGACCCGCCCGACTGCCCTGATCGGCTGAATCTGCGCAATGCGCGACCTCAGTCCCGAAATCTCTGTCTCGTCCATCCGTGCGCATCCTTCATTTCCCTCAAACCTTTTCTAAAGGAATCAGCGTTAAGCCTTAGTTGAAGCAGATCGAGGGAGAAGCCCCGATGTTCCAAAACCTGGACGTGTTCAGAACGGCCATGGCCCTGGCACAGCATAGCGGCAAGCAACAGGCGCTCAGCGCCCAGAATATCGCGAACGCCGATACGCCCGACTACCGGGCGGTCGAACTTCCTGATTTCGATCAGACCGTCCGCGACGGGATGACGGATCAGCGCGCGACGCGTGCATCGCATATCAATGGCCATCTGCATGGCACATTGCCCGAGGCGCAAGAGCGGCGCGACAAGGTAGATCCCAACGGCAACACGGTATCGGTCGAAACCGAGATGGTGACCGCCGTCGATGCCGCGCGCGCCCATAATCGCGCGCTGTCGATCTACCGTTCAAACCTGAACATTCTGCGCGCCAGCCTTGGCCGCTAAGAGGAAAGCCCTGAAATGAGCGACTTTTCCAACGCCCTTTCCGTTTCATCCAGTGGTCTGCGCGCACAAGCGACGCGGCTGCGCGTGCTGTCGGAAAACATCGCGAACGTGGACACCCCCGGCTACCACCGCAAGACAATCCCCTTCGAAACCAGCGGCAGGCGTGACGGCGTGCAGCAGGTCGAAACCGGCAAGGTGAACCTGGATCGCAGCGAACTGGAACAGATCTACGATCCGCAAAACCCCATGGCGAACGAGAACGGCTTTTACGACGGCTCGAACGTCGATCTTATCATCGAACTCGCGGATGCCCGCGAGGCACAGCAAAGTTACGAGGCCAATCTCAAGATGTTCGAACAGACACGCGAGATGTCGACCAGCCTGATGGACCTGCTGCGCCGCTAACCCACCCTTGAATTGGAGACCAGAATGGACGTCCGATCGCTTTTCGCCGCGCAAAAATACGCGGCACAACGCCCCGCAACCGAACCGCAACCCGGCACCGGTGCGGTGCAGGACAAATTTGTCGAGGCCGCCCAGGATTTTGCGACGACCTTGCAGGAAGCTGAAGTCACCGCCGAGAAATCCATGGTGGGCGATGCCGACCCGCATGCGCTGGTCAATGCGCTCGCCCAGTCAGAGCTGGCGGTCGAGACGGTGGTCGCCGTGCGCAACAAGTTCGTTGAAGCCTATCAGGAAATCCTGAGAATGCCGGTCTGACCCATGCTGAACGAGGCCATCTTCTACGACACCTTGCGTCAGGGATTGTGGATCGCCACGATCACATCCGTGCCGATCCTGACCGCCGCGCTGGTCGCGGGGGTCTCGGTCGGCCTGTTTCAGGCGCTGACCTCGGTACAGGAAATGACGCTGACCTTCGTGCCCAAGCTGTTGGCCATTCTGATCGTCTTCTGGATGTCGATGAGCTTCATGACCAATACGCTCGTCGGCTTCTTCCATGAACGCGTTCTTCCCATGATAACAGGAGGCTGAGATGGGTCTTTCCGACTACACGACGCTTTCCCGGCAACGCGGCCTTACCCGCGAAATGCAGCTGATCGCCAACAACATCGCAAACTCGGCGACCACCGGATACCGCCAGCAGGGCGTGATGTTTTCCGAATATGTTCAGCGCACGGACGAGCCGGGCGGTTCAGTGTCGATGAGCCTGGGCGAGGTCAAGAATACCTCTTTCGCGCAAGGCACGCTCACGCGGACCGGCAGTCAATATGACTTCGCCATCGAAGGCGACGGGTTCTTCCTGGTCCAGGCGCCCGGTGGCGAACGTCTGACCCGCGCCGGCGCCTTCGTCGTCGGGCCCGAAGGCGACATGATGACCCCGGATGGCTACGCCGTGCTTGATTCTGGCGGCGCCCCGGTTTTCGTTCCACCGAACGCCACGGATCTTGCGGTGGGCCAGGACGGAACGCTCAGCAGCGATGGGCAGCCGATCGGCCAGCTGGGCGTCGTTCAACCGGTCAACCCAGCGGCAATGGCCCGCGAAGGCGGCGTCCTGTTTCGCGCCGATGAAGGCTACGAGCCGGTCGAAAACCCCCGCGTCATGCAGGGGTTCGTCGAAAGTTCGAACGTCGATTCGATTCTGCAGGTTGCCCGGATGATCGAGGTCCAGCGGGCCTACGAAATGGGGCAGAACTTCCTCCAGCGTGAGGACGAACGGGTGCGGGCCGCCATCAAGGCCTTTGTAAAGTAATCAACGGAGCGGAACATGCGCGCACTGAAAATCGCCGCAACGGGCATGAGCGCCCAACAAATGCGGGTCGAGGTCATCTCTCAGAACCTCTCGAACATGAGCACGACCGGCTACAACGCCAGGCGCGCGGAATTTGCCGACCTGCATTATCAGCAGCAATCACGCGCCGGCACGATCAACGCGACCGACGGGACGATGCTGCCAACGGGTGTACAGCTTGGCCTTGGTGTCCGACCGTCTGCCGTGACCATGAAAATGGCACAGGGCGCGCTGTCCAACACCGGAGGTGATCTTGATATCGCCATCGAGGGACGCGGATATTTCGAGGTCACGCTGCCCTCGGGCGAGGCTGGTTATACCCGCGATGGCGCGCTCAAACGCAATGCGGACGGTCTGATCGTGACCAATGACGGTATGGCTGTTTCGCCCGAAATCACCATTCCCGATGATGCCAACAGCATCTCGATCAACGCCGATGGCGAGGTTTACGCCTATTTTGACGACGCGGTCGAAGCGCAGTTGCTCGGCCAGCTGACGCTGACCGGCTTTACCAACCCCAAAGGGCTTGAGGCGATCGGCGGAAACCTCTTTACAGAAACCGAAGCCTCTGGCCCCCCGATCCAGACCACCGCCGGTCAGGAGGGGCTTGGGTTCTTCCGGCAAGGCTATCTAGAGGACAGCTCGGTCGATCCCGTCTATGAAATCACCGAACTGATCGAGGCGCAACGCGGCTATGAGTTGAATTCCAAGGTCATGTCCGCCGCCGACCAGATGATGGGCGCGACCGTGCAGGTCCGCTGATGCGCTGCCTCGCCTTCATCCCCGTCGCGTTGAGTCTCGCGACAAGCGCCCCGGCCGAAACCGTGGTCACGACGCGCACGATCCGCGCGTTCGAGGTCATTTCCCCGGATGCGATTCGATTGGACCCAGCCACCGTGCCAGGCGCGTACACCGATCCGTCCGCGGTCATCGGGCAGGAGGCGCGCGTCGCCATCTACCCTGGCCGCGCCGTCATGGAAGGCTCTATCGGTGAACCCGCCCTGATCGATCGAAACCAGATCGTTGAACTGATCTTTTCACGCAGCGGTTTGCATATCGTGACCGAAGGGCGCGCCCTGGATCGCGCCAGTGCCGGCGAACGCGTGCGCGTGATGAACCTGTCTTCCCGAACAACCCTGTTCGGCACCGTGACCGAAAGCGGTCAGGTGACCGTCGCCCAGGAGTGAACGATGCTGCCCCGAACAATTTTTCTTCTCTGCCTCATCCCCGCCGCAGCGTGCAGCCGCCTTGATCACGTCGGCAAAGCGCCAAGTTTCACCCCGCAGGCCGAAAGTGCCGAACGCGTCGCGATGGCCTACACCGGGGTTCCGACAATAAACCCGCCCGAGCGCGCGTCGGATAACGCATCGCTCTGGAGCCGTGAGAAAAGCTCGCTGCTGGGTGATCGAAGGGCGCTCAAGGCCGGTGATATTCTGACCGTTGTCATCGACTTCGACGAATCCGCAGAGATCTCGAACAGCACATCGCGCGCTCGTTCAAGTTCGGAAAGCATGGGGATCCCGCAGCTTTTCGGCATTCCCCAGGAACAGGATCTCAATCTTCCGGCGGGCGCAAGCCTCGCTAACGCGGTCGATCTGAGTGGCAGCGGGACTTCGAACGGCAACGGCGCCGTCAATCGAAGCGAACAACTGACTCTCCGCGTGGCAGCGACGATCACCGATGTCATGCCCAACGGGGTTCTGGCGATTCAGGGCGCGCAGGAAATCCGTGTCAACTTTGAAATGCGCGAACTGCTGGTTTCGGGTTTTGTCCGGCCCGAAGACATCACCCGCAAGAACGAGATCACCTACGACAAGATTGCCTCGGCCAAGATTTCCTATGGCGGTCGCGGCCAGATCACCGACGTCCAGCAGCCGCGATACGGACAGCAGGTGCTCGACATGATCCTGCCTTTCTGAGGACGTTGCGATGAAAAAACTGCTTCCCATCCTGCTTGCCCTGATCGGAACCGGCGCCGGGATTGGCGCCGGCATCTTCCTGGCTCCGTCGGGCGACGCGGCCGCACCAGCGGGCGAACACGCCGCTACACCGTCACAGGCGGCGGATGATCACGGAGACGCCGCAGGACCGATATATGTCAAGATGAACAATCAGTTCGTCATCCCGATTGTGGCAAAAGACCGGGTTCAATCGCTCGTGGTCCTGTCACTTAGCTTGGAGATTATGGGCGCGGGACAGGAAATCGTCTATAATCAGGAACCAAAGCTAAGGGACGTGTTCCTGCGTGTTTTGTTCGATCATGCGAATATCGGTGGCTTTGAGGGCAACTTCACCGAGAGCACGCGCATGGAAATCCTGCGTCGGTCGTTGCACGAAGCCGCCCGAAATGTGCTTGGTCCGATGGTTGGCGATGTTCTGATTACTGAAATCGCCCGTCAAGACAGCTGAGTCGACGTTCGGATGCCTCCCAGCGCGCAGACGCTACGCTCTGGGAGCTGACCTGCCCCCCGCGAAATCCGTCACCGTGATGTAGAGTCTGCGCCAACTCTGAAGGAGCAGACACACGCGAAAGAGCCGTTTCACCGAGGCGCAAATCATTGGAATGATCAAGGAGCAGGAGGCTGGAATGCCGACTGTTGAGGTGTGCCGCAGGCATGGCCTGAGCACGGCGACGTTCTACGAGCTGAAGGCCAAGTATGGCGGCATGGAGGTGTCCGAGGCCGCGAGGCTGAAGGCCCTTGAGGACGAGAACGCCAAGCTCAAGCGCCTGTTGGCGGACACCATGCTGGACAACGTCGTGCTGAAAGACCTTCTGGGAAAGAGCTGACGACATTGACGAAGC
>NZ_QLMG01000062.1 GCF_003259905.1 Salipiger aestuarii | reverse complement strand
CGCGTGCGTGCCCTCTCGGCAGATTTGCCTTGCAAATCGCCTGCCGGGTAACAGTGCGTGGCGCTGCCGTGAAGAATTTGTCCCATAGTGCGTCCTTCCCATGGTCACAGATAAGTAGACCATCACACGCTGGGACTAAACAGCTAGGTTATTCGGTCGTTTCGACGATCAGCAACTCACGTTCCGATGCGCCGCGGGCGTAGCCAAGCGCCTCCTGGTACTCGGGCGAATGATAGCAGGCCTCGGCGGCCTCGACGGTGTCGAATTTCGCCACCACATTGCGCGGGCGGTCCTTGCCTTCCAGTTGCACATAGCGCCCGGCGCGGGCGATGAACTGGCCACCGTGCCCGGCAATGGCAGGCCCGGCAAGCGCGGCGTATTTGCTGTACGCCGCCTCGTCTGTGACGGTGACATGGGCGATCCAGAGGGCGGGCATGGGTCAGGCTCCTTCGACGATGACAAGATCGCGCTTTGACGCGCGCAGGGCGATGGGCAGGATCGCCTGATATCCGGGGCTGTCGTACCAGGCACGCGCGGTTTCCACATCGGGAAATTCCACCACCACCTGACGCGCGGACGCGTCGCCTTCGACCACGGTCTGTGCGCCGCCCTTGACCAGAAACCGCCCGCCGAAGGATTCGGCCAGCGCCACGGTCTGGCGGGCGTAAGCGGCGTAATCTTCGGGGTCGGTCACGTCGATGCGGGCAATGATATAGGCGGGCATCGGATCAGCCCCCCAACACGGCTTCGGCCGCCTCGATGGCGTCATCCGCCCTGTCGGCGTCTTTCGCCCCGCCCTGCGCCATGTCGGGGCGCCCGCCGCCGCCCTTGCCGCCCAGCGCCGCGACGGCTGCCTTGACGATGTCCACCGCCGAGACCCTGTCGGTCATATCCGCCGTTACCCCGGCTGCCACGGCGACCTTGCCGCCGGTGTCGGCGATCAGCAGCACGGCCCCCGAACCAAGCCGCGCCTTGTGGTCATCGACCAGCGGCGGCAGGTCCTTGCCCTGCACGCCCGTCAGCACCTGCGCAACAAAGGACACGCCGTTGATTTCGCGCGTTTGCGGCCCCTCGCCCGGACCGCCGGACATGGCCAGATCGCGACGCAGCTGCGCCACCTCGTTGTCCAGCTTGCGCCGTTCGTCCAGAAGCGCCGCGACACGGCTCACCGCCTCGGCGCCGTTCGCCTTGAGCAGCCCCTCGATCCGCGACAGCGCGTGATCGCGCCCCCGCAGTTCATCCATCGCGGCCTGCCCGGTCAGCGCCTCGATCCGGCGCACGCCGGCCGAGGATGCCGATTCCGAGGTCAGCGCAAAGGTGCCGATATCCCCCGTCTGGCGCACATGGGTGCCGCCGCACAGTTCCAGCGAATAGGTCTTGCCGTCGGCCCCCTTGCCCGACCCCGAAAGCGTGCCCATGGACACCACACGCACCTCGTCGCCGTATTTCTCGCCGAACAGCGCCTGCGCGCCGATGGAGCGGGCATCGTCGGGGGTCATGATACGGGTATCGACGGGGCTGTTCTGACGGATGTAGTCGTTGACCTCGGCCTCGACCTGCGCGATTTCCGCCGGGGTCAGCGCCTTGGCATGGCTGAAATCGAACCGCAGCCGGTCGGGCGCATTCAGCGACCCGCGCTGTGCGACGTGATTCCCGAGCGCCCGGCGCAGCGCCTCGTGCAGCAGATGGGTGGCGGAATGGTTGGCACGGATCTTGCCACGGCGGCTGTGATCGACCTCTTGCGCAACCGCTTCTCCCCTGGCGAACCGGCCCCGCTTGACGCAAACCGCATGGGCGAACACCTTGCCCCCGCCCATTTTTTGCGTGTCCGTGACCTCGGCCAGATCATGTTCATCGTCCAGACGGCGCAGCCAGCCGGTGTCGCCCACCTGCCCGCCGCTTTCCCCGTAAAACGGCGTCTGGTTCATCACGATCCAGCCGCTTTCCCCGGCCTCAAGCGCGTCGACCGACGCGCCGTCCTTGATCAGCGCCAGCATCTGGCCTTCGGCGGTTTCGGTGTCGTAGCCCAGGAAATCGGTGGCGCCGTGCTGATCGGCAAGCTCGTACCAGATCGCCAGATCGGCGGATTCGCCCGACCCCGACCAAGCGGCGCGCGCCTTGGCCTTTTGCTCGGCCATGGCGCTGTCGAACCCGGCGGTTTCCACAGTGCGCTGCCGCTCGCGCAGCACATCCTGTGTGAGGTCCAGCGGAAAACCGTATGTATCGTACAGTTTGAACGCCGTCTCGCCCGGCAACGCGGCCCCATCAGGCAGGCGCACCAGTTCGTCATCCAGCAGCTTCAACCCGCGATCCAGCGTCGTCTTGAACCGGGTTTCCTCCAGCTTCAGCGTCTCTTCGATCAACGCCTGGGCGCGGTGCAGTTCGGGGTATGCGGCGCCCATCTGGCGCACCAGCGCCGGCACCAGCCGGTGCATGACCGGATCTTTCGATCCCAGCATGTGCGCATGGCGCATCGCGCGGCGCATGATGCGGCGCAGAACGTAGCCGCGCCCATCGTTGCTGGGCATCACCCCGTCGGCAATCAGGAACGAGGTCGACCGCAGGTGATCGGCGATCACCCGGTGGTGGGTCTTGCCCGGTCCGTCGGGATCGGAAGACGTGGCATCGGCCGATGCCTCGATCAGCGCGCGGATCAGGTCGGTGCCGTAGTTGTCATTGGTGCCTTGCAGCAGCGCCGCGACCCGTTCGATGCCCATGCCGGTGTCGATCGACTGCATGTCGAGCGCCCGCATCGAGCCGTCTTCGAACTGCTCGTTCTGCATGAAGACAAGGTTCCAGATCTCGACGAAGCGGTCGCCGTCTTCCTCGGGCGATCCCGGAGGTCCGCCCCAGTACCTGTCGCCATGGTCGAAAAAGATTTCCGTACACGGCCCGCACGGGCCCGTGGGCCCCATCATCCAGAAATTGTCATTCGTGGCGATTCGGATGATCCGGTCATCCGGCACGCCGACGCTTTTCCAGATCCGCGCGGCCTCGTCATCAGTGTGATAGACCGTCACCAAAAGACGCTTGGGGTCGATGCCCAGCTCGCGGGTCACAAGGTTCCAGGCGAACGGGATCGCCTCGGTCTTGAAATAGTCCCCGAACGAGAAATTGCCCATCATTTCAAAGAACGTATGATGGCGCGCGGTATAGCCGACGTTGTCGAGATCGTTGTGCTTGCCCCCGGCGCGCACGCATTTCTGCGCCGTGGTGGCGCGCTTGTAATCGCGCGTCTCGACCCCGGTGAACAGGTTCTTGAACTGCACCATGCCGCTGTTGGCGAACATCAGCGTGGGGTCGTTGCGCGGCACAAGCGGGCTGGAGGGCACGACCCGATGGCCCTGCTTTTCGAAATAGCCCAGAAAGGTAGAGCGGATGTCGTTCAGGCTCGTCATGATCGTCCTTGGCAGGCTGGCATTTTCAGGTTTCGAACGGGTGTATCGCCATGCCCGCCGTCTGTCCATCGCCCCGCGCGCAAAAGCCGTCGCGCCAAAGAAGGCTTTACGGATGCAAATTCTCTCGCCACGGATCGCCCGCCCGCGCGCCAGTGCCCCGGTTCGAGCCCGGCATTCTCACGACATGAATTCACCTGGTGGCTAAGGCTGGTGCGATCTACATATCCAGCGCCGCGCGCACACAGGACGCGAAATCAGTGCCACGCTGTTCAAAATTGTCGTACTGGTCGAAACTGGCGGCGGCAGGCGCCAGCAACACCACCTCGCCGTCCCGCGCCTCGGCGCTGGCATGGGCCACAGCAGTCGCCATGTCGGTGCAGACCTGCGCATCGACCCCCGGCAGACCCAGCGCGAACGTCGCGGCCTCCCGCCCGATGACATAGGCCTTCACCACGTTCGGCAAACCGGCGGCAAGCCCGCCCAGCCCGCCGTCCTTCATCAACCCGCCGCAAACCCAGCGAATGCGCGGAAATGCCTGCAATGCCTTGAGCGTGGCATCGACGTTGGTCGCCTTGCTGTCATTGACATAACGTACACCGCCCACTTCGGCGACGATCTGGCTGCGATGCGGCAGACCTTCGAAACTGTGCAGCGCCGCCTCGATCACCTTCGGCGGCAGCATCAGCGCCCGCGCGGTGGCGTAGGCGGCACAGGCGTTCTGATGATTGTGCGCGCCGGGCAGACCACGCACCGAACGCAGGTCGATCGAGGCCACCTGACGCCCCTTGCGGGTTTCGCTCAGAAACCCCTTGCGCGCAAACACATCCCACCCCGGCCCGCCGAGCCTGGTGCCCGACGATACGCGGATGACGCGCGCATCTTCCCTGGCCTCCATCAACTGGTTCGCGAGAAACCGACCCTCGGGCTCATCCACTCCCACGATGCAGCGATCCGGTGCGCCCTCGGCAAACAGCCTGCGCTTGGCGGCAAAATACCCCCCCATGCCGCCATGGCGGTCCAGGTGATCGGGCGAAAGGTTGGTGAACACCGCCAGATCGGGCGTCAGCGCCCGCGCAAGATCGGTCTGGTACGAAGACAGCTCCAGCACCACCACACCGCCATCGCCCGGAGGGTCGATGTCCAGCACCCCGCGCCCGATGTTGCCCGCAAGCTGGCTTTCACGCCCGGCCTCGGTCAGGATGTGATGAATCAACGCCGAGGTCGTGGACTTGCCGTTCGATCCGGTGACCGCCACCACCTTCGGGGGCTGGTCATACTCATCCCACGCACCCGATCCCAACGAACGGAAGAACAAGCCGATGTCGTTGTCGACGGGCACGCCCGCCTCCCATGCCGCGGCAACCGCCGGATTCGCGACCGGATACAGATGCGCGATGCCGGGACTGACCACCAGCCAGTCGACACCGTCGAACCCTCCCGACTGCGCAAGATCGCGAGATTCGAACCCCTCCGCGATAGCTGCCGCCCGCGTCGCCGGATTGTCGTCCCAGCACAGCACATCGGCACCGCCTTCCCGCAAACCGCGCGCCGCCGAAAGCCCCGACCGCCCAAGCCCGAGAACCGCCACAACCCTGCCTTCGAACCCGCGTACCGGAATCATGCGCCATCTCCTGATAGTATCGATCAAGGGCTAACGCAGCCCCCGTCCGGAAGCCAGAGCACACCCACCCCACGCCTGCCAGAAGGAGACCGGCCCAGAGGGGGCGCTGCCCCCGCCTGCGGCCCCCCGGAGTTTACCCGGAAAGATGAAGCACCGGGCGCCCCACCTTCATCTTGCCGGATAAACTCCCGCCGGAGGCTTTGGTCCAACTGCAACACGCGCAAACGTACGAAACAGGCGTCACATCGGCCACGGGCGCGGCGCCCGCCCCGGCGGGCGGCTAAACCTGCGCGGCCGCAAGGCCGCTCCGCCGGATCAGGCGAGAGGGCTCAGCGCAGTTTCAGGGTTGCAAGGCCGATCAGCGCAAGGATCAGCGAAATGATCCAGAACCGGATCACGATCTGCGGCTCGGCCCAGCCCTTTTTCTCGTAATGGTGGTGGATCGGGGCCATCAGGAACACCCGCTTGCCCGTTCGCTTGAAATACAGCACCTGGATGATCACCGAAAGCGCTTCGACCACGAACAGCCCGCCGACGATGGCCAGCACGATCTCGTGTTTGGTGGCGACGGCAATGGCCCCCAGGGCACCTCCGAGGGCAAGGCTGCCCGTGTCGCCCATGAACACCGCGGCGGGCGGCGCGTTGTACCACAGAAAGCCCAGGCCTCCACCGATCAGCGCGGCCGAAAAGATCAGGATCTCGCCCGTTCCGGGCACATAGTGGACTTCGAGATATTCGGTGAAATCCACGCGCCCTACCGCGTAAGCGATGATGCCCAGCGTGCCGCCCGCGATCATAACGGGCATGATCGCCAGCCCGTCCAGCCCATCGGTCAGGTTCACGGCGTTGGCGGCGCCGACGATCACGATCATCGAAAACGGCACGAAGAAGATTCCGAGGTTCAGCAACGCATCCTTGAGCACCGGGAAGGCCAGCATCCCCGTCAGATCGTCAGGGTGGAACCAGGCCGCCCAGCCACCGGCGATGGCCGCGATGAGAAACCCGAGCAAAAGCCGCAACTTGCCCGACACACCGTCGGTATTCTGTTTCGAAACCTTGGCGTAGTCATCGGCGAATCCGATGGCGGCGTAGCTCATGGTCACGAACAGCACCATCCAAACGAAGGGATTGTCCAGCCGCGCCCAGAGCAGCGTAGATGTCATCAGCGCGCCCACAATCAGCAACCCGCCCATGGTCGGGGTGCCGGCCTTGACGAAATGGCCTTCGGGGCCGTCCGCGCGGATCGGTTGTCCCTTGCCCTGCCGCTTGCGCAGCACATTGATCAACGGGATGCCGAAGATGAAACCGAAGATCAGCGCCGTCAGGAACGCGCCCCCGGCCCGGAACGTGATATAACGAAAGAGGTTGAAGAAATCTCCGCCGTCGCTGAGATCGGTCAGCCAATAGAGCATGCTCGGGTCCTTCTCAGCCGTTTCCGCCCGCGGGGGATACGCCCATCCGCCGGATCGCGTCAACCACGCGTGCGAGCCGCATCGACAGCGACCCCTTCACCAGCACGACATCGCCGGCGTCCAGATCGTGGCGCACGCGTTGCGCCATTGCGTCGCTGGTTGCGGTCCAGTGGCCGCGCTTGAGCTCGGGCAGCGCGCGCCACAGCTCGCGCATCAGCGGGCCGACGCAGTGGACGATGTCGATCTTGTCCATCGCGGGCAGGTCTGCCAGCGCGCGGTGCAGGGCGATTTCATCCGCGCCCAGTTCCTTCATATCGCCGATATAGGCGATGCGTCGCCCCCGCTTGTGGCGCCCCACGTCGTTGCGCGGATGCGCGCCTGCCAGAACCTCTAGCGAGGCCCCAAGCGAGGCGGGGTTCGCGTTATACGCGTCATCAATCAGTTCCAGAGAATTCTGCGTTTCGACCGGATCAAGGTACAGCTTTTCGCGCAGACCCCGCCCCTCGCCCGGATGCCAGCGCCCAAGTGCTGCTGCGCTGAGCGCGCGGTCGCACCCAAGCGCATGGGCCACGGCAAGCACGCCCAGACCGTTCACGGCGTAATGCCGCCCCGGCACCGCCACCTTGTACAGCAGCGGCGAACGCCACGCCCGCCCCTGCACCACGGTGGTGGTGTCGCAGATCGTCACGTCTGTCGCGCGGTGATGGTTATGAGGCGCCTCGCCAAAGGTGATGATCCGGGCGCCCTTCGCGCGAGCGGCGTCCAGCAGGATGGGCGTGACCGGCAGGTCTCCGTTCACCACCGCCGTACCACCCGGTTCCAGCCCGTCAAAGATTGCCGCCTTTTCGCGTGCGATGCCGTCCAGCCCGTCGAATGCGGCCAGATGCGCCGGCGCCACGATGGTGATCAGCGCCACATGCGGGCGGGCCAGGCGCGACAGCGGCGCGATTTCGCCGGGGTGGTTCATGCCGATCTCGATCACCGCGAAATCGACATCGGCAGGCATCCGCGCCAGCGTCAGCGGCACACCCCAATGGTTGTTGTAGCTTTTTTCCGCCGCATGAACGCGGCCCTGCGCCCCAAGCACAGTGCGCAGCATTTCCTTGGACGAGGTCTTGCCCACCGACCCTGTCACGCCGACGACCCTGGCGCGAGTGCGCGCGCGCGCCGCGCGACCCAGCGCCTCCAGTCCCGTCTGCACATCGCCGACCAGCAGCAGCCGGTCCGGGGCGACGCCGTCGGGAATGCGGCTGACCAGTGCCGCCGCCGCGCCGTTTTTCAACGCCTGCGCCACGAAATCATGTCCGTCGCGCGCCGCCGTGAGCGCAACGAACAGATCCCCCGCCGCGAGCGAGCGGGTGTCGATGGAGACGCCGCCCGCCCGCCAGTCGGAAAACACCTGGCCACCGGTCGCCGCCGCGGCCTCGGTTGCGGTCCACAGCGTCACAGGCCCCTCCCGTCCAGCGCCGCCACCGCCACGCTGGCCTGTTCCACGTCATCGAACGGATAGACGGTGTCGCCAACGATCTGCCCCGTCTCGTGGCCCTTGCCGCACAACAGCAGCGCATCGCCGGGTTCCAGCATGTCGACGCCGCGCAGGATTGCCTCGGCGCGATCGCCGATTTCCAGCGCGCCGGGGGCGCCTTCCAGCACCTGGGCGCGAATGGCGGCGGGATCTTCGCCGCGCGGGTTGTCGTCGGTGACGATGACCGCATCCGCATGCTGCAACGCTGCGGCTCCCATCAAGGGGCGCTTGCCCGCGTCGCGGTCCCCGCCCGCGCCGATCACCGCGATCAGACGGCCCATGACATGCGGGCGCAACGCGGCCAACGCGATGGCGATCGCGTCGGGCGTATGGGCGAAATCGACATAGACCGCCGCGCCGTTGACGCGCGTCGCGGCCAGTTGCATTCGTCCACGCACCGTTTCAAGCCGTGGCAGGGCGCGAAACACGTCCTCGCCCTCGGCCCCGCAGGCGATCACCAGCCCCGCCGCCAGAAGCGCGTTCCAACCCTGAAATCCGCCGATCAGCGGCAGCCGACATTGTTCGACAACGCCGTGCCAGGACAGGCGCAGTTCCTGCCCCGTCGCGTCGAACCGCTGGCCCAGCAGGCGCAGTTCGGCGCCCTGGCTTTCGCCCACGGTGATGACTTCCTGCCCGCGGGCCCGCGCGATGGCAAGCATGTCGATGCCGCGCGCGTCGTCGATGTTGATGACCGCCGTGCCGTCCTCGGGCAGGACGCGGGAAAACAGCCCGGCCTTGGCGGCGAAATAATCTTCGAAATCCGCGTGGTAGTCCAGATGATCCTGGCTGAAGTTGGTGAACCCCGCCGCCAGAAGTTGCACCCCGTCAAGGCGGCGCTGGTCCAGCCCGTGGCTGGACGCCTCCATGGCGCCGTGGTCGATGCCCGCGACGGCAGCATCCGCCAGCGCCTTGTGCAGGGTCACCGGGTCCGGCGTTGTATGGCGCAAAGGGGCGGACCAGTCGCCTTCGACGCCGGTGGTGCCGACGTTGATGGCCGGAAGCCCCAGTTCCTGCCAGATCCGGCGCACGAAGCTGGCGACCGAGGTCTTGCCGTTGGTGCCGGTTACCGCCACCATCACCTGGGGTTGGGCCCCGAAAAACAGCGCGCAGGCATAGGCCAGCGCGGATTTCGGTTCGGCCGCGATCACCAGCGCGACATCGCTGCCCCTGAGCGTTTCCTCGACGATCCGTGCCCCGGCCGCATCGGTCAGGATAGCGCTCGCGCCCTGCGCCAGCGCGGTTTCCGCGTAGGTCGCGCCATGCACCCGCGTGCCGGGCATCGCCGCGAACAGATGCCCCGGCATCACCGCCCGGCTGTCCAGCGAGATGCCCGAAATGCGTGCCTCGCGCCCGCCCCGCGCCGTCAGCCCAAGGTCTGAGAGTGTCTTTTCCCCCGCCATGACAGCCCTTTCATCCTTGCAAAGCGTGTCCGATGCGCATCCGGTCCCGTGCCAAGACTGCCCCGAAGGGCGTCAGTTGCGCACCAGTGTCGCCTGCATCTCGCCCGTATCGTAATCAGGACGCAACCCCAGAAGCGGCGCGACCCGGCCGATGATCTCGGCGCCGATCGGAACCGCCGTCCAGCCCGCCGTGCGGCGCGGCTTGTCGCCCGAGGTTTCCACAGGCTCGTCCAGCGTCACGATCAGCACATATTCCGGCGCCTCGGCGGGGAACATCGACGCGAATGTGGTGATGGTCTTGTCTTTGTAATAGCCGCCGCCGTTTTCCCTGGGCTTGTCCGCCGTGCCGGTCTTGCCACCAACGTCATAGCCCGGCACGTCGCCAAAGCTGGCCGTGCCCTCGCTGACCACCTTGCGCAGCATGATGCGCGCGTCCTGCGCCACGCGTTCGGACAACACCCGGTTGCCAAGGCGCGGCCCCTGCTGCTTGAGCAGCGTCGGCGTCACCACATGGCCGCCATTTGCAATGGTCGAATATCCCGCCGCAAGATGCAGCGGCGATGACGACAGCCCGTGCCCATAGGAAATGGTGACCGTGGACAATTCTCCCCACCGCTGAGGCAGCAGGGGCTTGCCGCCCGCCGCTTCGACGATCTCAAGCCCTGTCGCCTTGAAAAAGCCAAGCGATTCCAGAAAGGATTGCTGCCGTTCCGGTCCGATGGCCAGCGCCAGCTTGCCGGTGCCCCGGTTCGAACTTTTGATGATGATCTGCTCGACGGGGATTTCGCCGTAGTTATGCCCTTCGAATTCGCCGATGCGAAAGCCGCCGACCTTGAACGGCGGGCGGGTGTCGATCATCGTCTGCGGCGTCACCAGCCCCAGTTCCATCGCCTGCGCGGCGGCAAAGATCTTGAAGGTCGAGCCAAGCTCGTACACCCCCTGCACCGCGCGGTTGAACAGCGGACTGTCCGAAGGCGACCCGCTGGTCGGCGGATTGGGCCGGTCGTTGGGGTCGAAATCGGGCAGCGACGCGATCGAGATTACCTCGCCGGTGTGCACATCCATCAGCACCGCCGCCGCGCCCTTGGCGTTCATCAGCTTCATGCCCGAATACAGCACCCGCTCGACCGCAGCCTGAATCCCCAGGTCCAGCGAAAGTTCCAGCGGAGCCCCCCCGCGGGCCGGGTCGCGCAATTGCGCGTCATAAAATTTTTCGATACCGGCGGTGCCGATGACCTCGGCTGCATGCACGCCTTCGCGCCCGAAACTGGCGCCGCCCATCACATGCGACGCCAGCGCGCCATTGGGATAAAGCCGCATTTCGCGCGGGCCGAACAACAGGCCCGGTTCGCCGATGTCATGCACCGCCTGCATCTGCTCGGGGCTGATTTTCTTCTTCACCCAGCGGAATTTGCTTTTCTTGTCGGAAAACCGCCGTGCCAATACCGCGCCATCCAGATCGGGAAAGATCCGGGCAAGTTCCTGCGCCGCACGCTCGGGGTCGACCATCTGCCGGGGGTGGGCATAAAGCGAATGGGTTTCCATGTTGGTCGCAAGAATACGCCCCTGCCGGTCGACGATATCGGCCCGGCTGGCGATGATCGACGCGCCCGACGCATAGGCGCGCGGTTCGGTCGGCTCGGTCGCGGACAACAGGCCCATGCGCGCGCCGATCACCACAAAAGCGCAGAAGAACATCAGCCCCAGCACCGCCAGACGGCTTTCGGCGCGCAGGCGCGAGCGGTCGCGCATCTGTTCATGCCGGATGCGCAGGTTCTCGCGTTCGATCGCGTCGGGGTTTTCGCCCTTTTCGCGGGCCGGAAGGATACGCGCCAGCGGGCGCAGCGGCGTGCGTGTCATTGCCCTGCCCCCGCGCTGGTCACATCGACGGGATCGGACACCACCAACGGGTTGGTCACCGGATACGACACCTGATCCACGCGACCGAACTGTTCGGCCCGCATTGGCAAAAGCTCAAGCTTGGGAAAATTCAGCAGCGCCAGTTCGCGCAGACGGTCCGGGCGGTTGAGATACGCCCATTCCGCCCTGAGGATCGACAGCCGCGCGCGCGCGTCGCCGATCCGGTACTGAAGCTCTTCGACATCGTCCAGCGCGGCCTGCGTGTCGTAGTTTTCCCGATACGCCCAGAAGGCCAGCCCGATCAGCCCCAGAAATGTGGTCACATACAGCATGGTCCGCATCAGCGTTTCCCCTTGATCTGCGGCATGTTCAGAATGTTGGAATCCACCGGACCGGGCGCGGCGTCGGTCCGCCGACCGATGCGCAACCGGGCCGAGCGCGCCCGCGGGTTTTGCGCCAGCTCGTCATCATCCGCGCTGACCGCCTTGCGGGTCACGGTGACGAATTGCGGCGCTTCGGCCTCCAGCAGCGGCGCATGACGGCTGACCGCCCCCATCCGCCCCGACCGGGCCTGAAGGAACCGCTTGACCATGCGATCCTCGACCGAATGGAAGGTCACGACGCACAGCCAGCCCCCGGCTTTCAGCGCCCGCTCGGCGGCCATCAAACCGCGCCACAGCGCCCCGTATTCGTCGTTGACCGCGATGCGCAACGCCTGAAAGCTGCGCGTCGCGGGGTGACTTTGGCCCGGCTTGGCGCGCGGCAGGCAGGCTTCGACAATCGCCGAAAGCCGTGCGGTGGTTTCGATCGGTTCCTCGCCGCGCGCCCTGACGATGGCCCGCGCGATCCGTCGCGAGGCGCGCTCTTCGCCGTATGTATAAAGCACGTCGGCCAGCGTCGTTTCGTCCAGATCCTTGACCAGATCGGCGGCGCTTTCCCCGGCCTGTTCCATGCGCATGTCCAGCGGGCCGTCCTTTTGAAAGGAAAAGCCGCGCTCGGCGATATCAAGCTGCATCGAGCTGACCCCGAGGTCGAGCACGACCCCGTCGACCCCCTGCGCCACCTCGTCCATATCGGCGAAGTTGCCCTCGTGCAGCACCAGCCGTCCGCCATAGTCACCGATCCAGTCCGCCGCCATCTTGTGCGCCAGCGGATCGCGATCGATGCCGATGACCTTGTCGGCGCCCGCATCCAGCAGGCCGCGTGCATATCCGCCCGCGCCGAAGGTACCATCGACCCAGGTGCCCGACACCGGCGCCACCGCGTCGATCAGCGGGCGCAGCAGAACGGGGATATGGGGCGCCCTGGCCGTCATTCGACATCCGCCTTTTTCTTGCGCAGCAATTGCAGGGGATTCCTGGGAAGTTCGACCGTGCGCCCGGCGTCGCGCTGTTCTTTGTGCGTGTCGTAGAAATCCGCATCCCAGATGCGAAACGTATTCAGGGATGCAACCATCGCAGCCTCGGCGCCAATTCCGAACATCTCGCGCAGCTTGGCCGAAATCACGATGCGCCCGGTGTCATCCACGGTGGCCAGCTGGGATTTGGCGGAATAGATTTCTTCGAGCTGGTCGCGCTCGTCGCCATATTCCATGTCTTCGATCTGGTCTTCGATGCTTTCGATTTCCTGGATCGTGAAGCATTCGATAAAGGGATAGGACGGATTGCCATAAACCATGACGAAGTTGGGGTTCAGCCCGGTGACCCAATCCGGATCGCCGGTTTCAAGGACACGGCGGAAAGAGGCTGGAATAGACACCCGCCCCTTGCCGTCGACCTTGTGTCGACTTTCGCCTCTGAACCTTAACCTGCGGCTCAATATCCCTACTCACGCCCCTTGAATGCGGCCTTCCGAATGCGACCCCTTGAACGGAATACGGCGGGCTGATCTGCTGCCACCGATCAACCCGCCGCCTTGACCCGTCTTGCGGGTTTTGTCCGACTGCGCGCGCCACCTGGGGGGATGTCTGCTCGCTCGCGCGCCGGATCTCTTGTGTTGCGATGAGCGACGGCTGCCTGTATGAACCTGCTCTTTTTTTGTTATATCTTAATGCGTTACGGGGTCTTTTTGACCCTCTGCTCCGCCTCTCATCGTAGCTAAAGGTATGGCATGGGAATTGATGGGAGGCAATGGGTTTTTTCGGCCCCCCCTACTGAATATTGTCCACAGGGGCTGTGGAAAACTACATATAGACGATTTGTTAACCTTTTCCCGCAGACATATGGTGACGAGACCCCCATACGCCACCAGATATAGTCACGCCGTCGTGATACGGACACGGTCAAAATAATTGCGGAAAAAAACAGTTGCTATAATGGACGTTTTGGACTGCGGGCGGTGGGCACAGATTCTCGGCCGTGCGGTGCGCCTGACACAGCCGCATCTTCGCCAATGACCGCGCGCAAGAACGACCGGGACGCAGAATCACGGCGATTCCAAGCTTTCGCCAGGCATGACCCTTTCGGATTCCTTGAAATTGATCTTCACGCCCCCCTCGCGTCGCGCAAATCCCATGAATGCCCACAGCGCGTCCCATGAATTCCCATAGACTGCATGCACTGGCAATTGTGGCGCGTCCCGTTGTAGCGTGACTGTAGCGTGTGTGGCGTGACACGTTGCTTTGCAGTGTTTGACAGCCAAACTTGCAGCAACGCTGTTTTGTTGAAAGGGCTGTTCAAGGGCCGGTTCATGTGGGGACCGACAGGCTGCGGTTCACGCGCAATTCGCCCGTCAGGAACACCCGCGCCGACGCGGTTTCCCAGATCTCGTAACCGAACACCGCCCCAGAGGTGAGCGGCGCCAGCGCCGATGCGTTCGCATCGAGCGTCCATAGCCCGCTCCCGGCGTGGGTAAGAGGCAATTCGACCAGGGCGGCCTGTCCGCGCTGTCCGGCGCGGAACACCACCGTGCCTGAGGTAACTGGCCCGCCATCGTTCGAGAGCGTGACGCTGAGCTGGAGCGTCTCGCCGTGGCGATAGTCGGGGATGTCGTGTTTCGTCGGCATGTCAGCTCTCCAAAGGGATGCGCGGCGCGCTGGTGGCGGCTGTCGTGCGGCCAGCGCGACCGGTGATTTCCAGCCGGCCGGCATGGCCCGCCAGGACCGGCACGGGATCCGGATCCGGGCCGGGCTCGGGTTCGGCGGTCCAGATGACGCGCACATCGTCGATCAGCGTCACTGACGTCGCGCTGTCCGGCAGCCGGATGTAGAGGTAGGACGCCGGTCCGACCGCGGTGAAGGTGACATCGACAGCCGCCGCGGCGGTGAACGGCCCTGCCGTCAGAATCCCCGCATCCGGTGTGGTCCCGTTTCCGACCCGCACCTGCGCCCCGCCCGAGACGGGTGACAGATCGAGCGTTGCGCGATAGGTGCGCCCGGCCACGGTGGGAAAGGACGCGTAAGCTCCGTCCGGGTAGATCAACGAGCTCTTGCTCACCCGCGCCCGCCCCGCTTCCCAGGTGATGAGGCCGTGGATGCCCCGGTTCCAGCCCGAGACATCGGTGTCGAATGTCCCGTTCGTGATGAGGTTTGTCGGCATTCGAGCATCCCTTGTGACCCCCGCCGCCCCTCAGGCGAGATACTCCAACCACAGGCCGACGCCCGCCGAAACTGATGTCCCGGCGGACGGCACCACGGAGAGGATCCGCTTGTTGTTGGTGGACAGCCGCTTCTGAATGGTGATCTCGGTCCAGAAGCCGGCGGAGAGCGTGGCGCCGCCCGAGTTGATGGTGCCGAGAACGATGCCGTCGGCGTCGCGGATCTCGTATTCCGGCACGATCGAGGAACTGGAGCCGCGGTTGCTGCACTCCAGGTGGACCTTGAGAAGCAACGCATTGATCGGCAGCACCACCTTGAAATCGTCCCCGGCGGCAGGTGCCGAACCGAACTGGTTCAGGCAGAAATGCTGGCGCATCTTCGGCGGCGCCCCCGCCGCGCGCGCCAGGTAGCCACGATTGCAATCCCACGGCACGTGGCGCGGGTGGTACATCCGGTCGGCTTCGTCGATTATCGTGCGGCAGTTCACGACCTCGACCGACCAGTTTGCGCCGAAGTTGGAGTGGCTGGCGGGGGTCACGCGGATCGCATCCTCGACGAACTCGAAATCGCGGAAGGTGGTGTCCCGGACCACGGCCCGAGGCATCCCCCCGTAGGTGGCCGAGGCAGTGCGGAAGTCGATATAGCCCATCAGATCGCAACCCTCGATGACGGTTTGGGGCGACGGGTTGTTCACCGCTGCGATTCGGATCACCGAGTTGTTCAGGACGCGCTCGCTTTTGAAGCTCTGCGACGATCCGTCGATGCGCTTCAGAGAGACCGAGCCGTAGTCGCCCCAGGAGATGTCGGCGATCAGCGCGTGGTTCGACTTGTGCTCGACCCGAAGCCCGTCGATGTGCAGCGAGCAGATGCCCTGGGCATGGCCGGTGTTGCGGGTGACGAACAGGAAGCATTCCTCGTTCGGCGCGTAACCCGACGCGTCGCCCTGCTCGACATAGACATGTCCGCCGTAGTTCATCCACGCCCAGGTGACCCAGCCCCAGAGCGCGCAGCTGCGGAAGTGATAGTTGAGGTTCTGGTCCGAACTGTTCCCGTAGAGGAAGATGAAGTGGTTGTTGTAGACCCCGGCGGCGCAGTTCTCGAAGATGTACTCGGAGTTGTTGTTGCCCGACCCGGTGCCGCCCGGCACGGCGGAGGGGTTGTCCGGATCGACCTCCAGCGTGACACCATAGGCCCAGGTGCCCGACCAGTCGACGCGCTGGAACCGGTGGCGCTGGCTCACCCCCGCCCCGTAGGAGCGCATGAACACCGCCCCCGCCGTCTGCGTCATGAAGCGGCAGTCCTGCCCCTCCAGCCCGACCAGGTTGTTGTCGAGCCAGATCATCGGCTCCGTCTCGCGCCCCAAAGGCGGCTGGTAGAAGACCACCGATCCCATCATCGAATGGCCCCGGATCTTGAAGCCGTTGACGTTGCCGGCATAGTCGCGCGGCAGCAGCACCTCGGGGTCGACCACCCGGATGACGCCGCGCGGCAGCACCAGCGGGCAGCGCAGCGCGCGGGCGCGGTTCGCGGCGACGGCCACCTCGGCGCTGTAGTCCGGCAGCACGGAGCCGTCATACCCGGCCGAGATCGTGTTCTGGATCAGCTCGCCCGCCACGCCGAGCGCCTCGACGTGGATCTCGCCGCCCATCGGCACCAGCTGCAGCTTCAGCCCACCGACCATGACATCGTAATCGGTCGAGGCCGAGGACACCTCGACGAAGGGATAGCCCCCCGCCACGTGCAATGCTCCGGTGCCGCGCGGGGCCGGGCTGGACGCCAGGAACTCGCCCACGCTCACCGGTTTGAAGGCGCTGTCGATGAGGTTCATGAAGTCGGTGCGTGGGATGCGCACCAGCGTTTCATCGTAATGTCCGATCAGATCGTCGATCAGGGGCGATGTGCTCTGATCGATCGTGCGTTCTGCGGTGGCCATGATGTGTCCTCAGCTGATTTGTGTGGGGATGGGTCCGGCCATGGCGGCGACGATATCGCCGTCGCGGGGCTCGGCGTAATAATCCCAGGCGCCCTGCGGCGCACTGGTGTTGGTGCGGATGTAGACCGACAGGTCGCTGACCTGACCGGCGAAGCTGGCATCGGCCAGCAGCTCGAACGCGGTGGTGCCCGAGGCGGCCAGCTCGGCGTAATGCCGTCCGTCCGCCGTGACGGCCGCGGCGCTGACGGTGTCGCTGCCGGACAGCTGCGGCGTCAGCGTGCCGCCCGTCAGCCCCGAGACGGTGAAGGCGATGCGCAAGCTCTGGCCGTCGCTGACAGTGATCGGATGGGCCAGCGCGCCGGCCGCGCCCGCGCCGTGATCGGCCACGCCCGAAAGTGTCCAGCCAGCGCCGGGCGTCCAGTCCGAGCCCGTTTCCAGCGCATCGACCAAGGTCCGCCGGGTGGCATCGCCATCGACGATGCTGGACGTGATCCCTGCGGAAACCGGCACCGGCGCCCCCGCTGCGTGCAGATCGCGATCAAGCGTGTCGCCCGTCGGCACCCGGTAGATCTGCACCTGCTGCGTGTCACCGGCGGGGATCGGGATGGTCAGCACCGCATGGCCAAGCCCGCCAGCGGCGATCATGCCGTCCGCATCCAGCGAGGACGGCAGTGCCAGATCGCCGTCACCGACGCTATAGGTGATCAAGGCCCCCGGATCGCTGATGGCACCGCCAAAGCCCACTGCCACGGCGTAAAGCGCGACCACGTCGCCAAGTTCGAACCCCTCGATCTCGGCCACGCCGGACCCGAGCGGAACGTCGCGGGATGTCCAGGCGCCGGTGCCGACCCGCCAATGCAGCACGAAATGCGTCAGGAAGGCCGCGCCCGGAACGCGCGACAGCCGAACGACCAGCCAGCGGGCGGTGGTGTTGGCATCCACATATGAGCCAAGCCCCCCGGGATCCGACAGCGCCGGGTTGATCGAGCTGGCGACGCCCGCAAAGCGCGGCGGCTCGGGGTCGAAGCTGTCGAAACCGACATCATCGCCGCGCCGGCCGGTCCAGGGCGGGGCGACAAAGGCATCGGTGAGCTCATCGATCTCGGGGGCGGCGGCCACCAGGCGCAGGACGGTGCTGAACTGCTCGCCCATCTCGGCCGCGACGACGCGCACCGGAAAGCTGTCGGCACTGGCCGGGCCGAACTGCACGATGCTGTCCTGTTCCGGCTGCACGCCGCCGCCCAGCAGCTGCAGAAGTCGGCGCTGGCCCGGCTGCGTGCGCACCGCGCGTAGCACCGATGTCGCCTCCACCAGCCCCTTCTCGTCGGGTTCGCCAATGACCATGAAGCGGATCGCGTAGGACTGCACCGCGATCATCTCGACCTCGCGGTCCAGCAGCACGAGGTTGCCCTCGACGCGCATCACGCGGGCCGCATCCTGCATCTCGGTCAGGATCGGGTTCGAGAACATCACCAGGTCGCCCTGTTCCAGCGGCAGCGCCTCGTGGTCGAGGCGCGCCTGGTGGATGTCGGGGCGGTGCATCAACTCGTAGAACCGCCGGGTGGCTTCGCGGGCGATCTCGTCCGGCCAGACCTTGCCGGGCATCTCCAGCAGTTCGGTGAGGTTGATCGGCCCCTCGTGCCCCGGGCGCGGCACGATGTATTCATCGGGGCGGTAGTCGGCGGTGGCGTCAAGGAACGGCACCCGGAAGCCCTCGGGCAGCTGCACATAGCTGCGGGTGGTCGACAGCTCCTGCGCGTTGACGAGGTTGACGTGGCCCGCGACCAGTTCCTGCGGCTCGTCGATGATGACGTCCCACAGGCCGTTGCGGCGGCAATGGGTGGCCCGCCCGGCGGCGGCGATGGTGGCCATGACCTGCCCCCCGCGAAATCCCTCACCGTGATGTAGAGTCTGCGCCAACTCTGAAGGAGCAGACACATGCGAAAGAGCCGTTTCACCGAGGCGCAAATCATTGGAATGA
>NZ_QLMG01000061.1 GCF_003259905.1 Salipiger aestuarii | reverse complement strand
CGCTCCCGTCAGCGCCCCAGTGGGACATTTCTACCTGGTTGCAACAATGCGGCGGGCGCGACATCATTGTGCAGATGCAGCGACGCGGCCGCCTTGAAGGACTGCCGGCGCAAACAGGCAATTGGGCTTGCCGGGGTTGTGTGCTAGGCCGCACAGGCAGACCCATCGGATTTTCGCGACACGAGGATTTATTTTGTCCAGCACCCAACCCAGTCCTGACGGCCGGGCCAGCCGGGCCGGTCGGGATTGCCTGATCGGAAGCACCGGTTTCGTCGGTGGCGCACTGCGCCGCCAGCATGAATTCGCAGGTCATTATACCAGCCGCAACATCGCGTCGATCGGAGAACAGGCCTGGGGCACGGTGGTCTGCGCCGCCGCGCCGGGGTCGATGTTCGAGGCCAACACCGCCCCCGAAAGCGATGCCCGCAAGGTTGCTGCGCTGTGCGACGATCTGGCCAGGCTGCGCGCCGAGCAGGTCGTGCTGATCTCGTCGATTGCGGTGCTCGAGGATTTTGCTGGCCAGGATGACGAAGGCACGACCCGCTTTCAGCAGGCGCTGGCCTATGGCCGCAACCGGCGCGCGCTTGAGATTTTCTGCGCCGAGCGGTTCGACGATTGCCTGATCGTGCGCCTGCCCGCCCTGTTCGGGCCGGGGCTGCGCAAGAATTTCATCTTCGATCTGATGAACCCGATGCCCAGCATGCTGACCGCCGACAAGCTGGCGACGCTGACGGATCGGCTTGATCCGGCGCAGGCGGCGGTGCTGACGGGGCTGTATCATCCCGACCCCGCCACCGGCATGCTCAAGCTGGACCGCCCCGCCCATGTCGCGGGGCCTTTGCGGGCCGAGTTGGATGCGGCGGTCAGCGCGCTTGGCGCGTCGGCGACGCAGTTCCACAACCCCGAAACCACCTATCAGTATTACGATATCATGCGCCTGTGGCAGGACATCGCCATCGCCCAAGGCGCGGGGCTGGGCCTGGTTCACCTGGCCACCGAACCGCTGCGGGCCGACCGGATTCACCGCCGCCTGACCGGGCAGGACATGCCCGCGACCGGTGCCCGCCTGCACCGCGAAGACATGCGCACCCGCCATGCGGATCTGTGGGGGCAACAGGGCGGCTATCTTCAGGATGCCGACGGCGTGCTGGACGCGCTGGCCCGGTTCCACAAAGGATAAGCCCATGCAGATGTCGATGTCGAACATCGCCTGGCTGCCGGATGAACGGCTTGCGGCCTATGATGCGATGGCCAGCGCCGGGATGACCGGGCTGGAAATCGCGCCGGGCCTGTTCTTTCACGCCGCCGAGGATCCTTTCGCGCCGTCCGCCCTCGTCGCCGCAGCGGCGCTGGATGAAATCGCGGCGGCGGGGCTGTCGCTGGTGTCGATGCAGGCGCTGCTGTTCGGGGTGACCGGTGCCGCCGTGTTCGAGGATGACACCGCGCGCGCCCGTCTGCAGGCGGGGATGGGCCGGGCCATCGACCTGGCCGGCCGGTTCGGCATCCCGAACCTGGTGTTCGGCTCGCCCGGACAGCGCCGCATCCCCGATGGCATGGCCGCGGACGAGGCCCGCGTCATCGCCGCCGCGCTGTTCCGCGATCTGGGCGATCATGCCCATGCGGCAGGCACCCGCATCGCGATGGAGGCCAATCCGGCGGGCTATGGCACCAACTTTCTCAATACGCTGGAGCAGTCCATTGATTTCGTGGGGTTCGTCGACCACCCTGCCATCGTGCCGATCCTGGATCTGGGGGCAATGCGGATGAACGACAGCTTCGAAACGGTCCCGGACCGGGTCGCAACGCTTGGGCCCCGGCTGAACCACGTGCATGTCAGCGAGCCGCAGCTTGCCCCGGCGCCCGCCCCGGACACCGACCTTGCCCCGGTGCTGGCCGCGCTGAAGGCGTCGGGCTATGACCGGGCCGTATCGATCGAGATGAAACGCGCGCCCGATGGGCTGGCCGAGGTTGTTGCCGCCGCCGGGCGCCTGTCGGCGGCATGGCAAGGCAGCCTGTCGTGACCCGGATCGAAAACAGACGCGAGGATATTCTGGTGTCGGTCTGTTTCAGCGACCTGCCGTCAGACCCGGAAACCTTTGCGGCCCTGCGCGCGCTGGCCGACCGGCTGGACGCCCGGTTCCGGTTTCGGGAAATCATCGTGGTGGCGGATGCCGACACCCACGAAGCCTATTTCCCGCTGGTGCAGGCGGTGGCCAACCTGCGCCTGTTGGCGGTGCAGCCCGGCTGCGGCTATTATGACAAGCGCATCGTGGCCGCCGAAGAAGCCATCGGCGACGTGGTGCTGCTGACCCGCAGCGAGGACATCGGCTTTCTCGATCCCGTCGCGATGGTTGAACGGGCGGTGGCTGGAAACCGGGCCATCCTTGGCGTGCGCCCGGCGCCCGCGCTGGCCCGTAAGGGGCTGTGGGCCCCGGTGACCGTTCTGGGACGGATGACCGGGTTCAAGGTCGGGCCGCGCGATCTGCAGACCATCGCGCTGCCGCGCACCATGCTCAACCAGTTGTTGGCCCACCCCAACCCCGACCTGGCGCTGCGCTTTCCGCCGCGCGATCCGCGCTTTCCGCTGGCCTTTCTCGAAGCCGCGCCCGGCATCGCGCAAAGCCGCGGCAGCACGCTGCTGCAGCGGGTTCAGCTGGTTCAGAAACTGCTGATCCATCTGGCCCCGGCGCTGCTGTCAGTGGTGACGATCACCGCGGCGCTGCTGGCGCTGCTGGGGGTGGCGTTCGTGATCTATGTGCTGGGGGCGTGGGTTCTTGTCGACGAACTTGCGCCTGGCTGGCTGACCACATCCATGATGCTGAGCCTGACGGCATGCTTTCTGGGGGTGTCGATCCTTGGGCTGAGCCTTGGGTTGCAGCAGATCATCGCCCGGCAGGACCAGGGCACGCTTGGCAATCTTGCCCGCGAGGTGAACCGGATCGACCTGTTCGGCCAGGTGGCCTCGGATCTGAACGTCGATCATGACAGCCTGCCGCCTCAGCCTGCCCCGCGGCCCATGGAAACGTCAGATGTCAGACAGCGAGGATAACGCCGATTTCCTGGTAATCGGGGGCGGCTTTTACGGCTGCTGCCTGGCGCTGTTCCTGGCGTCGGTGTCGGACCGGGTGACCCTGGTCGAAGCGGGCGACCGTTTGCTTGGCCGTGCCTCGCGGGTCAATCAGGCACGCATCCACACCGGGTTTCACTATCCGCGCTCTGCGCTGACGGCGGTCAAATCCATGGTGCTGCACCGGCGCTTCATCGAAGATTTCCCCGAGGCGGCGGTCAGCGATTTCCAGATGCTGTATGCCATCGCGCGGCGCGGATCGAAGGTGCCCGCCAAGCGGTTTCACCGGATGTTCCGCGACATCGGCGCGCCGATCGAACCGGCGCTGCCGAGCCAGACGGCGCTGTTCGATCCCGCCCGCATCGAGGCGGTGTTTGCCTGCCGCGAGGCGGCGTTTGATTATTCCGTGCTGGCCCGCCAGCTTGAAGACAGGCTGCGCCGGGCCGGGGTCGACCTGCGCCTTGGGACCGAGGTCACCGGGCTGCGCGACACCGATACCGGCGTGCTGGCCGAGCTGTCCGGCGGTGGCGCCCTGCGCGCGGGCCGGGCGTTCAACGTCACCTATGCGCAGGTCAACGCGGTGCTCGATCAGGCGCAGCTGCCGCGCGCCCAGCTCAAGCACGAGCTGGCCGAGATCGCGCTTGTCGCGCCGCCGCCCGAACTGGACCGGATCGGGGTGACGGTGATGGACGGGCCGTTCTTTTCCTGCATGCCCTACCCGTCCGAGGGGCTCTATTCGCTGACCCATGTACGCTATACGCCCCATGACAGCTGGACCGACGACAGCGGCCTTGGCGATGCCTACGGCCATGTCGCGCGCCAGAGCCCCGAAAGCCGGGTGGTGCACATGATCCGCGATGCGCAGCGTTACATGCCCTGCCTTGCCAAGGCCGAATACCGCCGGTCGCTGTACGATGTGAAGACCGTGCTGCTCAAGAACGAAGACGATGACGGCCGCCCGATCCTGTATCAGCGCAAGCCCGAAAACAGCCGCGTCGTGTCGATTCTGGGCGGCAAGATCGACAATATCTACGATCTGTTCGATCTGGCCCGCGCCACCACCCCCGGATTGGCCGCGGCCAGCGACGCGCTGGTTCTGGGAAAGGCGTGCTAGATGGAAATCCTGCGTTTTTTCAGTGTTTCGGTGCTGGGCGTGGTGGCCGATCTGGCCATCGCCTGGACGGCCGCACAGCTTTTCGGGCTGCCTTTGTGGCTGGGGGCAACCATCGGATTCACGGCGGCGGCGGCGGGCAATTATGCGCTGCACGAACGCTGGACCTTTCGGCGCGACGCCGCCGGGCTGTCGCGGCGGCGCGGGCTGCAATATCTGGCCGTGTCGGTGGCGACATTGCTGACGCGGCTTGCGGTGGTGATCGCGCTTGAACGCACCCTTGGCGGAGCATGGCCGCTGGCCATCCTGATCGCGGGGGCCGGCGTGTCGTTCCTTGTCAATTTCTTCCTCAGCAAGTTCCTTGTCTTTGCCGGACCGGACTCGAAACGGACCCAATCATGACCCAGACCCCAGTTGCCGCCACCCTCGATGACAGCCGCTGGCAGCTACCGGCCAGCACGCAGGCGATCCTGTCCGACAAGCGCCACGCGCATGTTCTGGTGATCCCGGTGATCAACGAGGGCGAGCGTATTCGCGGCCAGTTGCAGCGCATCCACGACGCGGGCCTGCCGGTGGACGTGGTGATCGCCGATGGCGGCTCGACCGACGGCTCGCTGGCCGTGGATCACCTGCGCGCCACTGGCGTGCGCGCCGTGCTGACCAAGACCGGCCCCGGCAAGCTGAGCGCGCAGCTGCGCATGGCCTATGCGTGGTGCCTGCAGCAAGGCTATGACGGCATCGTCACCATCGACGGCAATGGCAAGGACGGGGTCGAGGCGGTGACGCAGATGGTCGACAGGCTGACCGAAGGCTACGACTATGTGCAGGGCTCGCGCTACATGCCCGGCGGGCTGGCCGAACACACCCCGCTGGAACGCACGCTGGCCAATCGCGCCATCCACGCCCCCGTGCTCAGCCTGTCGGGGCGGCACTGGTTCACCGACACCACCAACGGTTTTCGCGGCTATTCGCGCCGCTACCTGCTGGACCCGCGGGTGCAGCCGTTTCGCGACATCTTCGCGCGCTACGAGCTGCTGTTCTACCTGACTGTGCGCGCCGGGCAGATCGGCATGAAGGTCTGTCAGGTGCCGGTGCAGCGCCGCTATCCGCCCAACGCGGCCGTGCCGACCAAGATCAACGGGCTGTCGGGCAAGATCTCGATGCTGGGGCAGACCTTCGCCGCGGCCATGGGGCGGTTCGCGCCCTGAGCGCCTGTGCGGCCCCCGCATTCGCAGTTGACGCCACACCGGTCCGGAGAGGACAGCCATGCCCCAGGATAACTCCACCCGCCTTGCCACGTCCCCGTCAGGCGCATCCCTGTCCGGCCCACTACCGTCCGGCCCGCCCCGGTCTGCGCAGATCGGCCTTCTGGTCCTGGCGGCGGTGCTGGTCTTCGGGGCGGTCCAGCTGTATTTCTGGACCGACCGCGGCCTTTGGATCGACGAGATTTCGCAGTTGCTCAACTATCCGCTAGACAGTCTCGGGCAGGCCTTCGGCCCCCTGCCCGAGGCGCAGCAGGCCGCGCCGCCCCTGTTCAACCTGCTGTTCCATGCCATCGCGGGCCTGCCGGTCAGAGGCATGCGGATCGTGATGGCCGGGCTGACCCTGATGCTTCTTGGGGCGGCGCTGATCGGGGCCTTCGGACGGCGCCCGCTGCCGCTGGCGGCGGCGCTGCTGGTGCTGCTGGGCAGCACCAACTTTCTGGTCATGGCCACCGACCTCAAATTCTATGCCTTCGACATCGCGGGCTTCGCGATCTTTTCGGCCTGGATCCTGACCCGCGACCGCAGCAGGGCCTTCGGCCCGGCGGATGCGGCGCTGATCGTCGCGGCAATGCTGCTGGGGGTGTCGACCATCGTGGGCGGCTGCGTCGTGGTCGGGGTGTTTTTCGGGCTGCGGCTGAGGCAGCACCGGCTGCGCGCGCGGGAAATCGCGCTGGCCGCGCTGGCCGGAGGGCTGGCCTTTGGCTACTACCTTCAGATCAGCTATGCGACCGAACTCCAGATCGCCTCGTTTCCCGACACCTATGGCGGGCTTTACCTGCGGGCGGTGTTGCGGTTCCTGCAAGCGGGTTACAAGCTGTTCGAGATCGAGGGCGTCTTTGTGCTGCTGCTGCTGGGCGCCGTGCTGGTGCTGGTGCTGCGGCGCCTGCAAGGGCCGGCGCGCGCGGCGCTGGTCGGACTGATTGCGTTCGGGGTGGTCGTGTCGGTGGTCTTTGCCGTACTTGCGGCGATCGGGAAATATCCCGCCTCGAGCGATCGCCACGTCGCGTGGATGCTGGGGATCTGCACGGTGCTGGCCGGGGCAGCGGCGGACGCGGCGATGCGCCCCGAACTGCAGCGCCCCCGCCGTCTTGCCGCCGTGACCTCTGCGCTGCTGGCGCTGGCGCTGGTCGGCCCCGCCCTGCGGAGCGCGGCGGCATGGCCCGCCGCGGTCGAAGAGGGCGCGGCAGAGGATATGGTCGCCACCCTGGCCGAACTGCCGCCAGCCGACGTGCTGCTGTATTATGGCGCGCCGCGGCTGGTGTCGCTGGAGCTGGCGCGGGGCGCGCCGATCGGCCAGCACCGCTATGCCCCGCTGCTTTCGACCCAAAGCAGCATGGTCGCCCCGTCGTCTTTCGGCCCCTCCTGGATGAAGATGGACGACGACAGCTTTTCGCGTGCCGTGGTCGACATGCTGCGCGACGATCCGGATGCCTGGGCGACAATGGTCATCTTGCTGCGCCTGAAAGAGGATTTCCGCCCCCTGGCGCGGTTCGTCCTGGACGCGGCACCGGGCGGCGGAGCGCCCTTTTACGTCGCGGCGATCCATGTCCCCTGGGACGAGACCCGCAGTGACATGCGCGCGCGCGGCTTGATGCAAGTGCTCGACGAGCGCGGCTGCGCCTATGCGCCGCTGAAAACCTTTCCGCAGGTCCGCAGCCCGGGTTTCGTGATCGAAGTCACCTGTCCTTGACGGCGGACGGGAAATGCCCGCGCCCCTTATTCCGCCCCTTATTCCGCGACGTGTTCCGCCCCGGGGGAAAGCCTGTCACTGCAGGCGCTGATCGCCCCGGCAAGGGCACGCTGCCCCTCGGCAGAGGGGTGAATCGGATCCCGGTATGCGGTTTCGGACCGAATGAACGGGGCTTCGTCGATCACTGTCGTAGCGCCGGCCGCCTCACGGATCGCAACGAACCCTGCCGCGCGCACTCCGGTCCGGTGCTCCTCACGGTTGGGGTGCAGCACGACGCAGACGGGAACCGGCAGGGCGGAAAGCGCCCGCACGGCGTCCAGCGCGCTGGCGGCGATCGGGGCGGTTTCGGAAGGGGGCACATCGCCCTTCACGGCTGCCCCGCCAGCGCTCAGATGCGCCAAGTATCTTGGAAGATAGCGAAAAGCAGCCTCGGTCAGCGCAAGCAGCGGCGCGCTTTGCGGATGCGTGCCCGGGTTGAGCGGCTGGAAGCTGGGCACGTCGGCGGCGTCGTGGCTCGACAGGACGACCACCACAAGATCCGCATCGAACAGCCCGAACCTGTCGACATAGGCAAGCATGTTCTCGGGGCCCCAACTGCCGGCAGACGCATTCAGAACCCGAATGCCGTCTTTTGTCAGCAGCGTGGTGGCAAGGTCGGCCTGATCGGTGAGGCTGCCGCCGTTCAGCACGGAATCCCCGATCGCGAGCACGCGGTATTCGCCTTCGGGCTTCGTGGGGGGGGTGTCGTCGCTTCTCATGCCATAGTGGTTGAACCGCTGGTGGTTGCCAAAGCGCATCATGTCCTGATCCGGGGCGAACATGTATTCGATCTCTGGATCGGACACGTAAAGAGGCGGCGTTCCCAGCCCCAACCCGGCGCGGGCATAGAGTTCAAGCGCCGCCAGAGCGCCAAGCAGGATCGTAGCCCCCACGGCAGCCTTGCAGGTCTTGCGCATGTGATGTCCGCCTTTTTGCCGAATCTGCGGCCGATTGCCGGACCGGCACGCATGACCGGCGCTGTTGCCACGAAGATCGCGCCGCAGCGCTCGGGCACACGCATAGAAGCAGCCGACGCGAAAGGTCAATCGCGATGCCGCCAGACCCGGCCAGGTTTCCGCAGGCCTGCCGCACAATGCACCGTTTTTCCGAAACTAGTCGCATGGGTCCCGCCCGTGCTGGCATGAGCCACCGATCATGATAGGGTGCAGGCGCACGGGCGTCCGCCACGGCTGCGCCATGCGACGTTTCCGCCCCAGCAGACAGCCGAGCCGCAATGATCCCCTTTTATCTTCTGAATTGTCTTGGCCTGGTGATTGTCTTCGATGCCGGAGACGCGCACCCCTTTGCCTCGGTGCTGCTGGCGATCAGTTTCCTGGTGTCGCTGGCCTGCTTCACCTATGCGGTCTTTTCCCGCAGCCTGTCGGCGACAAGCTTTGCCTACCTGCTTTATGCCACCTACGGGTTCATCCTTGCCGGGCTGATGCAGGTGCGCAGCGACAGGTTCTACTGGATCAACAACGCGGTGCGGCGCGAATACATCCCCGACGCGGCGGTGATCGTGCTGCTGTCGACCCTGGCCTTTGCCCTTGGCTATTTCTGCCGGGTCGCCGGCCGCCCCGCCCCCGTCGAAAAGCCCTTGGCCGAGGTATCGCCGGTGCAGCGCGAACGCATCGCGCGGGCGACCTTTGTCGTCTGCCTGCTGGCTTTTTGCTATCTGCTGCTGGGGTTGCGAACCTACGGGGTTCCCGCCTTCATAGGCACGCGCTTCACCACCGGGGTCGCGCTTGCGTCCAGTGGCGGCAGCACCGCCACCTACGGACTGGTCTTTACGCTGACCCGCGGCATGGCAATCGCCTCAATGGTGATTGCGGGCTATGTTCTGCTGCGGATGCGCATTCGCAACAACTGGACCCTGGCCGCCATGGCGCTGGCTTGCGTGACGCTGTGCATCGCCAATTTCCCGCCCGCCCTGCCCCGGTTCTGGCTGATCGCCACGGTGCTTGCGGTGCTGATGAGCACCGCCAAAGGCTGGTTCCTGCGCTGGAAGACGGTGCTGTTCGCCGCCGCGCCGCTGCTGATGTTTGGTCTGCTCCCGTTCTTGCAGGCCTATAACCGCCGGACCGAAAGCGTCAGCCTGAACGTCTCGTTCACCTCGCCGCTCGAAGGCATGATGCACGGTGATTACGATGGCGTGCAGGCGGTTGTGAACGTCTTTGGTCTGGTCGCGCAGGAAGGGATAAGCCTTGGCAGCCGCCTGCTGTCGGCGCTGCTGTTCTTCGTGCCGCGGTCGGTCTGGGAGGGCAAGCACGAGCACACCGGTTCCGAGGCGGCCGAACTGGCAGGGTTCAACTATCTCAACATCAGCGCGCCGTTGCCGGCCGAACTGTTCGCCGATTTCCACTATGTCGGGGCAATTGGGGGGATGCTGCTGTTCGGCTGGCTGATCCGCGCGCTGGACGATGGCTATGACGAGGCGCGCCGACCGGTGATCAGCATGATGGCGGTGATCATGGCCGGGTTTGCGCCAATCATCGGGCGTGGCCCGATGCTGGGGGTGATCGCGGCACCTGCCTCGGCGCTGTTTCTGGTGGCGCTGTGGTGGGGCCTGTCGCGGCTCGTTCTGGCGCGCCGGCACGGCCATGGCCCCGTGCAGCCAATGGAGCGTCCAAGATGAAACGGCGCGATCTGCTTCTGGGCGGCGCGCTGCTGCCGCTGGGCCATGGCGGCGCGGCGCGGCAGACTCCGGACGGTGCGCAGCCCTTCACCCCGCCCCCGCAGAACGCACAAGCCCTGCGGCAGGCCTCCGACCTTGGGGGCCATCTGGCGGCCATGGGGCTGGTGCCGGGGGATTGTTTTGCGCTGATGGATGGTAGCCGCTACGCGCTGCTGCCCCCCGAGGCCGAGGATCACGACCTGCCCCTGCCCGAAGACGCGCTGACCCAGAAGCTGCGGGTGCTGCCGTCGGAGGGGCAAATCCTGCTGGCCTCGTGGGGGGTTGCGCCGCTGTCACCCGCGCGCAATGGCCCCGACCCGCGCAGCGCGCCGGATGTGTCCGAGGCGCTGTCGCGGGCGGTGGCGCGGGCCATGGCCACCCATGCCGAGCTGGTGCTGCCGCCGGGCATGTTGCGGGTGCGCCGCCCCGGCGCGCTGCTGGCGCGCAGCCTGTCCGGGCGCCACGACGGGCTGCGCATCACCGGCGCGGGACAACAATCGACCGTGCTGGTCTATGACCCCGAGGATGCGTCCGAGCCCTTGCTGTGGAACAACAACGCGGTGCTGGGGCTGCGCATCGCCCGGATGACGCTGTACACCGATGTGCCCGGCGCGGTGTTCGCCCGGATCTACGGCAGCGGCATTTCGCAGGATCACCAGTTCATCGACATGGCCTTTCGCGGCCGCTGGGGCATCGGGGTCGAGATGGTACCCGACCCCGACACCGGGTCCGCCGGCAACAACAATTCCGAATTCCTGTTCGACCGGGTGCACAGCGGGGTCTATCTGGACCCGTTCACGCTGCTGCTGGGCCGGTCGTCGGACCAGAACCTGAATTACTGGTTCCACAACTGCAAGCTCTGGGGCTGGGTGACCATTGCCCGGCTGCACAAGGGCGGGCACCTGCATATCTCGGATTGCGACGTGTCGGGCTATGCGCCCAAGGCGCCCAACTACCTGGTCGAACTGCTGGGCGATGACCACGCGCGCGGGGTCTGTGCCTGCACCATCCGCAGCCTGCGGGTCGAGCTGAAGACCGCGCAGGCGCTGGTGCTGCGCTCGGAATGGCCGTCGGGCAACATCGAGATCGCTGGGCTGGACCTGTCATCGCAGACATACCGCATGACCCCAGGCGCCCCGGTGATCGACCTTGCCCTGGGCGAGGGGCGCGGGCCGATCCTGTCAGTGTCGGATTCGCAATTCGCCGGGCAGCTGCGGGTGATAAACCACCACCCGAGAGGGTCCGATCAGGCGCTGATCGCCTTTACCCGCTGCAGCTTCTTTCATGGGGCTGGGCCCGACGAGGTGGTGATCTATGACGGGTCCATGGCCCCGCGGCGCATCCCCGACATGATCTTTCGCGATTGCCGCGGCGCGGGGCGGCGCGACCGGGGCCTGTGGGATTGCAACCTTGGCGCGCTGCTGGGCGGGGCCTGCCGCATCGACAGCCACCAAGCGCTGCAGCCCGCCGACGGCAGCGCGCAGCGCCTGCCCAGGGGCGCGCGGATCGAGGCGCTGCTGGACCCCGCGACCCTGGCCCCGACGCCGGGCCTGCGGCTATGGTCCGGGGCGCGCGACGTGACCCCCGAACCGGGCCGCCCGCTGCCGGTGTCGGACGGCACGCCACTGGCCTTGCGCCCCGAGCCGGGTGCGGCCCTGACCGGCATGTGCCTTTTGCGTTACCTCGCCTGATCCGGACCCGGCCACGGGGGCGGGATCGGGCATCTTTTTCCTTGCACCCACGGAAGGCTTGGCACTACCCCCAAGACAGTCCGACCGACCGCCCCGTTCCGAAGCAACCTTCCGAGGGTCTCCTTGCAACAAAACCCTGCAACCCCGACCGGTTCCCTGCATGATGAGATCGGGCCGGTCCTGAAGGCTGGCCTGTGCGTCGGATGCGGCGCTTGCGCGGTGCGCGCCCCCGATGCCATCCGCATGAGCCGCGACAGCGATGGCGTGATGCAGGCGGTCATCGCCGATGCTGCAGCGCTGGATGCCGAGCCGGGCGGCGTCTGCCCGTTTTCCGACGCCACCCCCGACGAAGGCGCCGTCGGCACGCGGGTGTTCGGCACCGATGTGCCCGCCGATCCAAGGCTGGGCCGGGTGCGGCGCAGCTATGCGGGCTTTGCCGCTGCGGCGGATTTCCGCGCCAAGGGCAGTTCGGGCGGCATGGCGACCTGGGTGCTGGTCGAGGCGATGCGCCAAGGTATGATCGACGCGGTGGTGAACGTGCATCCCGCCAAGGACGGCGGGCTGTTTAACTTTGCCGTCGCCCGCAGCGAAGCTGAAATCCGCGCCGGCGCCAAGACCCGCTATTATTCCGTCAGCTTCGACACGGCGCTGCGTGATGCCATCGACGGCAGCGGGCGCATCGCCTTTGTGGGCGTGCCCTGTTTCGTCACCGCCGTGCGCCATCTGGCCGCCGCCGATCCTGCGGTGGGGGATGCGCTGGCGCTGACCGTAGCGATCATCTGCGGCCACATGAAATCGCCCGGTTTTGCCGAAAGCCTTGCCTGGCAGGTGGGCGTGGCCCCCGATGACATCGCGGCGGTGGATTTCCGCGTCAAGCAACCCGACCGGTCGGCCAAGATGTACGGGTTTTCGGCCATCTCCAAGGCCACGGGCGAGACGCGCATGAAACCCATGGCCCAGCTGGCCGGGCGGCGCTGGGATGGCGGCTATTTCCGCCTTGCCGCCTGTGATTTCTGCGATGACGTGGTGGGCGAGACCGCGGATGTGTCGTTCGGCGATGCCTGGCTGCCGGAATATGACGCCGATCCGGGCGGCACCAACGTGGTCATGGTGCGCAGCCCCGCCATCGAGACCCTGATCGAAACCGCCCGCACGCGCGGCGACGTCACGCTCGACGATATCGGCCATGACCGCGCCGCTGCTTCGCAGGCGGGGGGATTTCGCGACCGGCGCGATGCGTTGGCCTATCGGCTGTGGCATGCGGACCGCACCGGGCGCTGGCATCCGCGCAAACGCGTTACCCCCGGCGTTTCCAACATCGGCCGCATCCGCCGCCTGATGTACCGCGTGCGCATGACCGTCCGCCGCCGCAGCTTTGCGGCGCTGCGGCTCAGCAAGACGGTGGGCAGCATCCTGCCCTACCGCTACGAGATGACCGCCTGGCACAAGTTTCAGGTCTTGCTTGGCAAGGCCGATACAAAATTCGGCAAACCTGTTTCGAAAAAGTGAAGATCGAGAACCCCCAAATGCCTGCCCAGAAGACTTCCCGTAAAATCGTGTTTTCCTTTCAGCTGCTGACCAATATCGGCTGCGAGATCATCATCCGCGGGTCCATCGCCTTTCTGAAAAGGGCCTATCCCGATCACGACCTGACCTTTGTGGTATCAAGTTACCACCCCGAACGCGACCGGGCGCTGCTGGCGGATGTGTCCGGCGTGCGCGTGGTGCCGATGCTGGAACGCAAGCGCTATGTGCGCGGCGTGCTGCGCAAGACCGGGCTGTTCATCTCGCATTGGACCCCGCGCTTTGCCAGCCGCGAATTCAAGTCGGCGGACCTGTTCTGTTCGGTGGGCGGCGACATCTACACCATGTTCGGCGATGCCCTGCCCGAGGATTGGCTGGGCTATGAATCCTACGCCACCCGCCACGGCATTCCGGCCATCATGTTCGGCGCCAACATGGAACGCTTCGAGGTGCTGTCCGAGGCGCATCGCACCCAGCTTCTGGACCACCTGAAACGCTTCCGCCTGCTGGTGGCGCGCGACCAGGGCACCGCCGACTACCTGGCCGGGCATGGCATCGCGGACAATGTCGCCATCTTCCCCGATCCGATCTTTTCGCTGCGCCCGCAGACGGTGTTCGAGCGCCGCAAGGTGCACCGGATCGGCATCAACTTCACCCCCTTCCTGCTGGAGAAATTCGGCGACGGCATCGTCGATCGTTATGCCCGCATCACCGAAGAGCTGGTGCGCCGCGGCTACGAGGTCAGCCTGGTGCCGCATGTCTCCTCGCCCGACGGGCGCGGCACCCAGCATGACCCGCGCTCGTTGGACCGGCTGCATGCGGCGCTGGACCCCGACATCGCGGCCAAGGTGCAGGTGTGGCACGGCGAGATGTCCTTTGCCAATGTCTCGCAGATGCTGTCCGAGCTGGACATGTTCGTGGGCGCGCGGATGCACGGCTGCCTCAGCTCGCTGACGCTGGGCAAGCCGGTGTTCTTCGTGGGCTACAGCCGCAAGGCCAAGACCATGGTGGATTGGCTGAAAGCCGCCTCGCCCTTCAACGACATGGCGCAAAGCTTTTGCGTCAAGGATGGCGACAAGGTCGAGGTGAGAGATATCGAGGCGCTGATTGCCGATCACGATGCCTGGGCCGCAGCCGGGGACACCCCGGTCACGGTCGATACGCGCGGCTGGCTGGACGGGCTGCCGCTGTGGCAACAGATGCCCGTCCTGAGCAAGGCCTGAGCCACATCATGACCGACACACCCGGCGATTCCGACCCGGCCACAGACAAGGACTCCGCAGGCAAGGACTCCGCAATCAAGACCAACGGCGCCCCGCCCGCAGACGCGCAATCGTCGGGGCGCACCGCCGCGCGCGGCATGGCCTGGACAGCGCTGTCTCTGGTGGTGTCCAAGCTGCTGTCCTTTGGCAGCCAGGTGGCGCTTGGCTACCTGCTGGCGGTGGACACCTATGCGGTCTTTGCGCTGCTGACCACGGCGATGATCTTTGTCAACGGATTCCAGAACCCCGGTGTGTCCAAGGTGCTGATCCAGCAGCATGACCGCCTGGATGAGATCCTGCCCGATTATTCCGCCTTTGCGCTGTGGCTGGGGTCGATCGGGCTGGTGCTGTTTCTGGTGGTCGGCATCGGGTTCGAGATGACCTACGACGTGCGCCCGCTGTTCTGGGTGATCGCGCTGGCCGCGCTGAGCATCCCGCTCAAGGCGGCGACGACGGTCTATATGGCGGTCATGAGCGTCAACTACGATTTCCGTGCCATCAGCATGGCCGAGATGAAACGGTCGCTGTTTTACTACATCGTGCTGGTTGGCGCGGCGGCGCTGGGGGCGGCGGGCTATACCATGGCGCTGGCGCTGGTGGGGGCGACGGTGGTGCATGTGGTGCTGCTGAAGCGGGCGACGCCGGGGCTGCGGCTGTCGTGGAAGCTGTCGCCGCGCCGGTTCTGGCAGATGACGGTGGAAATGCGCTGGGTGCTGCTGTCGGCGTTTCTGTTCGCGCTGGGGATGAACGGCGATTACCTGCTGCTGGGCGAGATGCTGACCGCCGAGGAGCTGGGCTATTATTTCTTTGGCTTCACGCTGGTTGCGAACCTGACGGTGATGATCTCGATGGGGATCAACCAGGCGCTGCTCCCGCTGTTTTCCAAGCTCAAGCACGACCTGCCGCAGCTGCGCCGCCAGTATCTGCGCATCAGCGGCGCGGTCACCCTGATGATGAGCATCATCTGCATTGGGCTGGTCGGGGTCGGCCCGGTGCTGGTGCATCTGGTGTGGGGCGGCAAGTGGGACCCGGCGATCGTCGTGGTGGTCAGCATCGCGGCGATCCTGCCGGTGCGGCTGACGGCGAACCTGGCCGGGGTGGTGTTCGAAAGCCAGGGCGCCTGGGGCTGGCGGCTGGTGACGTTGATCTGGGATGCGGGATTCATCCTGCTGTGCGCCTTTGTCGGGGCGACACTGGGCGGGTTCACCGGGGCCACCATCGCGGTGGCGTTGCAGCGGCTGGTCAGCGGTTTGCTGACCTTTCCGCTGGCGGCAAGCAAGATCGGCATCGCGCCGCGCCGCACCGCCAGCTTCTTTGCGCGCTGCTTCACCGTCTATGGGATCGTGGTGGCGGCGATGCTGCTGGCCGACCCCTGGCGCGGAGTCACGGTGCATGAAGGCACGCTGATCCTGCGCCCGGTGCTGGAAACCAGCGCGGCGCTGGCGGTGTTCCTGGCCTATAACCTTGCTTTCAACCGCGAATTGATGATCGCCATGCTGGGCATCCTGCGGCGGAAAAACACCCCATGACGTCAAAGCCTTCGCATCTTTTGTTCATCCTTGAAGGCAGCGAGGGCTACGGCGTGATGCGCGTGTGGGACACGCTGCTTGGCGGCTTGCCCGCGCGCGGACACCGGGTGTCGGTGCTGTTGCTGCGCGACAATGACGCGCTGCGCGCGCGGCTGGAAGCGCAGGGCATCGACGTGCTGCATCTGCCAGTTGCCTCGCCCTCGCCGCGCGGCACCGGGGCGGCGCAAAAGGCATGGGCGCTGGGGCGGCGGGGGGCGGCGCAGGTGGGACTTGCCCGCCGCCTTGCGCGGGAAATCCGGGCGCGCGGCATCGACACCATCGTGCTGCAAAGCCCGCTGGCCACCATGCTGGCGGCGCTGGCGGCGCGCGGGTCGAGCACGCGTGCCTTCTGGCTGATGCCCAATTCGGTCAGCTCGGGCTATCCGCTGGATTTCAACCGGCGGCTCTACCGGGCGCTGTTCCGGGCCGGGCCGCTGATCCCGGTGGCCAATTCGCATCACACCGACGGCACGCTGGGGCCGGGGCGCTATCGGCGCCATGTGCTGCACCTGGGCATCGACACTGACCTGTTTTGCCCCGGCGCCGGTGTGGGCGTGCAATCAAGGGTCGCGCTTGGCATTCCCGAAGACGCGCCGCTGCTGGGGTTGCTGGCGCGGATCACCCCCGAAAAGGGCCAGGCCGAGATGATCGAGGCGCTGACCCTGGCCGGGGGCGACGCGCATCTGCTGCTGTGCGGCGGCCCGCTGGAAAGCCGCTTTGCCGGCGCTCTGCGCGACCAGGTGGCGCGCGCCGGGCTGGAAGGCCGGGTGCATTTCGCCGGGCCGCAAGCGGATGTGATCCCGTGGTATGCCTTGTGCGACGTGGTGCTGAACACCCGCACCGATCCCGAACCCTTCGGCCTGTCGGTGATCGAGGCGATGGCCATGGGCAAGCCCGTGCTGGCCCACACGGCGGGCGGGCCGTCGGAAACGGTGATCGACGGGGAAACCGGCTGGCTGATGCCCGCCCCCACCGCCCCCGCCTATGCCGAGGGGCTGGCCCGCGCGCTGGCCGACCGGCCCCGATGGGCGGATATGGGCACGGCGGCCACCGCCCATGCCAGGGCGCATTTTTCCGAAAAGACCATGCTGGACGGGTTGGAGACGCTGCTCAGTCGCTAGCAGGTGCGGCGCGTGGCCCCAGGTCGCGCAGCGGGTTGCCCGCGCAGATCCGCGCCGGCGGCACATCACGCAGCACCAGCGAGCGCGCGCCGATCACCGCCCCCTGCCCCACGCTGACCCCCGGCCCGACGAAACAGCCCGCGGCCAGCCAGCTTTCGGCCCCGATGCGCACCGGGCGGCAATCATAGCGGAAATCGATCTGGCGGTGATCGTGCGAGCCGGTGCAGACATAGCAATCCTGCGACACGCAGGCATTGTCGCCGATCTCGATCTCGGCCAGGGAATACAGCTCGGCGCGATCGCCGATCCAGGCGTTGTCGCCGATGCTCACCCGCCAGGGATAGGTGATGCGGGCCGAGGGGCGGATCTTGACCCCCTTGCCCACGCGGGCGCCGAACGCCCGCAGCACCATGACGCGCCAGCCGTGCAGCGGCTGCGGTGACAGCCCGATCAGCACCGCCTGGGCGATCCACCACAGCTGCACGAAAAGACCCGAGCGCCCGCGGAAACCCGCGGGCACCCTGAATTGGCCCAGATCCTGGTATGTCGCCATCCGCAAGCCCTTGCACCGTTGCGGGCAGACCCTAGCAGATCCGCCCGCCCGCACCAGCGCCACGCCGCCGTCAGCAGAGGAATTCCACCTCGGCGAACATGCGGCCGACCTGGTTGGCCACCCCGTTGGCATCGCGCAGCCGCAGCGTCTCGTTTCCGGCCCCGACCGAATGGCAGCGGGGCAGATCAAGATACATCACAGAGCTCAGCGCGTGGTTTCCGGTTTCGGCAATCACGTTGCCGCCCCCGTCCAGGACCTGGAAATTCACCTGCACAATCGACGACAACGGCACCCCGGGATTGCGGAAGACGACCCGGGTGACAAAGGTGCCTGCGGGCACCCTGGCCGTGAACTCCGTGCTCGACTGCGGCTGGCCCGCCCCGATCGAATCCCGGAACACGAAGGACCGCTTGCCGCAATGGCTGTTCATCGCCCAGCGGGACCCGAAGACCGCATCCCAGACCACGATATTGCCCGAGGTGTTTGCGTTGCTTGATCGGCAACGATCAAGTCCGACAAGCCAGGTGCCACCATAGCTTGAACGGCTGAAGCGTAGGAAGTTGTCCGGAGAGGTCTGGCGAATGAGGCAAAGCCGGTAGGCAGCGTTGTGCTCATAAACATGCGAGCTTGCCCCGTTGGCATAAAGATGCCGGCCGATCAGATCGCAGCCTTCGAATAGAACGGTCGGCCCCTGATCGTTGCCGCTGCTGAAATGGGCATTGGTCACTGTTTCGTACCCGGTCGGCGTTACCGCCCCGCAATCGACATCTCTGAACGACACGGTGCCGTAGTTCCATTCGCAATAGATCAGCTTAGACAGCAGGTTCTTGTGCTCCACCCGGCCGCCGGTCACCGTCAGACTGCACACGCCGCGCGCATGATCGGTGCCGAGCAGTTCGAACAGCGGAGCCCCGTTGCTCGACTGGTTCAGCGTCATGCCGGGGGCCAGACCCGACCAGTCGCAATTGACGAAGTGGAAATGTCCGCCCTTGCGGGCCCGCAGGAACTGGCCGTCATACAGCCAGAATTTGCAGTTGGTGGCCCAGTAGTTGAGAAACTG
>NZ_QLMG01000060.1 GCF_003259905.1 Salipiger aestuarii | reverse complement strand
CAGCGCCAGCGTGTTCATGCCGCGCCGCATGTCGGTCCAGCAGGGGCTCGGGCGCGATCCACATGCCGGGGAGGTCTTCTGCTTGCGCGGCCGCAAGGGCGACTTGGTCAAGCCGCTCTGGCACGACGGCGTGGGCATGTCGCTCTATATCAAGGGGCTGGAGGCCGGGAAGTTCATTTGGCCGGGCAGCGGCACCGGCGAAGCGGTTCAGATCTCGGCGGCCCAACTCGGCTGTCTCCTGGAGGGGATGGACTGGCGCAATCCGCGCTGGACCCAACGCCCGACCAAGGCGGGATAAAACCCTGCAAAACTCCATATTTTGTCGGGCGTTTCGCCAGCTCGGGGTATGCTTCGGGCATGTCCGGTACCGCCTCCGAGATGGCCCGACTGCGCGCTGCCCTGGTGGCGTCGGAAGCCCGTGCCGAGGCCGCCGAGAGCGAGCTGGCGCAGGCCCGGGCGGTGGTCTCGACCTCCGAGGCCATGATCGAGCACCTCAAGCTGGAGATCGCCAAACTCCGGCGGGTTCAAGCTGGTACTGATCGGCAAGGACGGCGGCATCGAGCTGGAAGAACGCGATGTTCTGACACCGCAGAACCTGTTCGCGGTGATCGACCGGATGCCCATGCGACACCGTGAAATCGCGGGCTGATCTGAATCGCAAAAGGGCGGGCCCGGATTGGCCCGCCCTTTTCATTTCGGGATCGCTGCGACCTCAGGCGATCTCGGATTCCTTGGCGGACTTGCGGCCGAAATCCTCGGGGGACAGAAGCGCAAGCTGCTCTGCGGCCCAATGGCGGGTGTCGCGCTTGTCGACCGACGCGCGCAGCAATTCCATCCGGGCACGGCGTTCGTCTTCGGGCATGTCGAGCGCAAGGTCGATGGCGAAATCCATCGCACGGCTGGAAAACGGGTTGGTCAGCACGGCGGCCCCCATTTCGACGGCAGCCCCGGCAAATTCCGACAGCACCAGCACGCCGTCCCCGTCGTTGCGCGCCGCCACATACTCCTTGCAGACAAGGTTCATGCCGTCTGCAAGCGGCGTGATCCAGGCCACATCGGCTACCTGATACCAGGCCACCAGCTCTTCGAACGGGACCGCGCGGCTGATAAGCGCCACGGGCTGAAAGGTAAAGCTGCCAAAGCGTCCGTTGATGCGGCCCGCGATTTCTTCCAGCTCCTTCTGGATCGGCTCATAGACCGTCATCGCCCGGTTTGCCGGCACCGAAACATGCAGCAGGCGCACCGTGCCGCGCAGTTCCGGGCGTCGTTCCAGCAGACGTTCGAACGCCAGAAGCTGATCGGCGCCGCCCTTGGTGTAATCGGTCCGCCCGACAGACAACAGAACGCGGGTGTCGCCGATTTCGCTGCGGAACCGCGCGGCCAGCTCGGCGGTCTTGTCCGACCCCGCGAGGCTTTTGATATACTCCACATCCACGCCGACCGGCGTCACGCCCAGTTGCACCACGCGATCCTCGGTGCGAATTTCGGTTGGAACCGTGCGGTCGGACAGGGCCGAACCTTCGGCGATCATGTCCGGTTCGACCTTGACGCGCGGCACCGCGCCGACATCTTCCAGCGAACGCACGCAACTCACGAAGTTCGACGCATAACGCGGAATGTGAAAGCCGACCACATCGCACGACAGCAGCGAGCCGATGATCTCGGCGCGCCAGGGCAGCACGTTGAACATGTCGGCCGCCGGAAAGGGCGTGTGGTGATAAAACGAGATCCGCACATCGGGGCGCATCTGACGCAGGTAACCGGGCACCAGCCACAGGTTGTAGTCATGCACCCAGACCGAGGCGCCGGGTGCGGCCTCGGCGGCGGCCGCTTCGGCGAACGCCCAGTTCACTTCCTTGAAAGTTGCCCAATCGACCGGGTCGTAGTTGTATTTTTCCTTGAACCCGTGAAGGATCGGCCAGAACGCTTCTTTCGACGTGACGTGGTAGAAGCTTTTGACCTGCGCGCCCGTCAGCGGCAGCCGATAGACCGTGTACTTGCCGAAGCTGTCTTCGATGTTGATGACACGGTCAAACTGGGGGTTCGAGGTGTCCTCGGTTTCCTTCCACGCGACCCAAGCCGCGTTGTCGACCTTGCCGAAAAAGCTTTTCAGTGTCGGAACAATGCCATTCGGGCTTTTGTTGTCGCGATACTCGATCTGTCCATCCACCTCGACCTCGTCGTAGGGCTGGCGGTGATAGACGATGACCAGGTCACTGGGCATGGCTTACGCTCCTTCCGGAAGGGGGTGAAGATCAAACGCGCCGACAGCCTCAAGGATGCCCGCGGCACCGATCGCCTCGGCGGTGTGGACCTGCGACAGCCCCGAAACCTGGTCCAGCAGATCCTGTTCGGCGCCGCCCACGGCCACCGCGCGCAGGCCGCATTGCAGCATGGACAGGTCGTTCAGCGTGTCGCCGGCGGCCAGAACACGGTCTTCCTCGATCCCGAGGTGGGCAACGAGGCGGCGCAGCGACGGGCCCTTCGAGATGCCGCGCGGCAGAACATCGAAATAGCGGTTGTCGGACACAAGCGGATCGTGGCCGATGTCACGGATTTTTTGATGCGCGCTTGCGTCAAAGGTCGAGGCGTCCAGATCATAGCTGACCCTGTAGCGGAAATCGGTCGGTTGCAGCGTCAGGCCCGGATGCCCGGCCAGCGCCGCGCGCACGGTGTCGCCCGCATCGGCCCAGGTGTCGGCGATCTCGACCTCGAGCGGTTCGATGGGGTGGATCGTGCCGTCCTGAACACGGGCGATGGTGGTGCCGACATCGCCCACCACATATTCGGGCCAGGGCACACCGGCGTCACACAATTCGCGGATGAATTTCGGATCGCGCCCAGTCACGAAGATCAATCCGATGCTCTGGCGGTTGGCTTCGATCCAATCGTAAAGTCGGGCGCGATCCTGTTCGGACCCGCCCAGAAACGTACCATCCAGATCGGTGGCCAGAACGAAACGGCAGCCGGCGATGTCGCGGCCATGGGGGTGGTGATCCAGGCTCATGCAGGGTCTCCCTCGTGGGGGTGAAGCGTGATATCGAGCGCGCGCGGCTCGCCCTCGATGGGGCGGGACCAGAGCGCCCGAAATGTCTCGGCAAGGGGGGCGCCTTCGTGGAGGACCGCATGTACCGCCTCGCAGATCGGCATCTGCACACCGACCCGATGCGCCAGATCGACCACCGAGATGGCGTTCACCTCGCCCTCGACCACGGTGGGCTTGCCGTCAAAGCAGGCTTCCCGCGGGATGCCCTTGCCCAGTTGCGTGCCCAGCGACATGTTGCGCGATGTCGTCGACGAACAGGTCAGTGTCAGGTCTCCGGCACCGGAAAGACCGGTCACGGTTTCCCGTTTTCCACCAAGGGCTTCTGCCAGAAACTTCATCTCGTCCATGCCGCGCGTGATCAATGCCGCGCGGGTGTTTTCGGCAAAGCCGGCGCCGGTCATCATACCACAGGCGATGGCGACGACGTTCTTGACGGCGCCGCCGACCTCGACCCCGACAAGATCGTCGGACACATAGGGGCGAAACGCCTGCGTTTGCATCGTCAGGGCCAGACGCGCGGCGGGGGCGCGTTCCGGGGCGATACGGTCGTGGTGGCCAAAGGGAAACGCCACGGTTGCGGCGGTCGGGTGGCCCAGCGCGGTTTCATGAGCGAAGGTCGGTCCGGACAGTGCCCCGACCGGGTGGCCGGGCAGTTCCTCCTCGACGACGTGGCTGAGCAGATATCCCGTTCCCCGTTCGATGCCCTTGCAGCACAGCGCGATGGGAATACCGGTCGGAAGATAAGGACGCATCGCGCGGGTGATGTCGCGCAATGTATGCGACGGGGTGACGAGCAGCACAGCCTCGGCGCCGTCCAGCGCATGGGCAAGATCGGAGGTCGCGGTCATCCGCTCGGGCAGGTCGATGCCTGGCAGATGGTCCGGGTTCCGGTGCGTCTGGTTGATGGTCTGGGCAAGGCTGTCTCGCCGTCCCCACAGGCGCGTGTCGCAGCCGGCGGTCGCGGCGACCGAGGCAAGCGCGGTGCCCCAGCTGCCCATACCGATCACGGCAAGGCGGGCGTAGGGTTCGGCGCGTTTGGGCAGGCTGCCGTCGATGCGCGAGGGCGGGATGTTCAATTTTTGTCCGTCCATAATAATGTGCCGGCGCTGTCAGCAAGCGCGCGGGCCGATTGGATATCTCCATATTGTCTCTGGTTGGTAACGCATGACTACCGGTGCGGTTCCGCTGAACCAAGGGTGGACCGGCATTTTTCTGCGACTGCATGGCGAATGTCGCATGCGCCTGAAATTTAGGCAAAATATGCACCGCTTCGGCGCGATTCCGGGCGATATGAGTCCGGTTTTCACAGCTTCCAACGGTTTTTTCGGCGCGGTCCGGGGTTGCATTGGCAAGCCCTTGAAAACCGGCGGTTTCACAAAGCGCGTATTTTCAGAGGGTTGCCGGTGGAACCGCAGGCTTCCACGCTGCGTTGTTTTGACAGATGTCGAAAAGGACATAGACTCTTACGCAATTGCCGCAATGCGGCGAGGGCCGCCTGTTCCGGCCTGCACCGACAAGGAGACACCGTCGTGATCACCCCCAGCCCCAGGGTACGCCAGAAAGTACGCACCGCGATTTTCCCGGTTGCCGGTCTTGGAACCCGCTTCCTTCCGGCCACCAAGGCAACGCCGAAAGAACTGTTGCCGGTGCTCGACAAGCCGCTGCTACAATTCGCCATGGATGAGGCCCGCGAGGCCGGCATCGAACGGATGATCTTTGTGTCGCACCCCTCCAAGAGCGCCATCGAACGCTATGTCCATCAGGACGACGAGCTATGCGATACCCTGCGGTCCAAGGGCAAGCACGGGATCGCGGATCGGCTCGACAGCGATGCGATCGACCCCAAGGCGGAACAGGCGCATTTCGTCATGCAGCCCGAACCGCTTGGGCTGGGACATGCGGTGCTGTGCGCGGCGGATGACGTCTTGCCGGGTCCTGTTGCCGTGATCCTGCCTGACGATCTGATCGTGGGCGAAACCGGCTGCATCAAGGAAATGATCGAAGCCTATGAGGCGGGCGGTCCGGGTCACATGGTCGCGACGATGGAGGTGGCGCGCAGCGAAGTCAGCGCCTACGGCGTTCTCGACCCCATCGGTAACCCCAAGGGCAAAAGCGTAAACGCCCGTGGCATGGTGGAAAAGCCCGACGCCGACGAGGCGCCGTCGCTGCACGCGGTGGTCGGGCGCTATGTGCTGGACGCGTCGATCTTTGACGATCTGCGCAGCCAGAAGCCTGGAATGGGCGGAGAGATCCAGCTGACCGACGCGATTGCCAAGGGTATCGACCGGGTCGGGCTGTGTGGGTTCCGTTTCAGCGGTCAGCGTTTTGACTGTGGTAACAAGGCCGGCATGCTGCGTGCAACGCTTGCCTTTGCCGGGCGCCGCCCGGAATTCCACTCGGTGCTTTCGGAACACGCGTCTCTGGCGATGGCTGCCGAATAAACTCCCGCGATTTGAACGCCGTGCAGCGCCGCCTTCGGGCGGCGTTTTTGCATGCGCGTGCGATACCGTAGCCGTCAAGGCGCCGGGCACCGCGCTATTTCCATTTCCTATGGGTCTACGAAACCAAAACCATTTGACCGGATTCAGGTTGCGGTTCCACCGCAATGCCCCGCGCCGAATAAGCGGTTTGACGCGGCTGGCACCCGTAAAAAAGGCCCCCGCCGGATTCTCCGTACGGGGGATAAGACAGGCAGCGCGGGCTGTAAGGACGAATGCCCCGCGCAACCGATGCGATAGACGTCGATGTCGTTCAGTCGTTGGACACGATGAGCCGCAGGTGCGGATGTCGGGCCTTGCGCGGCTGGTGATCGAACGCGGCGTCCGGTTCGGACAACTCGGACAGCCGCTTGGGCAGCGGCGCGGTCAGGACCGGGGCCGCTTCGGGGGCGCGGGCGGACAGCGCGGGTTCGACCTCGCAAGAGGTGATGGTGAACCGGCGCGGGGTGCGACCGATCCGGCCCGTGGTCACCAGCACGCCGATCAACCGCGTCATGTCGCCCATATCCGAGCGCAGGGGCAGGATCAGCAGATGGCCTTCCAACGCGCTTTTGCCAAAGCCTTCTTCGGCGGCGATGTCCATACGCACCACGGCACCTTCAGAGAATACCCTGGACAGGGCATCGCCCAGCCGGTCGCGCGCTTCGGGGGTGAACAGCGCCGAAAGCGGCATCCCGCCGGTTTCCATCCCCATGAGATCGTTCAGATGCGTTCCCGCCACGCGCAGCTTTGCAAGGCTCGGCGCGATGCGTTCGCCCAGAAAGGCGAATTCCAGCGCGCTTTCGATGCCGCGCGGGTCGATCTGGCTGCGTAGGGGGACCTCGCCGTTCTGCCCGGACAGACCCTGCCAGTAGCTTTCCAGAAGACGCAGCGGCGCCATCCGTTTTTGCTTTTCGCGATCGGTCATCGACACAATGCCTTGTCCGTTTCCACCCTTACCGAACATTTGCGCACTCCTTAATTCTGTTGCGCAGCACGGTCGGAGCCCCCGTTCCAACTTGCTACCGTTTGTTTCGTCTTGAGTCTGAACTTAGCTCAAATACGACCCAATTTCGCCCCAATTGTGATTGAAAGGTTAACGCGGGCGGGGTTCGGCAGCCAGTTGCACTAGGTAATTCTAGCTTGTATGGCCCTAATAACCAGCATTTTCCATAAAATTGTCCAGTTAAAGAAAAGGAGGCTAAAATGCGGCATTCAATGACCGGATTTGCATCCAGAAGTGGCGAAAACGCCGATCTGCGCTGGATATGGGAGCTGCGCGGGGTGAACGGCAAGGGGCTGGATCTGCGATTCCGCCTGCCGGACTGGATCGACGGGCTGGAACCGCAGGCGCGGGCGTTGCTGGGCAAGCGCCTTGCGCGGGGCAATGTTCAGGTGTCGTTGCGGGTCGCCGGCGCGGCGGACGATGCCGCACCCGCGCTTGACGAGGCCGGGCTTGCGCGCGTGCTCGATGCAATGGCGCGGATCGAGGCTGCCGCCGGCCGGCAGGGGCTGGCGCTGGCGCCGTCGAGCGCGGCGGATCTCGTGGCCTTGCGCGGCGTGATGACGGTCGGGCAGGGCCAGCGCGACAGCGCGGCGCTGTGCAAGCTGCTGATGGCCGAACTGGACGCGGCGCTGGACGATTTCGTGGCGATGCGCGCCGCCGAAGGCGCCGCGTTGGGCGCGGTGCTGGGCGTCCGGCTTGCGCAGATCGAAACGCTGGTGCAGGCGGCGACCGATGCGATCGAGACGCGCCGCGACGAACAGGCGGGCCGTCTGCGCGCGGCCCTGGCGCGCATCGTCGACAGCACCGACAGCCTGGACGAGGCACGCCTTGCGCAGGAACTTGCCCTGATCGCGGTGAAATCCGATGTCACCGAAGAACTCGACCGGCTGACCGCCCATGTCAGCGCGGCGCGCGACCTGCTGGAAGCGCCCGCGCCGGTGGGGCGCAAACTGGATTTCCTGATGCAGGAATTCAATCGCGAGGCGAACACGCTTTGCAGCAAATCCGGCTCTACCGCGTTGACGCGGATCGGACTGGACCTCAAGACGGTCATCGACCAGATGCGCGAGCAGGTTCAGAACGTGGAGTAAGCCTATGACGACGACGATGACCCGGCGGGGTCTGTTGATCATCCTGTCCTCACCTTCCGGCGCGGGGAAATCGACCCTGGCCAAGCGGATGCGGGCCTGGGACCCGTCGATCGTCTTTTCGGTCTCGGCGACGACCCGGGCACCGCGTCCGGGCGAGGTGGATGGCGAGGATTACCACTTCATGACCGATTCCGCCTTCAAGAAGGCGGTGGGACAGGGCGAGATGCTGGAACATGCGCATGTGTTCGGCAACTTTTACGGCTCCCCCAAGGGGCCGGTGCGCGATGCGATCATCGCCGGCAAGGATGTGCTGTTCGACATCGACTGGCAGGGCGCGCAGCAGATGACCAACTCCGAACTGGCGCTGCACACGCTGTCGATCTTTCTGCTGCCCCCTTCGATCGCCGAGCTCAAGCGGCGCCTTGAAGCGCGCGGGCAGGACGGGGCGGATGTGATTTCGCGCCGGATGCAGAAAAGCTGGGACGAGATTTCGCACTGGGGGTCGTATGATTTCGTGCTGGTGAACGAAAATCTCGACGCCACCGAGGCGCATCTGAAAAGTATCATCACCGCCACCCGACTGCGGCGCACGCAGCAGCCCGGCCTGCTGGATCATGTGCGCGGGTTGCAACAGGAATTCGAGGAGGGAGAAGAATGACCATTTACAGCCTGGACGGGGTCGCCCCGCAAATCGCCGCAAGCGCCTGGGTGGCGCCCGATGCCAATATCGTCGGCAAGGTCGTGCTAAGCGAGGCGTCTTCGGTCTGGTTCGCCTGCACCCTGCGCGGCGACAACGAAGAGATCCGCCTTGGCGCGGGCAGCAATCTGCAGGAAAACGTGGTCTGTCATACCGACCCCGGCTATCCGCTGATCATCGGGGCAGGGTGCACCGTCGGCCACAAGGCGATGCTGCACGGCTGCACCATCGGCGACAACAGTCTTGTGGGCATGGGGGCGACCATCCTGAACGGGGCCAGGATCGGGCGCGATTGTCTGATCGGGGCGGGGGCACTGATTTCCGAAGGCAAGGTGATTCCCGATGGCAGCCTTGTCATGGGGATGCCCGGCAAGGTCGTGCGGGCGCTGGACGAGCAAGCCATCGAAGGGCTGCGCCAGTCGGCGCTGCGCTATCAGGCCAATGCGCGGCGTTTCGCGGACGGTCTGTCGGCGCTTTGACCGCGGGCGGCGCCGTCATCAAACCGTCACGGCTGCCGGGGCATTGTCCCGCCGCATCCGGGGGCAGCGCCCCCCGGTATGCCTTGTTTGATCGAAAGACCGCCCTCATGCCGCCTTCCACCCCGCTCCGGTTCGTCCATACAGTCCGGAGCGCGCGCGGATGAGAACAGATTCGCGCCAGATCGTTGCCGCCGTGCCGCTGCCCGCGTTGCTCATCCGGCGGGATGAACGCATCGCGGCCAGCAACGCCGAGGCCACCGCGCTGCTTGGGGACGGGCTGGAGGGGCGCCATTTCATCACCGCGCTGCGCCAACCGGTTCTGCTGGACGCCATCGAGAACACGTTTCGCGACGGATCGCCCCGGCTGACCCGGTATCTGACCAGCGACGGGCGGCAGGACATCACTTACGAGGTGTCGTGCCGTGCGGTGACGCTGGAAGACGCGCCGGGCGTGATGCTGACCTTTCACGACATCACGCATCTGGAACAGGCCAGTCAGATGCGCCGCGATTTCGTGGCCAATGTCAGCCATGAGCTGCGCACGCCACTGACGGCGCTGCTGGGATTCATCGAAACGCTCAAGGGGCCCGCGCGCGACGATGCCGGCGCGCGCGATCGGTTTCTGGCAATCATGGAAACCGAGGCGGGCCGGATGGAACGGCTTGTCGGCGACCTGCTGTCGCTGAGCCGGGTCGAGGCGGAAGAGCGCGTGCGCCCGACCGATCCGGTGAACCTGTCCAACCTGATCCGGTCGGTGCTGAACGGGCTTGCGCCGCTGGCAAACGATGCCGATGTGCGCCTGGTGGCGGATCTGGCGCAAGCGGATTGCGTGGTGCCGGGCGATCCGGACCAGCTGCGCCAGGTCCTGACCAATCTGGTCGAAAACGGGGTGAAATATTCCGGGCGCGGAACCGAGGTGCGGGTCAGCCTGTCCGCGCCGGGCTTTCAGGCACGGTTGCGCGCCGATGGCGTCGAACTGGTCGTGTCGGACTCCGGGCAAGGGATCGACCCCATTCATATTCCGCGCCTGACCGAACGGTTTTACCGCATCGATACGCATCGTTCGCGCGAAAAGGGCGGCACCGGGCTGGGACTTGCCATCGTCAAGCATATCGTCAGCCGCCACCGGGGGCGACTGAAAATCGAAAGCGCGCTTGGCCAAGGTCTGACCTTGCGCATCCTGCTTCCGCTGACGGCCTGACCGGCCTGACCGATCTTACGGAACCTGTCACACAGCGTGTCGATTCGCATGCCGGGCCGCTGTTGCTGCGCAATCCGCGACCCGATTTCGCGCAATCCGATGTTGCCTGTCTCACGACGCACACCCGCCGCCGCCTGCCCCATGGCGTTGGTTTTCCTGAAGATGCGGTCGGGGGAGTTAACGCCGGATGACGGTTTTCCACCCGAGACGGGGCACTGTCATGAAACTGTTACACCCCTGTCACAAAAGCATTGCGCCAGCAGCCTAGGGCTGCGACCGAGGTTCCCGTGGGGACGGGACCCAGAAACATGTGACAGGAGCATGCCAATGCAATCCGTGAAACTCACCGCGTCGGTTCTGGCGATCGCCGCCGTTTCGGCCTCGGCCGCCGCAGCGCGCGACAACGTCCAGGTTGCCGGCTCGTCGACCGTGCTGCCCTATGCGTCAATCGTTGCCGAAGCCTTTGGCGAAAATTTCGATTTCCCGACCCCCGTGGTTGAATCGGGCGGCTCGTCGGCCGGTCTCAAGCGGTTTTGCGAGGGCGTCGGCGAGACCACCATCGACATCGCCAACGCCAGCCGCGCCATCCGCGAAAAGGAAGTCAAAGCCTGCGCCGATGCCGGTGTGACCGACATCATCGAAGTGCGGATCGGCTATGACGGCATCGTGTTCGCGTCGCAAAAAGACGGTCCCGCCTTCACCGCGTTCGAACCGGCGGACTGGTTCAATGCCATCGGCGCCAAGGTGCTGGTCGACGGCGAACTCGTCGACAACAGCTATGCAACCTGGGCCGAATTCAATGCCGACCTGCCCGAGGTCGAAATCGCGACCTTTATTCCCGGCACCAAGCACGGCACCCGTGAAGTGTTCGAGGAAAAGGTCCTGCTTCAGGGCTGCGAAGACACCGGCGCCATGGAAGCGATGATCGACTCCGGCATGTCCGAAGACGACGCCGAAGATGCCTGCATGGCGGTGCGGACCGACGGCAAGTCGGTCGACATCGACGGCGACTACACCGAAACCCTGGCCCGCATCGACAGCAACGCCAACGGCGTCGGCGTCTTTGGTCTGGCGTTCTACGAGAACAACACCGACACGCTCAAGGTCGCGACCATGTCCGGCGTCGAGCCAACCACCGAATCCATCGCCGAAGGCGAATATCCGGTGTCGCGTCCGCTGTTCTTCTACATCAAGAAGGCCCACATCGGCGTTATTCCCGGCCTGAAGGAATACGCTGAATTCTTCGTCTCGGACGAGATCGCTGGCCCCGACGGCCCGCTTGCCAACTACGGCCTCGTGTCCGACCCCGAGCTGGCCGATACCCAGAACATGGTTTCCGAAGAAGAGACCATGGGCTCGAACATGTAATCTGACCGCTGGTCGGATCACGCGGGGCGGCGGTCAGTCCGCCGCCCTGTTCCTGCCACGACGGCAGTTTTGAAATTCCGCAGATTCCCGGAGGCGCCATGCCGGTCACTTGGCTTGTTTTCATCGTGCTTGCACTGGCGCTGGCCGGCTTTGTCGCCGGTCGGGTCCGCATCGACAGCGCCGCCGGCGCCGGGCGCCCGCATTCACTTCCGAATTATTATGGCTGGAACATCGCGATCAAGGTGATGGTGCCGGCGTTTCTCGTGCTGATCTGCTGGCTGATCGTGCAGCCTTTTGTGGTGAACGGTGCCGTGACAGCCCGGTTGGGCGACAACGCCGTTCCCGACGGATCGACCATCGGGCTGGTGATGTCCGATGTGCGCCGCGTCGCCGAAGGGCTGGATGCGGCCGTGTCGCAGGGGCTGATGGGGGCAGATCAGGCATCGGACCTGCGCACGGAATTCACCAATGTGCGCGATCGCCTCGCGGAGGCGGGCGTGGCGCTGGGGTCGAACGTGACACCGCAGGTACTGGGCGCGGCGCAGACCTGGCGCGCGCTGAACGCCAACGGAATGCTGCTGATGAGCGTCGCGGTCACCGCACTGGCGCTTGCCGGGCTGGTCTGGGGCTATGTTCAGACAACCCCGGATTTCCGCGCCCGCAACACCGTTGAAAACGCCTTGCGCATCATGTTGCTGGCGGCGGCGTCCCTTGCCATTCTGACCACCATCGGCATCGTCTTTTCGCTGATCGGCAACACCATCAAGTTCTTCAGCCTGTACCCGGCCTCGGAATTCTTTGGCTCTTTCACCTGGTCGCCCAGCTTTGGCGGGGGGTCCGAACTGGGCATCTGGCCGCTGCTGTGGGGCACGCTTTATATCTCGGTCATCGCGCTGACGGTGGCCGTGCCCATCGGATTGTTCGCCGCCGTCTACCTTTCGGAATACGCAGGCCCCAGGATGCGCGCCTGGGCCAAGCCGATGCTTGAGGTGCTCGCGGGCATCCCGACCATCGTCTACGGCCTGTTCGCGCTGCTGACGGTCGGCCCGCTGCTGCTAAGCGTCTTTGGCCGCGACGGCCTTGGCTGGATGCAAGCGGGTACCGCCGTGATGACCGCCGGTCTGGTGATGGGCATCATGCTGATCCCCTTCGTCAGTTCGCTGTCGGACGACATCATCAACGCCGTGCCACAATCGCTGCGAGACGGCAGCTACGGTCTGGGGGCCACCAAGTCCGAGACCATCAAGCAGGTGATCCTGCCCGCGGCCCTTCCGGGCATCGTCGGCGCGATCCTGCTGGCCGCGAGCCGCGCCATTGGCGAGACGATGATCGTGGTGCTTGGGGCAGGGGCCGCGGCCCGCCTGTCGCTTAATCCTTTCGACGCGATGACCACCGTGACCGCCAAGATCGTCAGCCAGCTTACGGGGGATGCGGATTTCGCGTCGCCCGAGGCGCTTGTCGCCTTTGCCCTCGGCATGACGCTGTTTGTCATGACGCTGGGGCTGAATGTCTTCGCGCTATACATCGTGCGCAAATACCGGGAGCAGTACGAATGACCGACGCGACCTTCAGCGGCGACGCGCCCAAAGCCTCGGGCCTGCTTGAGGCCGACGCCCGCACCCGCCGCCGCAACGCCAGCGAAAGGCGCTTTCGCATGTACGGCCTTGCCGCCATCGGTGCGGGGATGTTCTTTCTGGTGGTGTTGCTGACCGCGATCGTCAGCAACGGCATCGGTGCATTTCAGCAGACGTTTATCGAGGTGCCGGTCTATCTGGACCCCGCAAAGCTTGACAAGAACGGCGGGCGCGACCCCGCGCAGCTGGCCAAGGTGTCGACCTTTGGCTACACGCCGCTGATCCAGACCGGTCTGTACCAGCAGGTGCGCGACGCCGGCATCGAAACCGGCTACGAAGACGCCAGGGACATGAAGGCGCTGATCTCGGCCTCGGCCGCGGCGCAGGTGCGCGATTTTGCCATCGCCAATCCCGACCGGATCGGCGACACGGTCACCTTCCGCATCCTTGCCTCGTCGCGGGTCGACGGCTACCTCAAGGGGCGGGTCAGCCGCGACAGCATCGCGCAGGACAAGAACATCGACGCCGGGCACCTTGAGCTGGTCGATGCGCTGCGCGAGGACGGCGCGCTGCGCAAGCGCTTCAACTGGGATTTCATCCTTGGGGCCGATGCGTCCGAAAGCCGCGCCGAACAGGCCGGACTGGGCGTGTCGATGCTGGGTTCGCTGTTCATGATGCTGGTGGTGCTGTTTCTGGCGCTGCCCATCGGGGTCGCCACGTCGATCTACCTGGAAGAATTCGCGCCCACCAACTGGATGACCGATTTCATCGAGGTCAACATCAGCAACCTTGCCGCCGTGCCGTCGATCGTGTTCGGTATCCTTGGCCTGGCCGTGTTCATCCAGTTTATCCACCTGCCGCAATCGGCGCCCATCGTCGGCGGTCTGACGCTGACGCTGATGACGCTGCCGACCATCGTGATTTCGACCCGCGCCGCGCTGAAAGCCGTGCCGCCGTCGATCCGCGACGCCGCGCTTGGGGTCGGCGCGTCCAAGATGCAGTCGGTGTTCCACCATGTTCTGCCGCTGGCCATGCCCGGCATCCTGACCGGCACCATCATCGGTCTGGCGCAGGCGCTTGGCGAAACCGCGCCGCTGCTGCTGATCGGCATGGTGGGTTATATCGCGACCAACTATCCCGACGGGGTGATCTCGGGCTTTCTGTCGCCGAACTCGGCCATGCCGGCGCAGATCTATGAATGGGCCAAGCGCGCGGACCCTGCCTATTACGAGCGGGCCTGGGGCGGCATCATCGTCCTGTTGGTCTTCCTGCTCATCATGAACGTGATCGCTGTCATCCTGCGCCGCAAGTTCGAACGCCGGTGGTGACCATGGATGCGACAACAGTTAAAAGGGATGAACCCATGTACGACGCACCGCTAAGGAAGACTGACGTGGAAGCTCAAACCACCAAGATCGCGGCCAGGGACGTTCAGGTCTATTATGGTGACACGCACGCAATCAAGGACGTGTCGGTCGATCTGCTCGACAAGACGGTGACCTCGTTCATCGGACCGTCGGGCTGCGGCAAGTCGACGTTTCTGCGCTGCCTCAACCGGATGAACGACACCATCGACATCTGCCGGGTCGAGGGGCTGATCTCGCTGGATGGGCAGGACATCTACGAAAAGCGCGTCGATCCAGTGCAGCTGCGCGCCAAGGTCGGCATGGTGTTTCAGAAACCCAACCCGTTCCCCAAGTCGATCTACGACAACGTGGCCTACGGCCCCAAGATCCACGGCATGGCCCGCAACAAGGCCGAGCTGGACGAGATCGTGGAAAAGGCGCTGCGCCGCGGCGCCATCTGGGACGAGGTCAAGGACCGGCTGGATGCGCCCGGCACCGGCCTGTCGGGCGGCCAGCAACAGCGCCTTTGTATCGCGCGCGCCGTCGCGACCGAACCCGAAGTGCTGTTGATGGATGAACCCTGTTCGGCGCTGGACCCCATCGCCACCGCCCAGGTCGAGGAACTGATCGACGAGCTGCGCGAGCAGTATTCGGTGGTCATCGTCACCCATTCGATGCAGCAGGCCGCGCGGGTGTCGCAGAAGACCGCGTTCTTCCACCTCGGCAACCTCGTGGAATACGGCGAGACCAGCCAGATCTTTACCAACCCCACGGACCCGCGCACCGAGTCCTACATCACCGGACGGATCGGATAAGTCTCATGAGTGATCTGAAGCAACACATCGCCTCGGCCTTCGACCGGGATCTCGAAGGCATTCAGGCGCGCATCCTCAAGATGGGGGGGCTGGTCGAAGAGGCCATTCTGGACGCCGCCAAGTCGCTGGAAACCCGCGACGAGGAACTCGCCGGCAAGGTCGTCAAGGGCGACAAGTCCATCGACGCGCTGGACGAAGAACTCAACGACGAGGCCGCGCGCCTGATCGCCCTGCGCCAGCCCGCCGCCAGCGACCTGCGCGTGGTGCTGGCGGTGATGCGCATGTCCAGCAACCTTGAGCGGATCGGCGATCTGTCCAAGAACATGGCCAAGCGCACCGGCGTTCTGGCGCAGCTTACGCAGATCAACGGGTCGACCGCCGCGCTGCGCCGCATGGCGCGCGATGTCGAACTGATGCTGAAGGATGCGCTGGATGCCTATATCCGCCGCGACGAGGCGCTTGCGCTGGATGTCATCGACCGCGACCGTGAGGTGGACCAGATGTACAACACGCTGTTCCGCGAATTCCTGACCTTTATGCTGGAAGATCCGCGCAACATAACGTCCTGCATGCATCTGCATTTCATCGCCAAGAACGTCGAACGCATGGGCGATCACGTCACCGCCATCGCCGAAGAGGTGGTGTTTCTGGCCACCGGCACCAAGCCGCACGGCGTGCGCGTCAAGGAAGACCGCACCTCTTCCGACCCGGCGCTGAGCGCCGACATCGGGATGGAGTAAGCGCAATGTCGGCGGATCAGCCCACTGTCCTCGTGGTCGAAGACGAGGCGGCGCAGCGCGAGGTGCTGCGTTATAATCTGGAGGCCGAAGGCTTTCGCGTCGCTTCTGCCGGCAACGGCGAAGAGGCGCTGGTGATGCTGCACGAGGAATCGCCCGATGTGGTGGTGCTGGACTGGATGCTGCCGAACCTGTCGGGCATCGAGGTGTGTCGCCAGATCAAGACCCGCACCGAAACGCGCGGCGTGCCGGTCATCATGCTGTCGGCGCGCTCGGAAGAAATCGACCGGGTGCGCGGGCTGGAAACCGGAGCCGATGACTATGTGGTCAAGCCCTATAGCCTGCGTGAGCTGATGGCGCGGGTCAAGGCGCAGCTGCGCCGTGCCCGTCCCGCCGCCGCCGGCCTGCAGCTGGAATACGAAGACATCCTGCTGGACGCGGAAACCCACCGGGTGATGCGCAGCGGCAAGGAGCTGAAGCTTGGGCCGACCGAATTTCGGCTGCTGTCGACCTTCATGGAAAAGCCGGGGCGGGTCTGGTCGCGCGAACAGCTTCTTGACCGGGTCTGGGGACGGGACATCTATGTCGATACCCGCACGGTCGATGTGCATATCGGCCGACTGCGCAAGGCGCTTGGCGTTCACGGCGGCGGCGACCCGCTGCGCACCGTGCGCGGTGCGGGCTATGCGCTTGGTTGACGGCCCTGTAGGGTTGGGCGGCGGCGCAACTTTTCCGCCGTTTGACCGATAACGGTTGCGCCGGGGCCGTATTGCCCGTATAGGCGCGCCCACGAACCCCGCAGGCGGGGTCGGGCCTTTGGGACAGACATCCCCATCGCGTCCACCGGTTGCCCCATCTGGGTCAAACCCCCGCCGAGGATATGAAACCGGAAAGGATACACGGACATGGCTCTTCCTGAGTTCACCATGCGCCAGCTGCTTGAAGCAGGCGTGCACTTTGGCCACCAGACGCAGCGTTGGAACCCCCGCATGGGCGAGTTCATCTATGGCGCGCGCAACGGCATCCACATCATGGATCTGACGCAGACGGTTCCGATGCTGGACGCCGCGCTGAACGCCATCCGCGACACCGTCGCCCGTGGCGGTCGCGTGCTGTTCGTCGGCACCAAGCGTCAGGCGGCGCAGCCGATCGCCGAAGCCGCTGAAAAATGCGCGCAGTATTACATGAACCACCGCTGGCTCGGCGGCACCCTGACCAACTGGCAGACCGTGTCCAAGTCGATTCAGCGTCTCAAGACCATCGACGAACAGATGGACGCCGGCGCCGAGGGCCTCACCAAGAAAGAGCGCCTTCACATGGAACGCGATCAGAGCAAGCTTCAGGCATCGCTGGGCGGCATCCGTGACATGGGCGGCGTGCCCGACATGCTGTTCGTCATCGACGTCAAGAAAGAGGCGCTCGCGATCCTCGAAGCCAAGAAGCTGGGTATCCCGGTCGTGGCCATCGTCGACACCAACTGCTCGCCCGACGGCATCGACTACATCATCCCCGGCAACGACGACGCGGCCCGCGCCATCGCGCTGTACTGCGATCTGGTGAGCCGCGCCGCCCTTGACGGTATGACCGGCCAGATGGAGGCGGCAGGCGTCGACCTTGGCGCTCTCGAAGACGCGCCCGCCGAGGAGCTGCTGGCCGACGCGCATCAGTAAGTCTTTCGGTTGCCGCGCGGGTTCGGCCCGCGCGGTGCTGCACGAAAGCTGTCGCGAAAGCGTCACGCAAGCATGACATAGGCGGCAAGACCCGGGGCAGGGCCGGCCGCACCGAACCATTCGAGAGGGAGCCGATACCATGGCGATCACTGCTGCACAGGTGAAAGAACTGCGCGAAATGACCGGCGCGGGCATGATGGATGCCAAGAAGGCGCTGACCGAGACTGACGGCGACATGGAAGCGGCCGTCGACTGGCTGCGCACCAAGGGTCTTGCCAAGGCCGCCAAGAAGTCGGGCCGCACCGCTGCCGAAGGGCTTGTGGCCGTCGAGGTCGCCGACGGCACGGGTGTCGCGGTCGAGGTGAACGCCGAGACCGATTTCGTTGCCAAGAACGCCGAGTTCCAGGAAATGGTCGCGGGCATCGCCAGGGCCGCAACCGGAGTCGACAGTGTCGCGGCGCTGGCCGATGCGGACATGGGGGGCAAGAAGGTCTCCGAGGTGCTGACCGACAAGATCGCCAAGATCGGCGAGAACATGACTCTGCGCCGTATGGCCAAGGTCGAAGGCGAAACCGTCGCGACCTATGTCCACAACCCCGCCGCACCTGGCCTGGGCCAGATCGGCGTGATCGTCGCGATGACCGGCGGTGACGAAGCGTTCGGCAAGCAGGTCGCCATGCATGTGGCCGCCGCAGACCCGCGTCCGCAGGCGCTGAACGCCGACGCGCTGGACCCGGCAATCGTCGAGAAAGAGCGTCAGGTTCAGATCGACATCGCGCGCGAGTCGGGTAAGCCCGAAGCTGTCATCGAAAAGATGATCGAGGGCCGCATGAAGAAATTCCTGGCCGAGATCACGCTGCTGAACCAGTCTTTCGTGATCAACCCCGACCTGACCGTCGAACAGGCCGCCAAAGAGGCCGGCGCCACTATCGTGGGCTTTGTGCGCATGCAGGTGGGCGAAGGCATCGAGAAGGAAAAGGAAGACTTCGCAGCCGAGGTCGCCAAAGCCGCGCAGGGCTGATGGCCTGCGCAGGGCCGCGGCCCTGAAAGCTGCCACTGAGACACAACGGAGCCGCCTTACGGGCGGCTCCGTTTGCCGTTTCGGCCTGCCGTCGAATTGGGGATGATGTCAGAGTGTGGGGGCGCGCAGATGCCGGGTCGGATCACGCTGAAATTGCGCGACCCGACCCGGCTCCGGTCTGCACCGGAAGACCCCAGAGCCGACGAAATCGCGAAGGATGGGCCCTTATGGTCCCAATGGCAAAAAACCACCACTCACGGAACACCCCCAGAGTGTCGATTTCAGACCGTTGGGGAAAGTGGGGGATTCCAGACCTGCAAATATTTTCCCCAAAATGTCACTTTTTGCCGGGTCGATTTCGAATTCTGGAATGCACCGCGAAGTTATCATGAAACTTGGTGCAATCGGGACAGGGCGGTTCGCTGGAATCGGACCGATACGACTCGACCGAACGGTTCAGTTCCGACGCGCGGCTGCCTAGATATCTATGATGAACATCTGGTTCTGGAACGCCGCCTTTGCCACGGCCTGCGCGGTGGTTTCGACGTTCAGCGCATCGCGCGCCAGGCGCAGGTGCTTTTCGATGGTGGCCTGGGTCAGCCCCATGATCGCGGCGATGTCCTGCATGGTCTTGCCGTCGCCAACCCATTCCAGCGCCTCGCGCTGGCGTTTCGTCAGCGACTGGTTGGCCGGAACATAGGGCAGGGTGAGGATCTTGAGGTGCAAGACGTTGTTCATCAGCATGATGTCTTCGCCATGCTCGGCCCACATGCTGTCAACGTCGTGCTGCTGCGCGCCGGGTGCCGCAGTCAGCGCAATGGCGCCCTTGGTCCGGCTGGAAACCGACTGGAAGCTGATGGAATAGCCCGCCTGCACATCCTGGCTGACGTTGAACGCGATGACCTTGCGCTCGGCGTCGCCAACCATGCCCTGAGCCATCCGTTCGGCCACCACGCCCCACGAACAGGCGCCTTCGTTCTCAAGCGCCCAGTTCACCATTGGCGCGTTGCGATACAGGCCCTGACCGACGAACACGTCGGTATAGGCCGAGGTGTGATTGGTCAGCAGCACGAAATCGTCCGGATCGCCCAGCGACCTTTCCGTCCGATAGCGCGTGAACCCATACAGCAGGCGGTCGAACCCGTAATCCGCCATGAGCCCGATATGCATCGCCCAGAGATCCTCGACCGAGGCGGCGTTGGTCAGATCGAGCAGATGGCGCCGCGTGGCGGGCGAGATCACCTGAGGGCCTTCAGATGGCTTTTCATCGCATCCATCGCCAACGTGTATCCGCGTGCGCCAAAGCCGCAGATCATGCCGACCGAGACGCGCGCGATGTAACTTTTGTGGCGAAAGTCTTCGCGCGCATGAACGTTGGAAAGGTGCAGCTCGATCGCCGGGATTTCGGCAGAGCTGATCGCGTCCATCAGGGCGATGGATGTGTGGGTGTAGGCGCCGGCGTTCAGGATCAGACCGTCAAGCCGTCCGCGCGCGCCGTGGATCGCGTCGATCAGCGCGCCTTCGTGATTGCTTTGCGCGCATTCGACCGTGACGCCGATCCGCGTGGCGTGTTCGCGGCACATCGCTTCGACATCCCCAAGCGTGGTGCGCCCGTAGATCTCTGGCTGTCGGGTGCCGAGCAGGTTGAGGTTCGGGCCGTTCAGAATAAGAATGCCGGGCATATCGGTGTTCCTTGCGCCTTCACGGCGTCAGTTACCGCGTTCAAAGGCCGATTGTCCAGAATGCAGGGCTGTCCGGGCAGCGTTGGTTGGACGGTGCGACCCAATAATACCATAATACTTATTATAAGATATAGGTGTGTAAGCGCAAAGTTAAAATGCCCCGCATCTGCAAAGTAGAAGTGTCACTCTTCCCTTTCGGCGAGGAAGGATTGGAGCGTGACCGTGGGATGGGTTTTGATGAGCGAGCGCGAGCTGGATCGGGTTGAGGTTCTTAGTCAGGTGTCCCAGGGCCGCATGACGGCAGTGACGGCAGTGACGGCGGCCAATGTGCTCGGGCTGAGCCGCCGCCAGGTGCACAGGCTGCTGAAACGGTTCGAGTCTGAGGGCGCCGCTTCGATCCGGCACAAGGCACGCGGCCGACCGTCGACCCGCCGGATCGATCCCGGGCTGCGGGAATATGCCGTTTCTCTGGTTCGGGAGCAGTTTGCGGATTTTGGCCCGACGCTG
>NZ_QLMG01000059.1 GCF_003259905.1 Salipiger aestuarii | reverse complement strand
CAGTGCGTGGCGCTCCCGTGACGAACTTGTCCCATAAGGCTTCCTTCCATTCATGAGAAAGGATCGCACCATCAAACCGTGGGATCAAACACCTAATGAAAATCCCGGCTTGGAAACAGCCGCTTTGCCTGTTCCCGTGGATGCATGGCACGGGCTTGAGGGCGTGATCTTGGCGCGTCATCGGCCTGTGGTCGGGTTTGGCCGATGGCGTCATCGTTCGGATGGCCGAGATCCCTTAAACGGTGCGAGATATCCTCGATATGATGGGCAATGACATGCACCACGATTCCTTCGCGCTGCACATGCCCTCTTACACGCAGCAGGCGGCCCGTCATCACGGCCCGGCGAAACCGCTTGTAGATGTTTTTCCACACCACCACGTTCGAGACCCCGGTTTCATCTTCGAGCGTCAAGAACACCACGCCTGCTGCCGTGCCCGGACGCTGGCGCGTGATGACCAAGCCGCAGACAGAAATATGGCCCTGCGCAAGCGGCCCCAAAGGCACATCGGGCAAGGCGGCATGGGGCGTCACCCCGTCCATATCCGCGCGCAAAAGCTCCATTGGATGCGCTGTGAGAGACAGGCGCATCGACACATAGTCTTCAACAACATTTTCGCCCAGTTGCATTGTTGCCAGGGTGACGACGGGCTCATGAAGGCCCTCGCCTTCAATCGGATCACTGAACAGGGGCAACGGTTTGGGGCCGGTTATCGCCTTCACCGCCCAAAGCGCATCGCGCCGCCCCATGCCAAGTCCTGCATAGGCATCCGCTTCGGCCAGCCGTTCAAGCACCGCCGGTGCGAGGCCTGCGCGCAGCCACAGCGCCTCTGGGTTGGGATAGCCATTGCCGCGTGCCGCGACGATCCATGCGGCATCTTCTTCGCGAAAGCCTTTGATCTGTCGAAACCCGAGCCGCAGGGCCAGGCTGCCATCGTTGCGGCGTTCGAGCGTGTTGTCCCATGCGCTGGCATTTACACAGATCGGGCGCATTTCGATGTGATGCTCGCGGGCGTCGCGGACAATTTGGGCGGGGGCGTAAAACCCCATGGGTTGAGAATTGAGCAAAGCGCAGGCGAAAGCCGCCGGATGATGGCATTTGAGCCATGCTGAAACATAGGCGAGCATGGCAAAAGCGGCGGCATGGCTTTCGGGGAAACCGTATTCGCCAAAACCTTCAATCTGCGAAAAACAACTTTCCGCAAAGGCCGGTTCGTAGCCGCGTTCCAACATGCCACCGATGAATTTATCCCGCAATTGGCCGATGGTGCCCATCCGGCGAAACGTGGCCATAGAGCGGCGCAGCTTGTCGGCCTCGCTTGGTGAAAATCCGGCCGCCACCACGGCGATCTGCATCGCTTGTTCCTGAAAGAGCGGCACGCCGAGGGTCTTGCCGAGCACTTTTTCAAGCTCTTTGGACGGGAATGACATCGGCTCTTTGCCTTGCCTGCGGTTGATATAGGGATGCACCATGCCGCCCTGAATCGGACCGGGGCGCACGATGGCGACCTCAATCACCAGATCGTAAAAGTCGCGCGGCTTCATACGGGGCAAGAAGTTCATCTGCGCGCGGCTTTCGACCTGAAACACCCCAATCGCATCCGCCACACAGAGCATATCAAAGGTTGACGCATCACTTTGCGGCACGCTGGCGATGGAAAGCCGATCACCGCCGTGCTGCGCAATAAGATCAAAGCTTTTGCGAATGCAGGTGAGCATTCCAAGGCTGAGAATGTCGACCTTGAGAATGCCAAGCGCATCAATATCGTCCTTGTCCCATTCAATGATCGTGCGGTTTTCCATCGCGGCGTTTTCAATCGGGCAAAGCTCGTCCAGCCGCGCCTTGGTGATGACAAACCCGCCGACATGCTGGCTCAGATGGCGCGGAAAACCGATGATTTCCCCGATGAGTCTGATTGTCAGCGCCAAACGCGGATCAGACATATCAAGGCCCAGTTCTTTAACCCGCTCAGGGTCCGCGCCGCCATTGCCCGACCCCCAGATCTGCCCCGACAGGTTTGCCGTCACATCCTTGGAAAGCCCCATGACCTTGCCCACCTCATTGATGGCCGCGCGCGAGCGAAAGTGGATCACTGTCGCGCAAAGCCCCGCACGGTGACGGCCATATTTGGCGTAGATGTGCTGGATGACTTCTTCACGACGTTCGTGTTCGAAATCCACATCAATATCCGGCGGCTCGCCGCGATGTTCAGAGACAAACCGCTCGACCACCATGGTGATGGTTTCGGGGCTGACGTCGGTGATCCCGAGCAAGTAGCACAGGATCGAATTGGCCGCCGAGCCGCGCCCTTGGCACAGAATGCCCTGAGATCGCGCAAATTGCACAATGTCATGCACGGTGAGGAAATACGCTGCAAAACCAAGTGTTTCTACCAGCGCCAGCTCTTTCTTCATTTGCGCGATGGCCGGTTTCGGCGCTCCTTTTGGATAGCGGGTTCTAAGCCCTTCGGCGGCAAGACGGGCCAATCTTTCTTGCGGCGGCTCGCCCCCTGCGATTTCATCCGGATACTCATAGCTGAGCTCGGAGAGGCAAAAGCTCGATCTGGTGGCAATCTCGATTGTGCGGCGCAGGGCCGCGGGATGGCGGGCAAAGAGGCGCGCCATGTCGGCTTCACCTTTCAGGCGGCGTTCGGCATTCAAAAGCGCCCTTGTGCCAATCCGGTCAATCGTGATCTGTTCGCGCAAACATGTCAGAACATCTGCAAGTTGCCGCCGCGATCCGTGATGCATCAGCGCATCGCCCACAGCCACCATCGGGGCCGCCGTGCGATGCGCGAGCCGGGCGCAGGCATCGAAATGCTGCTGATCGCTGCCGTCGTAGCGCGGGCTGGCCCCGACAAAAACATCTTTCGGAAAGCACCTTTTGAGCGTGGCAATCTCTGTGGCGCAATCGTGCAAGGTCGATTGCGAGAGCGCAATCAGGGTCATCCCTGCGCCGCCCTGAACAACATCGCGCAGATCAAGATAACATGCGCCTTTCGGCGCGCGGCGTTTTCCCAAGGTGAGCAGGCGCGTCAGCCGTGTATAGGCGGCGCGATCTTGGGGCAGGGCAATCCAATGGGTGTCGCTATCGCGCAAAATCAGCCGCGCGCCGACAACAAGCCTGGGCAACCGGGCCGTATCCCCCAACTCGCGGCGCAACTCTTTAAGTGCGCTATAGGCGCGCACCACACCTGCCAAAGAATTGTGATCGGTGATCGCGATGGCGTTCAGGCCCAAAGCGGCAGCACGGACGATCAGTTCTTCGGGATGCGATGCGCCGCGTAGAAAGGTGAAATTCGAGGTGCAGCACAGTTCGGCATAGCCGGGGTTCAATGACGGGTTGCGGGCGATCACGGGAATTCACCATGCACGAACCAGGCGGGATTTTGTGGTGTGTAAAACAGCCAGAGCCGCCGCCCTTCGCGCGTTTCGATATGCCAGTAATCGCGCACGCCCGATTGCCACGCCCGATCGGGCAGCCACCATTCGGGCGCAATGCGCTCTGGCCCTGTGCTGCGGCCCGTTGTAAACGCCATGCGCCGCCAGCGAAACTTCATGGGCAGTTCGGGCCCCGTCGCCGCAATCGGTTCCGGTGGGAAAAGGCGCAAAGGGCGGGGGCGCGCACTGATCCAGGGGCCTTCAGGCGCGCTATAGGCCGCAGGTGCAATTTGAAAGCTGCGCTCGGGAATGTGGCTGTCGGCGGGCAAGAAACGCCGGATATTGTCAAGCCCAATGCGATTGCCCAGCCGCGTGATCAGATCCTCCAGACCATCGCGGCGCTCTGCCGGGGTATTGCTGGCTTGCGCATTCAACAAAGGCTCGACCTGTGTGGCCTCAAGGCGCATCTGATCAATGCCATACCCGGCATCAGCCGCATGTATTCCGCGTTCGAACAGCGGTAAAATCCGTGCCGCATCGCGCATGGGCGCGGCCAGGCGCAGTTCGACCTGTTGCGCGCCTTGATCGACGCGGCGCAGGGTCAGTTGCAACTGGCGTGCCCCCATATCCCGTTCTTTGAGCTTCTCGCACAGCCGCGTCAGAAGACGCTCTGTGCCCGCCATCACATCTGCGCTGAGGCCAACCGGGTCGGGCAATGTGAGACGGACGCCATAGTGCGGCGCCTCGCGCAAAGGTGTGATGGCCTCTTCCTGTGCGCCCATGACTTGATCCAGGCGCAGCATCACCTCGGGTCCGAAACGGCGTGCAATTGCCGCGCGGGGGAGGGCGAACAGATCCGATATCTTGCGCAGGCCAAGGCGCTGGAGCGCGGTGTCTGTTTTGGCGTCAAGGCGAAGCGCCGCGACGGGCAAGGCGCCGATGTCTTCATGCGCGGCGCGCCCATAGTGCGTCAGCGCCCACGCCGCGCCGCGTGTATCGGCCGCAGCAACATGGCCCTGCAAACCCGCCCGCACAAGGCGGTGGCGCATGTCGTCAAGCATCGCCGATTCGCCGCCGAACAGATGCGCCGATCCTGCAATATTAAGCATCAAACCATCGCGGCCATCCAGGCCCACCCAGGGGCAATACCGTTTGCTCCAGCGTGCGAGCATCTGCAAAAACCGCGTATCCGCGGCGATATCGGCAGGTTGGCTTTGCAAGTCGGGGCAATAGGCGCGCGCGTCCGAAACCCCCATGCCACGATGCAATCCCTGCGCCTCGGCCGCGGGGTTCAGGCAATAGATACGGTCGGTGCCTTTCTCATGATGTGTCAGGACAAAGGGGCGGTTGTCGTTGGCTGTGTTCGTGGCGCGTGCGCGTAGAACCCTATCGCTGGGCAGTCTTGGAAACCACATTGATACGATGCGTTTGCGCATTCCACTTCACAGTCCACGCGGCGTGTGTTCCTGATTTGTTCTTTATAATTTCCCAATTTTGCAGAGTCGAGTCTGCATTTGGATCCGGGTCGAAAACAGGAGAACAGCGCCAGCGGGTTTGCGCGGCGTTGCTGCCCATGCCTTGGGGCAAAATACATAGTCCCATGGCGTTGCCGTGCTGAGATGCCAATTGCAGGCGCCGCCCTTCGGTCAGGCCCACGGGTTTGGTGATCTCCATCACCACAAGCGTCACAGAGCCCGAGCGCAGCGCCTCTTCGGCACTGGCGAGCAAGTCAAGATGCGATGGGGCCAGGGCCAATAGCAGCTGTTGCGGATCGACATAGGGGGCAAAGCCGACCGGGTTGATCTGGTCTCCCTGCCATGCCTCGCGCAGCCACACCGCCGTGCCACCCAACTGCCCGGCCAGGGCCAGGGCAAAAGACAGAGCAGACGGCCCGCAAACCTCATGCGTGCGGGCGTTCTTCGGAGGGAAGTGAGAATCGAAGTCGGTCATGGCGGTCAGCATACACGGCAAAACCGGAAAGGGATTTTGAAACTGCCCCGCGCCCTCCGGTTTTTCGCCGGTGTCGGATCGACTGACCGCGGCCCCCGTCGCCGCGCCATCAACCGCCTGACGCTGGCGGGTACAAACACCGCCGCCGCTCACACCGACATCCTCCGCCGTTCCGTCGCACCGTCGGGGCAAGCCGGGAACACCATTCCCCGCATCAACAGCCGCGTGGCGGACGGCCTGCTGAACGGCGTGCGCTTGGCTCTCTTCCGGACCGAGACCGGAGATGAGTCCGCTGTCGTGCGGGAAAAAGCCGCCCCGGTGAAACCCGGTCAGCATGCGAATGTCTTGGCACCGATCCGCCGCGCATTGACCGTCGGTGCGGCGGTATCGGACCAGGCGCCAGGCCGGACCGGATCGGCCAGCATGTCGCGCGGCAGCATCATCATCGTCGATGCCACCTTGGCAAAGCGGGTCGATCCGTCTATGAGGCTCGACGCGAGGGCTTTCACGATTCGTGACTGCCTTCATATTTCGTCCGAGACGGTGGGTTGGAGAGATCCTGTAATTCCTGCCTGAGACGGGAAGCGACATAACGTTCCGGAAATGTGTTCCGGCAGCGCGATGCGACGACCCGATTTCGGACCTTTGCGGCCGGGGAAACCCTGCCATAACGAGCCGGAGGGGGTCTCCCCTCCATACATTGGAGTGAAACTGTGGATAGAGCCCAGAAAGAGAAATTGGTCGAGGAACTCGGCCAGATCTTCGAAAGCTCTGGCGTCGTGGTGGTTGCCCGCTACGAGGGTCTCACGGTTGCCGAGATGACGGATCTTCGCGCGCGCGCAAGTGCTGGCGAAACTTCGGTCCGCGTCGCCAAGAACAGGCTCGCCAAGATTGCTCTGGAAGGGACGCCGTGCGGAAGCATTGCCGAATACCTTCAGGGCATGACCGTCATCGCCTATTCCGAAGATCCCGTGGCAGCTGCCAAGGTGGTCGAGGATTTCGCCAAGGGGAACCAGAAATTCCAGATCCTTGGCGGGAACATGGGCGGGACGGCGCTGGACCGTGCCGGTGTCGAGGCCGTGTCGAAAATGCCGTCGCGCGATGAGCTTATTGCTTCCATCGTCGGCTGTATCGGCGCACCCGCATCGAACATCGCCGGTGCCATTGGCGCCCCTGCTTCGAACATCGCCTCCATCCTCTCGACCATCGAGGAAAAGGCGGCGTAAGCGCACCCGAGACTCTTGCAGGGCACACGCCCTGTACGTTGGAACACATCTAAACATACGGAAAACGCAAAATGGCTGATCTTAAAGCACTTGCTGAGCAAATCGTCGGTCTGACCCTGCTCGAAGCACAAGAACTGAAAACCATCCTCAAGGATGAGTACGGCATCGAGCCCGCAGCGGGCGGCGCCGTCATGATGGCTGGCCCGGCCGGTGGCGATGCCGCTGCCGCCGAGGAAGAAAAGACCGAATTCGACGTGATCCTCAAAGCCGCTGGCGACAAGAAGATCAACGTCATCAAGGAAGTCCGCGGCATCACCGGCCTGGGCCTGAAAGAAGCCAAAGAGCTGGTCGAAGCCGGCGGCAAGGCTGTCAAGGAAGGCGTGTCCAAGGACGAAGCCGAAGAAATCAAGAAAAAGCTCGAAGAAGCTGGCGCCGAAGTCGAAATCAAGTAATTTCGTCTTTGCGTTGTATCACGCGAAAGCGCCCCGCAAGCGGGGCGCTTTTTCATTTTCGGGCGCGCGCTGTGCCGCGTGGCGGTCTCGCGGCGACGCGCGGACCGATGCGTCCAAAACAATCCAGGAAAACGGAATCACGTTCTGTTGGCGCTGGCGACACATGATCGCCAGGTTGCCGGGCGCCGATCCCGGTGGCGGTATTGTGAGGGCAGGGGCGCCGCCCGTCTGCGCAAGGCCGTCGAAATTTTGACCTGCCCCTTGCGTTCGGTGCGTTCAGACTCTATCTCGAAGCCTCTTGCGGTTTCGTGCGATTCGAAGCTGTCTTCCGGCGTTGTGCCCTTTCTAGCAGGTGAATCGGGAAAAGAAGCGGACCCAGCCAGACCACCCACGGTGACACGGCAGCTTCCGCAAGACCAGCGTGTTTCGTTTGCCCCGACTTGGCAAGCTCCTCATCGCCGAGGAGCTTTCCAAGGCAGGGATCGGATCGAGAGACCCACTTTGGGACGTGGGTCGAGCATGGATCAGATGAATTGCCATCTCGGATGGATGCACGGCCGGCGCCCACCGGCCTGTGTTTTCGTTGAGAAGCTGAAAAGGTGACCAACCTCATGGCGCAAAGTTTCCTTGGCCAGAAACGTCTTCGCAAATATTATGGCAAGATCCGGGAAGTCCTGGAAATGCCGAACCTCATCGAGGTCCAGAAATCTTCGTACGAGCTGTTCCTGAAATCCGGCGACCAGCCCCTGCCGTCCGACGGCGAGGGGATCAAGGGCGTTTTCCAGTCGGTTTTTCCGATCAAGGATTTCAACGAAACCGCCGTTCTGGAATTCGTATCCTACGAGCTGGAAAAGCCCAAGTACGACGTCGAAGAGTGCATGCAGCGCGACATGACCTACAGCGCCCCGCTGAAGGTGACGCTGCGTCTGATCGTGTTCGATATCGACGAGGACACCGGCGCGAAGTCGGTCAAGGACATCAAGGAACAGGATGTCTTCATGGGCGACATGCCCCTGATGACGCCGAACGGCACCTTCGTCGTGAATGGCACCGAGCGGGTGATCGTCAGCCAGATGCACCGCTCGCCCGGCGTGTTCTTTGACCATGACAAGGGCAAGACGCACAGCTCGGGCAAGCTGCTGTTCGCCTGCCGGATCATTCCCTATCGCGGGTCGTGGCTGGATTTCGAATTCGACGCCAAGGACATCGTGTTTGCGCGCATCGACCGTCGCCGCAAGCTGCCGGTGACGACGCTGCTTTACGCTCTTGGTCTCGACCAGGAAGCGATCATGGACGCGTATTACAACACCGTCGATTATACGCTGCGCCGGGGCGAGGGTTGGGTCACCAAGTTCTTCCCCGAACGCGTGCGCGGCACCCGTCCGACCTATGATCTTGTCGATGCGGATTCCGGCGAGATCATCGCCGAAGCCACCAAGAAGATCACCCCGCGCGCGGTCAAGAAGCTGATCGACGAGGGCAACGTCAAGGACCTGCTGCTGCCGTTCGAGCAGATCGTCGGCAAGTTCGTCGCCAAGGACATCATCAACGAGGACACCGGCGCCATCTACGTCGAGGCCGGCGATGAGCTGACCTGGGTCGTGGACAAGGACGGCGATGTCACCGGCGGGTCGCTCAAGGATCTGATGGACGCGGGGATCACCGAGATCCCGGTGCTGGACATCGACAACATCACCGTGGGCGCCTACATGCGCAACACTGTGGCGGCGGACAAGAACATGGACCGCAACGGCGCGCTCATGGACATCTACCGCGTCATGCGTCCGGGCGAGCCGCCCACCGTCGAGGCGGCCTCGTCGCTGTTCGACACGCTGTTCTTTGACGGCGAACGCTACGATCTGTCGGCTGTTGGCCGGGTCAAGATGAACATGCGCCTGGCGCTTGAAAAGCCCGACACCCAGCGCACGCTGGACCGTGACGACATCGTCAAGTGCATCAAGGCGCTGGTCGATCTGCGCGACGGGCGCGGCGACATTGATGACATCGACCACCTCGGCAACCGTCGTGTACGCTCGGTCGGCGAACTGATGGAAAACCAGTACCGCGTCGGTCTTCTGCGCATGGAACGTGCGATCAAGGAACGCATGTCTTCGGTCGAAATCGACACGGTGATGCCGCAGGATCTGATCAACGCCAAGCCGGCGGCGGCGGCGGTGCGTGAGTTCTTTGGCTCGTCGCAGTTGTCGCAGTTCATGGACCAGACCAACCCGCTGTCCGAAGTGACGCACAAGCGTCGCCTGTCGGCGCTCGGGCCGGGTGGTCTGACGCGCGAGCGCGCGGGCTTTGAGGTCCGCGACGTTCACCCGACCCACTACGGTCGGATGTGCCCGATCGAAACGCCCGAAGGCCCGAACATCGGTCTGATCAACAGCCTTGCGACCTTTGCCCGCGTGAACAAGTACGGCTTTATCGAAACGCCCTACCGGGTGGTCAAGGACAAGCAGGTGACCGATGAGGTCCACTACATGTCCGCCACCGAAGAAATGCGCCACACGGTCGCGCAGGCGAACGCCAACATCGACGGCGCGGGCCAGTTCGTGAACGAAATGGTCAACACGCGGAAATCCGGCGATTACACGCTGTCGCCGGCGGAAAGCGTCGATCTGATCGACGTGTCGCCCAAGCAGTTGGTCTCGGTTGGGGCGTCGCTGATCCCGTTCCTGGAAAACGATGACGCCAACCGTGCCCTGATGGGCGCGAACATGCAGCGTCAGGCGGTTCCGACCCTGCGCGCCGAGGCGCCGCTTGTCGGCACCGGCATCGAAGGCAAGGTCGCCATCGACTCCGGTGCGGCCATTCAGGCCAAGCGGGCCGGCATCGTCGATCAGGTCGATGCGCAGCGGATCGTGATCCGCGCGACCTCCGATCTGGAACTGGGCGATGCGGGCGTCGACATCTACCGCATGCGCAAGTTCCAGCGCTCGAACCAGAACACCTGTATCAACCAGAAGCCTCTGGTGAAGGTGGGTCAGACGGTTCAAAAGGGCGAAATCGTGGCGGACGGCCCGTCGACGGACATGGGGGAGCTGGCGCTTGGCAAGAACGTCATCACCGCCTTCATGCCGTGGAACGGCTACAACTACGAAGATTCGATCCTGATTTCGGAACGCATCGCGCGCGATGACGTGTTCACCTCTGTCCACATCGAGGAATTCGAAGTCGCGGCGCGCGACACCAAGCTTGGGCCCGAGGAAATCACCCGCGACATTCCCAACGTCGGCGAGGAGGCCCTGCGCAACCTTGACGAGGCGGGCATCGTCTACATCGGCGCCGACGTCGAACCGGGCGACATCCTGGTGGGCAAGATCACCCCCAAGGGTGAATCTCCGATGACGCCGGAAGAAAAGCTGCTGCGCGCCATCTTCGGCGAAAAGGCATCGGACGTTCGCGACACCTCGCTGCGGGTCAAGCCGGGCGATTACGGCACCGTGGTCGAAGTTCGGGTGTTCAACCGCCACGGGGTCGAGAAAGACGAACGTGCGCTGCAGATCGAGCGAGAGGAAGTCGAACGTCTGGCCCGTGACCGGGACGACGAGCTGGCGATCCTCGACCGTAACATCTATGCGCGGCTGCACGACCTGATCCTCGGCAAAACTGCGGTGAAGGGCCCCAAGGGCGTACGTCCGAATTCGGAAATCACCGAGGATCTTCTGGGTACGCTGAGCCGCGGCCAGTGGTGGCAGCTTGCTCTGGAACAGGAGCAGGACGCCCAGATCGTCGAGGCGCTGCACGAACAGTACGAAGTGCAAAAACGCGCGCTGGATGCCCGTTTCGAAGACAAGGTCGAAAAGGTCCGTCGCGGCGACGATCTGCCGCCGGGCGTGATGAAGATGGTCAAGGTCTTCGTGGCCGTGAAGCGCAAGCTTCAGCCCGGCGACAAGATGGCCGGTCGTCACGGCAACAAGGGCGTTATTTCCCGCGTTGTTCCGATGGAAGACATGCCGTTCCTCGAAGACGGTACGCCGGTCGACTTCTGCCTCAACCCTCTGGGCGTGCCGTCGCGGATGAACGTCGGCCAGATTCTGGAAACCCACATGGGCTGGGCCGCGCGCGGCCTGGGCATCAAGATCGACGATGCGCTGCAGGATTACCGGCGCTCGGGCGACCTGACACCGGTGCGCGAAGCGATGCGCATTGCCTATGGCGATGATGTCTATGAAGAAGGCATCGTTGGAATGGACGAAGAGGATCTCGTCGAAGCGGCAGGCAACGTCACGCGCGGCGTACCGATCGCGACGCCGGTCTTCGACGGTGCCAAGGAAGCGGATATCGACGATGCGCTGATCCGGGCCGGTTTCGACACAGCCGCCCAGTCGCGGCTGTTCGACGGGCGCAGCGGAGAAGAGTTCAGCCGCAAGGTCACCGTGGGTGTGAAGTACCTGCTCAAACTTCACCACTTGGTGGATGACAAGATCCACGCGCGATCGACCGGGCCGTACAGCCTTGTGACCCAGCAGCCGCTGGGCGGTAAGGCGCAGTTCGGTGGTCAGCGTTTCGGGGAGATGGAGGTCTGGGCGCTGGAAGCCTATGGCGCCGCCTATACCCTGCAGGAAATGCTGACCGTCAAGTCGGACGACGTGGCGGGCCGGACCAAGGTCTACGAAAGCATCGTCAAGGGCGAGGACAATTACGAAGCGGGCGTCCCCGAGAGCTTCAACGTGCTCGTCAAGGAAGTCCGCGGCCTCGGCCTGAACATGGAACTCCTGGACGCCGAGGGAGGGGAAGAGTGACGAAGAATTTTCGTACGAAAATTCTTCCGAACCGCACAAGACCCAAGATTTTTCGTACGAAAAATCTTGGGCTCCCCTCCTCCGGCAGCCATGACACAAAGGTTTTGACATGAACCAGGAACTGACCAACAACCCGTTCAATCCGCTGACCCCGCCCAAGGTTTTTGACGAGATCAAGGTCTCGCTCGCATCCCCTGAGCGTATTCTCAGCTGGTCCTACGGCGAGATCAAAAAGCCCGAGACGATCAACTACCGCACGTTCAAGCCCGAGCGTGACGGTCTGTTCTGCGCGCGCATCTTCGGTCCGATCAAGGATTACGAATGCCTGTGCGGCAAGTACAAGCGCATGAAATATCGCGGCGTCGTCTGCGAAAAATGCGGCGTCGAAGTGACGCTGCAGAAAGTCCGGCGCGAGCGCATGGGCCACATCGAACTGGCCGCCCCCTGCGCTCATATCTGGTTCCTCAAGTCGCTGCCCTCGCGCATTGGCCTGATGCTGGACATGACGCTGCGCGACCTGGAGCGCGTGCTCTATTTCGAAAACTACGTGGTGATCGAACCGGGCCTGACCGATCTGACCTATGGCCAGATGATGACCGAGGATGAATTCCTCGACGCGCAGGACCAGTTCGGCATGGACGCTTTCACCGCCAATATCGGCGCGGAAGCGATCCGCGAAATGCTCGCGGCCATCGACCTTGAGGCCGAAGCCGAAACCCTGCGCGCCGATCTCAAGGAAGCGACCGGCGAGCTCAAGCCCAAGAAGATCATCAAGCGGCTCAAGGTGGTGGAATCCTTCCTGGAATCCGGCAACCGCCCCGAGTGGATGATCCTGACCGTCGTGCCGGTTATTCCGCCCGAACTGCGCCCGCTGGTGCCGCTGGATGGGGGACGTTTCGCGACGTCTGATCTCAACGATCTGTATCGCCGCGTGATCAACCGGAACAACCGCCTCAAGCGGCTGATCGAACTGCGTGCGCCGGACATTATCGTTCGCAACGAAAAGCGGATGCTTCAGGAAGCGGTCGATGCGCTGTTCGACAACGGACGCCGTGGCCGTGTCATCACCGGCGCCAACAAGCGCCCGCTGAAGTCCCTGAGCGATATGCTCAAGGGCAAGCAGGGTCGTTTCCGTCAGAACCTTCTGGGCAAGCGCGTCGACTTCTCGGGCCGTTCGGTCATCGTGACCGGCCCCGAGCTGAAGCTGCATCAGTGCGGGTTGCCCAAGAAGATGGCGCTCGAACTGTTCAAGCCATTCATCTACTCGCGGCTTGAAGCCAAGGGCCTGTCGTCGACGGTCAAGCAGGCCAAGAAGCTGGTCGAAAAGGAACGCCCCGAAGTCTGGGACATCCTTGACGAGGTCATCCGCGAACACCCGGTCCTGCTGAACCGCGCGCCGACGCTGCACCGTCTGGGCATCCAGGCGTTCGAACCGCAACTGATCGAAGGCAAGGCGATCCAGCTGCACCCGCTTGTCTGTTCGGCCTTCAACGCCGACTTCGACGGGGATCAGATGGCCGTTCACGTCCCGCTGAGCCTTGAGGCCCAGTTGGAAGCGCGGGTCCTGATGATGTCGACGAACAACGTGCTGTCGCCCGCCAACGGCGCGCCGATCATCGTTCCGTCGCAGGACATGATCCTGGGCATCTATTATGTCTCGATCATGCGCGAAGGCATGAAGGGCGAAGGCATGGTGTTCTCGTCCATCGAAGAAGTCGAACACGCGCTGACCGCGGGCGAAGTGCACCTGCACGCCAAGATCCAGTGTCGGGTCAAGCAGATCGACGAAACCGGTGACGAGGTCGTCAAGCGGTATGAAACCACGCCGGGCCGGGTCCGTCTGGGCGCGCTGCTGCCGATGAACGCCAAGGCGCCGTTCGAGTTGGTGAACAACCTGCTGCGGAAAAAGGACGTTCAGCGCGTCATCGACACCGTTTACCGCTACTGCGGTCAGAAGGAATCGGTGATCTTCTGCGACCAGATCATGTCGATGGGTTTCAAAGAGGCGTTCAAGGCGGGCATTTCCTTCGGCAAGGCCGACATGGTGATCCCCGACAACAAGTGGACGCTCGTCGAGGAAACCCGTGAGCAGGTCAAGGATTTCGAACAGCAGTACATGGACGGCCTGATCACCCAGGGTGAAAAGTACAACAAGGTCGTGGATGCCTGGTCGAAGTGTAACGACAAGGTCACCGAGGCGATGATGTCGACCATTTCGGCGTCCAAGCGCGCCGAGGACGGGTCGGAAATGGAACCGAACTCGGTTTACATGATGGCCCACTCGGGGGCGCGTGGCTCGGTCACGCAGATGAAGCAGCTGGGCGGGATGCGCGGCCTGATGGCGAAGCCGAACGGCGACATCATCGAGACGCCGATCATCTCGAACTTCAAGGAAGGTCTGACCGTTCTTGAATACTTCAACTCGACCCACGGTGCCCGCAAGGGTCTGTCGGATACGGCTCTCAAGACGGCGAACTCGGGCTATCTGACCCGTCGTCTCGTGGACGTGGCGCAGGATTGCATCGTGCGCATGCACGACTGTGGCACCGACCGTGCGATCACCGCCGAAGCCGCTGTCAACGACGGCGAAGTCGTCGCCTCGCTGGGCGAACGTCTTCTGGGGCGCGTCGCGGCCGAGGACATCCTGCGCCCCGGTACCGACGAGGTGCTGATCCGCGAGGGCCAGCTCATAGACGAACGCATGGCCGATCTGATCGAAGAGGCCGCGGTGCAGGTCACGCGCATCCGCTCGCCCCTGACCTGTGAGGCCGAAGAGGGCGTCTGCGCCATGTGCTACGGGCGTGACCTCGCGCGCGGCACCATGGTCAACACCGGCGAAGCTGTCGGCATCATCGCCGCGCAGTCCATCGGTGAACCCGGCACGCAGCTGACGATGCGGACCTTCCACATCGGCGGTGTTGCGCAGGGTGGCCAGCAGTCGTTCCTGGAAGCGTCGCAGGAAGGCGTCATCGAGTTCGAGAATGCCTCGTTGCTTGAAAACACCAGCGGCGACATGCTGGTGATGGGCCGCAACATGAAGCTGCGCATCATGGGCGAGGACGGCAAGGAACGTGCCAGCCACAAGCTGGGCTACGGCACCAAGCTGTTCGTCAAGGAAGGCGATACCATCGCGCGCGGTACCAAGCTGCTCGAATGGGACCCCTACACGCTGCCGATCATCGCCGAGGCGGACGGTATCGCGCGTCACGTCGACCTTGTGCAGGGGATGGCGGTGCGCGACGAGACCGACGATGCCACCGGCATGTCGCAGAAGATCGTGATCGACTGGCGCGCCGCGCCCAAGGGCAACGAGCTCAAGCCGGAAATCATCCTGATGGATGGCGATGGCGAGCCTGTGCGCAACGCGGCCGGCAACCCGATCACCTATCCGATGTCGGTGGATGCGATCCTGTCGTGCGAAGACGGGCAGGAGATCAAGGCCGGTGACGTCGTGGCGCGTATTCCGCGCGAGGGCGCAAAGACCAAGGACATCACCGGCGGTCTGCCGCGTGTGGCTGAACTCTTTGAAGCGCGGCGTCCCAAGGACAACGCGATCATCGCCGAAATCGACGGCTATGTGCGCTTTGGCAAGGACTACAAGAACAAGCGTCGCATCGCGATCGATCCGGTCGACGACAGCCTTGAGTCGCGCGAATACATGATCCCGAAGGGCAAGCACATCCCGGTGGTCGAAGGCGACTTCGTCCAAAAGGGCGACTACATCATGGATGGCAACCCCGCGCCGCATGACATCCTGGCCATCATGGGTGTCGAGGCGCTGGCGAACTACATGATCGACGAAGTGCAGGACGTGTATCGACTGCAAGGTGTGAAGATCAACGACAAGCACATCGAAGTCATCGTCCGTCAGATGCTGCAAAAGTGGGAGATCCAGGATTCCGGAGACACCACGCTTCTGAAGGGCGAGCACGTCGACAAGGCCGAATTCGATGCGGCAAACGAGAAGATCGAGAAAAAGGGCGGTCGCGCTGCCAAGGGCGAGCCGATCCTGCTGGGGATTACCAAGGCGTCGCTTCAGACCCGGTCCTTTATCTCTGCCGCCTCGTTCCAGGAAACGACCCGCGTGCTGACCGAAGCTTCGGTGCAGGGCAAGCGCGACAAGCTTGTGGGCCTCAAGGAGAACGTCATCGTGGGCCGCCTGATCCCGGCGGGCACCGGCGGCGCCACCCAGCGTGTGCGCAAGATCGCAACCGATCGCGACACCAAGGTCATCGACGTCAAACGCGCCGAGGCCGATGCAGCGGCCCGGCTTGCGGCGCCCGAGGCCGACACATCGGGCAGCGACATCATCGGGGGCGACGAGTTCGACAACCTCGTGGTGGATACCCCAGAAAGCCGCGAGTGATCCGCGCTGCCTGACGGGCATCTGTGACACTGGCAAAGGCCTCTGCCCTTCGGGTGGGGGCCTTTCGCTTTTCTTGTCCGGGGCGGAAGCTGCATCGGGTTCAAGAAACCTGGCTTCCGAACCCGGCGGTCGCGCGCTGTAGGCCGGGCATCACCGCCCAATCAGAAAACGCCAGCGGCGCAGTTCCGACAGCGTGGGCGCTTTCGTGCCGGGCGTTCGTGGATCAAGGTGGCGGGCACCGCGCGCCGCTCAGTCAGGTTCAGGCAAGGGGCATGGCGCCGAAAATCGACCGCACCTGATCGGCGTCGATCGCAAAGCGCGCGCGCAGCAAGGCCTCGCCGGCGGCATCGAGCCGGGGCAGGGCCACAGGCCTGACGTGTCCCTTCTGACGCGAATCGTTGTGATCGTTGTGCCCACGCACATACATGGCCCGGTCGGTAAAGCTGAGCGTGGGCATGAACCGCAGGATCTTGTTATGCCCGAAGTTCATGATGGACTGCCGGACCCCGGCCTGCACCGCCATGGCCTGCGCCACGCCCCAGAATGGTGTCACGCTTTCCTCCGCGCACAGACCTTTGGCATCGGGCCGCGCCACATAGCCGCGATTCCAGTCAAAGCCGACCAGCCGATGCCTTGCCAGCAGCGCACGCACATCATCGGCGGCCTGCCGCAGCGTGGCGACAAAATCCACCGCGACCGCGTCGTCGTCGTCATGGCGGAATTGCAAGCAGGGAGCAGCCATGTCGCGGGCCTCGTTGATGACGCTTTGACAGACGGCGCGGTGGGGGCCGGACGGACGTATCACGATGCGCGCCTGGCGGAACCCGGACAGCAGGGCCTCTAGCCGGGCGCGATACCCCTGTGGCAGCGTGTCGCCGATCAGCACGAGGAGCGCGAAGTCAGGATCGGTCTGCGCCTTCAGGCCCGGCAGGCAGATCGCTTCGAAATGGGCCAGGCGTTCTTCCATCCGGGCCGGGGCGTAAAGATAGGCCTCACGGCTTGCCGGGTCGGCGTGTTCGACCTGAAAACCGCCCTCGGCGGGCCATGAAAACCGGCATAATCCGATGACTTGCATTCAGGCATCTCCTGCGGCAGACCTGCGGTTCGTGCATGCCACCGCAGCTTTGCCCGTGCAAGGGCAGGGCGTTGTTGACAAGGGGCGCGACTCCCCATATACGCGCCTCAATTCGTCGGAGCCCCAGTGCGTCCGGCGCATTCTACACTAATGAAGCGGTCAAGATCCGGGCCGAAACGCCCCGATCCTCTGTACATCCACCGCGACGCTCCCACGGGAGCGGATGCGGTGCTTTGCGTCTTTTCTGACGTTCTGTCGGATGTCGCGCACCAGCCGGTGACCTGTGGACGCGCAGGGCGCCTTGAATTTTGGAACCCGCACGGGCAACCCCGTGCACATATATGTGAGAAACGGGGAAACGACCCAATGCCCACGATCCAGCAGCTGATCCGCAAGCCGCGGCAGCCGAAAGTCAAACGCTCGAAGTCCATGCACCTGCAGGAATGCCCGCAAAAGCGCGGCGTCTGCACACGCGTCTACACCACCACCCCGAAGAAGCCGAACTCGGCTATGCGGAAAGTCGCCAAGGTGCGTCTGACCAACGGCTTCGAGGTCATCAGCTACATCCCCGGTGAAAGCCACAACCTCCAGGAGCACTCGGTTGTGCTGATCCGCGGCGGTCGTGTCAAAGACCTTCCGGGTGTGCGTTACCATATCCTGCGTGGCGTGCTCGACACCCAGGGCGTCAAGGATCGGAAGCAGCGTCGCTCGAAGTACGGCGCGAAGCGTCCCAAGTAAGAGGATTAGGTAAATGTCTCGTCGTCACGCCGCTGAAAAGCGCGAAGTCCTGCCCGACGCCAAGTATGGCGATGTCGTGCTGACCAAGTTCATGAACAACCTGATGATCGACGGTAAGAAGTCGGTTGCGGAAAAGATCGTCTACAACGCGCTCGATCGCGTCGAGGGCAAGATCAAGCGCGCCCCGGTGGAAGTGTTCCACGAGGCGCTTGAGAACATCAAGCCGTCGGTCGAGGTGCGCTCGCGCCGCGTCGGTGGTGCCACCTACCAGGTGCCCGTCGAAGTGCGCATCGAACGTCGCGAAGCCCTGGCCATCCGCTGGCTGATCAACGCATCGCGCGCCCGCAACGAGAACACGATGGAAGAGCGCCTTGCAGGCGAGCTTATAGATGCTGTTCAGTCGCGCGGATCCGCTGTGAAAAAGCGCGAAGATACGCACAAGATGGCCGACGCGAACAAAGCGTTCAGCCACTACCGCTGGTAACAGAACTTCCCTCCGGAAAGGCAGTCCACTATGGCACGCGAATATCCGCTCACACGTTACCGCAACTTCGGGATCATGGCCCATATCGACGCGGGCAAGACCACGACGACCGAGCGTATTCTCTTCTACACTGGCCGGTCCCACAAGATCGGCGAAGTCCACGATGGCGCGGCCACCATGGACTGGATGGAGCAGGAGCAGGAGCGGGGCATCACGATCACCTCGGCTGCGACCACGACATTCTGGCAGTGGCAGGAAGATCCGACCGAAGAAGGTACTTCGGACACGAAATTCCGCTACAACATCATCGACACGCCCGGCCACGTCGACTTTACCATCGAAGTCGAACGCTCGCTGGCCGTGCTTGACGGTGCCATCTGCCTTCTGGACGGGAACGCCGGCGTCGAGCCGCAGACCGAAACCGTGTGGCGTCAGGCTGACCGCTACAAGGTTCCGCGGATCGTATTCGTCAACAAGATGGACAAGATCGGCGCCGACTATTTCAACTGCGTCAAGATGGTCAAGGATCGCACCGGTGCGATCCCGGTCCCGGTCAATTTCCCGATCGGTGCCGAAGACCAGCTGGAAGGCATCGTCGACCTGGTCACCATGGAAGAGTGGGTCTGGGAAGGCGAAGACCTGGGTGCGTCCTGGGTTCGCCGTCCGATTCGCGACAGTCTGAAGGACACCGCAGACGAGTGGCGGTCGCACCTGATCGAGCACGCGGTCGAACAAGACGACGACGCCATGGAAGCCTATCTCGAAGGCGAAGAGCCCGACATCGCCACCCTGCGGAAACTGATCCGCAAGGGCACGCTGTCGCTGTCCTTCGTTCCGGTCCTGGGTGGCTCGGCGTTCAAGAACAAGGGCGTTCAGCCGCTTCTGAACGGCGTTGTCGATTTCCTGCCCGGTCCTCTGGACGTTCCGCCCTACATGGGCTTTTCGCCGGATGACGAGACCGAAACCCGGAACCTCGCGCGTCATGCCGACGATTCGGAACCGTTCTCGGGTCTTGCGTTCAAGATCATGAACGACCCTTTCGTGGGCACGCTCACCTTCACCCGGATCTATTCCGGCGTGATGAAAAAGGGCGACTCGATCCTGAACTCGACCAAGGGCAAGAAAGAGCGCATCGGTCGTATGATGATGATGCACTCGAACAACCGCGAAGAGATCGAGGAAGCGTTTGCAGGCGACATCATCGCGCTGGCCGGTTTGAAAGAGACCACCACCGGTGACACACTCTGCGCCCAGGCCGCACCCGTCGTGCTGGAAACCATGACCTTCCCCGATCCCGTCATCGAGATCGCGGTCGAGCCCAAGACCAAGAACGACCAGGAAAAGATGTCGGCGGGCCTGGCCCGTCTGGCTGCCGAAGACCCGTCCTTCCGCGTGGAAACTGACCAGGAATCCGGTCAGACCATCATGAAAGGCATGGGCGAACTTCACCTGGACATCCTGGTCGATCGTCTCAAGCGCGAGTTCAAGGTCGAAGCCAACATCGGCGCGCCGCAGGTGGCTTACCGCGAAACCATCGGTCACGAGATCGAACACACCTACACCCACAAGAAGCAGTCGGGTGGGTCCGGTCAGTTCGCCGAAGTGAAGATGGTCATTTCGCCGACAGAGCCGGGCGAAGGCTATTCGTTCGAGTCCAAGATCGTCGGCGGCTCCGTGCCCAAGGAATATATTCCGGGTGTGGAAAAGGGCGTGAAATCGGTGATGGACTCCGGTCCGCTGGCCGGCTTCCCGGTGATCGACTTCAAGGTCATGCTGATCGACGGCAAGTTCCACGACGTCGACTCCTCGGTCCTTGCCTTCGAAATCGCCTCGCGCATGTGCATGCGCGAAGGTCTTCGCAAGGCCGGTGCCAAGCTGCTTGAGCCGATGATGAAGGTCGAAGTGGTCACGCCGGAAGAATACACCGGTTCGATCATCGGCGACCTGACCTCGCGTCGCGGTCAGGTGTCGGGTCAGGAACAGCGCGGCAATGCCGTGGCGATCCTGGCGTTCGTGCCGCTGGCCAACATGTTCGGCTACATCAACACCCTGCGGTCGATGTCTTCGGGCCGCGCGCAGTTCTCGATGCAGTTCGACCACTACGACCCGGTTCCGCAGAACATCTCTGACGAGATCCAGTCGAAATACGCCTAAGCCGGGTGGCGGGGGAAACCCCGCCCTACCCATTTCCCGTAGGGCAGGCCACGGCCCGCCATCCGACAAGACAGAGGAGCCAATACCATGGCAAAGGAAAAGTTTGCGCGGAACAAACCGCATTGCAACATCGGCACGATCGGTCACGTTGACCACGGCAAGACGACGCTGACGGCGGCGAT
>NZ_QLMG01000058.1 GCF_003259905.1 Salipiger aestuarii | reverse complement strand
CGGACTTATCATCGCCTCCAACGCCCCGTCAGACGGCCCCCGCCGGAGGGATACGGTCAATGTCGCTCAGCACCACGATGTCGCGCTTTGCAAGCGCCGCGCGAGCGGCATCGAACAGCGCCATCTGGCGCGCATACGCGGCATCGTCTCGCGACGGCGCGAACAACAGAACCGGCCGCTTGGCCCACTTCAGATCGTTCAGGTCGTTCGCGCCCTCCGGCAACGCCTGGAATATGTCGGGGGTGGCCCGGGTCTGTGTGGCGGCGATTGCGCCAGCGGCAACAGCGATACCGAGTTTGGTTTTCATCAGAATGCGACCCATTGAAACGCGTCCCCCCGGCCTGATTGATACTCGGGATACTACGCACCGGCGCCAGAGCGGTTCCCGCCTTGCACGACGGGGGCGGTACGATCCCGCGCAACCGGCCGAAAAGCGCCTGCCCCAACGCGAAACGGCGCCTTTTGACAGGCGCCGTTCCCGTTGTCAGACCAGAACGCACATCAGCCAGCCGCGACGTCCGCCGGACGTTGCTGGGCAAGTTGCGTCAGTTCTTCGGCCACGAGAAACGCAAGTTCCAGCGACTGCGACGCGTTCAGGCGCGGATCGCATGCGGTATGATAGCGGTCGCTGAGGTTTTCATCGGACACGGCAAACACACCGCCGGTGCATTCGGTCACGTCCTGGCCGGTCATCTCGAAATGCACGCCGCCCGGAATGGTGCCCTGATCCTTGTGTACGGCGAAGAATTCGCGCACTTCGGACAGCACCCGGTCAAAGGGTCGCGTCTTGTAGCCCGACCCCGACTTGATCGTGTTGCCATGCATCGGGTCGCACACCCACAGCACGTTGGCGCCTTCGCCGCGCACCGTCTCGATCAGGCGCGGCAGATGTTCGGCCACCTTGCCCGCGCCGAACCGGGTGATCAGCGTCAGCCGGCCCGGATCGTTCAGCGGGTTCAGCTTGGCCATCAGCACCTTGAGGTCTTCGGCGGTCATCGACGGTCCACATTTCAGCCCGATGGGGTTCATCACGCCGCGCGCGAATTCCACATGCGCGCCATCGGGTTGGCGAGTGCGGTCGCCGATCCAGATCATGTGGCCGGACCCCGCGATCCATTTGCCGGAGGTGGAATCGACGCGAGTCAGCGCCTCTTCGTATTCCAGCAGCAGCGATTCATGGCTGGTGTAGAAATCCACCTGATGCAGCGCCGCCGAGCGGTGGCTGTCGATGCCTGCGGCCTTCATGAAATCCAGCGTGTCGCCGATGCGGCTGGCCATCTCGCGGTAGCGCGCGGCCTTTTCGCCTTCGGTGAAGCCAAGCGTCCACTGGTGGACCTGATGCACATCGGCATAGCCCCCGGTGCTGAAGGCGCGGATCAGGTTCAGCGTCGCCGCCGCCTGGGTGTAGGCCTGCAACATCTTTTGCGGGTCGGGCCGGCGCGCTTCGGGCGTAAAGGCGAGCTCGTTGATGATGTCGCCACGAAAGCTGGGCAGCTCGACTCCTTCGACGGTTTCGGTCGGGGCCGAGCGCGGCTTGGCGAACTGGCCCGCCATGCGACCGACCTTGACCACCGGCACCTTGGCACCATAGGTCAGCACCATTGCCATTTGCAGCATCACCTTGAACGTATCACGGATCGCGTTGGCCGAGAACTGATCGAACGCCTCGGCGCAGTCGCCGCCCTGCAACAAGAACGCCTCGCCGCGCGACGCCTTGCCAAGCTCGGTCCGCAGCTTGCGCGCCTCGCCTGCAAAAACCAGCGGGGGATATTTCGACAGCCGGGATTCCACCTTTTCCAGCGCAGCCTGATCGCCATAATCGGGCATCTGAATCCGGGGCATGGCTCTCCAGCTCGACTTGTTCCACTCGGTCATTGGCTTTACTCCCGTTGGTCTCCGTTAGCGAAAACGTCCGGCGCCTATACCGAAACGCAGGCGTCATGGCCATAGCAAATGCTGGGTGCGGGTTGACGCCCCTTGCCTTCTCTGCCCATCTAGAGCCAACGCGCGCGGGCGCGGGCGCGCGGTACCGCCCGCGAAGATCATGAAAAACCGCAGCATTCAGAGCGGGGCAAGGTCGCTATGGCGTTTTCGCAACCCGCATCCCGGCAGGAGCCGCAGCGCAAACCCCGCCGGTTCGTATTTGTCCTGATGCGCGGCTTCACGCTGCTCAGCTTCGCTTCGGCGCTCGAAACGCTGAGGCTGGCCAACCGCATCAGCGCATCGCAGCTGTTCGACTGGTGTATCGTGGGCGAAGGCGGCGGCACGGCGCGATGCGCCGCCGGAACGGCTTTTGAACTGGATGGCGACCTGCCCGACCTGTCGCGCGACGATACGGTACTGTTGTGCGGGGGCGTCGATGTGGCCGCCGCCACGACCCGTCGCCTGCTGAACTGGCTGCGGCGCGAGACGCGCAAGGGCGCGACCATGGGCGGGCTGTGCACCGCAAGCTGGGCGCTGGCCGAGGCGGGGCTGCTGGACGGCCGGCGCGCCACCATCCACTGGGAAAACCACGACGGTTTCGAAGAGGAATTTCCCGCGGTCGCGCTGACCAAATCCGTCTTCGTGATCGACGGCAACCGGCTGTCCACCGCGGGCGGCACGTCGTCGATCGACCTGATGCTGAAACTGCTGGCGGATGAACATGGCGAAGACCTTGCCAACGCGGTGGCCGACCAGCTGATCTATTCCACGATCCGCACCGACCGCGACATGCAGCGCCTGTCGACCCCGACCCGCATCGGGGTGCGCCACCCCAAGCTGGGAGCGGTCATCAAAAAGATGGAGGCGGCGCTCGAAGAGCCGATCTCTCCGGCGGTTCTGGCCGGTGAGGTCGGCATGTCCACCCGCCAGCTTGAACGATTGTTCCGGCGCTACCTCGACCGTTCGCCCAAGCGATATTACATGGAACTGCGCCTGTCAAAAGCGCGCAACCTGCTGATGCAGACCGATATGAGCGTGATCAACGTCGCGCTGGCCTGCGGGTTCGCAAGCCCGTCGCATTTTTCGAAATGCTACCGCGCGCATTACCAGACGACGCCCTATCGCGAGCGCGGCAGCCAATCGGCGCGGGACTGATTGACCCGGCTTCCCCGCCGGTGACACGCTCTTCACATTCGCGAAAGCCGCGCTTAGGATTTGCCGCGCAGACCGCGATCCAATGAGATCCAGCAAGGGAGAGACTTCCATGAAAAAGTGGCTTTTGGCTTCGGCCGCGTCGCTTCTCGCAACCGGCGCCGTGACCGCCGAAGACGCCCGGATCGGGGTCATTCTCGGATTTACCGGGCCGATCGAATCCCTCACGCCCGGAATGGCCGCCAGTGCCGAACTGGCGCTGAGCGAAGTCAACGACAGCGGGGCCTTCCTTACGGGCATCACGCTGGTGCCCGAACGCGCCGACAGCACCTGTATCGACGCCGCCGCGGCAACCGCCGCCGCCGAGCGGCTGGTGACCACCGACGGCGTTCTGGCGATCATGGGGGCCGATTGTTCGGGCGTGACCGGGGCGGTGCTGTCGAATGTGGCGGTGCCCAACGGGGTGCCGATGATCTCGCCCTCGGCGACCTCTCCGGCGCTGTCGGGCGCCGAGGACAACGGCCTGTTCTTTCGCACCGCGCCGTCCGACGCGCGTCAGGGCGAAGTGCTGGCGCAGATCCTGATCGAGCGCGACATCGGCTCGGTGGCCGTGACCTACACCAACAATGACTATGGCAAGGGCTTTGCCGACAGTTTCGAGGCGGCCTATGCCGAACTGGGCGGCGAAATCACCCTGACCAGCCCGCATGAGGACGGCAAGGGCGATTACTCTGCCGAAATCGGCGCGCTGGCTTCGGCGGGCGGTGACGTTCTGGTGGTGCTTGGCTATTCCGACCAGGGCGGCAAGGGGATGATCCAGGCGGCGCTGGACACCGGTGCATTCGACACGTTCGCGATGGGCGACGGGATGTATTCCGATGCGCTTCTGGCCGATCTGGGCGGCGACATCGATGGCAGCTTCGGGTCGGTTCCCTGGGCCGAAGGCGAAGGCGCCGAGGCGTTTTCGGCGCTGGCCAGCAAGGCGGGATTTACCGCCGAAAGCTCGTACACCCGCGAAAGCTATGATGCGGCGGCGCTGATCGCGCTGGCGATGATGAAGGGCGCCGAAGCGTCCTCGGCGGCGGTCGCGGCCAATGTGCTGGACGTGGCCAATGCACCTGGCGAGCCGATCCTGCCCGGAGAGCTTGGCAAGGCGTTGAAGATCATCGCCGAGGGGGGCGAGATCGACTATGTCGGGGCCACCGACGTGGAACTGGGCGATTCCGGCGAAGCGGCGGGCAGTTATCGCTACTACGAGATCACCGACGGGGCGTTTTCGACCGTCTCGTTCAAGTGATGCCCGCGCGGCAGTGAAACGCACAGCCCGGAGCGACGGTTCCGGGCTGTCTTGCGGCAACGCGCTACGGAGAGAGAGACGCTGTGATCCGGGTTGAGAATCTGCATCGTCATTTCGGCGGTTTTCGTGCCGTCGACGGCGCCACGCTGAGCATCGAAAAAGGCACGGTCACTGGGCTGATCGGGCCGAACGGCGCGGGAAAATCCACGCTGTTCAACGTGGTTTCAGGCGCGCTGCCGCCGACTTCGGGGCGGATCGTCATGGATGGCGAAGACATCACCGGCCTGCCTCCGCATGCTTTGTTTCACAAGGGGTTACTGCGCACCTTTCAGATTGCGCATGAATTCTCCTCGATGACATGCCGCGAAAACCTGATGATGGTCCCCGGCCATCAGTCGGGCGAAACGCTGTGGAATGCCTGGTTCGGGCGCGGGCGCATCGCACAGGAAGAGGCGGTCTTGTTGAAGAAAGCCGACGAGGTTCTTGATTTTCTGACAATTTCCCATCTGAAGGACGAAAGGGCCGGAAATCTCTCGGGCGGGCAGAAAAAGCTGCTGGAGCTGGGGCGCACGATGATGGTCGATGCGCGAATCGTGTTTCTGGATGAGGTCGGCGCGGGGGTGAACCGGACGCTGCTGATGACCATCGCCGACACGATTTTGCGGCTCAACCGCGAACGCGGCTATACGTTCTGCGTGATCGAGCACGACATGGATTTCATCGGGCGCATCTGCGATCCGGTCATCGTCATGGCCCAGGGCAAAAAGCTGGCCGAGGGCACGATTGACGACATCAAGGCGAATGGCGCGGTGATCGAGGCCTATCTGGGCGCCGGGCTGAGGACCAGGGAGGCATCGGCGTGACATTCCTGGCGTTTGCGCGGGGCGGCATCGTCGGAGGGGGGCGCTGCCCCCGCCGCGTGCCGCGACTCCCCCGGAGTTTATTTGGCAAGTTGAACGGGCGGGCGGTGGCATGACCGGTGGGTATGACGACCGTGGCAACCGTGATGTGTCGATTGCCAACCCGGCCGGCGGTAGCGCCGCACATCCGGTGCCCGCGGGCGGGCGGGCGCAGCCAGCGCCGGGGGGGCCGTTTCTGATCGGCGAGGCGATGACGGGCGGCTACGGACGCGGTGCCGACATCCTGCATGCGTGTACCATCGCGGTCGAGCGCGGCGAGATTGCGGTCATCGTCGGACCCAACGGCGCGGGCAAGTCGACGGCGATGAAGGCGATGTTCGGCATGCTGGATCTGCGCGCGGGCACCGTGCGGCTTGATGGCGAAGACATCACCGCGATCAGCCCGCAGGCGCGGGTGCGCGAAGGCATGGGCTTTGTGCCGCAGACGCAGAATATCTTCGCGTCGATGACGGTGGAAGAGAACCTGGAGATGGGGGCGTTTGTCCGCAGGGACGATTTTCGCGACACGATGGCGCAGGTCTACGATCTGTTTCCTGTACTGAAGGAAAAGCGGCGTCAGCCCGCAGGCGAGTTATCGGGAGGGCAGCGCCAACAGGTGGCTGTCGGGCGGGCGCTGATGACCCGACCCAAGGTCTTGTTGTTGGACGAGCCGACGGCGGGCGTGTCGCCCATCGTGATGGACGAGCTGTTCGACCGGATCGTCGAGGTGGCGCGCACCGGATTGCCGGTGCTCATGGTCGAGCAGAACGCGCGCCAGGCGCTTGAGATCGCGGATAAGGCCTATGTTCTTGTTCAGGGCGCCAATGCCCATACCGGAACCGGTCGCGCGCTGTTGCACGACCCGCAGGTGCGGCGCAGTTTTCTTGGTGGATGAAAAGCTTGTGGCGCGACGTTTGCGCGATACCAGAACGGGGAATGGCCCAAGCGGCCGTAAGGAGAGCTTGCGATGGATCTGCTGAACGCGCTGGTGGCGCTGGCAAATTTCGTGCTGATCCCGGCGCTGGCCTATGGAAGCCAGCTGGCGCTGGGCGCGCTGGGGGTGACGCTGATTTACGCCGTTCTGCGGTTTTCCAACTTTGCCCACGGCGACACCATGGCCATTGGCACCATGGTTACGATCCTTGCGACCTGGGCGCTGCAATCACTGGGGGTGAGCCTTGGGCCGTTGCCGACCGCTTTGCTGGCGATTCCGTTCGGTATTGCGGGGGCGGCGGTGTTGCTGTTGTTGACCGACCGCGTCGTTTATCGCTTTTATCGCGCGCAGAAGGCCAAGCCGGTGATCCTTGTCATCGTGTCGATGGGGGTGATGTTCATCTACAACGGCATGACACGGTTCATCATCGGGCCCGACGACCAGAGCTTTGCCGATGGCGAGCGGTTCCTGATTTCGGCCCGCGATTTCAAGGCGTGGAGCGGGCTTGACGAAGGGCTTGCGCTGAAATCCACCCAGGCGATCACCGTGGTGACGGCCATCATCGTTGTGGCGATTGTGTTCTGGTTTCTCACCCACACGCGCACCGGCAAGTCGATGCGCGCCTATTCCGACAACGAGGACCTTGCGCTGCTGTCCGGCATCAGCCCCGAAACCGTCGTGCGTGTGACCTGGATCATCGTGGCGGCGCTGGCGGTGGTGGCGGGCACGCTGTACGGGCTGGACAAGAGTTACAAGCCGTTCACCTATTTCCAGTTGCTGCTGCCGATTTTCGCCAGCGCCATCGTGGGCGGCATCGGCAGCCCCGTAGGCGCCATCGCGGGCGGGTTTGTCATCGCGTTTTCCGAGGTTCTGTTCACCTACGCCTGGAAGAAGGTGCTGGGCTATCTGCTACCCGAGACCTTGCAGCCGGACGGGCTCGTGCAATTGCTGTCGACCGATTACAAGTTCGCGGTCAGCTTCGTGATCCTGATCATCGTGCTGCTGTTCCGGCCCACCGGGTTGTTCAGGGGGAAATCCGTATGAGGACGCTTGCGCTTTTCGCGCTGGTTGCGGCGCTGATCCTGGGAACCGGAGTGCTGCAAAGCTGGAATTCCGCGCTGATCATCCTGAACATGGGGCTGGTCAGCGCGATCATGGCCTTGGGGGTCAACCTGCAATGGGGCCTGGCGGGGTTGTTCAACGTCGGGGTCATGGGCTTTGTGGCGCTTGGCGGGCTGGCGGTGGTCCTGACATCGACTGCGCCGGTGCCGCAGGCGTGGACGGCGGGCGGGGCGCGCATCATCGCTGCGCTGATCCTGGGGGCTGCGTCGATCACGCTGGGCGCTGTTGCCTGGCGCACACTGCACCGGGGACGGCGCGGGCTGGCGGTGGCCGTGATTGCCGTGCTGGGCTTTGTCGCCTTCCGCTGGGTGCTGGACCCGGCGGTCGAGGCGGTCGAGGCGGTGAATCCCGCCGCCACGGGCTATCTTGGCGGGCTGGGCCTGCCGGTGTTGCTGGCCTGGCCAGTCGGCGGGCTGCTGGCGGCGGGCGTTGCCTGGGTCATCGGCAAGACGGCGCTTGGCCTGCGGTCGGACTATCTTGCCATCGCCACGCTGGGGATCGCCGAGATCGTCATTGCCGTGCTCAAGAACGAGGACTGGCTGGCGCGCGGCGTCAAGAATGTGATCGGCCTGCCCCGGCCCCTGCCCTATGAGATCGACCTGCAGGGATCGCCCGTGTTTGCCGGCCGCGCCGACGCCCTTGGCCTGGATGTCACGACCGCCTCGACGCTTTACGTCAAGCTGGGCTATTCGGTGCTGTTCAGCGCCGTGCTGATTGCCGTTCTGGTGCTGGCTCAGCTTGCGCTGACATCGCCCTGGGGCCGGATGATGCGCGCCATCCGCGACAACGAAGAGGCCGCCGAGGCCATGGGCAAGGATGTCACCGCCCGCCACCTTCAGGTGTTCATTCTGGGCAGCGTTCTGTGCGGTATCGCCGGGGCGATGATGACCACGCTGGACGGGCAGCTGACGCCCTCCAGCTACCAGCCGCTGCGCTATACCTTTCTGATCTGGGTGATGGTGATCCTGGGCGGGTCGGGCAACAATCTCGGCGCCGTTCTGGGCGGATTCCTTGTCTGGTTCCTGTGGGTCCAGGTCGAACCGATCGGCCAGTGGGTGATGCAGATCGCGACCTCTGGCATGGCCGCAGAGTCGGCCTTGCGCGTCCACCTTCTGGAGTCGGTTCAGCACATGCGCCTGCTGACGATGGGGATCATCCTGCTGGTGGTTCTGCGGTTTGCCCCGCGTGGATTGCTGCCGGAAAAGTAGCGTCCGGGATTTCTGGTGCGATTCCTCGCGCGATGGTAGAGTAAACGCGATCACGGCGGCGGAACCCACTTGCTGCTGGCGCGTTGTCCCGTGCTGCACACATCGGGAGGAGGAAGACCATGGAATGGAACAGCGTGGCCAATGACTGGGGCAGTGCCTCGCGCCGCCTTGTAAAGCGGTTTCCGGGGCTGGATGCCAAGGCGCTTGCAACCCCGCCCGCAAGACTCGAGGCCCTGGCCGAAATGGTTGCCGAAGCGCAGGACATGACGCTTTTCGAAGCCCGCGAAGAAGTCGAAGACGTGCTTTTCGGCGAATGGGTCCCGTATCGCCTGTCGCGCATGTCGGGTTGACCGGTTCGGATTGACGCGCCCCAGGCGGGCCAAAAGGATGGTGGATCGCGCGGGCAATGCGGTGCATGCTCGCCGCAACGAGGATGCCGCAATGCTCAGACTGCTCGACCGTTTTCGCCCCGCGTCCGTCCCGGCGCCCGGCCGTGGCGCGGATTTTTCCGACCTCATGCGCCGCGCCGCCGCTGACGACATGTCCGGTCCCGGATTTGACACTGAACTGGGTGCGGAAAAGGAACTGGCCCGTATCGTGGCGCTCGCCCGCGATCTGGAACGCTGAAACGCGTGGTCAGCCCAGCGACGTGACCCAGAGAATACTGGCGTCTTCGGGGCTGATCGACACCACGTTGTGTCCCATGCTCGCGTCATAATAGGCGCTGTCACCGCGGCGCATCTCGATGGGTTCGTAAAACTCCGTGTAGAGCCGGATGATGCCGGTCAGCACCAGAAGAAATTCCTCGCCGTCGTGGCGCACCCAGCCATCGAATTCGTCCATGCTGCGCGCGCGCACCCGCGCGCGATAGGGCAGCATCTTTTTCCTGGTCAGGGATTCCGCCAGCAATTCATGTTCGTAGGTGGTGGTGGCCTGGTGCGATCCCGCGCCGTCGCGGGTGTGGATCATGCGCCCCGACACCTGGTCCTTTTTCGGCGGCGTGAAAAGCTGGGGCACACCGATACCCAGGCCCACCGCCAGCTTTTTCAGCGCATCATAGGTCGGAGACATCTGCCCGTTTTCGATCTTGGACAAGGTGGACCGCGCCAGACCCGCTTCGCGCGCGGCCTGTTCCAGCGTCCAGTCGCGCGCCTTGCGCAGCTCGCGCACCCGCACCCCAAGATCAAGAGGCTCGGCTACCGCGTCCTCGCCGGTTTCCCGGGCCAGGCGGATCAAGGATTTGGGATCGCGCGTCATGCGCAAGCTATAAGCGGGCGTAATGCAGCTTGCAACGGTGCGCCGATTGGGCATCGCTGCAAGCACCGTTCAACGCATCCGAACCGGGCCCCGCAACCGGACGACGGACGGAACGCAAAGGAAGGGCCCCCGCTTGGGAGGCCCTTCAAGTTTCGCTGACAAGGCTCGATTCTGTTACCGCCCGGTTCTGTTTTATGCCTGCGGCCTTGCCCGCGACGGGGTCAGCCGCAGCCGCGCCCCGGAGGCTGGCAAGGCGCGTCAAAGCGCCCTGCCCTCGTGGTGTCGTGACGAACATCTGTGGCCTTAGCCCAAGTTGTCCGTTTCCCTTCCGTTCGGATTGGAACGGGGAACTCTCCGTCCATCTGCGAGCGTCATAACGTGGTAACCCTCGTGGTCCCCTCGTGCGATCTCCCCCGCGAGGCGGCCCCTGGTCACCTCTCCCCGCTCGGGAACATTGAGGTGTGTGTCAAGGCAAGGCCGGTTCGGTTCTCACGGCTTACCGTGATGCGCGTCTTTGCCATCGCAACGTCTCCTTATCCACAGGCTGCGAGCATATTCTGGTGGCAACCCTGTGAGCAAAACAGCACTCTATTGATCCACTATCTCGACCATGATCCTGGTTTCCCATCGACCTGTAAGGGCCGAGTTTCGCTTTTCCCGTACTGTGCCGATTACATGCGGGATGGGCCGGGGGATCGTGCGCCAACACGGTCCCCCACCCCTCAATTTCTTCAGCTACAGCCCGATGTCGAACCACATGTGTTGCATTTCATGCAGGTGCCGTTGCGCACCAGCGTGTAATTGCCGCACTCACCGCAAGCCTCGCCCTCGTAGCCCTGCATCTTGGCCTTGACCCGCGCATCCATCGCGGTGGCCGATACGGTGCCGGTCAGCGTCGCGACGGTGCCTTGCGCAACCACCCCGGTGGCAAGGCCGTCGGTGCCGGTGGCCACAGACTGCCCGCCCTGAAGCACCACCAGTTCCTGCGGCAGACGCTTGCGCAAATACCCGGTCGACGAGATCTGCTTGAGCATTTCAAGCGACCGCGCCGCGGTGGTTTCCGACAGTTCCTTGACGTTGTTCACGCCTTCTTCCTCGCCCCGGCCCAGATCGTCGAAGGTCGCGCCCGAGGGTTTGACATGGGCCAGATCGGTGCGGTCCAGATAGCTGACCGCCAGTTCGCGGAAGATGTAATCAAGGATCGAGGTGGCGTTCTTGATGCTGTCGTTGCCCTGCACCATGCCGGCGGGTTCGAATTTGGTAAAGGTGAAGGCGTCGACGAATTCCTCCAGCGGCACGCCGTATTGCAGGCCGACCGACACCGCGATGGCGAAGTTGTTCATCATCGCCCGGAAGCCGGCGCCTTCCTTGTGCATGTCGATAAAGATCTCGCCAAGCGCGCCGTCCTGATATTCGCCGGTGCGCAGGTACACCTTGTGCCCGCCGACGACGGCCTTTTGCGTATAGCCCTTGCGTCGCTCGGGCATCTTGGTGCGCCCGGCGCGGATGACTTCCTTGATGACCACCTTTTCGACGATCTTTTCCGCGATCACCTGCGCCTTTTCGTGGGGCGTGCCGGTTTCGAGGATCTCCATCGCGTCGTCGTCGTCTTCGATCAGCGCCGAGGCCAGCGGTTGGCTCAGCTTGGATCCGTCGCGATACAGCGCGTTGGCCTTGGTGCCCAGCGACCAGCTGAGTTCATAGGCCGCCTGACAATCGGCCACGGTGGCCGTGTTGGGCATGTTGATGGTCTTGGAAATCGCCCCCGAGATAAAGCTTTGCGCGGCCGCCATCATGTGGATGTGGCTTTCGACCGACAGGTAGCGCTTGCCCTTCTTGCCGCAGGCGTTGGCGCAGTCAAAGATGCTGATGTGCTCGTCACGCAGATGCGGCGCGCCTTCCAGCGTCATGGTGCCGCAAACGTGGTCGTTGGCCGCTTCGATGTCCTGCCTGGTAAAGCCAAGATGGCGCAGCAGTTCGAACCCGGGGTCGTTCAGCCTGTCCGCCGGCACCCCCAGCACGTCCTGGCAGAATTCCGCGCCCAGCGTCCACTGGTTGAACACGAAGCGGATGTCGAACGCAGTGCCAAGCGCGGACTCGATCTTGTCGATCTGGGCGGGACCAAAGCCGTGGCGCGCCAACGAGGCGTGGTTGATGCCCGGCGCGTTGCCAAGGCTGCCATGACCAACCGCGTAGGACACGATTTCCTCGATCTGGGCCGATCCGTAGCCAAGCTTTTCCAGCGCGCCGGGGACCGAACGGTTGATGATCTTGAAATACCCACCGCCGGCGAGCTTCTTGAATTTCACCAGCGCGAAATCCGGCTCGATCCCGGTGGTGTCGCAATCCATCACCAGGCCGATGGTGCCCGTCGGTGCGATCACCGACACCTGGGCGTTGCGATAGCCATGCGCCTCGCCCAGGCGCAGCGCCTCGTCCCAGCTTTCCCTGGCCAGTTCCACCAGCTTGTGATCGGGACAGCGTGCGTGATCCAGCGGCACGGGTTTCACGGCAAGCGCGTCATAGCCGCTGGTTTTGCCATAGGCGGCGGCGCGGTGGTTGCGAATGACGCGCAACATGTGCCTGGCGTTGCGTGCATAGCCGGGGAATGCGCCAAGCTCGCCGGCGATTTCGGCCGAGGTCGCGTAGGACACGCCGGTCATGATCGCGGTCAGGGCGCCGGTCAGGGCGCGACCTTCGTGGCTGTCATAGCCAAAGCCCATGTTCATCAGCAGCCCGCCGATGTTGGCATAGCCCAGGCCCAGCGTGCGGAAATCATAGCTGCGCTGCGCGATTTCCTTGGACGGGAACTGCGCCATCAGCACCGACACTTCCAGCGTCAGCGTCCACAGACGCGTGGCGTGCATGTAGGTTTCGGCATCGAATTCGCCATCCTTGAGAAAGGTCAGCAGGTTCATCGACGCCAGGTTGCAGGCGGTGTCGTCCAGGAACATGTATTCCGAACACGGGTTGGACCCGCGGATCGCGCCGTCTTCGGGACAGGTGTGCCAGGCGTTGACGGTGTCGTGGAACTGGATGCCGGGATCGGCGCAGGCCCAGGCGGCGTGGCCGATCTGTTCCCACAGGTCCTTGGCGCTGATGGTCTTGGCGACCGATCCGTCGGTGCGGCGCAGCAATTCCCAGGGCTGGTCCTTGCGGACCGCCTCAAGAAACGCATCCGTCACGCGGATCGAGTTGTTGGAATTCTGGCCCGACACCGAGGCGTAGGCCTCGGAGTCCCAATCGGTGTCGTAGGTCGGGAATTCGATCGAGGCATAGCCCTGGCGCGCGTAATCCAGAACGCGCTTGATGTAGGTTTCCGGGATCGACACGCGCTTGGCCTCGCGGATCGCCTTTTTCAGACCGAGGTTGGCGTTGGCCTCATAGGCGTCGGATTCCAGCCCGTCCCAGTTGCGGATCGCGGCAAAGATCCCGTTGAGCATCTGTTCGTGCATCTTGGACCCGGCCACAAGGCTGGCAACCTTTTGCTCTTCCTTGACCTTCCAGTTGATGAATTCCTCGATATCGGGGTGATCGGCATCGCAAATCACCATCTTGGCGGCGCGGCGCGTGGTGCCGCCCGACTTGATGGAACCCGCCGCGCGGTCACCGATTTTCAGGAACCCCATCAGGCCCGAAGATTTGCCGCCCCCCGACAGCGGTTCGTTCGCGGCGCGCAGCGAGGAAAAGTTGGTGCCGGTGCCCGAGCCGTATTTGAACAGGCGTGCCTCACGCACCCACAGGTCCATGATGCCGCCCTCATTCACCAGATCGTCGCTGACGGACTGGATGAAACAGGCGTGGGGCTGGGGGTGTTCATAGGCCGAGGTCGACTTGGTCAGCTTGCCGGTCTGGTAGTCCACATAGAAATGGCCCTGTCCGGGGCCGTCGATGCCATAGGCCCAATGCAGGCCGGTGTTGAACCACTGCGGCGAATTGGGCGCGGCCACCTGCGCGGCCAGCATATGGCGCGTTTCGTCGTAATAGGCGCGCGCGTCGTCTTCGGTGCTGAAATAGCCGCCCTTCCAGCCCCAATAGGCCCAGGCGCCCGCCAGCCGGTCGAACACCTGCTTGGCCGAGGTTTCGCCGGTGCGCGGCGTGTCGGCGTTGGCAGGCACCGAACGCCACAGGAATTCGGGCACATCTTTTTCTGCGACGGGTTTCAGGTCGGTGGGAACACCCGCTTTGCGGAAATATTTCTGTGCGATGACGTCAGAGGCGACCTGGCTCCACCTGGCGGGAACCTCAAGCGTGTCGAGCTTGAAAACGGTGGTGCCATCCGGATTGCGGATTTCCGAGCTTGTGGTGACGAACTCGATGCCCGCGTAAGCGTCCTGCCCGGCCCGGGTGTACTTTCTCTCGATCTTCATCGCTGCCTCTGCCTCGTTCTTTGCCCAACGTGCGCCAGGAGAAACGCAAAGACTCACCCTGCCGGGAGTGGCTGCCCATTCCCGCTGCCGCTTCGCCGCGGTCTCTCATTGATCATGAGTTGTCGGTCTGTCCCCGCCGGAGACCACTATATGTTGTGGATCGCCTCCTGACTTGCACAAACTGGCTCGATTCACGCCACAGGGTCAACGGGTTTTTTCAGGACATCTTCATATATTTGGTGTTGACCCAAGCGGGACACACAAGGGCTATGGACCATCCTCGATTCATCCACATGGGCCGGCGTCCGGTCGCACCGCGCAACGCCTTGGAAAATCGCCCCGCCCCCAGCGGTTATCCACAGCTGTTGAGAACTCGGCTGAAGATAAGTGGCGTGGCGGGAAAACGACGCCGCACCAGCGCAGTTTCGCTGCCGTCCAGCCGCCGATTGCCCATGTTTTCGACAGACGGCGCGAGTCGGGGCCAAAGCGGCGCCGCCCGGCCCGCCCAATTTGCCGCCTGGCAAGGCGGCGCAACCACATGTTGTGCTTGGAATCGAGAATCACCTTGTGCGGTCCGAAACGGTAAATCGCCCCAGCCCAACGAGACCGGCGCGCGGCACATCGCAGGCGCGCCCCGGTCAGACCCCCAAGCCAACGCGCACAGAGATCGGGCGTTCGGTGCCATCGCCGCCCAGGACGCGCCGCGCCCGGCCCGGTTGGCCACCACCGCCGCGCCCGGCGAAAAGCCATCACGTTGAACAGCGCCCTGGCAGCGTCACACTGATGAGCCGTCGCAATCGGCGCCCGACCGCCCGGCCAACTGACCGCGTGCCCCCCAGCCCGCCAACCGGCCCGCCACCGACGTCGGCAAAGCCGAACATGGGGGCGTTGGGAACGCCGACCGTATCGCCATCGGGCGAACATCCAGCTCGCCCGTTGCACAAAGAGCCGGGAGCCGAAAAAGCCAGGTTGAAAGAAAAATGGTCGGGGCGGCGAGATTCGAACTCACGGCCTTCTGTACCCATTATTGCACCCTCAACAAACGTAACAGCTCACAAAGGCCAACCTAACCGAGGTTGAAGCGCGAATCTGAAGATCAAGAACAAAGACAGAACTTTGTTCTTGCTCTTACCCCCCAACACCATACCATGTCACACATGATAGGTACGGTGCCACGGGCTCGGTTAGCTCGGGAGGCAGCATGGCGAATTTCGAACGTCTTCGACCGCTCCATCATACCACCTGCGATTACCCTATCAGCGGCGTGACCGAACTCAGCAGTATCCGGGTCGTAGTGACAGAACACGTCCTACTCGAGAGCTTGATCGACTATTTTCAGTGCGCGGAGAATCGAGGGAAATCACCAGCATGGCGAGCTTGGGTGGCTCGCTCTGTCGGCTACTTCTACGACTTCAGCGTCCAAGCGCGGCCCCTCTATGAAAGCATGCCCTCGCCGACTGCCTTTCTGTCGGACTTCGCCTATCATCTACTCATCTGAACCATTGACGCAGACAGCAACGACGCTCTTGGTCGCTATTGGCCCAAGCAGCCTTTCGCGACCGTCAATCAGCATTTGAAGAATCTGACGCGCTTCAGCGACTTCTGCGAGAGAAAATATGGCGCGAAGTCCGCGAATCCTTGGAGAAGCAACCTCACATTCGGTGAACAGCTCAGCAGGTTCAGAGCATGGGACCGCCGGAACGAGCAATCCCTGTTGCAAAACGTTGGAAGTCGACGCGCGGCCTGGGCTCAGGATTCCTAACCAATAGATGACGGTTGCTGCGAGGGCGCTGGCTGAGAGGAAGACCTTCGGACATCTGTCCTATCGGGTCGCCCCGCGCCTCCAGTCCTTGAGCCTGCCAAACATGATCTCGATACGATTGCGCCGCTTGTATCGGCGCTTGTCGTATTTGTCCGGTGTCTTGCGTTGCTTTCGGCCGGGGATGCCGGGGCGTATCCCTTTGTCTTTCAAGGTTTCTCGGAACCGGTCGGCGTCGTGGCCGCGATCTCCGAGCAGCCATTTGATCTTCGGCAAGCCATCGGGCAGCGTCCGTGCGCCGATGTAATCGCTGACCTGTCCAGCAGTGACGAACAGGTCGATCGGTCGACCCTGGCTGTCGCAGATGGCGTGCAGTTTCGTGTTCATGCCGCCTTTGGTCCTGCCGATGAGGCATCCACGCCCCCCTTTTTCGCGGCCAAGCTGGTCGCGGTACGGTGGGCCTTCAGATCGGTTGCGTCGATCATTACGGTCTTTTCCTCGCCGTGTTCGGCGGCCAACCCGATCATCATCCTGGCGAAGATGCCTTTCTCGCTCCAACGCTTCCACCGGCTGTAGAGCGTCTTGTGCGGTCCATGCTCCCTGGGGGCCTCTTTCCAGCGTAACCCATTACGATTGAATAAGATAATTCCGCTTGGCACACGCCTGTGATCGACGCGTGGCGTGCCGTGCGGCTTCGGGAAGAAAGGGGCAAGCTTGGCCATCTGCTCGTCGGTCAGCAAGTAAAGGCCGCTCATGCCACCGCTCCGTTTGCCGAGCCGTGAACCGCGCAGCGCACTGAAAATCAATGCATCCTGAGCCTAAAGACCAGGTGCGCGATCGCCGGTTGAGCGAAGACGAATACCGCCTTCTCGGCGCGACGCCACGCAACGCCTACCGGATAGCCTCGATCAGACGGTCGGCCACGGCCCGGACGGCGGGGGCATCTTTCAGGTCGGTATGGATGACCAGCCAGACAGGGCGCGGTTCGGGATGTTCATCGACGACGCGGACAAGGGTCGGGCAGCGCTCTGCCATCACGCAAGGCAACAGCGCGACGCCCAGCCCGGCCTCCGCCGCGGCGCGCTGGCTGTGGAAGTCGCCGGTCATAAGGTCGAGCGGCCTGTCCCCGGCGAACTCTTCCAGCCAGCGCTGTTGCGGCACATGGGCGAGGGTTTCGTCAAAGGCGATGAAGCGCCACTGGCTGGGCGGAAGCCTTGCGATTTCCGGGGTGGCATAGAGCGCGAAGGCGACCGAACCGATCCGGCGAATGACGTTCTGCCGTCCCTGCGGCTCGACCATGCGCACGGCGAGATCGGCCTCGCCGCTGTCGAGCGAGGCGAGATGCGAATTGGCGGACAGCACGAATTGCAGGTCTGGATGCGCGGCGCGCAGGCTACGCAGGGCAGGAATGATGATCTCGCTGACAAGCACCGGCGGCGCGGTCACCCTGACCCGGCCGGTCATCGTGCCTTGCGCGGCATGGGCGATGCGCTCCACATGGTGCGCCTGCTGCTCCATGTCCAGGGCGATTTCCGCGATCTCCCGCCCGTTGTCGGTCAGCGGCGTCGAGCGGGCGAGACGCCGCACCAGCTTGTGGCCGAGGCTCTCCTCCAAGGCAGAGATGCGGCGGGATACAGTGCCATGGTTCACCCCCAGCGCACGCGCCGCGCCAGCCAGCGAGCCTTCGCGCTGCAGCACCGCCAGAACATGAAGATCATCCCAATTCATCTGATCATTATTGCACGGATGGCGTGTCTATACGAAGAATTTTCACCAGATGGACCGCCTGTCAGACATTCCTGCGCATGACAGACAGGAGCAAAGCCATGATCCCAACCCTTCCGCTCGGCGCCGACGGCCCGCAACTCCCCGCGTTTGGCCTCGGCTGCATGGGCATGTCCGAATTCTACGGCAAGACAGATGATGCGCAGTCGCTGGCCGTGCTCGCCCGCGCCCATGAGCTGGGCGTGCGGATGTTCGACACCGCCGACATGTATGGCAACGGCCATAATGAAGAATTGCTGGCGCGCTTCCTGAAAACGGGCGGGCGGAACGCCTTTATCGCCACCAAGTTCGGCATCCGCAAAGCGCCCGGAGAATACGCCCGCAGCATCGACAACAGCCCGGATTATATCCGCGAGGCATGTGAAGCATCGCTCAGGCGTCTCGGGATCGAGCGGATCGACCTCTATTATGTCCACCGCGCCGAAACCGGCCGACCGATTGAAGAAACGATGGAGGTGCTCGCTGGTCTGGTTCAGGCCGGAAAGATCGCGCATATCGGTCTCAGCGAAGTTTCCGCCGACACGTTGCGCCGGGCTCATGGCGTGCATCCGGTGGCGGCGGTGCAGAGCGAATACTCCCTGACCACCCGCGACATGGAAGCCGAAGTGCTGCCCGCCTGCCGCGAGCTGGGCATTGCCTTCGTCGCCTATAGCCCGCTTGGGCGCGGCTTGCTGGCGGGCACGATGAAGAGCGGCGATCTGGCCGAGAACGACTTCCGCCGCAACGCCCCGCGCTTTGCCGGCGACGCGCTGGAGGCAAACCTCGCCCGTCTCGACACGTTGCGCACGATCGCGGATCAGCGCGAGGCGACGCCGTCGCAGGTCGCACTCGCCTGGGTGCTGGCCAAGGGCGTGTTCGCCATCCCCGGCACCAAACGGCTGAGCTATCTGGAACAGAATATCGCTGCCGCCAGCCTGCACTTGTCGGAAGATGATATCGCCAAACTCGACCGCGCCTATGCGCCCGGCAGCTTCACCGGAGAGCGCTACACCGCCGAGGGCATGAAGGGGGTCAGCGCATGAGCCTCGCGACGGACAAATCCGATCATGTCGCGGCGACCGGACGTCACGCCATGCAAGCCATCACCGGCGAGGCGATGGACGGCATTCTCGCCACGATCGGCAGCCACTCGCCGCAACTGGCGGGCAATCTCGTCACCCATGCCTTCGGATCGGTGATCTCCGACCCGGCGCTTGGTTATGGCGCACGGGAGCTTGCAACCATTGCAATGCTCGGTGTCATGGGTGGATGCGAGGGTCAGTTGCGCACCCATCTCCGCTTCGCGCTCGATTGCGGTCTGACGCCTGAAGAGATCGTCGCCTGCGCCGAGCATGTTTCGGTCTATGCCGGCTATCCGCGCGCGCTGACCATGCTGCGGATCGCGCGAGAGGTGTTGCAGGATCGCGGAGAGAAATTGCTTGTCGCGCAGCCCTTCCGCCTGCGCGATCATACGACCCGGCTGTTCGACAGCGGCGGCGACGAACCGCCCATGCTGCTGCTCCATGCGCTGGGGCTGGACTGGCGGATGTGGTCGCGGGTCATTCCGCTGCTCACGTCGCATTATCGGGTCATCGCTTTTGACCTGCGTGGATTTGGCGGAGCCGCCTTTGCACCACATGTCCGCGACCTTGCGCATTACGCGGAGGATGTGGCCGATCTGCTTGATCGCCTCGACCTGCCGCAGGCCCACATCACCGGCCTGTCTCTTGGCGGCTCGATCGCGTTGGAACTGGCGCTTCAGCGGCCCGATCCGGTCGCCGGCCTGACGGTGATCGCGGCAACCGCGTGGTCTTTCCCCGCATTCGAGCAACGCGCCCGCGCCGCCGAAGCAGAGGGGATGGAGGCGCAGATCATCCCCAGCCTGACACGCTGGTTGCGCGCCGGTGATCTGGCCACGAACGGCTGGGCCGTGCGCTATGCCCGCAACTGCGTACGTCGCGCGGGAATCGCGGACTGGAGCGCTGCCTGGCGTTGCCTGGCTGGAATATCCCTTGGGGACAGGCTTGGCGACATCCGCGCGCCGATGCGGATCATCGCCGGGGAATGCGACCAGTCCACGCCGCCCGGCCTGATGGAAGGTCTGGTCTCGGAGTTCCGGCGCGATTTCACCGTCATACCAGGCGCGCCGCACATGCTGGCACTGACCCATCCGAAAGCGCTGGGGAGCGCAATAGTAACCTAACAGACCGCCTGATCCGTGATCTCAGCTTAGCGCGTACCAGAGGAAAAGTTCGGCGGCTTTCGCCGTGACGGGTTTGGAGGTCGAGAGAGAGGCTTTCGGCCAGCCCGTCGCGGAGAACTGATATGACCATGTCTCAGAAAATCACCCTCAGCGCCTCGCGCGACATCCCTTTCGACAAGCTGGTGCTGAGCCAGTCCAATGTCCGCCGCATCAAGGTCGGCGTCTCGATCGAAGAGCTCGCCGAACACATCGCCCGGCGCACGCGTCTGTCCTCGATCACCGTCCGGCCGGTGCTGGACGAGGACGGCGCGGAAACCGGCATGTTCGAGATCCCGGCCCGCGGACGCCGCTACCGGGCGCTCGAACTTCTGGTTAAGCAGAAGCCGCTGATCCGCGTCGAAGATCCCGGTGCACCGGGACGCGCCAACGCCTCCGCCACTGCTTCAATGCAAAAACCCGCTTCCAGCGTGATCGACACGCGCCAAGCCAGGACGCGGCGGGTGAACCAGTCCAGAACGGCGGCGAGGCAGATGAACCCGCGCGCCATCCATTGCCCGGCAGGCGATTTGCACGGAAAATCTGCCGAGAGGGGGAATGCAGGTGATGTCCATCGCCCAGACCTGGTTGGGCCGGATGATGGGCGGTTTCCGAAGAAGATAGGGATAGATCTTGTGTCCAGGCGCTGGTTTCGAGGTATTCGGCTTGCGATAGAGCGCCTTGATGCCCATGCCCTTCATCACGGTGGCAACGTGCAGCCGCCCGACCTTGAACCCTTCCTGAACCAGCAGCCCCTTCAGCATCCGACTGCCCGCGAAGGGGAACTCCATGTGCAGCTTGTCGATCCGGCGCATCAGCTTCAGATCGGCGTTCGACACCGGGCGCTGCCCCGGCTGATCGCCAGCACCTTGGTCTCACGGTCGACACTTAGTGTCCATCCGGGAACATCTTGAATCTTTGGAATCACTTGTGAATCCTTGGCGGAGGCAAGGTTTTGCAGGAGCTTTTGGATGTGGACCAACGAGAACCGCGGTCGTTATGATCGCAGTGGACTGCGCTATCCCAGCGATTTGACGGACGAGGAATGGGGGATCATTTCTCCGCTGATCCCGCCCGCGAAGCGGGGCGGCAACAAGCGGACGGTCGTGATGCGGGAGGTCGTCAACGGGCTGATGTATATTCTCGGCACCGGATGCCAGTGGGCTGCGCTGCCGAAGGACTTGCCGCCGCGCAGCACGGTA
>NZ_QLMG01000057.1 GCF_003259905.1 Salipiger aestuarii | reverse complement strand
GTCGTAGCGCCAGAGGGCCAGCTTACGCCGCGCGTCATCCAGGCTGTCGAAGATCTCCTCGTTCAGAAGTTCGTCCCTGAGGCTGCCGTTGAAGCTCTCGATGAAGGCGTTTTGCTGCGGTTTTCCGGGATCGATGTAGTGCCACGGCACGGTGTTCTCGTCGGCCCATTTCAGGATCGCCCGACTGGTAAACTCGGTGCCGTTGTCACTGACGATGCAGCCGGGCTTGCCGTCGATCCGGATCAGGGCGCTGAGCTCCCGGGCAACCCGTGCGCCGGACAGGCTGGTGTCCGCCACGAGACACAGGCATTCGCGCGTGCAATCGTCGATCACGGCGAGGATTCGGACCTTCCGCGAGGCGCCGAAGCTGTCGGACACGAAATCCAATGACCAACGCGCGTTGCCACAGGCGGCAACCGGCATCGGCGTCCTGGTGCCGCGCGCCCGTTTCCGGCCACGTCGGCGACTGACCGACAAACCTTCTTCCTTGTAGATGCGATACAGTTTCTTGTGGTTCATGCTCATGCCCTTGCGCTCCCGCAGAACGCCGATCCGGCGGTAGCCGAACCGACGCCGCTTGGCGGCGATCTCCTGCATCTCCTTGCGGATATTTGCGCAGCCCCCTCTCATCGAAACTTCGTTTCGACTGCCGGGCAGCGGGACGGGCGGTCTCGCCGGACAGTCTTGGGGTCGACACCGACCAGCCTGCAGGCCCGGCGTTGCGAGATGTCGTGATCCCGCATCACCCGGAGCGCCGCATCTCGCCGCTTCGTCAATGTCGTCAGCTCTTTCCCAGAAGGTCTTTCAGCACGACGTTGTCCAGCATGGTGTCCGCCAACAGGCGCTTGAGCTTGGCGTTCTCGTCCTCGAGTGCCTTCAGCCTCGCGGCCTCGGACACCTCCATCCCGCCATACTTGGCCTTCAGCTCGTAGAACGTCGCGGTGCTCAGGCCATGCCTGCGGCACACCTTCGCAGTCGGCATTCCGGCCTCCTGCTCCGTGGTCATTCCAATGATTTGCGCCTCGGTGAAACGGCTCTTTCGCGTGTGTCTGCTCCTTCAGAGTTGGCGCAGACTCTACATCACGGTGAGGGATTTCGCGGGGGGCAGGTCAAGCTGCGCGAGCGAAGCTTGCGCTTCTCATCGTTGTGCTGCGCACACGACTGCCAGCCAATGGATCGCTGTATTGCTGCTCTGACGGCGTGCGTGCCCTCTCGGCAGATTTGCCTTGCAAATCGCCTGCCGGGTAACAGTGCGTGGCGCTCCCCGTGTTTGGCTGCCTTGACGGCCGTCTCGTCACGCGGCGACCGCCCCGCCACTGTTTTCCAGGGGATTCCTTCAGCAGATCGCCCCGCATGTTCAGGTCCGCGCACATGCCTGTGCTCATCCTCCATGGTCGTCGTCTGTCCGATCAGGGGCGCATCGATGTCGCCATAGGTCGCGCCGACGCATGACACAGCGCCCGCGGCGCTGGCCCCGGCCCGCGCGGTCGTTCGGATTTGCCGTGAGACTCAGCCGCGCGACAAAACCACCATGCGGGAATCAGCGCCCGAACCCCGGCATCGCAAGGGGCCGGGCAGCCGGGTCAGACACTCGCGCCGCCGGCCTTCTTGCGGGCCTCGGCGTCGCCGTCGGGCTTGGACCAGTCGCGCTTGACGCCGAATTTCAGCAACAAGGCCGAGGCGACGAAGATCGACGAATAGGTGCCCACGAATATGCCCCAGATCATCGCGAAGACGAAGCCGCGGATGACGTCTCCGCCCAGGGCGAACAGCGCAAACAGCGCCAGAAGCGTGGTCAACGAGGTCATGATGGTGCGCGACAGGGTTTCGTTGATCGACAGGTTCAGCACCTCTTTCAAGGGGCGTTTCTTGTACTTTATCAGGTTCTCTCGGACCCGGTCGAACACCACGACCGTGTCATTCAGCGAATAGCCCACGATGGTCAGCAGCGCCGCGATGGTCGTGAGGTCGAACTGAATGCCGACTTCGGAAAACACCCCGATGGTCAACAGCACGTCATGCACCAGCGCCACCACGGCCCCCGCCGCGAACTGCCATTCGAAGCGCAGCCAGATGTAGATCAGCACCGCCCCGATGGCGAGCGCGACGGCAATGAACGCCGTCTGGATCAACTCGCCCGACACTTTGGGTCCGACGCTTTCGACCGACACGAACTGTATGTCGGGGGCGACAGTCCGCAACGCGGCCTCGACCGCCGCGACGGTTTCGGGCGTGACCGATTCCTGATCGTCCTGCGCCTGAATGCGCACCGAGGCGACATTCTGATCGGGTCCGAAGGTCGGGTCAAAGATCTCGGTGATGGACACATCCCCCAGCCCCAGCCCCGAGACCGCATCGCGATAGGCACCGGCATCCACCGGCTGAGCGCTTTCGGTGCGGATCGTCGTGCCGCCGCGGAAGTCGATGCCGTAATTCAACCCGCGCAGGCCAAAGCTGACCATGGCCAGCACGATCATCAGCGCCGAGATGCCCAGCCACAGCCGCCAGTGCTTGAAGAAATCGAACGACGTGTCGTCACGAACCAGTCGAAGGTGGCGCATGTCTCAGATCTCCAGCGTTTTGGGGCGGCGGCGGTCGAACCACATCACGATCAGCAGGCGCGTCACCCAGATCGCCGTGAAGACCGACGTCACGATGCCCAGCCCCAGCGTGATGGCAAAGCCGCGCACCGGACCGGACCCCATGACGTAAAGGATGGTGGCGGTAATGATGGTGGTGAGGTTGGCGTCGATGATCGCCGACAGCGCCTTTTCATAGCCCAGTTCGATGGCGCGGGCCGGGCCGCGCGCCGATTTCATTTCCTCGCGGATGCGTTCAAAGACCAGCACGTTGGCGTCCACCGCCATGCCGACCGTCAGCACGATCCCCGCAATGCCCGGCAGCGTCAGCGTCGCCCCGATCAGCGACAGCACCCCCATGATAAGCGCGATGTTAAGGATCAGCGCGATGTTGGCGAACAGCCCGAACAGCCCGTAGGTCGCGAACATGAACACCAGCACCAGGGCAAAGGCGACCGAGGTCGCCAGCTTGCCCGCGTCGATGCTGTCCTGGCCCAGCTGCGGCCCGATGGTGCGTTCTTCGAGGAACTCCATGCCGGCGGGCAACGCGCCCGCGCGCAGCAGCACCGCAAGGTTGGTCGATTCCTCGATGGTGAAATTGCCGGTGATGATGCCCGACCCGCCCGAGATATGGCTTTGGATGACCGGGGCCGAGATGACCTCGTTGTCCAGCACGATGGCAAAGGGCGACCCGATGTTCTGCGCGGTGTAATCGCCGAACTTGCGCGCGCCCGAGGGGTTGAACCGGAAGGTCACCGCAGGGCGCCCGTTCTGATCGTATGAGGGCTGCGAATCCGTCAGCTCCTCACCTGTCACCACGGGGGCCTGTTCCAGAACGTAATAAACGCCATCTTCGGTCATCGACGGCACAAGCTCCGTGCCGACACCGACCTGCTCGTTGGGGTTGGTCGTGCGGCTTTCCACCGCCTGAAAGGTCAGCTGCGCGGTGGTACCGATGATCGCCTTCAGCTCATCGGCGGACCCAAGGCCCGGCACCTCGATCAGGATGCGGTCAGCCCCCTGGCGCTGAATCGTGGGTTCACGCGTGCCGACCTCGTCGATGCGGCGGCGGATGATTTCCAGCGATTGCTGCATGGTGCGGTCGTCGCTTGCCTGCCGTTCGGCTTCGGACAGCTGAACGATCAGGTCGCTGCCCTCGCCCGCGACCTCGATGTCGGTCGCCCCCGCCCCGGTCAGCGACACCACCGGCTGCGCCAGGGCGCGCACCGCCTCCAGGGCGCGCGCCATGCCATCGGGGTTGGAGATCCGCACCCGCAACGTGCCGGGGTCGCTGTCCTGAAGCCGGATGGTGCCGACCTCGTCGCGCGCTTCGCGCAATGCGTCGCGCACCTCGGGCCAGAGCGATTCCATGCGCGACTGATAGACGTCGGCAACCCTGACTTCGGCCAGCAGATGCGCACCGCCCCGCAGATCCAGTCCGAGGTTCACCAGGTTCGACGGCAGCCACGCGGGCCAGCCGGCGGCCTGCGCCTCCAGCTCGGCGGTTGCGCCCGAGGTTTCGATGGACTTGACCGCGTCGTTATGGGTCTCGACGCGGTTGTAGAAAAGGTTCGGCGCCGCAAGTACAAGCCCCGCCACCACCAGCGCCCAGATAAGGGCGCGTTTCCAGGTTTCGATCTGCAACATCTGCGGCGCCTACTTGGGTCTTTTCAGGGATCAGCTCTCGGCCGGCTCGGTCTTGGACAGGACCTGCGTGATCGTGCTTTGCACGACGCGGACCTTGACACCCTCGGCGATCTCGACATCGACCTCGTTGTTTTCCTTGACCTTGGCAACCTTGCCGATGATGCCCCCCTGGGTCACGATCTGATCGCCCCGGCGCAGGGCGGCGACCATCTTCTGATGCTCTTTCACCTTTTTCTGCTGCGGACGGATCAGCAGAAAATACATGATCCCGAAGATCAGGATCAGCGGGACGAACTGGGCAATGGCGCTGGTGTCCATGGGCGGGCTCCTTGTTGGGTTGTGATGGGGGCCGTGCCCCGGCAATAAGTCGCGCGGAACCTATGTGCGAACGGGGGCCGATGCAAGGCGGGTTGGCGTGGATCTGGACCATGGCATTGTTGAGCGTGCCATGCGTCTGTCCCAGGCTGCGGTTACCGGCATGCTGCGACAACGTCCTGCCGAATTACTTCCGACGCCTTCTGGCATAGTTCGGGGCCCTTCGGACGGACACGTCCACACCAGGAAGTCATTGGCGCGGGTCCTCGTCTGGCAACGGATCGGACACCACCATGGATGGGTCGCGCATCGACGCGACACGCCTGGCAAGGGTTTCGCGCCTTTCCGGACGCGTCAAAGCGCCGGGATTGCGGAAAAAGTCGGCCAGGCTAGAAACAACAAGGCTATCACCCCAAACAGCAATTCGGGCCTTCGCGTCGGTTAACTTGCTCATCGCGTCAAGATTATCGCCAGTCGAACCCGCATTGTTCTGCGCCATCGCCAGGCAGGAAATAGATCGAAGAAAATCCCCATACGACCGCGTCTGAACTTTGGTTACGTCATCACGCCTCGGCATCTTCTAACCGACGGACAACTGGAAAAGGCGCCCCATGACCATACCAGGCACGCCACAGATAGCCAAAGCAGCCTCTGCCCGGCGTTGTAAAAATGAACTATCCATTGAAATGCCCCGATTTGAATACAATTCCTCACGAAACCGCTGGTACTTTCGTCACGCGAGCGGACATTGCTCACGATCACAACCTATCCGGAGCCTAAGGCCCTTGGCGCCATGATGGTCAGCTTGGCACATAGGCTGTCAGCCCGACTGTAACCCCGAAGCATGCCACGTTCATGAACCTGCTTATTGTACTTTTTCTTTTGATTGTCGTTCCCCACCATGCCCTCGCGCAGTCGCTTCAACCCTTGCCCCTGACCGATCAGCCGCGGTGGAACGCCGTCGGCCGCGTCAACACCGGCGGGTTTTCCAGCCGGGGCACCTGTACCGGCAGCCTGATCGCGCCCGATCTGGTATTGACGGCCGCCCATTGCGTCGCGGGGCAGGACGGGTTGCCGGTGAACGCCGCGCGGATGACCTTTGTAGCGGGCTGGCTGGGGGGCGATTATGCCGCATCCTCGAAGGTCGCGCGGTTCGAGGTTCATCCCGAAGCCTACCGGATGCCGCGTCTGGATATCGAACATGACATGGCAGTGCTGACGCTGGAAACATCCCTCGATATCCCTTCGCTGCCCATCACCGCGCGCGAAACCGCCCCCTATGCCATCGTCGGATACCAGAACATCCATCCCAATCGCCTGCGGGCGCGGTTCGACTGCGCGGGCAAGCGTCAGCATCGGCTGCTGCGGCTGAACTGCCCGGTGGTGAACGGCAATTCCGGCAGCCCCGCGCTGGTGCGCGAGGGCGACGGGTGGGCGATCATCGGCGTGGTTGTGGCGCAATCGGGGGGCGATGCGCTGGTGGTGCCGGTGGACGAATGGCTGCGCGGGCGGCTGGTGCGGGGCGCCCCCTACCCTCGGGAATGAAAAAGAGGCATAACCGCCGCGACTCGAACCCCGACGAAAAGGACATGGGACGATGCACGACATTCGCGCGATCCGAGAAAACCCCGCCGCATGGGATGCGGCGCTGTCTCGCCGCGGGATGGAGCCGCAATCGCCCGTCGTTCTGAAGATCGACGAGGACCGCCGCGCCGCGATTCATGCCGCCGAAACCGCGCAGGCCGACCAGAACAGGGTCAGCAAGGACGTCGGCAAGGCCAAGGCCAGCGGCGACGAGGCGGAATTTGAACGTCTGCGCGCGCTCGTGGGCGAGAAAAAGGCCGAGGTCGCCGCGATGCAGGCCCGCGCCAAGGCGCTGGACGCGCAGTTGAACGATGTTCTGATGGGCATCCCCAACCTGCCCTATAACGACACGCCCGAAGGCGCTGACGAGGCCGACAACGTCGAAATCTCCCGCTGGGGCACGCCCGAGCCGCTGGATTTCGCGCCGCTGGAACATTACGACCTGCCGGGCGTCAAGCCGGGCATGGATTTCGAAACCGCCGCCAAACTGTCCGGCGCGCGCTTTGTGGTGCTGTCGGGCGCGGTGGCGCGGCTGCACCGGGCGCTGGCGCAGTTCATGCTGGACACGCACACCGAGGAAAACGGGCTGACCGAAACCTGGACCCCGGTTCTGGTGAAAACCGACATGATGCTGGGCACCGGACAGTTGCCGAAATTCGGCGAAGACAGCTACCAGACCCGCGAAGGCTGGTGGCTTGTCCCCACCGCCGAGGTGACGCTGACCAACATCGTCAACGGGCTGACGGTGGATGAATCCACCCTGCCGCGCCGCTATGTCGCGCACACGCAATGTTTCCGGTCCGAGGCCGGCAGCGCCGGGCGGGACACCGCGGGCATGCTGCGCCAGCACCAGTTCGAAAAGGTCGAGATGGTGTCGGTCACCCACCCCGATGCGTCCCGCGCGGAACTGGACCGGATGACCAGCTGCGCGCAGGGTATTCTGGAAAAGCTGGGCCTGCCCTATCGCACGGTGGTTCTGTGCACCGGCGACACCGGGTTCGGCGCACGGCGCACCCACGACATCGAGGTCTGGCTGCCCGGGCAGAACGCCTACCGCGAGATCAGTTCGGTCTCGGTCTGCGGCGAGTTTCAGGCGCGCCGGATGAACGCGCGGTTCAAGCCCGAGGGCGGCGGCAAGCCGGAATATGTGCACACGCTGAACGGGTCCGGCCTTGCGGTGGGGCGCTGCCTGATCGCTGTGCTGGAAAACGGCCAGCAGGCGGACGGATCGGTCGTGCTGCCAAAGGCGCTGCGTCCGTGGCTGGGGGGGAAATCCACCCTGACCGCCGACGGCGCACTGGTCTGAGCCGATGGAAAAGCTGTGGGCGGCCCTTCTGTTCCTGGCCTCGCTGGCGTTTGCGGCAGGCCCGTTCATCGTGCCCGATTTCGGCGGGTTCGACGCGGATGCCTTTCCGGTGCCGCAGAACAGCCCGCCGGTGCAGCCTGCGGGTTATGCCTTTGCGATCTGGGGGCCGATCTATCTGTGGCTGATCGTCAGCACCGGGTTCGGGCTGTTCAGGCGGGCGCAGGATGCCGACTGGGCGGCGCATCGCAAACCGCTGCTGGCCAGCCTTGCGATCGGGGCGGTCTGGTTGCCGGTGGCCACGCTGTCGCCGCTCGCGGCATCTTTGCTGATCTGGGTCATGCTGATCGCGGCGCTGATCGCGCTGTTCCGGGCGGGTGACATGGACCGCTGGCTACAGACCGCGCCGCTGGCGGTTTATGCAGGCTGGCTGAGCGCGGCGGCGCCGGTGTCCATCGGCCTTCTTCTGGGCGGCTATGGCATCCTGCCGCCGACGCCCGCAGCCCTGGTCGGGCTGGCGATCGCGCTGACGCTGGCGCTGGTGGTCCAGTACCGGCTGCACCGGGCGCCGCTTTACGGGATCACCGTGATCTGGGCGCTGGTGGCGGTGATCGTCGCGAACACCGCGCCGCTGAACATCGCCGTGGCAGGGCTTGCCGCCCTGGGCATCGTCGCGATCCTGGCGTTGCGCGGCACGGACACGGAATAGCGCGTCTTTTGCGCGCCCGGCGAATATAACGCGGTTTCCGCGCAGGGATCGGGAACCCGCGCGGCCCGGCGCCCGTTGTGCCTTGTCATATCCTCGGGGCGGGACCCAGCAATGCAAATCTTTACATGTCCGAACTGCGGAACGGATCTATATTTTCGGAACACCCATTGCAATTGCGGTGCCGAGGTCAGCTTCGACCCGGACAGCCAGACCATGCTCACGCAGGCCACGCCGTGCAGCAACCGGGCGGCGATCGGCTGCAACTGGATCGTCGAGGAAGATGGCTACTGCCGGTCCTGCGCGATGACGGAAACCACCCCCGACCTGCGCGAGGGCGACAATGTCGGCCTGTGGGCCACGGCCGAGCTGTCCAAGCGCTGGATGCTGGCGAACCTGATGCGCTGGGGATGGTTCACCCCGTCGGACAAGGGCATGCGCCCGGTGTTCCGGATGCTGTCGGAGACCACCGCCAAGGGCGAGGTCGATATCATCATGGGCCACGCCGATGGCATCATCACCATAAACGTCACCGAATCCAGCGATGCGGAGCTTGCAAGACGCCAGGAAGACCTGGGCGAACTGTACCGCACCATGCTGGGCCACATGCGCCATGAAACCGCGCATTTCCTGCAACTGAGACTGGCCGAAGACCCCGGTTTCCTGACGGAATTCCGCGCCCGGTTCGGGGATGAGCGCGCCGATTACGGCAAGGCGCTTGAACGGCACTATGCCAATACGAGGCCCGCGGACGACGATCACATCACCAGCTATGCCACCGCCCACCCGCACGAGGACTGGGCCGAGACGGTCGCCCATCTGCTGCACCTGATCGACCTGGTGGACAGCGCCGCCGCGGGCAATCTGGCCCTGCCCGAAGGTCCCGAACCGGGGCATGATGCCTATGCCGCGACCGACACCGACCACGAACTGACCATGGCGGTGGACCTGTCGATCGCGATCAACCATGTAAACCGGGCGATGGACCTGTCGGATCTGTATCCGTTCGTGCTGCCGCAGGGGGTGCGCGACAAGATGGGCTTTGTCCACGGTTGGCTGCGCAATCCCGGCGCCATTCACAGCGAGGCCCAGCGCAATTCAGTCGCGCAGTAGAAAATCGCGCGTCGCCACATCCCGCCCGTTGACCTGAAGGATCACCGCATGCGGGCCGGGATACAGGCGGAACGTGGTCGCATCACCCTTCATCAGGTGATTTTTTTCCAGAACCAGCGGCGCGCCCGGCACAAGGCGCGCCGTTTTCAGTTTGAACACCTTTTCCGCCGGACCCCTGGGGCGGTGGAATCTCAGCCGATAATCGACCAACACGGGCGCCGCGATATCCGCCCGGATCGTGGCACGGATCGCAAGGCGCCCACCGATCCGCAAGCTGTCGGGCAGATCCAGCGTCGCGCCAAGAGCCAGGTCGCTGGAATAGCCCAGCAACGCCAAGGCCTCCGGCTCGCCCCGTTTGATCGCGGTGCGCAGGGCATGACGGGCGATCCAGTCGCGCTCCTTTGGGGGTTGCGCCCCGTCGGCCCAGCTGCGCAACCGCGCCAGCACCGCCTCGGGGTGGCGTTTTGACAGATCGTTAAGATGATTGGCCACCGAACGCGTCACAAAGCGGGTCGGATCGTCGGCCAGCCGGTCGAGCAGCGGCAAGGGGCGCAACGGATCGAGGTGCAGCCCCATGCCCCAGGGCAAGCGCGGGCGGGTGCCCTCGGACACCAGGCGGCGCACATGGTAATGCGGGTCTTCGACCCAGGTTTCCAGGCGGTGCATCACAAAGTCGGGGTGCCGGTTCAGGAACGGTCGCAACGCGTATTCCATCGAAAAGCGCCGGGTGGCGGCGTGCAGCAGATCCAGCGCCCGGTCGGGATGCTCCATGCCGTGGCGCGCGGCCAGCACGCCATAGACCGCGTGGATGAACCGGCCGAAATCGTCATCGCTTCGGCTGGGATCCAGCGGCGGCGGCATCGTCGCCTCCAGCGCATCGGCCATGGCGGGGAAATCCGCCGGCAGCTGGTCCTGAAGCGCATCCGCCAGAATGCCCAGCCGGTCGTGAATGCCCTGCCCCGCGAAGCGCGGCAGCGCCGCGTGCAGGAACCGCGCCGTGTCGAATCCCGGCAGCATCGCGAATTGCGCCCCAAGATCGGCGGCGCTGTCGGGATTGAACATCTGCTCGGCAAGCGAATATCCGGGCGCCGCACCCTTGCCGTCAGGTCCGCGCGCCATGACACACGCGGAAGGGGGCGGCGGCCCCGGCGCCCGACGACACCTGCAACGGGATAGTTAACGCAAAAAGCAACATGGCACGCGCACCTCAGATGGTTGTGGATGTTTCGCCACCGTCCACGACGATGTTCTGCCCGACGATGTACCCGGCGTGCTGCGAACACAGAAAAGCGCACATCTTGCCGAATTCGCCGGGATCTCCGTAGCGGCCCGCGGGGATCGTGGAGGCGCGGATCTTGCGCGCCTCGGCGCGAGAGATCCCCTTTTGCGCCGCCATCGCACCGTCCATCCCGTCGATGGGCGCGGTGTCGTGCACACCGGGCAGCAGGTTGTTGATGGTCACCCCCTTGCCCGCGATCTGGCGGGAGGTGCCCGCGACGAATCCGGTCAGCCCGGCGCGCGCCGAATTGGACAGCCCCAGCGGCAGCAGCGGGGCCTTGACCGAGCGCGAGGTGATGTTGACCACCCTGCCCCAGCCCCGCTCGATCATCCCCGGCACCAGCGCCTGCATCAGCGCGATCGGTGTCAGCATCGCCGCATCGAGCGCGTCGATGAAATCGTCCCGGCTCCAGTCCGTCCAGTAGCCGGGAGGGGGGCCGCCGGCGTTGGTCACCAGGATGTCGACATCGCCCGCCGCGTCCAGCACCCTTGCGCGCCCCTCGGGGTCGACGATGTCGGCGGCCACGGCAGTGACATCGACGCCATGTTCGGTGCGGATGGCGTCGGCGGCCTCATCCAGCGGGCCGCTGGTACGGGCGTTCACGATCAGCGCGCAGCCCGCCTGCGCCAGCGCCTCGGCGCAGCCCCGCCCAAGCCCCTTTGACGACGCGCAGACCAGTGCCGTCTTTCCGGAAATCTTCAGATCCATACTGCGCTGTCCTTGCTGCTCTGTCGATCCTGCCCGTTTTGCCCTGGCTGGTCGGGAAAATGCCTGTCGCGCCACCATTTGATGACACAATGCGCTTGCATTCAATGGGGACCATATCGTTTCTTGGGGCACCGCAGCGCGGCAAGGTAAGCGCGACATGACCGACAGATCCAACGATGGCCGCGACGGCGCGGCGCACAGCGTGTCCGTCTATCGGGCCGATCAGGTGCGCGTGGTCAATGGCGCCAATCAGGGCGACGGCCTGGGCCATGCCGATGACCTGGTCCCCGATGACATCTACACGCTGTCGCCGGTGGCCGTGCGGCACAGGCTGGCGGTGCTGCCCGCCTCTGCCTCGCCCTTTCGCATCGCGCGCGGGACCGGGATCGGCACGCCGGGGGCCGAGCTGCATCTGGACTGCGTGGTCAGCTTCATGACCGGCAACGGGCGAATGACCGAAGGGCTGGTGCTGGTCGAAACCGACGACGGCGATGTCGCGGGGATCTACCTGATGCCGCTGGGCGAGATGACGGCGCGTCAGGACTACGCCCTGATGCGCATTGATCGCGACGCGGCTCTGGCAACTTTCGCGCAGGTGGCCTGCGTCTCGTTCACCGCCGGGACCCTGATTACCCTGGCCTCCGGGGCGCAGGTGGCGGTCGAGTCGTTGCGCGTCGGCGACCGCGTGCTGACCCGCGACGATGGGCCCCGGCCTGTGCGCTGGATCGGCCACGGCATCCGGCGCGCCACGGGGGATTTCGCACCTGTGCTGATCCGCCGCGGCGTTCTGAACAACGCCCGCGATCTGCGGGTCAGCCCGGATCACCGCCTGTTTATCTACCAGCGCGAAGACAGGCTGGGCGCCGGGCGCGCCGAGGTCATGGTCAAGGCCCGCCACCTTGTCGATGGCGACCGTATCGCGCGCGTCGAGGGCGGATTCGTCGAATATTACCAGATGCTGTTCGACCACCATCAGATCATCTACGCCGAAGGCATCGCGGCGGAATCCATGCTGGTCGACAGCCGCACCCGCGCCGTGTTGCCCCGCGACGTGGCGTCGCAACTGGCCACCCTGATGCCGGGGCACGCGACATCGGGCCATGACGCGCTGGAGGTCGAAGACGCGCTGCTCGACCGCCCCGGCCTGGCGGAACTGCTCCGACGCGCGTCGGCCTGCTGACACGGATCGGAAAGGAACGCGGCGCGCGCGTCCGGGTGGGGGCGGGAAACGTCTCGGCGACCTCTTCGACAAGCGACCGGGGCGCCCCCACGATCAGGTGTTGCGCAGGGCCGCGATCAGCTCGTCCTTGTTCATGCCGGACCGGCCGTCGATCTCAAGTTCCTGCGCGCGGGCGTACAGGTCGTCCCTGGTCCACTCCTCGTACGGGGGGGCCTTGCCGCCTTTTTCAGACGGGTGCATGTCGGGATTCGCCTGTGCGTTGGAAATGCGCGCGGCCTTTTGTTTCGACATCCCTTTGTCGCGCAGGTCCTCGTACAGCTTTTCGTTCTTCAGGCTTGGGTCTGGCATGGCGTGTCTCCTTTTCAGGGGGAACGCCGCCCCTCGCGATGCGGTTCCTCTTCCCATGGCGGCAAGGCGCCGCTATACGCGCGATCATGCTGGACACGCCCTCGAACCGCCCCGCCCTTCCGCCGGAAATCGCCCGGCGCCGCACCTTTGCGATCATCTCGCATCCCGATGCGGGCAAGACCACGCTGACCGAAAAATTCCTTTTGTATGGCGGCGCCATCCAGATGGCCGGACAGGTGCGGGCCAAGGGCGAGGCCCGCCGCACCCGGTCGGATTTCATGAAGATGGAACAGGAACGGGGCATTTCGGTCAGTGCCTCGGCGATGTCTTTCGACTATGGCAACTTCCGCTACAATCTGGTCGACACGCCCGGCCACTCGGATTTTTCCGAAGACACCTACCGCACCCTGACAGCGGTGGACGCGGCGATCATGGTGATCGACGGCGCCAAGGGCGTCGAATCCCAGACCCAGAAGCTGTTCGAAGTCTGCCGCCTGCGCGATCTGCCGATCCTGACCTTCTGCAACAAGATGGACCGCGAGGCCCGCGACGTCTTCGAGATCATCGACGAGATCCAGGAAAACCTTGCCATCGACGTGACGCCCGCCAGCTGGCCGATCGGCATGGGGCGCGATTTCCTTGGCTGCTACGACATGGTCCGCAACCGGCTGGAACTGATGGACCGCGCCGACCGCAACAAGGTCGCGGAATCGATCAGGCTCGAAGGGCTGGACGATCCCAAGCTGGACCAGCACATCCCTGCGGATCTGCTGGAAAAGCTGCGCGAAGAGGTCGAGATGGCGCGCGCCCTGCTGCCCCCGCTTGACGCGCGATCGGTGCTCGAAGGGCACCTGACCCCGATCTGGTTCGGGTCGGCGATCAACTCGTTCGGCGTGCGCGAACTGATGGACGGCATCGGCGCGCTCGCGCCCGAACCGCAGCCGACCCGCGCCACCCCGCGCGCCATCGCGCCCGAGGAAAAGAAGGTCGCCGGGTTCGTGTTCAAGGTGCAGGCCAACATGGATCCCAAGCACCGCGACCGCATCGCCTTTGTCCGCCTGTCGTCCGGGCATTTCCAACGCGGCATGAAGCTGACCCATGTGCGCACGAATAAGCCCATGAGCATCGCCAGCCCGGTGCTGTTTCTGGCTGCCGACCGCGAGTTGGCCGAAGAAGCCTGGGCCGGCGACATCATCGGCATTCCAAACCACGGCCAGCTGCGCATCGGCGACACGCTGACCGAGGGCGAGGCGATCAAGGTCACCGGCATCCCGTCATTCGCGCCCGAGCTGTTGCAGTCCGTGCGCGCGGGCGATCCGATGAAGGCCAAGCATCTGGAAAAGGCGCTGTTCCAGTTCGCCGAAGAAGGGGCCGCCAAGGTGTTCAAGCCCGCCATCGGATCCGGCTACATCGTCGGCGTGGTGGGCGCGCTGCAATTCGAGGTGCTGGGCGCGCGGATCGAACAGGAATACAGCCTGCCGGTGCGCTTTGCGCCGTCGCAGTTCACATCCGCCCGCTGGGTGCATGGCGATAAAACGGCGGTGGACAGGTTCACCAGCGCCAACATGCAGCACATCGCTCATGACAACGACGGCGATGTGGTCTACCTGACCCGGATGCAGTGGGACATCGACCGCGTTGTGCGCGACTATCCGGACATCACGCTGTCGGCCACCAAGGAAATGATGGTGTAACCGGCTGATCAGCCCGTGCGATGCGCGGCGCCACGGGCCCCGCCGCGCATCTGCGTTTTGTCAGCGGCGCACGTTATCCTGCGCGCCGCCTGTTGTTACGATCCCCGCGGGGCGCCGCAGGACGCCGCGCAACGGGCGACCCGGTTTCGTTCAGCCGCCCTGAAGCAACTGGGTGATCCGGCGCACGGCGGCGCGACGATTGCGGCGCTCGGAATCCTGCGTGTCCACCGCAAGATCCGCCTCGCCGTAACCTTGGAGCACCATGTTTTCGGGCGGAACCTGGAAATATTCGGTCAGCGCCAGCGCCACCGATTCCGCGCGCCGGTCGGAGAGCGCAAGGTTCAAGCCCCATCCCCCCGTCGCGTCGGTATGGCCTTCGATCAGAAACACCTCGGTCGGGTTGGCGGCGATGGCGCGTTTCATGGCATTGCCCAAGGCGGCAAGGTCGCGTGCCTCTTCGGGGCGAATGGCGGCCGACCCAGTGGCGAAATTGATCGAATCCACGCTGATTTCCGGCACGAGATGGCGCACGGCGTCGATGTTGCGCACCTGGTTGAGCGAAAAGCGCCGGTCGATGGGCGTGGCGCTTTGGGCCGCGAGGGCGGCGGCCAGCTCGTCTTCGGACACCTCCTGGAAATTGATGCGGCGGGTGGGCGCCTCTTCGACCTGGGGCAGGTCGTTGATGACCACCTCGGTTTCGTCACGGGTGTCGTCGAACAGCACCACCGTCTCGCCATTGGGCAGGGTCCGGGTCCGGCGCAGGACACGCCCATCTGCGGCCTTGACCGTTTCGACCGAAGCGCCGCTGTCGCGGGTGACGACCGTGCGGGTCGACCCGTCGTCATAGCGATAGGTCTTTACGTCCGAGCCCGGCTGGCGCAGCAACACATCGTCATTGCGCAGCACGCGGTACTGGCCGTCCTGTTCCACCACGATCCGGTCGCCGCTGTTTTCGACCACCTTGGCATTGTCACCCAGCATCTCGTTCAGGGCCACGGCTCCCAGCCCCACCAGCGCGGCGGCGCCAAAGCTGCGCAGGGCGGTGTTCTTGTCGTCGTCGTCATCGTCATCGTCCGACCCGGCGGCCCCGATGCGGGTGTCGAAATCTTCGGCCGAACTGCGGGTGTTTTCGTCGGTCAGCACCTCTTCGATCAGCTCGGCGTCTTCGGTCGAATCGGCGCTGGCGGCGGCAGAGGCACTGCCTTGCGCTGCGATCCGGGCCGCGATGTCCGCCTGTTCGGAACTTGTGGGCGGCGCTGCGGGCGCATCCAGCGGTGTCGCCTGATTTTCCACCGTCGGCTGTTGCGCCGGATCTTTCGCGGGTTCGACGGCATTTTCGGCGGCGGAGTCCGGCGCCGTGGGTTCGCGCCCAACTGCCGGAGCGTCGTCGGGCATTTCTTCGGCCTGTGCGTCAAGCGCTTCGGCAACGGCGTCGCTGCCGGGATCAGGCGGCGTGCCGGCGTCGGGCTGGACCTGCTTCGCAAGCGCGGGCGGGTCGATCGCCGCCGGGGTATCCGGCTGGGGCGCCGCGTCGGCGGAGTCCGCCGCAGCGGGCGGCTCTGCGGCGTCGGCCAGAGACTGCGCCAGCGCCGCGACGCCGTCGTCCAGCGTGGGGGCGTCCTGGCTGGTGGCATCGGCGGCCTGTTCGGCGATCCCCGGCGCGCCTTGTTGGGCATTTTCGCTTTCCGGAACCGGCGCGGCCTTTGCCAGCGGCTCCGCGGGCGCGTCAGCCTCTTGCGTCCCGACCTGTTTTGTCATCGGTGCGGCCAGCCAGCCAGATGGATCGGGCAGTTCGGCGATGCGGTCGCAGGCAAGCTCCTGCGGTGCGGTGCCGGCGTCGCATTGCGCCTTGGCGCGCACGATTTCGCCGAGCAATTCGTCCCGGCTGAGCGTCGTCGTGTCAAATCCAAGGTCCAGCTCGCCCTTGCGCGCCGCGTCCAGCAACTCACGCGGGGTGGTGTCGGACGGAGACTGCGCCAGGGCGGGTGTGGCAAGGCCGGCCATCAGGGCCAGCGCAGCGGTGGTCGTGCTGAAAAGCGGGTTCGTCAGGGTCATGTTTTGTCCTCTTCCGATGTGCCGCGCGAACGGCGGCACCCTGGGCACCAAACGCGCGCAGGACCCGAAAGGTTCAGACCACGGCGCGTGACCGCCTAAAGCGCGGCCATCAGACGCGCCTTTTCGCCGGGGTCCTCGGGGCGCGAAATCGCCTCGGCCAGATCTTCAAGCGACTGGATCGAATGCCCGGCACGAAAACTGTCCACATGAGGCAGCATCGCGCGGATGCCCGCCGCCCTGGGCGCGAAACCATCCCAGCGCAGCAGCGGATTCAGCCAGATCAGCTGGCGCGACGACAGGTGCAGCCGTTCCATTTCCCGACCCAAAGCCTGCGCATCGTCGCGGTCCAGCCCGTCGGTGATCAGCAGTACCACCGCGCCCTGCCCCATGACCCGGCGCGACCAGTCGCGGTTGAATGCGCGCAGGCAACCGCCGATGCGGGTGCCGCCCTTCCAGTCCTGCGCTTCCGCGCCGGCGGCGCGCAGGGCGGCGTCGACGTCGCGCTGGCCCAGATGGCGGGTGATATTGGTCAGCCGCGTGCCAAAGGTAAAGGCATGCACCCGCGCCCAGCCCGCGCCCTGTTCATTGGCGACCGCATGCAGGAAATGCAGCACCATGCGCGAATATTGCGACATGCTGCCCGAAATGTCGCACAGCACCACCAGATTGGGCCAGCGCGGGCGCGGCTTGAGACAGGACAGCGTGCGCATTTCGCCTCCCTGCCGCATCGACGCGCGCATCGTACGCCGCCAGTCGATCCGGCGGCCCTGCGCCGACGCCATGCCCCGGCGCGACGGGATCGGCTTGACCGGCAGGGTCAGCCGCGCCAGCATGCGTTTGGCGCGGGCCACTTCTTCGGTCGACATCTGTTCGAAATCCAGCGTCTTGAGCTTTTCCTCGGACGAAAGGGTAAAGCTGCTGTCGACCTCAAGTTTCGTCGCGGCGTCGTCTTCCTCGGGCTGAGGCAAGTCTGGCAGGGCATCGCCAAGCAGCGCCTGGGCGGCGCGTTTTTCGGCCGATTGCGCCACCTTTTCTTCCTGCACGCCGCGCACGGCCGGCAGCATCATCGACATCATGTGTTCCAGATAGCGCGGGTCGCGCCAATACAGCCGGAACACCTGCGCAAAGACCACCCGCTGTTCGGGCCGGTTGACGAAACAGGCGTGCAGCGTCCAGTAGAAATCCATCCGGTCGGTGAACCCCGCCTGCGCCACCGCGCGCACCGCATCCAGCACGCGCCGCGGCCCCACCGGCAACCCCGCCCGGCGCAGCGCGCGCGCGAAGTGGACGATGTTCTGCGCCAGGCGCGGCTGTTCGGGGATGTCGATGGCGATGTATTCGGGCATGGGACCTCCTGCGGTGCGTCAGCCAGGTGCGGGGCATGCGACAGTGCAGGCCGGTCTATGGTTGCGGGCCGTCACGGCGCGGGCCGTGGCAGGGCGGCGTCGATGATCGCCGCAGCGCGGGCGCAGTCCTCGGTCAGGCGCGCGCCCAGATCGGCGGGGTCCCGCGTGCCGGTCAGGCGCGTCAGGAACACGCAGCCCAGCGTGCCGACGTCGGCCGGGTCCAGCCTGCCTTCGGTGATCAGCCGCGCGCCGATCTGCAAGGCCCAGCACAACCGGTAGGTGGCGCCCAGCTGGTCGGCCTGCGCACGCGTGACAAGGCCCAGCCTGGCGGCAGCCGTCAGCCCGCGCGCGGTGCTGCGCGGCGCCTTGCCCGACAACAGCGCCGCAGCCTGCGCGAACAGTTCGATGTCCTGCATCCGGCCGCGCCCGTTCTTTGGGTCCCACGGATCGCCCGCGCCCTTGGCCTGCGCGATGCGCGCGCGCATCGCCGCAAGTTCTGCCAGCACCTTGTCGCGGTCCTGCGCCGCGCCCAGCAGATCGACGCGCAGCGCCTCGACCTCTTGCGCAAGGTCCGGCGGGCCCGCGATGACCCGCGCACGGGTCAGTGCCAGGTGTTCCCACACCCACGCCTGTTCGCGCTGATAGGCGGTAAAGGCGGCGAGCGAGGCCGCGACCGGCCCCTGATTGCCCGACGGGCGCAGGCGCATGTCGACCTCATACAGCCGTCCTTCGGCCATGGGGGCAGTCATCGCGGTAATCAGCGCCTGGGTCAGGCGGGCGTAATACTGCCGCGCGGCGAGCGGGCGGCGGCCCACGGATGCCTCGACCCCAGCTGGGTCATAGATCACGATCAGGTCCAGATCCGACAGCGCGTGCAGGTGCCGTGCCCCCAATGAGCCCATGCCAACGACCACCGCACCACGCCCCGGCGCATCCCCGTGCTTGCGCGCGAAGTCCTGCTGTACGGCGGGAAACACCCCGGCCAGCGCGGCCTCGGCCACATCGGCATAATGCTGCGCCGCCTCTTCGGGCTCGCTGAGACCGCGCAGCAGGTGCACACCGGCGCGAAAATGCCATTCCTTGGCCCAGCGGCGCGCCATGTCCAGCTTGCGTTCGTAATCGTCCTCGCGCGCGAGAATCGCGATCAACTCGGCGCTGAGCGCGCCCGGCCCCGGCCAGGGCGCAAAGAAATCGCCCACGATCACCGCGTCGAACACCGCCGCATTGCGCGACAGGTGGCGCGCCAGATCGGGCGAGGTGGACACGATGTCGACCAAAAAGTCGATCAGCTGCGGATTGACATCGAACAGCGACAAAAGCTGCACCCCCGCGGGCAGGCCCGCAAGAAAGCCGTCAAAGGCCGCCAGTGCCTCGGGCGGGCGCGGCGCGCGGGCCAGCCGCCCAAGGATTTCCGGCTTGAGGCGGCGGAAAATCTCACGCGCGCGGCTGGAGCGCAGCGCGGGATAGCTTGGCCAGCGGGCGACAAGGGGGCTGTTTTCGATCTCGTCGGGGATTTCGGCGGCACAGGGGCGCTGGTCGGGGGCAAAGAAATCCTCGGTCAGCGCATGCACCTCTTGCAGGCGCGCGCGCAGGGCGGACTTCAGCGTATCGGCGGTCTGCCCCATCAGCGCGGCAAGCCGTTCGAATCCCTCGTCGCTGCCCGGCAACACATGGGTCTGCGCGTCCTGCATCATCTGGACCCGGTGTTCGACCTCGCGGTGAGCACAGTAGTGATCGGCCAGCCGCTCGGTTACGCTGCCCGGCACCCAGCCGGTTCGCGTCAGCACGCGCAGCCCATCGACCGTGCCGCGCACCCGCAAGGCAGGGTCGCGCCCCCCCGCGATGATCTGCCGGGTCTGAGTAAAGAACTCGATCTCGCGAATGCCGCCGCGCCCGAGTTTCATGTCATGCCCCGGCAGGGTGATGTCGCCGTGGCCATGCCGGTCGCGGTACCGCAGACGCATGTCATGGGCATCCTGAATGGCCGCGAAATCCAGATGCTTGCGCCATACGAACGGCCGAAGCGTTTCAAGAAAGCGATCCCCGGCGGCGATGTCGCCCGCGCAGGGCCGCGCCTTGATATACGCGGCCCGTTCCCACGCGCGCCCCAGACTTTCGTAATACCGCTCGGCAGCTTCCATCGCGATGCACACAGGCGTGACAGCGGGATCCGGGCGCAGCCGCAAATCGGTGCGAAACACATAGCCATCGCCGGTCAGATCGCTCAGCGTCGCCGCCATCCGCCGGGTCGCGCGCACAAAGGCGCTGCGGGCCTCGTGAAAATCGTCGCGGTCGAACCTGTCCTGATCGAACAGGCAGATCAGGTCGATGTCGGACGAATAATTCAGCTCGAACGCGCCCATCTTGCCCATGGCCAGCACCACCATGCCGCCTGCGTCTTGCAGATCCTCCTCGCCAAGACCGGGCAGCTTGCCCCTCCTGGCCTCGCGCAGCAGCGCCGCGTGCAAAGCAAGATCGACCGCCAGATCGGCAAAGCGGGTCAGCGCCCCGGTGACGGTTTCCAGCGGCCAGACGCCCGACAGATCCGCAAGGGCCGTCAACAGCGCGACGCGCCGCTTGGCCTGCCGCAGCGCCGCGTCCAGCGCATCCGGCGCCACAGTGCGCAGATTGGCCGCAAGGGCGGGCAGCGCGGCTTCGGGGTCGTCCAGCGCGGCTTCCAGCCAGGCCCCCTCGCGGCGCAAAAGCGTGCCAAGATAGGGGCTGGTGCCCCCGGTGCCCGCGATCAGCAAGGCCGTGTCGGCCCGCGCCCAAGGGGTTGCGGCAAGCGCCTCCTGGCCCAGATCGGGTTCGAACGGGCGGGGCAGTCGGGTGATACGAGACGCGAAATCCATGCTGCAAGGGATGGCAGATGCACCGGGGGCTGCGCAACCGTCTTGCCCTTGGCCCTGCAAGATGATCCAAAAGGCTCATCCGCCCGAAACCCCGAGACCACACCATGAGCAAGAGCCTGAAACGTGTGCGCGCCGCGCTGGAAAATGCCGGGCTGACCCCGGACATCCGTGAGGTCGAACAGGCGCGCACCGCCCAAGAGGCCGCCGACAGCGTCGGTTGCGCGCTCGACCAGATCGCCAAGTCTATCATCTTTCGCGCGGGCGACAGCGACGAAGCCGTTTTGTTTCTGACGGCGGGCGGAAACCGGGTGTGCACCCAAAAGGCGACGGCGCTTGCGGGAACCCCGCTTGGCAAGGCCGATGCCGCGCTGATCCGCGCCCAGACCGGGTTTGCGATCGGAGGCGTGTCGCCCCTTGGCCACCTGTCACCGATCCGCGCCTGGATCGACCCGCGCCTGCTGGAATTCGATCTGGTCTGGGCGGCCGCCGGCACGCCCCGGCATGTCTTTGCGATCGAGGCCCGCCATCTGCCCGGCCTCGTCGGCGCGATACCTGCCGATTTCGTGGCATAAGGGCTGCGCGAAAGGCTTGACCGCGCCCGCGCGGATGATAGTCAGGCTGACACGGTGGGCCTGTAGCTCAATTGGTTAGAGCAGGGCGCTCATAACGCCTTGGTTGCGGGTTCAAGTCCTGCCGGGCCTACCAAAAATTCATCTCCATGCGTCTCAGATTTACGGCAATCTACTTGAAAACAGTAGGTTATCGTCATTTCGCACGTTCATACGTGTCAGTGCGTCTCCATGCGTCTCAGCTTTTGTTGGTATCATTTGTTGGTATGATGACGGCGATACCAACAAATCAGTGTCGCCTGGATGCCCCTCACAGATGCCCAATGCCGCGCGGCAAAGCCTGCGCAAAAGGTCCAGAAGCTATCGGATGGACGCGGGCTGTTCCTTCACGTCACGCCAACCGGATCGAAACTTTGGCGGATGAACTAGGTGTTTGATCCCACGGTTTGATGGTGCGATCCTTTCTCATGAATGGAAGGAAGCCTTATGGGACAAGTTCGTCACGGGAGCGCCACGCACTGTTACCCGGCAGGCGATTTGCAAGGCAAATCTGCCGAGAGGGCACGCACGCCGTCAGA